>JAGAKI010000071.1 GCA_017625695.1 Clostridia bacterium | reverse complement strand
TCATTCCATTTTTTGACGAGCAACTTAGGTTGCTCTATTTGTCATGCAATTTTCAATGTTCAACTGATTATTTCGACTCTCTAAAAAATATTTCAAGAAATTTCAATTTTTCTCTTGACATTTAATAGTTAGTCTTATAATGTTCTTAAGTTTTCTGGAAATTTTATAAAAAATGTTGACAAATGAAATAACTGGTAGTATAATGAAGCCGTTCCGGAACAAAACTAAATATTTTTTGGGGAGCTTGCGCATGCAGGCTGAGAGTAAGCGTATTGCCGCTTTAACCCGGGCGTTTTTCGCCATACCTGATTTGGATAATGCCAACGTAGGGAAATTTTTTGTTCAGATTTTCTATGAATCGGACCGAACTCCCTTCGGTCCGATTTTTTGTTGGAATGATTCCTTACAGAAAAAAAGAAAGGAATGAAAAAACAAATGACTACAACCAAAAAAATGACAACCAGTGCACTGATGGTTGCACTTGCCACTGTATTAATGTGGGTCAGCAAGCTCTTGCCCGCTCCGTGGCTTCAAGGGGGAAGCATCACCTTAGCTTCCATGGTTCCCATCATTATAACGGGAATTCTGTTTGGCACCAAATGGGGACTTCTGTCCTCTGTGACCTATGCCATCATTCAGATGATGTTCGGATTTTATCCGCCACCGACTCAGACATTTTTCTATTTTGTCTTAGTCGTTCTGTTAGATTACATACTGGCATTCGGGGTATTGGGCCTTGGCGGAATTTTCCGTATCAAACAAAAGCAAACTGCAATTTCTGCGGCTTTGGGTGCCTTTTTTGTCACCACGCTCCGCTATGTCTGTCACATTTTGTCGGGAATCCTCATCTGGGGTGTCTACGCCGAAGAGGGGCAATCGGTTCTCGCCTACTCCCTCATTTATAACGGCTCCTACATGATTCCTGAAATCGTTATCTCTACAATTGTCACCTGGCTGTTATTCCAGTCACGGTTTCTAAAACAGTTATTACCCAACGAATAACCCACCTTGCCTTCCCTTCTTCGGGAAGGCATTTTTATGTTCAGCACAATTTCACATTTATCTGACGAAGTCAATTGAGCTGAATAAATTTAACTTTGTTACCTCTATTCTAGAATTGATGAACATTTTAGATGCCACAAAATTAATTGAATTCTTCGTACCTTAAAGCATACATTTCTTCATCATCGCACTGATTTGTGATTGTCTGATAAAACTCTTCCTCACTTAATGATGTTTGGTTTTTCATTGTTGAAGAATATACTTCCTGAACATCTTCCTCTTCATCAAACGCATGAAAACAATCCAACAATTCAATTTTCTCGGTCTGTACCAATTCTCCTTGAGGATTTTTATGTTCAATATCATATACAGCAATATATTTTTTTGCTTTTTCATATGCTTCATCGAAAGACTTTGCATCTACTAATAGTATCTGTTCTTCATAATATTTTCTGCAATTTTCTCCAACAGAATATGTATATATTACTTTTACTCCGTATTTCATTAGAACACCTCATTTTTGAGATTTTTCTTTGACTGTGTTAATTGATGAAATCAACATTCTGCGAACTTGTCCACAATTATTTATTATCAACTTATACTGTTCTGCATCAATATATCCTGTTCTGTTCAGAAGTTCTAACCAATATTCTGACTCGTAACACTCTTTTAAAGCTATTTGCATTTTTGATATAAAATCAGCAGTTCCATGAGCATATTTTGATTCGTGAATATTGGCGCCGATAGATGTGCCGGAACGCATAAGTTGGTTAGTTAATACACTTTCTCTCTTTGTTTCTTTTATGTTTTTGCACATATTTATAATTTCAACTGCAAAATCTTTTGCTTTATCAAGCATTATGCTTTCTGCCATATCTTCACTTCCCATAATTCTTTTTAGCTAAATTTTGAACTAAAGTTCAAAGCTAAATAATTCCGCTTCGCTCCATAGCTAAATTGTTTTTTTTCAAAACAGCTAAATTAAATTCGCCTTTTAGCTGACCGGAGGTCAATTTAGCTACGAAGTAATTTAGCGTGCTTTAGCACATTTAGCTCGCCGTCAGGCGAATTTAGCTGAATAGATTTAACTCTGTTAAATCTATTCTATCACAACTACAAAAAAATGACAATACCTGTTACAGTATTGTCATTTTTATTTCCAAAACAGATTAAATCAGTTCTGTTACATCTACATAGTCATAGCCAAGGCTCTTTGCCACGTTTTCATTGGTGCATTTATGGGCATACACATTCACACCGTTTCTAAGACCTGCATCCTGTTTGATCGCAGCTTCCAGACCCAGATTAGCAATTTTTCTTGCATAGGGGAAGGTCGCATTGGATAATGCCATAGTAGAGGTATAAGGTACTGCACCGGGCATATTACCAACACAATAGTGAACGATACCATCTTCAATAAACACGGGGTCATCATGAGTGGTGGTATGAGAAGTTTCGCAACAACCGCCCTGGTCGATTGCAATATCAACAATTACCGCTCCTTGTTTCATCAGTTTTAAGTGTTCTTTACGAATCAGTTTAGGAGTTTTACCACCGGGAATCAGCACAGAACCAATGACCAGGTCAGCTTTTTGCAACACTTTTCTGATGTTTGCTTCATTAGAGTACAAAGTGGTAACAGATGCACCGAACACATCTTCCAAGTAGGAAAGACGGTTTAAGTTCACATCCAATAATGTTACCTGAGCGTCACTGCCTACCGCTGCTTTTGCTGCATAGGTACCTGCAATACCGCCGCCGATGATGGCAATTTTACCACGTTCTACACCGGGAACACCGCCTAATAAGATACCGCGTCCACCGAAGGATTTTTCTAAGTATTTTGCACCTTCCTGAATACTCAGTCTGCCCGCAATCTGACTCATAGGACGAAGGCAGGGAAGATTTCCGTCTTTATCGGTGATGGTTTCATAAGCAACTGCTTTTACTCCACTTTTTATAAGTGCATCTCCTAAAGAAGGATTGGGAGCGATATGCAGATAAGTGTATAAAATCTGATTTTCTCTTAAGTATTTGTATTCACATTCTTCCGGCTCTTTTACTTTGATAATCATTTCGCATTTTTCAAAGACTTCTGCAGGGGTATTCAAGATAACGGCACCGGCGGCGGCGTACATCTCATCTGTAAAACCAACACCTGCACCGGCGTTTGTTTCTACATAAACAGTATGACCGTCTTTTACCAGGACTTCCACATTATCTGGAATAAGCCCTACTCGATATTCATGATTTTTAATTTCTTTTGTGGTACCGATTACCATATCAATTCACCCTTTCTTATGAGCATTTTTTGCTCTGCCTTTTATTATAAAATCCTATGATTTATTTGTCAAGTATTTTTGTGGAATTTTTCTCTTTTTTGATGGAAATTTTCCATCTGAAGCAAAACTCTCTTTTTGTGAAAAAGTCATAAAAATTTTTATACTTAAAACCAACCAATTAACCATTCAATTTTTTCTTATCAGATTGACGGCACACAATCACGGCAACGACAACAGCTAAAATTCCACCGGTCAGCTTTCCAATCACCATAGGAAGAATCGCTTCCCTGTCAAACGCCATAGTAAAGGCAAGATGGTCTCCCAACACAAAGGAGGCAGAGGTAACAAACGCCATATTGATAATAATTCCCCTGGAATTCATTTTTTCCACCAAGGTAAAGGTAGGAATGCTGTTAGCTAAAGAGGAAAGAAGTCCTATCACAGCGTCTTCATTCATTCCCATTGTTCCGCCAATCCAGCGAAAGGGTTTTTGTAACAGCCGGGACAATACCGAAATCAGAGGAAATACTCCCGCTAAAATCATAGCAATGCTTGACACCGTCATAAAGCCTTCAGTGACAGGTGCCATCCCGGGAATCAATACAACCCCTGTCAGATGGGTAAAAATTCCTGTGGCAAGACCAATGGTAATGACCGTCAGAACCAGATTTCCAATCAACTGAAAAACTTTTCTGCAAACATCAGGACAAAAAACAAGTCCCAGACAGGTCAGTAAGGAGACGCAAATTACGGGAATCAAATTAAGAAATAATTCACCAAAAGAAAACCCCATATAAAGTCCCGATACCACACATCCCAACGGAATGGTTGCCACACCGCACAAAATTCCTGTCAGCATATCCTTGTGATATTGTTTTTCTACCATTTTTAACGCAACGGGAATGGTAAAACAAATCGTTACCCCCATCATAGCGGCAACCACAAGTCCGTGGAAACGACTCCAGGGTGTCCGGGACAAACTTGAAGCAATGGAAGCACCTCCCATATCATTTGCCACAAAACCGCCTAAAAAAGAGGGGTCAAGTCCCAATTGCTGACTAACCCATTCGCAAACTGGCGTTAACCAATTTGCCAAAGCAGGCGCAATGGTAATCATTCCCACCATAGCAACCGCTAAAGTTCCTACAGACAAGATTCCTTTTTCAAATTCTTCACCGATTTTCAAGTGATTTCCCGTGATACGGTCCAACGCACCAAGCAGTGCAAAAATACCAAATATAAATTCCAACATATTTTTGATTCCTTTATTTTAAATTCAGATTTTTAATTGAAATGACTGCCCGTTCTATCTCATAGCCCGCGTTTTCTCCGATATGATAAACCGCATCCAAACGGATAGGTTCCCAAACTGTAATTGGTTTAAATTCCATTCCTTTTTCCTTCTCTATTACGGATTAAAGTATTGATAGGTCATTTCAGAAATATCGCGAACATCATAAATGCCGGATGGAGCATCATTGGTCAACACACAAATAATATAGTCACAACCGGGTGAATACACAATCGCTACATCGTTTTCAATTTTCGAGGTTTCACCGGTCTTATTGGCACAGACAGTTCCTTCGGGGAGTTTGTAGGGAATTTTATGCTGCCGTGTCTGCTGTTTTAACAAAGAAAGCATTTCATCACTGGCTTCAGGCGATACCAGAGTACGACGATAAATCTGTTCCAGAATCAAACCGCAATCATAAGGCGAAATGCGACTGTAACCATATGCCACAAATTGTCCTGCACCGCTGAACAGCGAAAGTTGCTGAGTATTGATGCATCCGATAGAGTTTGCAAACTGATTAAGCACATCGAATCCTTTTTTATAGTTTCCGTGTCCGATGATGCGGACCAGTTCATTGGAAGCATAATTATCGCTGACGGTAATCATTTCGTGCAAATAAAATTCGATATCGGAATTCATCGTCAGATTTCCTTTTTCGATTTCATCATAAATTGCTGCCAGCTGATAGAGCTTAATGACACTTGCAGCATGGTATTTTGCATCGTTTAACACGAGAAAATCTCCGGTATTGAGATTTTTGATATAAACTCCGTGCTCTCCCGGTTTTTCCTTTATGTAATCTGCAATCTTTTGGGAAAGCCGGGAAAGTCCCACACAGTATTCCTTGAATAACCAACCTTCCTCACGATAAGCATCTGTTTCAGATTCAAGCACCTCTTTGGTCTGATTTCCTTTTACCATTTGTGCCACAGGTTCCCGATACCATCCGTTTTTCAATTTTGCTTCCACCTGAACCTCAGGAACGATTTCATAGCTTCCGTCCGTTTGATACAAAGTGGTTACCGGTTCGTCATACCAACCGTCTGCCCGGTATTTCTCCACTTCTGAGGCATAAACAACCATCTGTTTCCCATCCGGTGTATACAACGTAACTACCGGAGCCTCATACCAACCGTCTGCCTTATATTCTTTCACATTCATAATCCAAGCAGAAACCTTCTGTCCGTCCCGGGAGTAAAGCTCTACAAACAACTTGGGAACCACAAAACAAGCAGTCACAATCACAATCCCTAAAAAAGCACTAATTCCTATCCATATTTTTTTCATATCTGAAACCTCTGTTAACGCTAAGAAAATTCCCGCAAGTCACGGGAAGAAAGAATGCAAAAAAATGACAATCATTGCAATGCAGTATTGTCATTTTTTTACTGTACTTTATAATTTGTTACGCTGAATTTTTCCGCTTACAGTCTTAGGCAGGGAATCTCTGAATTCCACAATTCTGGGATATTTGTATGGTGCAGTTTTTTCCTTAACATAGTTCTGGATTTCTTTCTTCAATTCTTCGGTACCTTCGGTGCCATTCACCAGAACGATGCTTGCCTTAACAATCTGACCTCTCACTTCATCAGGAACTGCAGAAACACCACATTCTAAAACATAGGGCAACTCCATAATAACGCTTTCAATTTCAAAGGGGCCGATTCGATAGCCGGAAGATTTGATCACATCATCCACACGGCCAACATACCAATAGTAACCATCTTCGTCACACCATGCAACGTCACCGGTGTGATAGTAGCCGTCGTGCCATACTTCTTTGGTTTTTTCTTCTGCACCATAGTAACCGGTAAACAGACCGCAAGGTGCACCGTCTTTTACGTTGATAACGATTTCGCCGGATTCACTGGTCGCTACCTGTTTACCATCCGCATTATGAAGTTCTACCTTATAAATGGGTGCAGGTTTACCCATTGCACCGATTTTATGAGGTTTACCGACTAAGTTACCAATAATCATGGTACTTTCTGTCTGACCGAAACCTTCTTTAATCTGCAAACCGGTTGCTTTTTCAAATTGACGGTAAACTTCGGGATTCAATGCTTCCCCTGCAGTAGTCATATGACGAACTGAGGAAAAATCGTATTTGGAAATATCCTGTTTTACCATCATACGAAGCATGGTCGGAGGTGCACAGAAGGTCGTAATATGATGTTTTGCAAACATCGGCAGAATTTCCGCTGCATCAAAACGGTCAAAGTCATACACAAAGGTTGCTGCTTCACAGAGCCACTGACCGTAGAGTTTTCCCCACATCGCCTTTGCCCAGCCGGTATCGGAAATGGTAAAGTGCAGTCCGTCAGGGTCAACGTTGTGCCAGTATTTCGCAGTGTGGAAATGACCTAAGGGATATTTATAGTTATGCGTTGCAATTTTAGGATAACCGGAAGTACCCGAAGTGAAGTACATGAGCATCGTGTCATCACCGCAGGGAGAATCTTCGGTACGGTCAAAATGAGTGCTGAAACGTTTGTATTCTTCATTAAAGTTTCTCCAGCCTTCTTTTTTACCGCCAACCAGCATTTTATGCTGTAAGGTAGGACAGGTTTTCGCTGCCAAATCCACATAATTTGCCACTTCGCCGTCTGCAGTACAAACGATAGCACTTACACCGGCAGACTGGAAACGGTATTCCAAATCATGTTCGTGAAGCTGATCAACAGCAGGAATTGCAACGGCACCTAATTTGTTTAAGCCCAGCATTGCAATCCAGAACTGATAGTGACGTTTTAAAATCAGCATGACTCTGTCACCCTTTTTAATCCCCAAGGATGCAAAGTAGTTGGCACACTGACTGGATTTTTTACGCATATCGGTAAAGGTGAAACGACGCTCGGTTTTGTTTTTGGAAATATGGAGCATACAGAGCTTGTCGGGTTCTTTTCTGGACAGTTCATCTACCAGGTCAAATGCAAAATTGAACTTTTCGGTATTTTTAAAGGTGATGGAGGTAGGAGTTCCCTGTTCATCTTCCACCACATCAATGAATTTATGATAGATTCTGTCCTTGGTATCTCTATGAATAGAACCGATAATCTGCTCGGTTGGAACCACTTCTTTGGTGGTTTCAGCAACTTCTGCATCAGCACGAAGCACGATTGCGTAGAATTTACAGTCTTTTCCGTTCACAGCAATCATGCCGTGAGGAGTATTACTGTTGTAATAGATACTGTCACCGGGTCCCAAAACTTCCTTGTGTTCCCCGATTTGTACCATCAGATTCCCCTCAATGACAATGTCACATTCCTGACCGTCATGAGTGGTTAATTCAATCTCTTTATTCTGAGCCGCTTCATCATAAGTACTCACAACATACAAAGGCTCTGCAATACGGTTACGAAACGCGTGTGCCATATTGTAGTACACCATGCCGTGTGCTTTGGCAATCTGCTGACCTGCCCCTGCACGGGTTACGGTGTAAGAACGCAGGTTCGGGCTGGCACCCTCGATAATATCGGTTACGTTGACACGGAACGCTTCTGCACAACGGTAAATGAAAGCAAAGTTCAAATCCGCTTCCCCATTTTCCATTCTCAAGTATTCTTCTAAAGATACGCCGGTTTTTTGTGCCATTTCTTCGGAAGTTACACCTTCGATTTCACGAAGCTCACGAATACGCCACGCCATTTCTTTAATTTTTAAACTGAGGTCTCTTGAGTTTTCCATAGAATAAATCCTCCTTTTTTGAGGCAAAAAAAATCCCGCCTCAAAGTATCGGTAAAATTCTTTGAGACGAGTGTATTACTAAAATCTGCACCCGCGGTACCACTCAAATTGCAATGATATCTCATTGCCACTTTCAAGGTCTAACAACCTCTTGTGCCTTCACGCAGCAATCACGGAGAGGTTCTACTCATTTTCACACAGCAAAAACTTTCTTCCTCCCGGCTCAGAAGCTACAAACAAAACCTGTCCCCCATGGCTCGCACCAACCGCCACTTCTCTCCCGGGTTCCCTTGGATTTGCCCTCTTCGTCACAGCCTTTCATTAGAACACAGTATAGCATATGAATCAACATTTGTCAAGGTTTTTTTCGTATTTTTTATGATAATACAAAGGGACGGTCAAGAAAGATCGTCCCTTTGTACGTTATTACGTTTTTATTTCATTTCAACTAAAAACATTTTTGAGGTTAAAGAACCATCTAAAGTAACAGGCATACCTTCTGCATATAAGCTGTAGCCGCTGACTGCGAATTTCTTGCCGGTAGCTACATCGGTTAAGATGTAATCTTTGGTGCAATCACAGCCTTTCAGTTTTAACTGCCAGGTATCCTCTTCGGTATTAGGCAGGCGGTTTAAGTTGACATAACCTTTGGTGCCGTCGGGAAGCATTGCTTCGGTTACTACCCATCCTCTGCCGGAGAAACCGCCCACAACGGGAGTATGATGGTAAAGTTTCACCTTGTTCTGAATGGGTCTGATATATTCTTTGAAGAGTTTCAGATATTTCTGAATCATAGCTTCCAATGCAGGATTGCCCTCTTCTTCATAACGGGCATAGCCGGACAGCTGAGGAATCCCCTGAATGGTCATCTGAAGCTGTGCTTCTGCATTGCCGTAGGCAGATGCACTCATTGCAGAACCATAGATAAACATCAGACATTCCGGCGGTAAGCACATGGACATACCGTTAAAGGTACGGGCAACTCTGGGGAATTTATACCAGTCGGAGAACTGGGTTTTGGAGAAACGGGTCATCATACCAAGGTCAGTTCTTCCCCCACCGGATGCACAGTTTTCCAAATGTAAATCCGGATATTTTTTATGGATATTATCAAAAATTCTGTGGATGGCTTCCACGTTACGCCAATGACTGTTTTCTAAATATTCCCCGTTTTCATTGAAACCGCCTTCGCCGATATAACCATTGTTATAATCCAGACGAATCATATCCAAGTCGTATTTTTCCACTAAGGAACAAAGCACATCTTCAATATATTTTTCTGCTTCGGGATGAGAAAAATCAATCACTCTTTCAATGCCGTGACCGTAACGCTGGAGCAACCATCCGGGATGCTCTTCACGTGCTAAGCTGTCAATCCCCCAAGCTTCCGGTTCTACCCAAAGACCAAACTTCAAGCCAAGTTCTTTCGCTCTTTTGATTACGGGATGCAAGTCGTTTTCCAAATGGCACATATGCCAGTCACCCACACTTAACCAGAAGTTTTTGTCGGCTCTGCCGTACCAGCCGGCATCTATCACGAAGATTTCTGCACCTAATTTTGCAGCACGTTCCACTTCGATGAGTAGTTTTTCTTCGGTCATTTCGTGTTCCATATAACCCCAATGGTCATAGGAAATCATATCATATCCACGGTTGGGTCTATGTAATAAATACTTTCTCTGATAGGTATGCAAAGCGTGGATCGTATCGTCAAAATCATTGTAGCCGAAGCCGAAATGAATACGGGGTACTTCCACTTCTTCTCCTGCTTCCATCACACGCATGGGTGCAGGTGCTTCGGGAGATAAGTTGAATTTTACACGGATGTAAGGTTTCAAACCGTTATTATCGGTTGCCGCAAAGTTACGAAAATCGTTTTTGAAAGCAAATTTCCAGTTTGCCCCCCATTCCATCTGACATACAAAGTATCCGCCCAGCAAGTCATTTCTTGCAATCGCAAAAGGATGTCCGTGACCGCTACGACCGTTTTCACCCCCAAAGGAAACCCATGCATTATAAGGTACATTATACCAATCAAAATTACCTTCTGCTCCCCAGTGATTATCTTTGAAGCAACCTACATAAACCAAAGATTCATCATAGTCACCCAAAGAATCTTTTACGTCGTGTTTCTTTTCCCACAAGGTACCTGCAAGAGGTGAAATTTTGGTAATTGACTGCGGTTTATCAGCAAGGTTTTTCAAATAAATGTGTCTGGAGAAAAATCCGTTTTCGCCACAATACGTCTGCACACGCATCTGTATTTGTAATCTGGGATTTTTAAGAGTCAATTCTGCACACGCTCTGCCGGAGTCTTCTTCCCTGGTATCCCAGTTTTCAAATTCCCAGCCAAAAGTGGCATCCTGGCCGTCAACCGCTAAGTCAAAGGCACACACGGGAGCCTCCATCACACAGTCATGGTCATGCGGAGGCATACCGGTTGCACAGTAGTTGATACTCACCAGTCTGCCGTCCCAAAGTTTTTCGCTATAAATGGTAGTACCGGAGCTATAGCGAAAATCCATTCGTTCTTTGTTGAAAATAAAATGCTTCATTTGCAGTTCTCCATTTCATTTTTATTTTTATATATCCGTTCAACCCAGTTGTCAATTTATATATAATTATTTTTTTATAAACTATGCAAGTTCTTTCTTTCGGTATCTGATGATGCCGATAATAGCAGAAACAATGGCTACCGATTCGTAAACAGCACCGCCCCAGGAGTGTACAAGCAAATCATAAATCAAAACCATCGGACAGGTGACAAGCACACTGATTCGCACCTTCTGAGCACTTTTAAAGGACAGACACAGAGTGTTAATCACAAGTGCTGCAATGACCAACACAGAATAAATGCTGTCTGCCGACCAGATGCCCAGCACCAGCATCACCAAAGCAAACAGAACAGGAAACAGCCGCGGATGATAAAAGGGCTTATCTTTATGATAATACACAAAACTACGGATGACTCCCACCGTATTTAACACCGCACCGGGAATGGCACCCAAAAGGTAATAGTGTGCGGCAAACACTGCACAATCCAGCAAATTGACAATTAAAAGCTGTTTGTCATTTTTCACCTGATATGCCAAAAATCCTAAGATTACGGTAACAAAGCCCAAAATTTGTGCAATGATTTGTATTGTATCCATGTTTCATCCTCTACGATTTCGTTACCACTCATGTTCCACGGGTTTAACATTTACTTCACGTTGATAGAAAATTTCTGAACCAGATCCATAGGAATCGGTTCGATATCTCTTACATGCAGATAAACAGTTGTATTCCCTTTCCAGAATACCCGCTTCACAGCAACTTGCTGCGCAGTTGTTCGGTTGATGGTGATGGTTACTTTTTCGTTGACAGCATCATATTTTTCTTCTTCGTTATGAATCGGAACTGTCTGATTGCCACTGGAAATCTGACCAAACAAATCAATCAGTTTGCCTGCATATTTTCCATCTTCAAAATCCAAAAGAATGTAATATTCTTCTCCGTTGCTGTGTAAGCTGCCGGAAAAGTATTCGGCATCGCCGGTTTTATATATTGAATCTTGGGTATAGACGATGGAAAATTCACCATCTCCTTCTTCCTTTGGTTCTGTTCTGTCTGTGAAATGTATTTTGTAGCTTAAATCTTCTTTCGTAACCGGTTTTGGTTCCACAGCTTCAATACTACCGGTTTTTAAATTGATTTGATAGTCGGTGTACCACTCGGGATGATAACGATCCGAATGACGGAAGGTTACCAGTTCGTTTTCCCGATCAATCTCCAGATTGTTCGGGGAACGGTTTGGCATATGGATGGAATCCTTATAATCCACATAGGTTCCGTCCTCATACACCTGCAAAAGATTGTAAGAGGTCCAGGAGGTGCCTGCTACCGAAATGTACACAAAAGAATATTTTTCTGTATCAAACCGTGCTCTGGGTTCTCCCATCGAATGACCACCGATAAAATGGTTGATGACACCCTCTCTGGTTTTCTGCGGGTCGGGAGTATAGTTTTTTTCTGCTTCCTGTACTTTTTCGGGATAATAGAAAGTAAAAGCAGTAAACTTATAATCCTTGGAAGGTCTTCTGAAATAATATCCGATGATTTCTCCATCTGCTTTAATTGGCATTACCGTTTCAATCGTTGCATCGTCGGTTACGTATTCCGGAAAACTGAAATATTCTGCTCTGCCGCCGCAATGAAGCACCTCCTGAAAGGTTGCATTAGCTTCTGACATTGTTTCATTGGCGGTAATGGTAATGTTCTTATCAGCAGCTAAAATAGAAGAATTCTGATATAAAAATTCTAAACGGATGGTACGTTCTGCTTCATTCCAGAGGAATTTTCCGCCAATGGGTGAAAATTCACCGTGATGCCCCAAATCTTCGATAGCAACTGCAGTTTTTCCTCCAATATTGTAAGTAGGAATTGCCACATCGTAAATGGAGGTTACAATGTCGGTTTCATAAACGTCGCCAATAATTTTCCCGGGAGTAGGAGCATCCTGCTTCTTACTTTCTACCAATATTGCAGGATTCAAACTGAAAAATTTTAAAGTTCTGTAATAATCGCTGTAAACACAGGAAGAACTGTTCGCCAAAATATCTTCAATCACAACCACGGTTTTTCCGCCGATGTTATAAGACTCCACTTCCACGCCGTTGATAAACGCACGAATATCAGTGGAATAGATATGTCCCACAATATCGCCGTTTGCCGCAAAAACAGTAGCAGATGTTGTAAGCATCAATACCATACTCAGAAAAACGGATAATAATTTTTTCATAAAATCTCTCCTTGTGAAAAAACTCTCGGACATTCAAAAGCCCTTTGAAAATATAGTTGATTGTTTACCATTGCTGTCTCGACATAAAGTATAACACACAAAAAGAAAAATGACAATATTTGTTACAATATTGTCATTTTAGTTTTTTATTTTTCTGAAATCTTCACAACCGGCTACAATAAGAAAAGCAAGGTGCCAACCAAGGCAATTCCGGTTCCGATCAACTGTTTCACAGTTTGTTTTTCCCGGAAGAAGAGATAACCGGCCAAAGCGGTCAAAACAACAGTACCACCATTCTGTAAGGGATACATTACAGTTGCGGGTAGGTTGGAAGCTCCTACCAACTGAAGCATATAGCAAGCACTGTCGACGATTGACGAAATTAGAATCAGCAAAAGAACGGGTTTTAAAGAAATCTGCACTTTTCCCTGTTTTTCCTTGGGATCGATTTTGTGACAAAATGCTAAGGTAATCAACGAAACAACAATTCTCAAAGACGAGGTCAAAAAGGTAAAATAAGAAGGAGTAACCCACTGACTGACAGGATGCATCTGATGGATTTTTCCAACAGTACTTACAATCCCGTTTAAGAAGAATACGATAATGCAAAGCAACAGTTGTTTTTTCTCTACCTTATCCTTACTAATGTTGGAAATGAAAGTAGAAGCAATAATCAAACTAAAGGCTATAGTGCTGACAAGAGATGGAGTTTCACCCAAAAACCAGATACCGTAAAAATACGGAATCGCCATTCCACCGCTCATTAAGAACAACATATACACACCAAGACTTCCTTTTTCCATAATACGAAAGCCAATCAGCCCATAAATGGTGCTTGCCAACGCCATCAAAACGGCTAACAAAAGAGAGGGTCCGCTTACGCGAATCGTAAAACCGTTTAACACAAATAAAAACACCACAGAACACAATGCTGTCAGAATGGTGTACCAAAGACTGGCCCGAAGAGCGGTGCCAACCTTCTGCTGGTACTTTTTCTGAAACACAAAAGTAGTCGCTAACAAGACGTCAGCTAAAATAATAACGAGGTACGGATTCATACATTTTTCCTTTCCATAAAAACCTTTCCCAAAACTTCCACACCAGTTTATAACACAAAAAATGAAAAATGTCAATATTTTAGATGAAAATATTGACATTTTTATGATTTATCTGTTTTTTTGAGGTAATACAAATCTGATTCCACCGGGAATCACCGTAAATGTAGTAGTTCCTGCAGTGATAATCTCACCATCGATACATAATCGCATAATGCCGGTTTTAGGAGTAACTGTCAGTATCTCACAGTCCCGGTTGATAATGATTTTCTCAATCCCTCTGATTTTAAGGTGAGTCCCTTTCATATACGAAGGCAACAAACTTAAGAACCGAAGTCTTGAAATGTTCCGGATCAGATTCACGTTCATTTTGCCGTCAGTCACCTCTGCCAAAGGATTACTCATAATCCCGCCACCGCAGTATTTCCCGTTAGCAACGGAACATAGCAGCAATTCTCCGTTGTACTGTTTGATACCATCCAATTCCACTAAGAGATTGGTGCTTTTTTTACGAATCAGATTCCATAAAATGGATACCACATAGGCAAATGAACCGCCAAAGATGGTATTGGCTTTGAAATCGTTGGTTTTATCCGCAACATTACAGTCAAACCCAATGTTAAACATATTAGCGCAAATCCCTTGTTTTTCCATACCGTCCACTTCCGTTACATAACGAATGACATCGCAGACAGCAGTTTTAGAGGAAGCTTGCAGTTCCAAATCAAAAAAATCAATATTTTTGGAGAAATTTCTGCAAAAATCGTTTCCTGTTCCAATCGGAATTACCCCGACCTCAGCATCCGGAAAACCAAATACTCCATTCACTACCTCACCAAAGGTACCATCTCCGCCACAGGCGATAAATCGTGCAACTCCTTTAGTTTCACAATATTCCTTTACAAAACGGGTAGCATCTCCTACTGATTGGGTCAGATACCATTCCCAATCCGTATTGTTCAAAGCAATCAACGTACAGATTTGTTCTATCAGTTGTTTTTCTTTTTTGCCCTTCCCTGCTTTGGGATTTACGATAAAAACCGTTTTCATACCCATTCCTCACAACTTTGATGTATTCTTAATTATTTTAACTTGCTGTGGTTACCGGTGGTGCGTAAGAATTCGCTGATGACCCAACGGGTACGATCATATACTTTCTGCTGTGCATAGGCAATATCGCCCGGTTTTTCTTCCAATGCAAATTCATAGGGTTGACGGATTTCGGTACCCACATTGATTTTCGCAATACCGTTTGCCATCGCTTTTAAGATGTAATCCTGTTCAATTCCGCTGCCACCATGGAGAACCAACGGCATTTTACCGGTGATTTCAGACAACGTTTTAATATGGTCAATATCCAGTCTTGCATTGGGTTTTTTTAAGTGTTTGGTGCTTGCTGCAATGGCACCGTGGAAGCTTCCTGCTGCAACGGACAACCAGTCACAACCGGATTCTTTAGCAAAACGTTTGGCTTCTTCAGGCACGGTGAATCCTTTTTTGGTGGTAAAAAGCTCTTCGTAGCTTAATCCGATACCGCTTCCTTCATGACCGGAAACTGCACCGAGTTCTGCTTCTACTGCTGCACCGTAAGTTTTTGCAAATGCAGAAACTTCAGCGGTGGTAGCAATATTTTCATCCAGAGGCAATCTGGAACCGTCTACCATAACAGACTGATAACCAATATCCAACGCCCGTTTTAATATTTCCATATAGTCAACTTTTTTCATATCCTCGTCAATAGCCGGAACGTGGTCTAAATGCAAAAGTGTATATCCCTCTTTTGCAAATTTAAAGTATTCTTTTGCAACCGCTTCCGGACTCTGAGATTCAAATTTTTCCCATTCCAAACGGGCAACCTGAATCATCGCCAGAGAATCTTCATCCACAATTGCCTGAACGATGGGTTCTACCATTGGCAAATAGGGAATGTTAAATGCGGGAATAATGGTGTGGGCATCAACTGCCGCACGAACTGCTTGCTGTGAATTCATACTCAATTTCCTCCGTGAATTCTATATTTTCTCCTGTGGGTATCCCACAAATTTTTAATTCATTTGCTCTTGCTGTAACATTTGATCTAAAGCGGCTTCGGTTTCTGCCAGAAAGCGAAGCCATTCTGCAGAATCAACAATGGATGTTTCTCCCATTTCCAAACGTTTGCGTTTCCCCTCGGTGTCATTCTGGAAGGGATGATTCCCCATCACCAAATCTACAGATTCCTGTTGGAGTTTCCAAAGTCCTGTTCTGAAAATTTCACGGCAATCTCTGGAAAAACCATAACTATCTAAAAACTCAGCCGCCATACTGTTCATCCCGATACCGCCGTGCATTGCCGCAATGATGGATGTCCCGTTTTCTTCCACATTGACAAAGAAAGACAATACCCCCTCGGTGTGACCGGGCGTTAAGACACAACGCACCGTGGTATCTCCAAAAGTAAAACAGTTGCCGTCTTCTACGAAAACATCACAGTCAAAGGGTTCCGGTCGGGGCAGTCCCAATTCTTTTGCCCAGGACCAGTCATAGGTACCGTTCACAATGGCATTATCAATCCGGCTGATATAGGTTTTGGCACCCGAAAGTGCTTTCAGACGCTGGGTACATCCAAAATGGTCAATATGTCCGTGGGAATGGAAAATCGCACAGATATCTTTGGGATTCAAGCCTAATTCTTCCATACTGCTTAGAATCTGTTCATACATATCAGGATAACCCGTGTCTATCATCACAAGCCCAACCGAAGTTTCAATCACGTGCACCGAAACCTTAGAGCTTCCCACAAAATACAGATTGCCATACATCCGAAACGGACGAATATCAGACACGGCATTTTCTTTCATATCAGGCGACCTCTTTTCTTCTCCTACAATTTACGAATACCGAAGCCTTCATAGAACTTTCCGTTTTCTTTTACATTTTGCAAAATCCATCCGGATAAGGAAGAATTAGCAGGACGGTCTAAGATATTTTCACGGGTAGACCCGTTTCCGAAAATATGACGGATGATTTCATCAGATTCTTCCAAATGCACTACCTCGAAGAAATCAAAAAAATTAATGATGTTGGAATTGGGAGACAGTACACTCTTTAGTTGTTCATCAAACATCCAGGTATGGCATAAAAAACAATCAAATTTATGTTCCGGGAAGAATTTTTGAAAGAAAGGAACCGCCATATCAAAGGATTCCTGACAAGCTTCGGGAGTCATTCCCTTTCCTTCCGGAATATGTACGGAAATGTAGGTATCCCCAATTTTGATATCGGTACCCGGAATATCTCTCCAGGCAGTAGAACGTTCAAATTCCAATCTGCCCAAGCGAAATACTTTGCCCAAATAATGATTACTCATCCAAAGCACTTCAAACGCAATCCCCAACACACCGTTTGACTGTCGGTAATAGTCCTCAATCCAGAGCACCAGGTCTTTTACGGTATGCAGACAAATTTCATAAGGAATCCCATGTTCTTTGTACCATTCACTTAATTCTTCACAGAGATACAACAAAATCAGAAAATTTAATTCTACATCTCCATGCTGGTCCAACAGTTCATTGTAACGAGCCAGAACACAGTTTTCAGGCAACGTTTTTCTTTTTAATAAATCTTCAAATAACGCATCAAAATGAGCAGGAAATTCTAATCTTTTGTACCATTTTCTTAAAATCTGTTCTTTTTGGTCCATCATCTTTCTCCTTTGTATCACGATTTATGAAATTCTTCTTTGGATATTAACTTTAATCGCATAAAGTTTGTCTTTTTACACTTAGGACAAGTTAAAAGTGCAAATCCCTTAAGATGAAAGTTAGATTGAACTACAATCTTATCATCAATTTCCCGAAACTTGGTCTGACATTGCGGGCAAATATACACATACTTCCCGAAAAAGCCCGGGATAATGCTGATAACGGCACCGATAACCACAATGACAGGCCCTAAAACTTCCCGCTTTAAAATGAAAAAAATAAGAAAGCCAATGACACCCAGCACGATACCGATATTCTGCCACAGTCTTAAATAATCACCTTTTTTCATCTTGACCTCCCGATATACATTCAAACAGGAATGAATTGCCTTTCTGTATCCGCAGTGCAATTCATACTCCGATGCTAATTATAGAATCTGTGAACGATTTAGATGCCGTTATTTAGCTAAATTTTGAACTTCGTTCAAAGCTAAATTATTCCGCTTTGCTCCATAGCTAAATTACTCCTTTGGAGTAGCTAAATTAAATTCGCTTTTAGCGTGCGAAACACATTTAGCTGCCGTAGGCAATTTAGCTGAGCTTGCTCAATTTAGCTCGCGGAACGCGAATTTAGCTATGATTTCATCTTCGATGAAATCATTATATCACACAAAAATAAAAATGACAATACTTGTCGAGCAAATATTGTCATTTTTTGTACTTTTATTCTTCTAAAATGCCTGCACCCTGTTTTGCCAAAATATCGGCACGTTCATTGTAGAATACACCGGTATGGGCATCCACTTTCTGAAAAGACACCTGAATTTTAGACTGAATCATCCAGGCAAATTCCCGATAAGCTGCAGTGGCCTCCAGATTGGCTTTCCATTCTCCTTTTGCCCATTTTGCAATGCCTTCATAATCGTGAAAAATCTTCACATGGGAATAGCCATGATTCACCGCATACTGCATAGCAAGCATAGCACCTTTTAATTCTCCTGCCACATTCCGCATCGTAGCAACGGATTCTTTTTTGTCGCCACCGAATTGTTCTTCGGTACGACCGTCGGGAAAAATCAATACTACGCCGTAGCCGTAGAAACCGCTTTCAATATTGTAGCTTCCGTCCACATAGGCGTAAAGAGTCCCTACCGGCGGAAGCCCTTGTGTTTCAGTTGTTTCCGACGTGGTGCCCGTAAGGTAACACTCTGCTTCTGCTTTGGCGGAAAAACTTTTGTATTCAGCCCCGGGAAAGCCTTTGATCAAAGGTTCACATTCTGCCCAGGATTCATAAATACCGGGAGTTTTTCCAATCTTGACAGCATAGAATTTTTTCTTATTCGTTGCCATCTTGTGCCTCTTCATCCGAAACCGATTCTTCAATTCCGTTCATTTTATTATAGAGAGCCAAAAATTCGTCGCCTTCTACCTTTTCTTTTTCCAACAACAACTCAGACAAAGCATGAAGAAGCTCCATATTGTCGGAAAGCAGTGTCTGACACTGTTGGTAACAACCGTCGATTACGGCCTTGATTTCTTCATCGATCAAGGCAGCAACCTGTTCGGAATAGTTACGGGTCTGACCAAAGTCTTTTCCGATGAACACTTCATCCTGTTCGCTTCCGAAACAGATGGGACCGAGTTTATCACTCATACCATATTTGGTAATCATTTCACGAGCAATTTTGGTAGCACGCTGAATATCATTGGAGGCACCGGTGGAAATATCATCCAATACCAGTTTTTCTGCCACACGACCGCCAAGCAGCACTACGATTTCTTCCATCATACCGGTTTTGGAGGCATACATTTTATCTTCGCTGGGGAGAGACAAGGTATAACCGCCGGCACGACCTCGGGGAATAATGGAAATCTGATGAACCGGGTCCTGATTGGGCATCAGCTTGGTCACGATTGCATGACCTGCTTCGTGGTAAGCAGTCAGTTTTTTCTCTTTTTCGCTTGCTTTTTTCGATTTCTTTTCCGGACCTGCGATCACTTTAATCATCGCTTCAGAAACATCCTGCATGGTGATTTTGGTTCTCTGCTGACGGGCAGCCAACAGTGCACTTTCGTTTAACAGGTTTTCCAAATCTGCACCGGTAAAACCAGCAGTGGTTTTTGCAACCACCGATAAATCCACGTCAGAATCCAAAGGTTTCTTTCTGGAGTGAACTCTTAAAATTTCTTCTCTGCCTTTCACGTCAGGATAGTTGACAACTAATTGACGGTCAAATCTGCCGGGACGAAGAAGTGCAGGGTCTAAGATGTCGGGACGGTTGGTTGCCGCAATAATAATAATATTCTGATTTTCGGTAAAACCATCCATTTCTACCAATAACTGGTTTAAAGTTTGTTCTCTTTCGTCGTGTCCGCCGCCTAAACCCGCACCTCTGTGACGGCCTACCGCATCAATTTCATCGATAAAGATAATACAGGGGGATGCTTTTTTCGCATTTTCAAACAAATCTCTTACACGGGAAGCACCCACGCCCACAAACATTTCTACAAAGTCGGAACCGCTGATGGAGAAAAAGGGAACGCCCGCCTCTCCGGCACAAGCTTTGGCAAGCAGGGTTTTCCCGGTACCGGGAGGACCTACCAGCAGTAATCCTTTGGGGATTCTTGCACCGATGGCGTGATATTTTTCGGGATTCTTTAAGAAATCCACCACTTCTTTTAATTCTTCTTTTTCCTCGTCGGCACCTGCCACATCGGCAAAGGTCGCTGTGGTTTTGGATGGGTCAGTCATTTTTGCCTTACTTTTACCAAAAGACATGGCACCGCCGCCGCCATTTGCCTGACGAAGGAAAAACACCCAGAACAATACTGCAATCACAATGAGTCCCAAGGGAGAAATGATAGAAAACCACCAGGGTGCAGTCTGGGGAGGCTTCACCGAATAAGTCAGTTTATCCTTGCCTTCCGAAATATATTTGGAAATATCCATACCCAAATCCTGATTCAGGGTATCCAAGCTTGGGATAATAACCTCAATGGTTTTTTCTACCCCATTGACATTTTGTTTTGCTTCGATGCGGTTTTCTCCCAACTGATATTCCATAGATTTAATTTCTCCCGCTTTAAACTGGAGAATAAAATCGGAATAGTTGACGGTTTCTATCTGTTCTCCTACCGTCAGAATCGACAGCACTGTCATAAAAATTACAAACAACAGCACATAGAATCCGATGTTCTTTAAAAATTTGTTCATCCGTTACCTCCTACAGTTCAGTTAATTTCAAAGAAAAATCTCTACAGATAAACTTTTTCATCCAACACACCCACATAGGGGAGATTGCGGTATTTTTCTGCAAAATCCAGTCCATATCCGATAACAAATTCATCGGGGATGGTAAAGCCTAAGTAATCAATAGGAATTTCCACTTTACGACGGTCGGGTTTACTTAACAGCGAGCAAAGTTTCACCGAAGCGGCACCCCGTTCGCAGAACATTTCCATTACCTTAGACATCGTAAAGCCGGTATCGATAATATCTTCCACAAACAGCACGTGCTTTAACGTAACAGAAGTATTCACATCCTTGGTAATTTTTACTTCACCACTGGAAATACTGCTGTCCTGATAGCTGGAAACGCTCATAAATTCAATTTCAATGGGTAAGCTAATCTGACGGATTAAATCAGCAAAAAACACGCAGGACCCTTTTAAAATCCCAATCACCAATAAGCTTTTGGCGTCCTTGTAGTCTTCTGAAATTTGCTTTCCTAACTCTTCGATTCTTGCCTGAATTTCTTCCTTTGAAAACAAAATCTTTTTAACATCCTGTTCCATCTGATTCATAGTTTCTTTTTCCTTTGCTTTTTATTTTACTACAATGTAATATCGATATTCCGGATTGTCGTGAGGTTTTTCATAAAAATGCCCCACA
Source organism: Clostridia bacterium (assembly GCA_017625695.1). GTDB lineage: Bacteria > Bacillota > Clostridia > UMGS1840 > UMGS1840 > SIG452. The sequence continues at coordinate 37,941 of JAGAKI010000071.1, read as the reverse complement.
ACCACCCGTACCTTACCATTCACGGTTATTAACGGAATCTCGTTCCGCAAAGTGACCGGGATTTTTTTATCAATAAAAAAATCTGACAGTTTTTTATGTATGTTTAAATTTTCAAGATATAACGTATCTCCCGGCTGTCGGCTTCTAACCAGAACAAAATCACCCGGCAAAACCGTGATGGGATAACACCATCTGCATTCTTCGACAGGTTCTTTTGCCAGAATCAGTTTCATTCCCGAAGGAAGAACACAGCTTTTTGTTTTGGTTAACGGATAAGAAAATGCTGTAACCGGAGAACCTTTTTGAAATATCAGGTTCCCGGAGCACCGGATGGCTTCCCAGGACTGCGACAGCGTAATCTTCTGTCCGCTCTGTCCGTTCTGACAAAGCGTTAAGATACGCTCAATTTCCTCAAAAGAAATTCTGCCTTGTCCCTCGGTCACCCGATGGTATACATATCGCAGAATCTTCTTTCCCACAGCGGGATGCAAAGCCACCAGGGCGCTGATATTCAACGAAACTGATGTGTTTGCTGTTTCTGTGTGTTCGTTACAAAAAGCTTCGCATAGTTCGTGAAAATAGTTTTCTTCCTCACGCAGAATACAACTGGTATGATAAACGGTATTTGTGAAATTTGTGTTAAAATTTTCTTTCAAATACGGAATTACTTCCAAACGGATTCGATTTCGGGTATAATCAGTGGAAAAATTGGTTTCATCCGTAACAAAAGACTGATGGATTCCATTCAGATACTCATATATTTCTTCTTTGGTAACTTCCAAAAGCGGACGGATAATATTTCCCCGCTTGGGAAGAATCCCTTTGGGGAGATTGCCTTTTACCAGGTTCATAACCACCGTTTCTGCATTATCATCTTTGGTATGGGCGGTAGCAATTTTGTCAGTTTTCTGCTGATAGAAAAAGCGGTATCGAATTTGTCTGCCCGCATTTTCTAAAGACAAATGATGTTCTTTGGCAAATTGCTCTACATCTTCTTCCAAAACCGAAAGCGGCAATTCCAGCCGTTTGCATAGTTCTTTCACAAATTCCATATCCTGATAGGAAGCCTCGCCCCGCAGTCTGTGATTGATATGGGCACAGGATATTTTAATATCATATTTCTCACGCAACTCCAAAAGAACACACAAAAGTGCCACAGAATCGGCACCACCGGACAAACCAACCAGTACCGAATCTCCTTTTTCAAGCATTGCTTCGTACTGAATCAACCGGTCAGCTTTTGCCACCACCAAAGATTTTTTCGCATCAATACGGGTCATGACGGGTCTCCAAATCATAGAAACTGGTATATTTTCCAAGCCATGTCATTTCAAAGGAACCGGTTTCCCCTGCTCTGTGCTTGGCGATGATACATTCGCCGATATTATGCTTTTCGGTGGTCTCGGGTTTATAATATTCCTCACGGAATAAAAACATAACAATATCTGCGTCCTGCTCGATAGCACCCGATTCTCTCAAGTCAGATAGCATGGGTTTGTTATCCGCTCGGTTTTCAGGTCCACGGGACAGCTGAGATACTGCAATTACAGGAACTTCCAGCTCTTTTGCCAGAATCTTAAGACTTCGGCTGATTTCTGCAATTTCCACCTGACGGCTTTCCGAACGGCGTCCGTTCATCAGCTGCAGATAGTCAATGACAATGAGTCCCAGTCCCTTTTCCAGTTTCAGCCGTTTTGCTTTGGCACGAAGCTCGGTTACCGTGATAGATGCCGTATCATCAATGTAGATGGGAGCTTTGGATAACGGCTCCATAATATCCAGAAATTTATTCAAATCTTCGGGAGAAATTTCCCCGGAACGGATTTTATCCGATTCGATTTTGGCTTCGGAAGAAATGATACGATTCACCAACTCTTCCTTAGACATTTCCAAAGAGAAAATCAGCACCGGAACATTCTGTCCGATGGCAACATTTTGTGCAATGTTAATGGCAAACGAGGTTTTCCCCATCGCAGGACGGGCTGCAATCAGCACCAGAGTAGACGGCTGAAGACCTGACAAACGGCGATCCAATTCGCAAAATCCGGTGGGAAGCCCTGAAACCTCGCCGTGATGCTCCAGCATCTCTGCCAGTTTATTATAGTTTTGATACAAAATCTGTTTGATATGAACCGCACCGCCCACATCACGCTCGGAAACCAGGTCAAAAATCTTCTGCACGGCAAGCTCGGTCACCTCCTGGGCGCCCTTAGAATCATAGCCTGCATTTTCAATTTCCTGACACAGTCCGATTAATTTTCTCAAGTGGGATTTATCGGAAACAATCTGTGCATAATGCTTCACATTTTCCGTGGTAGGCACAGAATTTACAATATCTAAAATATACTCTTTTCCGCCAATTTGTTCATAGATTCCCTGACGGGTGAGTTCGTCGTAAAGAGTTACCGCATCTACGGGAATATTCAAATTGAACAAATTGGAGATTGCCTGGTAGATTGCTTTATTTTTTTCCAGGTAAAAATCGTCTGCCGAAATCAGTTCCATAACTTCCAGCAAACAATCTTTATCAATAATGACAGAACCGAGAACGGCAGTTTCGGCTTCCAGGCTATAGGGTAAGTCTCTTACAATATCCATAGCGTTTATAATCCTTTAATTTCAACTTTTACTTTTGCACTGACATCTTCAAACAGTTTTACGCTAATTTCGTAAACGCCCAGCATTTTGATAGCATCTTTCAACACAACTTTTTTCTTTTCCACTTCAATGCCGGACTGGTCTTTGATGGCTTTTACGATGTCGATAGAGGTTACAGCACCAAACAGTTTGCCGTTATCCCCGCTTTTTGCAGAAACGGTGAAGGTCATAGCTTCCAGACGTTCCTTTAATTTTTCAGAATTATCGTGATTTACTGCACGTTTGTGTGCCACAGAATCTTTCTGATTTTTTAAAGTGGTTAAATTTGCCTGAGTCGCTTCCACCGCTAAATTTTTCGGAAACAAAAAGTTTCTTGCATATCCATCAGAGCTATTGATGATATCTCCTTTTTTCCCGCTTCCTTTTACATCCTGAAGTAAAATTACTTTCATCTTCTGTCATCCTTTCTTATCAAAATGAGGAATTAAACCTCTTCCATTTCGTCTAACGTTTCTTTAATTAACATAACGGCACGGTCCACAGTAAGCTCTTTGCTCTGACAGCCTGCCACCAGCTGATGCCCGCCGCCGCCTAATTTTTCCATAATGACCTGTACATTGATTTTTCCATTGGAACGGGCACTGATGATGGTTTCTTCGCCCCGACGGAAAATCACAAATGCTGCTTCAATGCGTTTGATATCAATCAAATCGTCTGCCGCCTGTGCAATAAAAATACTGTTTTCTTCTTCTCCATAGTATTTTGCGATGGCGATAGAGTCTTTATAGATTTCAGCAGATTTCACTATGTCGGACACCTTGATATAGTTATCAAAATCCGATTTGACTAAATTTTTAGCAACCCCCGGCTCCATCCCGGTTTTTCTTAAATAAGATGCCGCTTCAAAGGTTCTCACACCGGTTTTGATGGAGAAATTCTGAGTATCGATGAGAATTCCCGCATATAAGCTTTCTGCTTCCAAACGTTTGAGTTTCACCTTATCATCTAAGTACTGCAACATTTCCACCACCAATTCACAGGTGGAAGAAGCATATGGCTCATGAAAGGTGAGACTTGCATGATAGATGAAATCTGCACCCTTTCGGTGATGGTCCACCAAAAAGATTTTACCATCTTCCCGAATCAGATCCGGTGCCGCTGTCAGGGATGCCTTGTGAGTATCCACAATCGCAAGCAAGGTATTGTCATCCATCAGCGTTTCTGCCTGAGAGGGAGTTACAAACGCATCATCAAAATCTTTGTCCAAATTAGTTTTAGCAAACAATGCTTCGGTATTGGAATTGCTTTCATCAATGACGATATAAGCAGGCTTATCAAGTGCTTTGGCAATTCTTGCCAGTCCTAAACAAGAGCCAAGAGAATCCATATCGGCACCCTTATGTCCCATAATCAGCACTTTTTCCGATTCCATTACCATTTCCTTAAAGGAAAGAGCGATAATTCGGGAACGAACCTTGGTGCGTTTTTCCGTCTCCCGATTCTGTCCGCCAAAATAAGTAAAATCGTTGCCCTGCTTGATAACCGCCTGGTCACCGCCACGACCCAACGCCATATCCAGTGCCACACGGGAGAAGTTTTCGGTTTCGCCCAAACTTGCACCAACACCGATACCGATACTTAACGTTACCGGCAGACTGCCGAAGGTTTCAATATTCTTTACATCTTTTAACAAAGAAACTTTTGTTTTTAAAATTTCTTCAAAGTTTTTGCGTTCCATAATGAAGGAATACCGGTCACGATCAAATTTATTGAGAACCCCCTGATGCATTCCTACAAATTCAGAAATCAACTTTTCCGTCTGAGAAGCAATAACAGTACGTTCTGAGTCGGAAATTTGTTTGGTGATTTCGTCTAAGTTATCCACATAGATATAACCTTTAATGATCATATCTTCGTCATATTTTTTCTGCAGCTGTCCTAACTCGGTGGTCTCAATCAGATAATACACATACACCCGTTCCTGGGAAGCTTTGGTTTCATCCGCCAACACACCGTAGGCTTTGAAACTGCGTTCCGCCAACCGGATTTCGCAAGTACTTCCGGATGCATCAGGAAGCTTAAAATCCGAAAGAATGTCCGTCAGCTGACGGCTGGTGTAGTCCTCATCGGGAACCAAGGTAGAAAAGGCATCATTATACCATACAATAGCCCCGGTTTCTCGTAAGATCACCATAGGAAAGGGTGATTTCAAAACCGAGTTATGGGTTGCCGATTCCACGTCAAACGAAAGACTTTCGATATAATCACGAAACTGCTGGGATGAGGTGCTTCCACGGAATACAAAAATGATAAACACACTCATCGACAACACAAACTGCACCAATGCAAGAGTCGGATTGTAAAAGAAAACCGTCAAGGAAAAAACGGTAAGAAAAACGAAACTGATCAGCACCTTGGGAACAAAATAAATCTTTAAAATGGCGTCCAGGGTTTTGGTCTGTTCCGTAGTCTGCACGGCTTGTTTTTTCACGGTATTCTTTTGTTTTGTGTCTTTGTTTTTTTTCTGTTTTTTGGATTCTTTTTGATTCTTTTTCATAGCGTTTACTCTCATTTTTTAGTTTATCAGATTCCCGTTTGGGAAATCATTTTTTCAATCCATCAGAAAGGAAGAAATAATAGCGTTGGACACGAAAAATCCTTTTTCGGTCAACCGGAAACCATCCGTCTGAACGATCAGATAACCACCCTTTTGATACTGCTCTATAAGGTCCTGATTCTTTTTCAAAAACGAATCCGGCAGGTTTTCAAATTTCACGCCCATATCTGTGCGAAGTGAAAGCATCACTTCCTCAAAGAGTGCATCTTGGGAAGATACGGTTTCATAGTTTTTCACAGACGCCCTACGGACATACTCCGAAATACTTGAGGGATTGGAAAATCGCTGATTTCTGTAAAAACTGTGTGCCGCTGCACCAAAGCCGATATAAGGAGCACGGGTCCAGTATTTCAGATTATGACGACAGGGTTGTTTCCCGGCTCTTACAAAATTGGAAATTTCATAATGCCGGTAATCAGACAAAAATTCGCAAACCATTTGATATTGCTCGTACACGCCGTCATCATCCGGATAGACGTAACCTCGCTGATACAGCGGTGAATCCTCGTTTAACGTCAGGGCATAAGCGGAAATATGCTCACAATCCAATTGTTTCAAAAAGGTCAGAGTTTTCTCTAAGGTGTTAAGGGAAGAATCAGGCAACCCATACATAATATCTGCATTCATGTCAGAAAATCCCATTTCCCGAAGCAAATGGTAAGATGTTAAAAATTCCTCTGCCGTATGGATTCTGCCAAGCTTTTTAAGCTCCTCATTATTTGCCGACTGCAATCCCATGCTGATGCGGTTAATTCCCGCCTCCCGATAAACGTTCAATTTGTCTTTGTCAAAGGTTTTGGGATTCAATTCAATGGTAATTTCGGTATCAGCCGAAAAAGAAAACAGCTCTCTCGCCTTTTCTAATAGTTTTTCAATTTCATACGCATCTGCAACAGATGGGGTTCCGCCGCCGATAAACACGGAATCCACCGAAATATTCTGACCGCGGTATGATTCCATTTCCTTATGAACGGCTTTAAAATATGCTTTTTGGGAAGTGGTATCCGAGACCGAATAGAAATCGCAATAGGCACATTTTTTCACACAAAACGGAATATGAAAGTAAAGTCCCGCTTTCATTACAGTTTCAGCACGGACATAAACGCCTCCTGCGGCACCTCCACGGTACCGAACTGACGCATCCGTTTTTTCCCTTCCTTCTGTTTTTCCAGAAGTTTTTTCTTACGGGTGATGTCACCGCCGTAACATTTTGCCAATACGTCTTTTCGCATTGCTTTGACAGTTTCACGGGCAATCACCTTGGTGCCGATTGCTGCCTGAATGGGAATTTCAAACAGCTGTCTCGGAATGACTTCTTTTAATTTTTCTGCAATACGTCTACCTCTGGCATAGGCTTTATCGGTATGCACAATGAAAGAAAGTGCATCCACGATTTCGCCGTTTAAGAGGATGTCTAATTTGACCAGTTTGGATTCTCTGTAATCTGCCAGTTCGTAGTCCAACGAAGCATATCCCTTGGTGCGGGATTTCAAATCGTCGAAGAAATCGTAAATGATTTCGTTCAGGGGCATATCGTAATGGATAGAAACTCTTGTTTCATCCAGATATTTCATATCAATAAACACGCCGCGGCGTTCCTGACAAAGCTCCATAATGTTACCCACATAATCGGTGGGGGTCATAATGGTTGCAGAAACGAAGGGTTCTTCCATAGACGCAATTTCCGACGGATTGGGTAAGTTGGTAGGATTATCCAGATTCATTTTGGTGCCGTCGGTTTTGGTAATCTTGTAAATTACGCTGGGAGCGGTAGTGATTAAATCCAGGTTAAATTCTCTTTCCAACCGTTCCTGAATGATTTCCAGATGCAGAAGTCCCAAGAAACCGCATCGAAAACCAAAGCCTAACGCAATAGAGGTTTCAGGCTCAAAAATCAGTGCCGCATCGTTTAACTGCAGTTTCAGAAGTGCGTCTTTCAAATCGTCATAACGGGCACCGTCTACAGGGTACAAGCCACAGAATACCATCGGCTGAACTGCTTTGTAACCGGGCAACGGCTCAGATGCAGGATGAAACTTGTCGGTAACAGTATCCCCTACCGCAGTATCACGTAACGTTTTGATGGACGCAGTAACGTAACCAACCTCCCCGGCACAAAGTTCCTGACAGGGAGTCATACCGAGGGCGTTTAAATACCCCACTTCCACCACTTCAAATTCCTTACCGTTGGACATCATTTTCATCGTGGTGTTCTGAGTGATTTTACCGTCCACCACACGGATGTAGATAATAACGCCTTTGTAAGCATCATAATAAGAGTCAAAAATCAACGCTTTCAGCGGTGCCTCTTCATCTCCGTTGGGTGCGGGAATGGTTGCGGCAATCGCTTCCAACACATCTTCGATATTGGTTCCGTTTTTCGCAGAAATCAAAGGTGCCTCATCTGCGGGAATCCCGATGATATCTTCAATTTCCTGCTTCACCACATCGGGACGTGCACTGGGCAAATCGATTTTATTGATAACGGGTAAAATTTCCAGGTCACTGTCTACCGCCAAATAAGCATTTGCCAAAGTCTGTGCTTCAATCCCCTGTGCTGCATCCACAATCAGGATAGCACCTTCGCAAGCTTTCAAACTTCGGGATACTTCGTAGTTAAAGTCTACGTGACCGGGGGTATCAATCAAATTATAGATATATTCTTCTCCGTTTTTGGCACGGTACACCAAACGAACAGCTCTCGCCTTGATGGTGATACCACGTTCTCTTTCCAGTTCCATATTGTCCAACAGCTGTTCTTCCATTTCTCGTGCAGAAACAACCCCGGTCTTCTCCAACAGGCGGTCTGCCAAGGTGGATTTTCCGTGGTCAATATGGGCTATAATCGAAAAATTTCTGATATGATTTTGTCTGTCGCTCATAAGTTTACCAAAGGGCGATATCGTATCTGCCGTTTTCCTTTCTTCGATGATTCCGTCGGGGAATGTATATTTCTTGCATAAATTCTCAAATGAATTTTTCGGTCAGTTTCCCTGTCAACAGAGGAACTGAGAATTTTTTCAATATTTTTTCAATATAGTATTATAACATAATATTCCCTATTTGTAAATAACTTTTTTCAAAAAATGAAAAATATCGTAAAAGTTATTGACAAATGCATAATTATGTATTATAATAGGGATATTATTGATTATATTTGCATATTTATGCATCGAAGGTGAGAAAATGTTAGAACAAATCAAACAAACTGACAAAGCTTATTATATGAACACCTTTGGTGAGCGGCTTCCTGTCTGCTTTACCGAAGGAAACGGGATGACCATGACTGCCACTGACGGTAAAATCTATTATGATTTTATGGCGGGAATTGCGGTCAACTGTCTGGGACATAATCATCCAAAACTGACAGAAACCATTTGCAACCAGGCAAAAAAACTGATTCATACCTCCAGTCTTTACTATATTGAATCTCAGGCAAATTTAGCCAAGGTACTATGTGAAAATTCCTGTGCCGACAGGGCGTTTTTCGCAAATTCGGGTGCGGAAGCAAACGAGGGGGCCTTAAAACTTGCCCGCAAATATTTTTACAACAAAGGGCAAGAAAAACCTGAAGTAATTACCTTACAGAATTCCTTCCACGGAAGAACCTTAGCGACTCTTTCTGCTACGGGACAGGAAAAGTATCAGAAGCCTTACGCTCCCCTGGTAGAAAAATTTGTCCACGTTCCGGCCAATGACATCGAAGCTTTCAAAAAAGCCGTTACCGAAAAAACCGGAGCGGTACTGCTGGAAGTGATTCAGGGAGAAAGCGGTGTACGTCCGTTAGACAAGGCATATTTAGAAGAAATTCGCAACATCTGTACCGAACGTGATATCGTTTTGATTTTTGATGAAGTCCAAACCGGGATGGGTAGATGCGGAACCCTGTTCGCATATGAAACTGTAGGCGTGGAACCCGACATTTTCACCTTAGCAAAAGCTTTGGCGGGAGGGGTTCCCATCGGTGCAATTCTTTGCAAAGAAAAATTCTCCGCTTTTGTTCCCGGAGACCATGGTACCACCTTTGGGGGAAATCCCTTAGCAACAGCAGCGGGTCTTTGTGTTGTCAACGAACTGCTGCACAATGGTGTTTTAGAAAACGCAAACAAAATGGGTGCCTTATTCCGCGAAAAATTAACGGCTTTAAAAGAGAAATATCCCATCATCAAAGAAGTCCGCGGAAAAGGATTAATGATTGGCGTAGAATTCGCCGAACCCATCGCAAAAGCATTATCCAAACAATTATTTGAAGCAGGATTTTTAGTTGGAACCGTCGGTGAAACTGTGTTCCGTCTGGTACCGCCCTTAATCATTACCAAAACAGAAATCAACTTGCTGACCGATAAATTAGATGAATTACTGCAAACGTTATAAAAGAGAGGATTAAAAAATAATGAAACATTTTATCAGTATTACCGATATTACAAAACAAGAATTTGACGATATTCTCACCTTGGCACACAAGCTGAAAAAAATGCAGAAAACAGGTACTCCCCACCCCTACTTAGCGGGCAAAAGCTTAGGGATGATTTTTGCAAAATCTTCCACCAGAACCCGTGTTTCCTTTGAAGTTGGAATGTATCAGTTGGGCGGTCATCCCCTGTTTTTAAGCTCTAACGACATTCAGTTAGGACGTGGGGAAACCATCTATGATACTGCAAATGTATTATCCGGAATGTTGGACGGCATTATGATTCGTACCTTCTCTCAGGATGATGTCTATGATTTGGCAAAATACGGTTCAATCCCCGTAATCAACGCCTTAACCGATCTGGAACATCCCTGTCAGGCAATGGCAGATATGCAGACCATCTACGAAGAATTCGGAACATTGGAAGGTCTGAAATTCGCCTACGTAGGTGACGGCAACAATATGGCACACTCCTTGGCACACGCTTGTGCGATGGCAGGCATCGATTGCTACATTGCAACCCCCGAAAAATACAAATGTGTTCCTGACCAGATTGAAAAAGCGAAAGCATTGGCAAAAACTTCAAAAATTGTAGAAACCACCGATCCCGAAGAAGCGATGAAAGGTGCTAACATTGTTTATACCGACACCTGGGTAAGTATGGGTCAGGAAGCAGAAAAAGCAACCAAAGTAAAAGAATTCGGTGACTATCAGGTAAACCAAAAGCTGTTCTCCCTGACTGATGAAAATTCCATTTTCTTACATTGCTTACCTGCCTACCGGGGGTTTGAAGTAACCGAAGACGTCATCGACGGTCCCCATTCCAGAATTTTTCAGGAAGCGGAAAACAGACTCCACGCACAAAAAGCAATTATGACCATGTTGATGGCAGAATCCTACAAAAAATAAAACGAGGTACATAGAAATGGCACAGGAAAAAGATTACTACGGGTTTCATATCCGTCTGGCAACTGAAGCGGAAATTCCGGAAATTCAGGCAATCACCAAGATTTCCTTTCAGAAATATGTGAAAAATGCAGGATTAGAGGATACCGAAGCCTTAAATGAAACGTATGAAGATATTTTAAAAGATTTGGATACCAAGCTGGTGTTTGTAGCATTCATCAACGAAGTGCCTGCCGGAAGTGTCCGCATCAAAGTAAATTCCGACGGAACGGCATACTTAAGCCGTTTTGGCGTAAGTCCCGAATTCCAGAACCACGGGGTCGGCAAGAGCTTAATGAGTGTCGTCGATACCGTTATGATGGAAAAAGGTGTAAAACGGTTGGAACTGCACACCGCCGCAAAATATTTCGATTTGGTTCGGTTCTACTACGGCAGAAAATTTTATATTGATTCCATCAACGAGGACCGTGGCTACAAACGTGCCTTAATGGTGAAAGAATATACCAAAGTGAAATAAATTTTAAAAATAAGATATACAAAAAAGGAAGTATCAACCGATACTTCCTTTTTTGGAGCTAGTGAAGGGACTCGAACCCTCGACCTATTGATTACGAATCAATTGCGCTACCAACTGCGCCACACTAGCATATGGTAAGGGCTGCCATTATGATAGACAGCCCTTTTTTAATTTTGTAATACTTATTCTTCAGAAGCAGCTTCCGCAACTGCTTCCTGATTCTGCTGATTTCTATGCTTAAACGCAACAATCAAACGTCTCTGAGGTTCCACCCCAACAGAATAAGTAGTAATCATAGGATAGCTCTGAAGTGCAGAATGGATGATTCTTCTTTCATAAGCTTTCATAGGCTCTAACTCATATTTGCCTCTGGATTTGATCACACGGTTTGCAATGCTTTTTGCTAAGCCTGTCAGAGTTTTTTCACGTTTCTGACGGTAATCTTCGGTATCTAAACGGATTTTTTCGCCGCCTTTTACTTTCTTGTTGAACGCCAACTGCAGCATATGCTGGATCGCATCCAAGGTGTCACCGTGTTTTCCGATGATATTTCCTGCTTCGTCTCCGGTTAAATTGACAGAAATAATTCTGCCTTTTTGGGTTACTTCTGCAGTTACATTCATTTCCATCAGCTCAAACAGCTGTTTTACATAGTCAGAAACAAACTGAACACCGTTTTCACTGGGAACAAAATCGGTATCTTCTTCGTAATTTACGGTAGCTTTTTTAGGTTCTGCTTTCGGTTCGGAAGCAACTTCTTTCACCGGTTTCTTTTCCGCTTTGGGTTTTTGTACTCTTACTTCTTTTTTCGGAGCTTCTTCTTTTTTATCTTCCGGTTTTTTTACATCATATCTTGCTAAAATTCTTGCAGGTTTTGCACCAATTCCCAAAAATCCGCTGGTAGGTGCATTTAAAATTTCAAATTCAATCAAATCTCTGTCAACAGCTAATTCTGCTACGGCTTTCTCGATAGCTTCATCAACTGTTTTGCCAGTTGCGATAATTTCTTTCACAGATGGTTCCAACCTTTCTATCTCTTTTTCTTCTTTTTCGTTTCTTTTCTCTGGATTGCTTTCAATTCTTCTTTTTCTTCGATTTCTTCCACTTCTTTGTTCATGATGTAACGGTCCAAAGTGAAGCTCTGAACGATCTGAATCAAATTACCTACAATCCAGTAAAGTCCCATTGCTGCCGGCAGAATATAACAGAAGTACGCTGTCATAAACGGGAAAATCAACTGCATACTCTTCATCTGAGATTTCTGTTCTTCAGTCTGTGTTTTTCCGTTGATTTTCTGAGTGATATAACTGGTCAGGAAAGTAGTTAAACCTGCCAGAATGGGAAGTACCCATAAAATGGGATTGGTAGCAACAGATGTGCTGGGAGTGAGTCCCAGATTCAGACCAAAAAAGTCAAAATTCATAACAAACTGTTCTGCGGTAAAGTTGGTCTGAATGGTAGCAAGCAATTCTTTTGCTTTGTCGAAATTGTTGCTGACAAATGCAACAACATTCAGCTGAGTGTCAGTAGGATTCTGGCACAGAACGGTCAATGCAGCTTTTAATTCCTCGGTTACGGGATGCCCTAAAATATAGGTAATCGGATTCTGAATTACACCATAGATGGCAATCAGAATTGGCATCTGAATAAACAAGGGCAGACAGCTACTCATAGGATTGATTTTGTATTGCTGATAAAGCTTCATGGTTTCTTCATTCAGCTTATCTTTGTCATACTGATATTTTTTCTGAAGTTCTTGTAATTTGGGCTGCATTTTCTGCATATGTGCCATAGATTTCTGCTGTTTCACAACCAGGGGAAGCAAACAAGCACGCACCAAAACGGTAAACAAAATGATGGCAAAACCAAAATTGTTTACAAACTTATAAATATAGCTCATTACTGTGCCCAAAAACACATAAATAAAATTCATCGAACTTTTCCTTTCAGCTCAAGTTTACGGATAATCAATACCGCCCGGATTCCAGGGATTGCACCGCAAAATCCGATAACAGGCTTTTAGAACCCCCTTAAAAAAGCCGTATTTTTTCACAGCTAAAATCGCATATTGCGAACAGGAGGGATAAAATCGGCAACGTGCCCCAAACAAGGGAGAAATGAATTTCTGATAACAACGAACCACAAAAATAAACAAGCTACTCATCATAAAAAGCACCTGCTTTATGTAACAAACGTTTCAATTCACTGCCCAACGTGAAAAAATTGACCCCCACAATGGACGCTCTTGCTACCACCACAATGTCGTAGCCTGTTTTCATTTGGGGAAGAAACAGTCTCATATTCTCGTAAATCAGACGTCTGGCACGGTTTCGTTTACACGCTTTTCCGATTTTTTTTGTTGCGGTGATTCCCAAACGGAGAGAATCGCTATGATGATTGTTGCGGTAATATACCACAGCATATCTGCCGGGATAAGACACCCCTTTTTTATACACTCTTTGAAACTCGTAGTTTTCAGTTAAAGAAGTAACCAAGCAATTCCCCTCAAATCACATACAAATCTGGCGAAACAGGCGATAAAAATTTTTCCCTATTTGTCGATAAAACGGCAGATAAAGAAAAAATGTCGCAAGCATTAAGCATCTGACGACATTTCTTATCTTTGATTATGCACTAAGACTAACTCTGCCTCTTGCTCTTCTTCTGGCTAAGATTTTTCTTCCGTTTCTGGTTCTCATTCTCTTAAAGAAGCCGTGTTCTCTTTTTCTCTGTCTTTTTTTCGGTTGATAAGTTCTTTTCATATTTTTGCACCTCCAAATATATCATTGATTACTTTAACAATTCCAATCTCCTTTTTGGGGAGAAAACGCTAAACTTTGATTCAAATAAACAATATTTATCAATTTTAGCATTAAACATTATAACGAATAACCATCAAAATGTCAAGTGATTTTTAAAACTTTTTCATTTTTTTTTATTTTTCCAATAAATTTCGTTGATTTTCTCTGCTGCTATCAAGATTTCTTCTTCGGTGTTAGCATGAGAAAACGATACCCGGATGGCAGTATCCTGCATTGCCTTAGAAACCGAAAAGGCTTCCAAAACACGGTTATTGCCGCCCTTCTTTTCAGAGCAGGCAGAACCGGAGGACACGTAAATCCCCTCACTTTCCAGCATATGAAGCACAATTTCCGAACGCAGATTCATTGAAATATTGACAATGGTTCCCAGGGTGTTTTTGCTGTTTATGAGAATATCCGGTGATAACTTTTCTAAAAACAGTTGTGATAACACCTTTACTTTTTCCACCGGTTTTTCTTTCAGAAACAGCTTTACTGCACGGGAGAAGCCGGCAATATTTGCCACGTTTTCGGTGCCGGAAAACAGTTGGTCTTCCTGACCGCCTCCCACATACAGAGAAGTCAGAAGAATTCCCTTTCTTGCATACAGCACACCAATTCCTTTCGGCGCACCGATTTTATGTCCGGAAAAGGTCATCAGGTCTGCACCAAACTCCCGCACAGAAAGTTCCAGCTTTCCATATGCCTGAATACAATCGGAATGCAAAACGGTTTTTAAGCCTTTTTTTGCAATCATCTGTCTGATTCGTTTGATGTCAAATACCGTTCCGGTTTCATTGTTTACCGCCATCATACTGACAAGTGCTGTAGTTTCATCCAGATGTTCTTCCAACCATTCCCAGTCCGGCTCGTAATTTTTAATTGGAATATATTCCACCTGATAGCCGATATCTGACAGGTATTTCCCAATATTGTATACCGAAGCGTGTTCTACCGAAGAAATCAACACCTTGTTTCCGCTATGCTTATTCCGACGAAGATACCCTAAAACCGCAGTATTATTTGCCAACGTACCCGAAGGTGCAAAATAAATTTCCGTCTCCTTGGCACCAATGGATGCAGCAACCGTTTTTCTTGCTTCGGTTATGATATCTTCTGCTTCCATCCCCAGACGGTGCAAGGAAGAAGGATTTCCATAACGGTTGGCCAGAACCTCTGTGACCGTTTCAACAACCTCATCATAGGGACGAGTAGTAGCAGCATTGTCTAAATAAATCATGTGTTTCATCTCCGTTAAAAATTATACATTAAAGGTTTGTTTCTGCCGTTTCACCTTTATGGCGCCAGGCAAGCAGAACACTCCCAACAACCAGACAAGCACCCAGCAAAATCAACTCTGAAAAGGACAGGGGCGTCAGCAACAATAACCCGGGCACAAATAAACAAATAAAAAATCCCGTTATTCCCAATAACACAACACCTGCTTTCCATGGGCTAAAAGGCAAGCTGCAACGAATCAGCTGGAAAAAGCAGAAATAGGCAGTCAGATAGAAAGACAAGGTTTCTTTCTGCGGCAAAAAGCCAACTTTTTCTAAAATTCCAAAGAACGTTACAAACAAAGAAATCAGCACCGCATTTGGCAAAGCCGTATGAATCACAGTCGTTAAAAAATCACGGCTAACAGGTTTGTCATTTGGCTCCATGGCTAAAAAGAATGACGGAATTCCTACCGTAAATACCCCAATGACCGTCATATGAACCGGAGCAAACGGATAACTGATTCCAAGCAAACTGTAGCAAATGGTCAACAGCACTGAATATACAGTTTTCAGCAGATACAGACTGGCTACCCGTTCGATATTATTGACAATCCGTCTGCCCTCCCGCAAAATATGAGGAACGGGAGTAAAATCCGAATCACTCAGCACCACCTGCGAAACTGCCTTGGATGCCTGGTCTCCTTGTGCCATAGCGATGGAAAGGTCGGCTTCCTTCAACGCCAATACATCGTTAACGCCATCTCCAACCATCGCAACCGTTTCGCCGTTTTTCTTTAACGCTTGTACCAGTAAACGTTTTTCTTCCGGGGTGACCCCACCGAAAATAGAATAGTTTTTCACAAGTGTCTGATAGTGTTCTATCGTCCTGGGTTGTCCGTGTAAATTGAGATAGCGATTGCATTCCCGGAATCCCAGTTGTTTTGCAATGGCGGAAACTGTTTCCGGACGGTCTCCGGATATGATTTTCAAATCAAACTGCTGGGTGAACAAATAATCCAGCACTTCACGGGCATCTTTCTTTAACACATCGGACATAACTACCAGAGCCAGACAGTCTCCTTCTTTTGTGAGTGCCAGTACACGATCACCCTCGGATACCCTTTCAGACACAACCCTTAAAAGCTCTTCGGAGGAAACCAAATGGTCCGGTGTTCCCAGACGGTAATAGGTTTCCCCAATTTGGACTTCAGAATACTTCCGGACAGAAGAAAACGGAATCGCTTTGTCCCAATTCAGTGAGGTATCGTCTCCGTATTCCTGATAAATCCCCTCCATGGTAGGATTTCTGACCGGAAAGACTTTGGCAAACAATTTTAAAATTTCGATACTCTCGTCCGAATAGGAAATCAGCTGTTTCACACGAATGTCACCGGTGGTTAAGGTTCCTGTTTTATCCAGGCACAAGGTGCTGACACGACTTAACGCTTCCACCGCAGTAAAGCTGTTCACAACGGCTTTTTTACGGGCAAGTTTTAATACAGAACTTCCTGCCGTCACAGTAGTAATCAGATACAATCCGGAAGGAATCATCCCCACAATGCCTGCAGTAGTCGTAATAACCGCCTCCTGCCAGGAAATATCTTCCCGATAAAAGGATGAGAAAAATAACACAATTCCCAAAGGAAGAATCACAAAAGTCATCATCTGGATGATTTTCTCAATCCCTTTTAGAATTTCGGAGCTTTGTTTTTCATATTTTCCTGCATGGGAAAGCATTTTTGCATATTCGGTATCTTCTCCCACACGAATGGCTTTTGCCACACATTCTCCCGCTACCAAAAAGCTTCCGGAGAGTAAAGTATCTCCCGGTGCTTTGATAATCGGTTCTCCCTCGCCTGTCATCAAGGCTTCACTAACCTCTAAATAGTCGGTAGAAAGCACTTGCATATCGCAGGGAATCTCATCCCCTGCTTGTAGCCGAAGTATCGCCCCTATGCAAATATCTTCGCAAAGAACCGGCAACTGTCTGCCGTCACGAAATTCCATATAAGACTTCTGCCGTACAGTTTTTAATTTACTCAGTTTTCGTTTTAAATATAACTCCTGAAAAATCCCAATAACAGCATTGGAAATTACAACGCCCATAAACATTGTATTACGGTAGGAGCCTGTTGCAAGAATCAGAAAAAACAAAGCCAGATTCAGAAGATTAAAATAAGTCAGTAAATTATCTCTTAAAATATCTCCAAAAGTACGGGTATCTGGCTGTGGAATACGGTTCGTCTGATGCTTCTTCGGTTGTTCGGTGACCGGTTGATGAGTCGGTTCTGACATAAAAAATCTCCTTTATTCAAACAGAATCTCAGCATAAAGAGGATAATGATCGGAAACAGTTTCAGTGACCACTTTTTGTTCTGAAAAGTGAAGCAATTGGCTGGAATTTTTTGCAAAAATATAATCAATTTTACGAACAGGATGAAAGGATGGAAAAGTGAAAAAATTTTCTTTCTCAAATGCCTCTTTCATGGTATCATAAATCCGGCTTAAACGCCCGTCCTGAGGGGTAGTGTTAAAATCCCCCATCAGCAGAACCGGAGTGGTAATGTTATCACTTTCTGTTAGAAAAGTTTCTACTGCAAGCTCCTGTTCCTTGGGGTGTCCACCAAAATGGCTGACAAACACAGTCAGTTCCTCCGGGACTAAAAGAACAGCTTTCAAAAAACAACGGGGTTCCCGATCAGGTACCTCTTCCATACTCGGAATCCGAATCGTTTCACAAGACTTGATAGGAAAACGGGACAAAAGTGCCGTACCGTAGCTTCCCTCCCCGGGAAACTCCACTGCTTTCGCATAAGCAAAGTTTTTATTGGTCATTTGTCCCAAAATCTCCGCCTGATTGGAATAATAAGGAGATTCCCCTTCTCCGCGCACTTCGTTTAAAGCGATAATATCACAATCATACCGGCGAATCAAATCGGCAACCGGCTCCAGATTCACACTTTTGTGCCAGGTTTCAATGAGTTTTTCAGCATGTTCTTCCGTCAGCAGTTGTTCGGTTAATTCATATCCGAAGCACAACGGTCCGTTAGGACTTTGGTTGATTTTCAGAAGTTCCCCATAGTCGGCACCGTGACAGATGTTAAAGGTCATTACTTTCAGTTTCATAAAAAACACTCTCGCAATTAGTAATCAAAAAGAAGATTCAGGCACGAAAGATTTCCGTGCCTCAGACTGTCGAAAAGGTCGTTCTACCGCAAGTAATATTTTTTTATATTCAGACAATCGTAATATTTCGGCAGATATTATACGAAATACAACCGCAAGGAAAACATCGAATTTTCCTTGCGGTTACTTGCTTTTTGCCAATTTGAACTCTAACGTGCCATCGTACGCCGACGAATTCAAATTGACAAAATATAACTTCCCTTTTCAAAGTCTCCCAGCGTTTCGATAGGTTTATTGACACGCTGAGGCACGAAAGATTTCCGTGCCTGATGTTTTCATTATTTGGATATTCTGTTTTATCCTTTAATAACCACTTTGAAGAAAGCTTTTTTCCCTTTCTTCACGATAATGAAGCCTTCTTTTTCAAAGTCTGCTTTCGTCACCATCAGCATAGGATCGGTTACTTTGTCATCCCCTAAGGAAAGACCATTCTGCTGAATCAATCTTCTTGCTTCCCCTTTAGACGGAACAATGCCGGTGTTGGCAAGCAAATCCAAAATACCGATACCATCACCGAAATCTTCAATTTCTTTGGTGGGCATATCTGCGGAAACACCGCCTCCGCCAAATACAGCTTCTGCAGCTGCCTTCACCTTGTTGGCTTCTTCCTCACCATGAACCAACTTGGTTACTTCGTAGGCAAGGATTTTCTTTGCCTGATTAAGTTCTGCACCTTCCCATTGTTCCATTTTACGAATCTCGTCCATCGGCACAAAGGTCAGAAGCTTAATACATTTAATAACATCGGCATCAGAAACATTCACCCAATACTGATAGAAATCATACGGTGATGTTTTGTTGGGGTCGAGCCATACTGCACCGGAGGCAGTTTTTCCCATCTTCTTACCTTCAGAGTTGGTAAGCAAAGTGAAGGTCATACCATAAACCTGTTTCTGATCTTTTCTGCGGCAAAGTTCCAAACCGCCTAAAATATTACTCCACTGGTCATCGCCACCTAACTCGATTTTACAATCATATTTTCTGCTTAACATCAGAAAATCGTAGCTTTGCATCAACATATAGTTGAATTCCAGGAAAGAGAGGCCCTTTTCCAATCTCTGCTTAAAGCATTCTGCTTGCAGCATTTTATTAACTGAAAAGCAAGAACCGATATCACGCAAAAATTCTACATAATTTAAGTCCAGCAACCAATCTGCATTATTTACCATAATGGCCTTGTCATCGGAGAAATCCACCACGCTGGAAAGCTGTTTTTTAAAGCATTCACAGTTGTGATCGATAGTTTCCTTGGTCATCATCTGACGCATATCAGTTCTGCCGGAGGGGTCACCGATATGTCCGGTACCGCCGCCAACCAAAGCAATCGGCTTATGCCCATGCATCTGCATGTGACGCATAACCACCATTTGCAAAAAGTGTCCTACATGCAGGCTGTCTGCCGTAGGGTCAAAACCAATATAAAAAGTTACCTTTTCTTTGCCTAATAATTCTCTGATTTCTTCCTCATGTGTAGTCTGGGCAATCAGTCCTCTTTCTTGTAACACATCAAATACATTTTCCATTGTTTTTTTCCTTCCTTTTTACATTTGCTCGATTTTATTTAAGAGTGTTTGCACAATTTCATATTCGGGAAGTGTTTGGGTAATCCGCGAAACACCGTTTTCGTCTTTTTCAAACAAGACTGCCTTACCGTCTCCGCCGGCAATCCCGATGTCGCAGTCTTTTGCTTCTCCGGGGCCGTTTACCACGCATCCCATGACCGCTACCTTCAGCGGTTTATGTATATGTTTTGTTTTTTCTTTCACTTCTTTTGCCAGAGAAATAATATCAATCTTGGTTCTGCCACAGGTAGGACAGGCAATCACCTCTACCCACTCTCTGCGTCTTCCGGTTGCTGTCAGAATGGCTTTTGCAGCATCGATTTCTTCTTCCACCGATTCGGTTAAGGATACGCGCAAGGTATCACCGATACCGTTTCGGAGCAGGGTTCCAATCCCGATGGCGTTCTTGGTAACACCCCAGATGCCGCCCCCCGCTTCGGTCACACCCAAATGCAACGGATACGGGAACACTTCGCTTGCTAAGGTATATGCCGCTATATTTTTCTCAACATCAGATACCTTTAGCGATAACACAATATCGTGAAAATCAAGTTCTTCCAGCACACGGATTTGTTCCTTCGCCGCTTCCATTAATGCTTCGGGAGTCACTCCACCGAACCGTTCCGCAATCGGTTTAGGAAGTGAACCGCCGTTGACTCCCACACGAATGGGAACTCCGTAACGTTTGCAGGAATCCACCACCTGTTTTACACGGTCACGGTCTCCGATGTTACCCGGATTGATACGGACCTTATCCACACCCTGCTCTATCGCTAAAATAGCAAGACGGTAATCAAAATGAATGTCTGCTACTAAAGGAATGTGAATTTGTTCCTTGATTTTGCTGATAGCTTTTGCGGCATCTTCGTCATTGACAGTAGCTCTTACAATTTCGCAACCGCATTGCTCCAATGACAGGATTTGCCGAACCGTTGCCGAAACATCTGCAGTCGGCGTGTTGGTCATCGACTGAATGGCAACCGGTTCCCCTCCGCCAATGAAACGGTTTCCTATTTTTATTCGGTTGGATTTTTTTGATTCTTTTGATAGATTCATAGAGAAATCCTCCTGAATTTTAAAAGGGATGATTTTTTTTTCGCTTATGTTAATCGGATTGCAAAAACTTGCTTTATTTGTAAATTTCAGCGACCGCCGCGTACCGGGTGTACGTAAGGAAGCGTAAATTTGCAAGGAAAGTAAGTTTTAGCAATCCCTACTTGATAAACAGTTTTGCAATATCGTTTTTGGTAATATACAGCATAAATACAATGAGAAGAATAAAGCCGATAAAATGAACAATTCCCTCATGTTCCGGTTTTAGTTTCTTGCGGGTAATCATTTCCCAAAGGACAAACACAATACGACCACCATCCAGTGCAGGAAGAGGCAACAAATTCACCACACCGAGGTTTAAGCTGATAAGAAGTGCCAGAAATAAAACATCCAAAAAGCCTTGCTGAACCGCATTGCCGATTTCAGTAACAATCCCGACCGGACCCGACATCTGGTCTACCGATACAGCACCGGTAAACATTCCAAAGAATGACTGATAGGTCAGTTTCACAATGGAAAATGCCTCAAAATAAGAATAGGACAGCACATTCCACAGATGTTTATCTTCAACCTTTCTGATAATGCCGATTTTACCCTCTGTCAGGGGAACCTGAAAGTCCAGTTTTTCCCCATTACGGGCAACTGTTACCGAAACGGTTTCTTTTTCACTCATAGTCAGGTTCAAATCCAACTGGGTAAACACACGGCTTCCGTCAATTTCAAGCAATTTATCACCAGGTAGAATTCCTGCTTGCTCTGCTCCCATGCCCGGCATAGTACTTTCTATCTGCATCGTCGGAATAACCGAAAATTCAGGATTAACAGAATTTAATATCACTAACAGAGAAAGACCCAACAAAAGGTTCATAAAAGCACCGGCAAACAGAATGATAAACCGTTGCCACGGTTTCTTTTTGGAAAAGGCTCCTTCACTTTCGGAGTCCTCATCTTCTCCTTCCATTTTCACGTAACCGCCCATAGGAATCAAACGGACAGAATAAAAGGTTTCGCCCAACTGTTTTCCAAACAACTTCGGTCCCATCCCAATGGCAAATTCATGTACCGTTACACCAAACAGCTTTGCAGTAACAAAATGACCCAACTCGTGAATCAAAATAATCAATCCAAAAATCAATATCACACAAACAGCTGTTAAAATTGCGGTCATTTCAGTTCCTCCATTGATTGATTGCAAGATTTACCAAACCCGGTTACTAACGCTCTTGCATAGTTTTTTGCCCAAAGGTCCACGGAAAATACATCTTCTAAGGTATAGTCTGAAATCGCCGTATGAGCCTGCATGGTTTGTTCAATCAGTTTGGGAATATCGGGAAAGCCGATGTTCCCTTGTAAAAATGCATCCACAGCAATTTCGTTGGCACCGTTTAATACACAGGGCATGGTACCACCAATTGAGAGTGCATCATAAGCCAGTTGCAGACAACGGAATTTCTTTGCATCCGGCTCGTAAAAGCTGAGCGTTCCAAGCTTTACAAAATCCACTTCTCCTGCATCGCTTTCCATTCGGTTAGGATAGGTCATAGAAAGCTGAATGGGAATTGTCATATCCGGCGTACCAAGCTGTGCCATAATGGCGTTATCCACATACTCAACCATAGAATGAATAATGCTTTCTCTGTGCACCAGCACTTGAATCGGCTTATGACCGAACAGGTGATAGGCTTCAATCACTTCCAGTCCTTTATTCATCAGAGTAGCGGAATCAATGGTAATTTTATTTCCCATATCCCAGTTTGGATGCTTTAAGGCATCTTCGGGACGGATATTGTCTAAGGTTTCTCTTCCAAAAAACGGACCGCCGGAAGCAGTTAATAAAATCCGCTTCACTTCACGATCATGATTGCCCAGTAAACACTGAAAAATTGCCGAATGTTCGGAATCCACCGGAAAAATGGTAACCCCGTTTTCTTTGGCTAAATCCATAATCAACTGACCGGCACATACGATGGTCTCTTTATTGGCAAGTGCCAGCTTCTTTTTAGAAACAATTCCGGCAACTGCAGGCTTTAACCCTGCGCTGCCCACAATGGCATCCAAAAGTGTATCAGCATCGCTTTCTTGAATCTGACGGCAAAGTGCTTCTTCTCCCGTGGCAACTTCGCAGCCGGGAAACAGTTGTTTTACTTCTTCCACGGCACGCTCGTCACCAATATGAAGAACTTTTACATCAAATTCTTTTGCCTGTTCGCAAAGGAGCCGATAATTCTTCCCGCAAGACAGTCCCACTACACGAATTCCGTGTTTTTTGCAAACTGCCAATGCCTGGGTGCCGATAGAACCGGTAGAACCGGCAATATAAACGGATTTTGTTTGCATGATGTTAATACCTCATAATCTGAAGTCCAAAGGTTACAATAAAAATATATACCATTGGTCCGGCAAATATCACACTGTCTAAACGATCCAGCATTCCACCGTGACCGGGCATTACATTCCCGAAATCTTTCACATTTGCCTGCCGTTTTAATGCAGACATCGTTAAATCTCCCAACTGACCTGTCACGGAACATAACAGGGCAAGTCCGTAAAACCAAATGGGGGAAACCGAAATCTGAAAACCGAATTTTAGAACCAGAGAATACAGGAAAAATCCGACCACAGAACCAATCAAACCGCCAATACTGCCGGAAATGGTTTTCTTGGGACTGAGTGCTTCGCATAACTTAGGTCCACCAACAGATCTGCCCACAAAAAAGGCACCGATATCTGACATAAATGCACCAATAAATGGCAGCCAGATATAAAAAATTCCAAATTCAAAAACACTACGAATCTGAACCAACAAATTTAAAGAAACAGGAATCATCAGCGACAAAAACATCACCCTTGCCACATCGGTCACATTCACTTTTTGGGGAACAGCAACCATCACTCCGGCAAGAACAATCAGACTCAAAAACAAAAGTCCCGTCATCTGAGAAAAATCCCAACGGCTGAGAAAAGGCGATGCAGCACAGGCAACCAGCCCAACGAAAAGAAAGGCGGGGTTCTTATGATAAGAAAATACCCCGAAGGCTTCCAGCAAACACCACACCGAAAGCACCGCAGCACAGATACCAATAACCCAGACATCACAACATAAAACAACAATTAAAACGGCAGCGGCAATCACTCCGCTTATCACTCTTGCCAGCATAAAAACACCTGCCTTTTTCTATACTCCGCCAAAGCGACGGTTTCTTCCCTGGTATGTAAGAATCGCCCGTTCCAAATCCTTTTCAGAAAAATCGGGCCATAAAATATTGTCATAATAGAATTCGCTGTAAGCCGATTGCCATAACAGAAAATTGGAGATTCTGATTTCTCCCGACGGACGAAGCACCAGGTCGGGATCCGGACAATGTGCTGTATATAAATGTGCGGAAATCAGCTCTTCGTTGACAGCTTCCAAAGAGATCTCGTTTTGTTGTACCTTTTTCGCAATTTCCCTAACTGCAAAGATTAATTCGTCTCTGCCTCCATAGTTTAATGCAATATTCAAAAAGCACCCGGTTTTTGAATATTCTGCAGTACGTGCTTCCTCATCTTCCATCATTTTGACCAAAGGAGCCGGCAAGCGGGAACGGTCTCCCAAAAAACGAACTGCCACCTTGCGGTGCTCCATCAAATCCACAATCTGAGGCAACCGTTTCATACACAAATTCATCAGATTGGAAACTTCCTCTTGAGGACGTTTCCAGTTTTCGGTAGAAAATGCGTAAACTGTCAGACACTTAACGCCTAAATCATAGGCGTGACGGGCAATCTTCACCAAGGTATCTGCACCTGCACCATGACCGGCTGTACGGGGAAGACCACGTTTTTTTGCCCATCTTCCGTTGCCATCCATAATAATGGCGATATGACATGGAATATTATTGGGGTCTAATCTGATTTGATTTTTCTTTGTCTTTTTCCATAAAAACAAGTGCTTCACCTCAAATTTGATACCTTTTCATGTAAAAAACACATATTATCAAGTTATTATATCATAGTTTATAAAAAAAATAAATAGTTTTTGTGAAATATTTGCAATTATTTTTAATTTTTTTGTCTGAGCGAAGCAAAAAGCAATAGATTTTGTCGAAGAGATCGCAAACTTTTTATGATTTTTTACGAAATTTCATTTTTTAAGGAAAAAAATTTGAAATTTATGATATATTATGATATACTGTAGTTGGAGAAGATTGGCGTGCAATTTCCCCTCCACTTCATTCTATCGAAAAAAATATGTTTACATACCAAAATCCTAAAGAAAGGAAGATTGCTTTTCCAAAAAAACGGAAAACCAATCGAAAGCAAATATTATGGGCAACACATTTGGATTATTTGTAACCATTGCCATTCAGGTAATCGGCGGTTTGTGCCTGTTCTTATTCGGAATGAATCTGATGGGTGACAGCTTAGAAAAAACCGCAGGGATGAAAATGCAGAGAATCATTGAATCTCTGACCGGAAACCTCTTGAAAGGAGTATTGGTTGGTGCCTTGGTAACTGCTGTGATTCAGTCCTCTTCCGCAACCACGGTTATGGTAGTTGGCTTTGTATCTGCAGGCATTATGACCTTAAAACAGGCAGCCGGAATCATTATGGGTGCCAATATCGGAACCACCATTACGGCACATATCTTAAGACTGAACGATGTATCTTCGGATAACTTCTTTCTTTCCTTCTTCAAACCCGACAATCTGATGTTTGTATTAATTATCATTGGTATGTTGCTGATTTTCCTGTCAAAAAGCCAGACAAAAAAAGAATCCGGCGGAATATTCATTGGGCTTTCCCTGATTTTTGCCGGCATGATGTTCATGTCCGATGGCCTAAACAGCATTGATAAATCTGTGTTTGAAACTCTTTTTGCGTTCTGTGCCAATATGCCGCTGTTAGGTATTTTAATCGGTGCTGTGGTAACTGCAATGATTCAGTCTTCCTCTGCATCCGTCGGAATTCTGCAAGCGGTTGCTTCTACCGGTGCCATCACCTTAGGAGGAACAATTCCCATTATTTTAGGACAGAACATTGGGACCTGTATCACCGCACTTTTATCCTCTATGGGTGCAACAAAAACCGCAAAAAAAGCAAGCGTATTGCACTTAACCTTTAATATCCTCGGTACCGTTTTATTCTGCATCGCCTTATTCTTTGTATGTCCTTACGTAGTTCCCGGTTGGAACAATCTGATGAATGCAAGCGTAAACTCAGGCTCCATCGCAGACTTCCATACTATTTTTAACGTAACCACCACCGTCATTCTGTTCCCCTTTGCCGGTCTTTTGGTAAAACTGATCGGTGGTTCTTCCAAAGAGGAAAAATCCGATGCACGCAAAACTTCCCGTCTGCTGGATGACCGTTTTCTCCATTCTCCTGCTATTGCAATCGGGCAGAGTAAAAACGTAGTCATCTCCATGCTGAAACTGGCGAAAAAGAACATTTTGCTCTCCGAAGCTGCCGTATTAGAAAAAAACGCAGATGCTATGAGTGAAATCAAGTTAATTGAAAGAAATGTGGATACCATGGAAAGCGAATTATCTTCTTACCTTGGTAAAATTACCGATAAACCTTTGTCTGAAACCGAAAACAGGCAAACTATGGGATACATCAGTATGGTTTCTGATATTGAACGTATTTCCGACCATGCAAGCAATATGAGTGATATCGCTAAAATGATGATAGAAGATAACCAGAAACTTTCCAAAAGCGGTATCCGTGAACTGCACAATATGTTCTTAGCGATCTATGACTTACTGGACACCACATTAGAAGCCATTCAAACCAATGACCTGGCTGTTGCTTCTCAGATTGAACCCAAAGAACAGGTGATCGACTTATTCAAATCCACCTTCCGCAGAAAACATATGGGACGCCTTGCAAAGAAAAAATGCACCGCAGAATCCGGTATCGCATATCTGGAAGTTGTCAACAACTTAGAGCGTGTAGCAGACCATTGTTCCAATGTTGGCGTAGCCATCATTCAGATTCATTCAGAAGAAAAACTGTTTAACTCCCACGAATATCTGGAAGTGGAAAGCATCCGCCGGACTCAGGAATACTCCAGAATTTACAACGATTTTATGGCAAAATATTATACCCCTTTAATGAAAACAGAAGAATAATTTTTAGCCAATTCCTCTCATTGCGAGAGATAGAAAGGTATCAAATTTATGTTGAAAATTTTAGCTATCGGTGACGTTGTAGGAGATTGCGGTGTCAATTTTTTAGTCAAAAAACTGCCTACCTTCATCAAAGAAAACGAAATTGATTTCACCATAGTCAACGGAGAAAATGCTCTTCCCGGCAGCGGCATCAGCTTAAACATTACCGAAGACCTCTTAACTGCAGGAGCAGACTGTATCACATTAGGAAATCATGCTTTCAATAAAAAAGACGTAGAAAAAGCTTTCGACCGCTACCCCAACCGTATCATACGTCCGTTAAATTATGACGGTTCGTTGGAAGGAGAGGGGTACACTATTCTGGATGCCAAAGGATATCGCATCAGCGTAGTAAACTTAGTGGGCAGAATTTATCTCTCCCCTGTCAACTGCCCCTTTTTGGCAATGGATAAAGTCTTGGATTATCTGAAGGATAAAACCGATATCATTATTGCAGATTTTCACGCAGAAGCCACCAGTGAGAAAAAAGCCTTTGGCTACTATGTGGACGGACGTGTATCCGCCGTGTTTGGCACACACACCCATACCCCTACCGCTGATGAACAGATACTTCCAAATGGTACCGGTTTCATCACCGATATCGGAATGACGGGTGCCACAGACTCGGTGCTTGGCTTAAAAAAAGAAATTTCCATCGGACGAATTGTGTATCATAGGCGTTCCCGCTTTGACTGGGCAGATACCAATCCCGCTATGATGGGTGCCATCTTTTATGTGGACGAAACCACAGGTAAATGCCATAGTGTAGAACGAATCAAAGTCGTTGAATAAACAAACCAAAAACCTTTCCTCATCGGGAGAGGTTTTTCTGTAAAACTGAAATATTTTCCCAAAAAAGCACTTGACATTTCTAAAAAATTGTGATATTATATTCGATGTTGTATGCACCTTTAGCTCAGTTGGTAGAGCAACTGACTCTTAATCAGTGGGTCCCGGGTTCGAGTCCCTGAAGGTGCACCAGAAAAAAAGACAGATTTCGACAAAGAAATCTGTCTTTTTTTAGCTAAATTCGCTGACGCGAGCTAAATTGAACAAGTTCAGCTAAATAGCCTATGGCAGCTAAATGTGCTTCGCACGCTAAAAGCGAATTTAATTTAGCTACTCCAAAGGAGTTATTTAGCTGTTGCGGAGCAATAATTTCGCTTTGCAACTTGTTGCAAAATTTAGCTAAAATATCTTGCATCTATTATGAACGTGAAAGCCATAAATAAAGCAGATACGCATCGGTATCTGCTTTATTTTTTGCATCAAAAATCCTCCTACGGTACTCTGATAACACCATAGGAGGATATCTTTTCGATTACAGATTATGATCGGTCCGATACGAAATTGAAATCGGATATTTCCTCTTAATCTTTAAAGAATTTATTATGAATTGCCTGAACTGCTTTTTCTGCCATATCTTCATCAATCAGTACAGAAACTTTAATTTCAGAAGTAGAAATCATACGGATATTGATGTTTGCATCATACAATGCTTCAAACATTCTTGCAGCAACACCGGGATTGGAAAGCATACCGGAACCAACGATGGAAACCTTGGAGATTTTCTCATCATGAGTAACTTCTTTTGCACCAATATCTTCCAGATTTTCATTTAATACTTTCACAGCTTCTTCCATCTGGCTTCTGGATACAGTAAAGGAAATATCCTTGGTGTTACCTCTTCCGATAGACTGCAAAATAACGTCTACGTTGATGTTTTTCTTTGCCAGTAATGCAAACATTCTATACGCTTTACCGGGAGTATCATCAATCCCTACTACTGCAATTCTTGCTACATCATTATCTCTTGCTACGCCTCTAACTAATAATTTTTCCACGCTGCCTGCCTCCTTAACTTTGGTTCCAGCCACTTTCTGGAAACTGGATTTTACTTCTAAATCAACATGATATTTCTTTGCCATTTCCACCGAACGGTTATGAAGTACATTGGCACCCAAAGATGCCAGCTCCAGCATTTCGTCGTAGGAAATATCTTTTAACTTTCTTGCATCCGGTACAATTCTGGGGTCACAGGTATAAACCCCGTCTACGTCGGTATAAATTTCACACACATCTGCATGAAGTGCTGCTGCCAATGCTACTGCGGTGGTATCGGAACCGCCTCTGCCGAGGGTGGTGATATCATTCACGGCGTTCACGCCCTGGAAGCCTGCCACAATCACAATTCTGCCTTTATCCAGCTCGTTGGTCAAACGGGTAGTTTCCACTTTTTCGATACGTGCCGCACCATAAACCATATTCGTTTTGATGGGAGTCTGCCATCCGGTTAAAGAAACAACCGGATATTTGTTTTTCTCCAAAGCCATTGCCAAGAGTGCAATGGTAATCTGCTCACCGGTAGAAAGAAGAACATCCATTTCTCTTTTGGATGGTTTTGCGTTGATTTCTGCCGCTTTTTCAATTAAGTCATCGGTGGTGTCACCCTGAGCGGAAACGACTACCACTACGGAATTTCCCTCGTCGTAGGCATCCTGGATGCGACCTGCCACATTAAAGATTTTTTCAGCGTTTGCCACAGAGCTTCCGCCGAATTTCTGCACGATAATACCCATTTTATTCCCTCCGTTTATATGGCATTAACATAGTTTAATATATTTCAAAATAGAATTGCTTATGGTTTGCAACTGTTTTTCGGTAATTTCTTCGGTCACAAAAGCACATTCTCCGTCGGTTACTGTGATACGTTCCCGAATGGTTAATTTCTGTTCCACTGATGCCGGGTCTTTGGTAATTAAAAGATACTGTCCGAAATTGTTTTCGCTGTCTGCCACAAAACCGTTTTCTGCGGGAGTCCAGCAGTATTCACGATTGCGGTCATTCCGCAGACAGTCAATAATATCAGCAACCACAGCACTGGCAGTCGGAAGCTTTCCTGCACCGGGACCGTAAAATACCACTTCGCCGATTGCATTTCCGTTGACCATAATGCCATTGAACACATCGTCAATCGATGCTAACGGGGTCCCCTTTTTAATGACCCTCGGTTCTACGGAAACATACACTTTGCCATCTTTCAATTCCGCCTGACCAATCAGTTTGATGACAGAATCCATTGCTTCGGCATATGCTACATCTGATTCAGTGATGCCTGTAATCCCAACCGTTTTTATTTTGTCACATTCCACTTCTTTCCCAAATACCAACGATGCCAGTATTGCAATTTTACGGCAAGCATCAATTCCGTCAACATCGGCAGAAGGATTTCGTTCCGCATAGCCTTTTTCCTGTGCTTCTTTCAGCGCGGTTGCAAAATCAGCCCCTTCTCGGAACATCTTTGTCAGAATGTAGTTGGTGGTGCCGTTTAAAATCCCGGTAATCCGGGTAATTTCATTCGCTGCAAGGCAGCTGTATAAAGGACGGATAATCGGAATTCCGCCACCTACGCTGGCTTCAAATAAGTAATTTACATTATGGTCCTTTGCAATTTTCAAAAGCTCAGTACCTTTGGTAGCAACCAACTCCTTATTGGAGGTAACCACGTGTTTGCCGGCAAGCAGCAACTTCTTCGTATAATCATATGCAAAGGTGGCACCGCCCATAACCTCAGCAACAACCATTACCTCCGGATCATTTAAAATCTGCTCAAAATCCGAAGTAATTTTGGAAGCCTCCGGGTCGGCGGGATCTACTTGTTTAATATCCAATACATATTTTACTTCCACACGGTCGCCCAGTTTCTCTGACAGAGACTTTGCATTGGTACGGATGACTTCGCAGACACCGCTTCCAACTACGCCGTATCCCATAACTGCTACGTTTAACATAATGCTATTATCCTCCTATTCGCTCATTACTCGCTGATGATGATGGTAAACTTACTGATGTCCTCAATGGAGCGAAGCTTCTTTTCCAGGCTGTCCAACGTTTTTTCCATGCTGGTAGTATCAATGGAAATGGAAATATTGGTTTTCCCGTTCATAGGAATATTCTGATTGATGGTCAGTACGTTGGCACCATAATTTGCAATAATTCTTAAAATCTGCGACAAAATCCCCGCCACGTCGGAAAGCTCCATAAAAAAAGTAACCATTCGGGTAGCTTTCAGCGAATTGTAGGGGAAAATCAAATCTTTATACTTATAAAATGCACTTCTGGACAAGTCCACCTGTTTCACTGCATCCGATATCTTCAGTCCCGGATTTTTTTCCAACAGTTGTTTTACCTGAATCGTTTTTAGTAAAACAGAAGGAACTGCCAGCTTGTCTACTACGTAGTATTCGTGATTCTCTAACATTGTCCTCACCTCAAAAACATTTGTACATTGTAAGAGTGTACCATATCTTCCCGCTTGGCACAAGTCAGTATAAATCAAATTACTTTTATTTAACACCTATTTTTCTTTATTTTTCTTTTATTTTCTTTGTTTTTTATAAACAATGCTGTTTTTTCCGTAGTTTTACAGTTCAAACTGTTCTTTGGTAAATCTGCCGAAATCGGGAAGTTTCTGCCGTCTGACATCCTTTTTTAAAATATCAAACCTGAACTTCCGACAAGTATGATCCAAGGCATACAGATTTTTTCGTTTGGTACAAATCACCTGCTCTGTACCGCCTAACAAAGTGGCATACTGACAAAATCCGCAGGTGTTTTCCTGATTTTCGTCCCAAAGGGGTGCTTTTTTCAAATAAAACACATCCTATTCTTTTGTTTTTCTGAGTTTTGCAATAAAGAAACCGATGGTCACACCGTCGGGAAGAATCTGCGCCATTCCCTGCTCTCCGTAGGTGGTGTGATTGACTTCTATGAAAAATGGTTCCAACGAAAAATTTGGATTTTCCTCTAAAAACCGTCGGATCTGCAATTCATTTTCCTCTTGATTTATGGTGCAGGTGGAATATACCAACACTCCGTCTTTTGCTACATATTGACTGATATTCTTTAAAATTTCTCTCTGGAGAGGAATCAACTGCCCCAACTGCAAATCTCTCCATTTGATGTCCGGCTTACTGCCGATTACTCCCAGACCGGAGCAGGGTACATCGGCTAAAACACGGTCAAACTGTCCGGAAAACTCTATTTTGGAAGCATCGGCTTCTATCACAGTTCCAATGGTAACACCGCACCGCTGCAGATTCTTCTTTACAAGTTCACAACGGTGAGAATAAAACTCTAAAGCTACCAGTTCTCCTCGGTTTTTCATCAGTTCCCCGATGTATGCGGTTTTACCGCCGGGTGCCGAACAGCAGTCCAAAATCTTCTCTCCGGGTTTGGGGTCCAACACCGAAACAGCCAATTGAGAAGACATACTTTGCACCGAAAAATCACCATTTTCGATGAGGGAACGAATATCGCCGGAAACTTTCGGAAACAACACATCTCCCATAATTTCAGATTCAGGCAACTGTTTTTGTGCCTCTGTAGCAGATTCATACCGCATATGATTGTATCGGATGGCAGCAGGAAGCTTACAATTTAAATTGCGAAGAATCTCATTCGCCTGTTCTCCATACTGAGCTTGCAGCAAATCATAGATTTCATCAGGAAAGGATTCGGTTACCGCCAAAGAAAAATCGTTAGGGAATCCGCTAAACCCTTTCCGAAGAACAGCATTGACAAGACCTTTTGATTTATAGGCATATTTTGCGGTCAGTTTGACACTTTCGTTCACAATGGCAAAGTCGGGAACCTTATCCATGAAATGATACTGATAAAAACCCATCCGCAAGATATTTTTCACAGGCGTGCTTAGTTTTTTTACCTTGGTGGTGGAAAAACGGTTGATAACTTCATCCAAAAAACGACGGTAACGTACCACACCGTACACCAATTCCGTCACAAAAGCACGGCCCTCCTCCAATCTGGAAAGACCGTTCTTTAATGCCAAATTCAAAAAAGTTGATTCTTCTTCGTATTCATTCAGAATCAGAAGTGCAATTTTTCTTCGTTCCATACTGGTATCCCCATCACTTGAACGGCAAAGATTTTTTGTGAAAGAATTAAAAAATTAATCCCGGTTACGGTTGGTTAACACCAACAGCCGAACCAAGTTCATAATGGCGGTTGCTGCCGCTGCAACATATGTCATAGCCGCTGCAGAAAGCACTTTTTTCACGCCACGGACTTCCTGCTTATCCAGCATTTCGCTGTCTCCTAATACCCGAATGGCACGATGAGATGCATTAAATTCCACCGGCAGAGTCACCAATTGGAAAATTACAACTGCCGAGAATAAAATAATCCCGGCATTAATCAGCCAGTCGCTGGAAAATAAAATACCAATCAGTGCCAACGGAAATGCCGCATAGGAACCGATATTGGCAGCGGGAATCACCGCATTTCTGACTTTGATGGGGGTGTAGCCCTCTCCGTACTGTACTGCGTGACCGGCTTCGTGTGCCGCAACGCCTACCGCACCGATGGAGTTGTTGGCATAAACGCTGTCAGACAAACGAATCACGTTGGATTTGGGGTCAAAATGGTCGGTCAGATTGCCCGCTACCCGTTCCACACGGATATCGTGCAAACCGTTTTCATCTAAAATTTTACGGGCAACATCATAACCCGTCAGTCCCTTCTGGGAAGCAATTTTGCTGTATCGGTTAAAGGTGGAAGAAACTCTTGCCTGTGCCCACATTGCAAGTAACAATGCAGGTAAAACAAACACAACATAAGTCATATCCAGCATAAAATGTCTCCTTTTATTTGGTAAGTTCGGGAAATTATTTCAAAAAGCTGTCTTTATTTCCGTTATAAAAATCGGAAACTGACATTCTTTTTTTGTTGGGTGGCTGAAGTTCTGTAATATTGATGATTCCGTTTTTTGCAGAAATCAGCAATTTGTTTTTGGAAAACTCCACGATTTTACCGTAAGGCTTTATATCCTCTTTGGAATACAGTTCTGCCTTATGGATTTTGTAGGCTTTGTCATTGTGTAAAAAGCTGGTTCCGGGGAACGGATAAAATCCACGGATTTTATTGCAGATTGCCTCTGCATCCGCATCAAAGGAAATAATCGTTTCCTCTTTTTTGATCGGAGGTGCATAGCAGGTATCTTCTTCAGTCTGGGGTACAGCAACCAAAGAATCCAGCTTGCCGATGGTGTCCAGAAGAAGTTCACCGCCTGCAACCATCAGTTTATCGTGCAAGGAACCGCCGGTTTCTTCCGGAGTGATGGGAACCACAGTTTTTGACAACATGTCTCCGGTGTCTAACCCCTCGTTCATCTGCATAATCGTAACACCGCTCTGCGTCTCGCCCATTGCAACTGCATATTGAATGGGGGCAGAACCACGGTATTTGGGTAACAGCGATGCATGCACATTGATACATCCGTATTTGGGGTATTCCAGCACATAAGGGGGCAAAATTCTGCCATATGCAACTACCACAATTAAATCAGGATTTTGCTGTTCCAGAATCTCTTTAAAATTCTCTTCTTTTAAATTCACCGGCTGATAAACAGGAAGATTATGCTCCAATGCCACTTCTTTCACAGGAGAAAATTTGATTTTCTGTCCTCTGTCTTTTTTTGCATCGGCACGGGTTACAACCCCGCAAACTTCCAGGTTGCTTTCCAGCAATTTTTGTAAACTGTATGCCGCAAAATCCGGCGTACCCATAAATAGAATCCGCATAATCTTCTCTCCTCACTGGTTATTCATCCTCAGGAAATACTTCATATTCGCAGGTATCACGGATGGTTTTGCCGTCTAAATGGTCATTTTCGTGACAACAGCAACGTGCCATCAGTTCTTCCCCTTCAAAGATAAATTCTTCCCCAAAACGATTCAAAGCTTTCACTTTGACTTTCATGGGACGGATGAGATGCCCTTCAAAACCTTTGATGCTTAAGCATCCTTCACTGCCCTCCTGAGTACCGGAGGTTTCGATGATTTCGGGATTAATAAATTCGATAAATTCCTGTGGGTCTTCCATGGTATCAATAATGAAAATCCGTTTTAACACCCCAACCTGCGGAGCAGCAAGACCTACGCCTTCCGCCTCCCGTAAGGTATCAATCATATCATCCAACAAGGTAATAATTTTCTGGTCAATTTTTTCCACCGGACGACATTTTTTATGCATAATTTCGTCGGTATCCGGCACGATATTTCTGATTGCCATTTTTTTAATTCCTTTCTATTACAAGAAGTTCACGGGATTTACATCCACCGAAACTGTAATGTCATTTGATTTGTTTGCCAGAATCAGCGTCTTAACTGCTTCTGAAAATGAAGTTTCTACCCGATCTGCACGAGTACATTTAATTAAAATGTGATACCGGTACTGATTGCGGATTTTCGACACACCGCAAGGGACAGGACCATACATTGCGATATAATCTTTACGCTCTCCGTAAAAATCGACCTTTTCGGTCATAATCTGTTTGATACCGTCTGCCATAGAAAAAATCTTTTTCTCATCGGTACCCGTAAAAATCACATTGATGATTTCGGAAAAAGGCGGATATTTCACATTTTTACGAAAAATGATTTCGTTTTCATAAAACTTCTCGTAATCCTGAGATTTTGCTGCTAAAATGGCATAATGCTCAGGATGATAAGTCTGCACCACTGCATAACCGGGAACCTCTCCCCTGCCCGCTCTTCCGCATACCTGGGTCACTAAGGAAAAAGTCTTTTCCGCTCCGTTGTAGCCTCCCACAAAAAGCGAACTGTCAGCGGAAATTACACCAA
This sequence comes from Clostridia bacterium, assembly GCA_017625695.1. Classification (GTDB taxonomy): domain Bacteria; phylum Bacillota; class Clostridia; order UMGS1840; family UMGS1840; genus SIG452. Next base: position 2,255 of record JAGAKI010000071.1, on the reverse strand, counting down.
CCAGAGAAACCTCCTTGAAATCCAGTCCTTTTGCAATCATCTGCGTTCCCAGTAAAATGGAACAGCCGGGTTTTGCAAACTGTTTGAGCAAACGTTCGTGAGACATCTTGGTGGTCGTGGTATCGTTATCCATCCGAATGACCTGAGTATCGGAAAACATCTTGTAAATTTCTTCTTCCAGCTTTTGCGTACCGCTGCCGAAATAGCGGACCGAAGTGGAATGACATTCGGGACACACGGTGCTGACCTGTTCGGTATATCCGCAGTAATGACATTTCAAATGCCCTTCAATACTGTGATAGGTGAGTGCCACATCGCATTTCTTACATTTTACCACATGCCCGCAATCCCGACAGCTGACAAAGGTAGAATAGCCTCTCCGATTGAGAAGAATGATGGCTTTTTCCCCTTTCTCTTTCACTTCCATAAGCTTTGCTTTCAGACTCTCGGACAAGACGGAATAGTTTCCGTTTTTCAGCTCTTCTCTCATATCCACAATTTCCACTTGGGGAAGTTGTCTGTTCTGATAACGTTTTTCTAACAGGAGAAGCCGGGATTCTCCCATCTTGGCACGGTAATAGTCCTCCACGGCAGGAGTTGCCGATGCCAACAGCAAAGTCCCTTTTCGCTGACGAAGCAAGAATCTTGCAATATCCTTTGCCTGATAGCGGGGACTATGCTCCGATTTATAGGTAGTTTCATGTTCTTCGTCAATAATAATCAAATCCAGATTCCGAAACGGGGCAAACACAGCACTTCTGGCACCGACTGCAACCGATACCTGACCGTTCTGAATCCGATTCCATTGGTCTTTTCGCTCAGATAAGGAAAGGGCAGAATGCAGTACCGCTACCTGTTCTCCGAACCGTCGGAAAAACCGGTGTCTGATCTGGGGTGTCAGGGCAATTTCGGGAACCAGTACAATGGCTTGTTTGCCTTCTTTGATGATTTGCTCTACCAAAGCAAGGTACACTTCGGTTTTGCCGGAACCGGTGACTCCTTTCAGCAAAAATTCCTGAAATTCTCCTTGTTTTCTGGCTTCTAAAACAGTATCTACCACCCGCTTTTGTTCCCTGTTTAACAAAACTTCGGAACACTCTGCTTTCTTTTCTTTCACAAAGGGGTCTTGTTCCACAATTTCTTCGGTGATTTCAATGACTTCTTTTTTCTGTAAAGCTGTAATCGACCCACGGCTTGCCCCCGAAAAGGCAACCAAATCCACCACCGGCATTCTGCCGTTTTCCAAAAGCAGTTCCAATACTCTGCGTTGGGCATGTGCTTTCTTTAAGTAGATTTCCATATAGTCGTACAACTCATGTTCTTCCAGTAACAAGGCAGCAATCTGGATACTCTTTGCCCGATGTGCCTGATGGCTTTCTTCAAAAATTTCAATTTTCCCCGAATGCTTTAATTCGGTTAAAATTTTTCGGATTCCTTTATTGGAAAAGGCGTCCTCAATATCGGAAATTTTCACAGGGACGCGTTTGATGAGAAGATACTCCACCAATTTCTGACGGATATTGGTGGGATCCTCAATGCCATCTAAAGAATCGTCAATCAGTTTTACATATTCCGTAAATTTCAAATTGGACCCGGGAGGCAGCAGCAAAGAAACAGCATCGTAAAAGGTAGAATAGTAACGCTTGCTGATATATGTTGCAAGCTCCATTCCCTGTTCGTCAATTACAGGTTCTAAATCAATCATTTCACAGATAGACTTCAAAGGTATCGTACCCTCGTCATAAAACAGCCGGGTAACGATACCTTCACGTTTCTTATTGGATCTGCCAAAAGGAACCACCACTCTGACCCCCGGCTGTACCAGCGATACCAGATTTGCCGGAATCAGATAGGAAAATTCCTTATCCACAGAAAAGTTCAGATTGGAAACTGCCACCTTGGCACACGGAATCTGATTCATACTTATTTCTGAACTACTTCAATAGTGCCATCTGCAATTTCCTGCACAGCCATAGAGACCGGTTTTGCCGAAGAAGTACGGATTTCTTCCTGTTCACTTAAATCTCTGGCTCTTTTTGCCACAGCAATCACCAAGGCATATCTGCTTCCTGCTTTGTCTACTAAATTTCCGATTGCGGGTTGTAACATCTTACATTCTCCTTGTATTATATAATTATAGTTTAAATATCCATTTTAACGGATATATGCTATACTGTGTTTAGATACTGTGGATTAGTTCAATCCTCCTACCACTTGATGGTTTTTAAAAGGCTCTAACCACAGTCTCTTTGTAC
>JAGAKI010000008.1 GCA_017625695.1 Clostridia bacterium | reverse complement strand
TCATTCCATTTTTTGACGAGCAACTTAGGTTGCTCTATTTGTCATGCAATTTTCAATGTTCAACTGATTATTTCGACTCTCTAAAAAATATTTCAAGAAATTTCAATTTTTCTCTTGACATTTAATAGTTAGTCTTTTAATGATTCGTTTTAACACCTTTCAGTTAAGACGAAAGAATCGCAATCCCCGGCAGACCTTCCTACTATGAAATTGAAAAAGAACGAATATGAAAAAAAACAGTAGACAATAAGCTGCCTCAGATTGTGCAGACAGTATAAAAAAGGCACTCTATAGTAGAAATAATGAAATTTTAACCAACAAACTGACTTCGTAATTCATACGGTGTCAGTTTTGTTTTTAGTTGGATTCTTTCATGATTGTAAAAATGGATGTATTCATCAATAAGAATACGAGCTTCTTCGTAGGTTTGTAGTTTGACTCTGTGAATGCACTCACTTTTGAGTATAGAGAAAAAATTTTCTGCCTTTGCGTTTCAATGCTATTCCTGCTGCTATCTTCCGTTGATTCATATTGTGTCAAGTAATGAAATTATGTATCTGTTTGCGTGTGAAACCGTATTTTTCACCAATTTCTCTTAAAATATATTCTTGTCCTTTGAGATCTAATATTTCGCTTCCATATTCTTTAATGTGTCGATAACTTCTTGGCATAAAAATTCCCCCTATAGTAGTTTCTTTTATTCTACTATAGGGGGGGCTTTTGTCTATTGTCCGTTTTTAACGGACTTGTTCAAAACGGAGTAACGATTTTTTATTTATCTTTACTTTATATTAAAAATATTAAAAAAACTTTCAAACTGTTATCCTTTGGAGTAACCGGTAATCGTAACGCAAGCAACCGGATGACCCAACTCATCACACACGTCCACACGATAATAATTGGTGGTTCTTCCGGATTTTACTACATTGGCTTCTGCAATGAGTTTTTCTCCTTTTGTCACACCTAAAAAAGTGATATTGGCACTTAAGGACACCCATTTAGGTTCCTGATGATTAACAGCAACCGCATAAGTAAAGTCTGCTAATGTAAACGGTACACCGCCCATTACACCACCTACAGCGTTTCTGTGACGTTCAGAAATCAGCATACTGCATTTCGCATAACCATCAGCTACTTCGTCAATCACCATTGCATTCTCCGTAGCAAAACGGTCGTTTTCAAAAAAAGAACGTATTTCTTCTAAAGTTTTCATCGCAAAAATTCCTTCTACTGTTTTAATTTTCTCAAAACTTCCTGAAATTCCGAGGGAAGCTCAGAAGTAAATTCCATATATTCTCCCGTGGTGGGATGAATAAATCCAATCGTTTTCGCATGAAGAAGCTGCCCTCTTTGGAATAGCTTCTGTTTTTTGGAGCCATAAACTGTATCTCCGGTCACCGGATGTCCCAGACTCGCCATATGCACACGAATCTGATGAGTTCTGCCTGTCTCCAGCCGACATTTCACCAGGCAATACCCCGCATAACGTTCCAGCACTTCATAATGTGTGATTGCATTGCGGGAATTCCGCATGGTAATCGCCATTTTTTTGCGGTCTTTTTCACTTCTTCCGATCGGTTTATTGACGGTGCCGTTCTCGTGTTTGATCACACCGTCCAACAACGCCACATATTCCCGTTTCACCGAATGTTCTTTAATTTGTTCTGCCAAAGAAAGATGTGCTGCATCCGTTTTGGCAACCAGCAAAATACCGCTGGTATCTTTATCAATCCGATGCACAATCCCGGGACGGACAACCCCGTTGATGGAAGAAAGGCGTCCCTTACAATGATACAAAAGTGCATTCACCAAGGTACCCTCCTGATTTCCGTTGGCGGGATGAACCACCATTCCCCTCGGTTTATACACCACAATCAAAGCGTCATCTTCATACAATATTTCCAGGGGAATATTTTCTTCTTTGGCTTCTAACTCCTGCGGGTCGGGAAGTGTGAAAGAAATTACATCTCCGGAAGTTACTGCTGTTTTTTTACTGGCAACTTGTCCGTTTACCGTAACCAAGCCATCTTCAATCAGCTTCTGTGCATGGCTACGGGTTAGTTCTTCAGAAGCTTCTGCCAAATATTTATCTACTCTGATTTTTTCCAAGGTCTGAACCGTAAGTTCCATGGTGCCACCCTTTTCTACTGTTGTTTGGTATCTTTGGAAAACAAAATGTATCCTGCAATCCAGAAAACCCCCAACACCACACAAATATCCGCCAGATTAAAAACCGGATACCGAATTACTCGTACATCAATATAATCCACCACATAGCCGAAGCTCAAACGGTCTGCCACATTGGAAATCCCGCCGCCGGCTACCATAGAAAGCGGAAGCAACAAAGAGAGTTTTAAGTGTTTTCTACGGCTGACTACATAATAAGTAATCGCCAAAAACAAGATGACCGGAACCACAATCAAAAATACCTTTGCATCCTGAAAAATACCAAAGGCAGCACCGCGATTCTCCACATAGCTAAGATAGAGAATTTGAGGAATCAGCGTGATATCCCCTGCTTTTAAAACCGTAATTCCCCAATAAGCAAGCAAACGGGTGAAAAATACGATACTAAGAACAATTCCAAGATAACAAAACATAAAACACCTCGTGTTATTTATCTAATTCCAGAATCTCAATCTGAGAATGAATCAGGCTTTTGATTTTGGATTTATAGATGCTGAACTCTTGCTTTAAAGAAGTAATTTCAGTCTGAATAGCTTCAATCTCCCGATTTGCCTTAGCAAGCATTTCGTCCTTTTGCAGATTTGCTTCTTTGATAATATTTTCTGCTTCCTTATGGGCATTCTTTTTCACTTCATCTGAAATGGAATGGGCAGTAACTACGGTATCCCGCAGAGCATCTTCCATAGATTTATATTCTTTAATTGCGTTGGAGAGCATATTGTTTTTATCTTTTAAGGTCAGATTTTCTTTGTAAAGCTTATCGTAGTCCCGCGAAATAGTTTCCAAAAACTCCAGGACCTCGTCTTTATCATAACCAAATGCCGATTTTTTAAAGCTGATATTTTCAAGTTCGATCGGTGTATACATCCTTTTCATTCTCCCTTTTTTCGCACAAAGGCATAAGAGAACTTCTCCTATGCCTTATTCGTATTTTTTTATCAAAATTTTCATTCTGTCTTTTCGGGTGATGCCTTCCATTTGTTCCAGAACAAATCTTCCTTTTTGAGAAATGGAAATTAAATCCCCCGCAGAAAGCTGTTTATTATACTGCGTGGTTTCAAAATGATTCACCTTAACCTTACCGGCAAGAATCAGTTCTTTCGCCTTTTCTCTGGAAAGTTTGGCAATATCGCTCACCAGACAATCCAACCGAAGAGAAGAAACAGTTGTGCTTCGGTAAGAAAAATTCTGTTCTTTTTCCAACGAAGTGTTTTCTAAAATTTCTAAACTGACCGGATAACGTCCCACCGTGTTAAGATTTTCCATCACAAAAGAAACAATTTCTTCTTTCACCAGAAAATAAGAAACATCCCCAACTACAATATCTCCCAATTTCTGTCGTTTGATGCCAAGGCCCATCAGCGCGCCCAACACATCACGATGCCCAAATTTATTTCCTGCAGACGAAGAAATCCCAATGATTTTCACAGGCAACTCTCCATAGCCAAAGTCCAGATAGCACAATTGGCGTTCTGCATTGGAAACCCCGCCGGAAAAACATAACTCATCCCGATAAAAGGAAAAGAGCTGTTTTGCCAGTGCAATTTGCCGCTCATCCAAAAAATCAGAATAAATGGGGTATCCTTTTTGATAAGATTTTTCCAGCTTATCGTAAACAGAAGACAGAAGAATCCGGTCTTCCTTGTCCGAAATCCGATTTAATAATTCTGTTTTATTCAGCATAGAATGATTGACAATTAAAACGGAAAGACAACTTTATTACGAAGCTCGTCTTTAAAATCTCCCATAATGCCCATATTATACGGAACAATCAGGAAAATTCCGTTGGAAATTTTCTGGATATTACCGTCCAAAGAATAAACTGCACCGGATAAAAAGTCGATAATCCGTTTTGCAACTTCACGGTCGATGTTTTCCAGATTTACAACGATGGGTTTTTTGGTTTTCAGATGATCAGCAATTTCTTTGGAATCTTCAAATGCCATAGGCTGCACTACTACAACTTTCAACTGAGTGGTAGTGTGAATATTTACAATTTTTCCTTTTTTGGGAGCCTGCAGAGTTTCTTTAGGTTCTTTTTGAGAAGCTTCTTTTTGTTTAAAGATTTTCTCAACCTCTTCTTCTAATTCTTCTTCCTCTTCCAGCAGACCGAAATCAATTAATTTTTTCTTAATTGCACCAAACATAATGGCTCTCCTCTCAAGTTATATCCCGGTATCCCGGTTTGATATTTTCGTGTAATCGCGGGGGCCGAAAATTGCAGACCCTACTCTGACCAGTGTCGCCCCTTCTTCAATGGCAATCTGATAATCGTGACTCATTCCCATAGATAAGATTTCCACAGAAGCATCCTCAAGGGCAAATTTGCAAAACAACTGATACAGCCTCGAAAAAATTCTTCTGAGCGTATCCTCAGAGCTTCCCGCAGGCGGCATCGTCATGAATCCCTTTACCAACAGATTGGAAAAATTTTTGCTTTCCCAGAAAAGGCGTTCCAGATTCTCTTCGTAAATGCCGGATTTGGAAGCTTCTTTGGTAAGATTAACCTCCAGAAGAACATCCTGCACTTTTTCGTGTTTTTTTGCCTGCTTGTCAATCTCTTTCATCAAGGACAAAGAATCCACAGAATGAATCAGACTGACCTTATCTGCAATGTATTTTACTTTGTTGGACTGCAAATGCCCAATCATATGAAATTCGTCTACATAAGGGGCTAATACATCGTATTTTGCCACCAATTCCTGAACATAGTTTTCTCCAATAGCACGAACGCCACATTCCAATGCAGGCATAATCTCTTCGGGGGTTCTGGTTTTGGTTACCGGCAACAAAAGAATGTCTTCGGCACGTCTCCCCGATTTTTTTGCACTGTCAGATATATTATATTTTATTATATCAAGTTTTTCCGATATTGTCAATTGGAATCATCCCTTTTTCTCTGTTTTTTTCCAAAAAATTTATCGGGGGTCCGACACAATCATCCCCTCGGTCAGATTCTTGGATTTTGTAATGACCAAATCATATAAAAGAACGTTATCGGAATTCTGATTATCTTCTTTTACAATCACAAATTCGTTCTTTTCGCACAAAATTTCAACCGGTTTCTTCTTCACTACGCTATCCTTGATGGCATATACAAAAGGTTCATTTTCATCCCCTAAAATAGCTTCTTTGGGAATCCGAAGACCGGAATACGTCTTTTTCACCAAATCAAAATCCAGCTTTCTTTCGCCCATTAAAGTATCCAGATTTTTGGTTACGGAAAGCGTTAATACCGCATCGCTTCTGCCGATAGATACTGCAGTAACGGTACAAGCAATTTTTCCGCCGATGACATCGGAAGATTTGATATACAACACATCTCCTACCTCAATTCCTTCCGCTTCTTTTGCAGAAATTTCGGCAAGCATGGTAGCTTCATAATTGTTAATGATTTTTCCGAATACATAATTCCCGTCCGTTTTGCTGTAATCCACCGGTTTCAGATTCCAAAGATTGGAAAACAGCTTAGTGTCAGCATTCTGTACAGTGGTCTTATTGATGGTAGTTTCATAACCGTCCACCTTAGAATAAATCAAACCGGAGGTAGCGGAATAAAACGCATCTTTATGTCCGGTAATGGTCCGTTCCAAATCGTCACGCTGATTTTTCAGTTTTTCCAATTCTTTTTCCGGAGTGCTGTCTCCCTGACCCAACGCCATAGATTCAATATCATTGGTTTCCTTTAGCAAAGACTGAAAATCACCATCCTGAGAATAATACGCAATTTTACGCATTTTCTTCAGGATAACAGAACTGCTGCTTTCTGTTCCCTTGGAATCCCGGTTGCTGTTTTTGATACCGGTTTCCAAACTGTTGATTTTTTCGCTCAAGGACTTAATACTGTTGCTTTTCGCTTCATCAATTTCTCCGGAATATACACTTGCCACGTGGGTTCTTGCAGTCACACGGGTTCCGTCGGAATAGTTCATAACTGCAATTCCTTTGGCGCTGGAAGTAAGCACTTCCTCATTCCATACCAGGATGCCTTTTGCCGGAATCACCACTTCTTCCGTCCCGTGGTATACCACCTGAGTACTGAAGCTGGGATGAAAATACAGGTACATGGCAATCCCGAAAAAGACGATGATAGCAAGTACTCCCACCTTGTAGAATGTGGGGATTTTTTTATGCTTATAGTGCTTTTTTCTTGTTTCTTCCATTGAATTCACCTTTATTCTATCATATTTACAATTTGCATTGCCAGTTCTTCTTTTGGCAACGTTGCTTCCAGCCAAATGGCTCCCTCGTTTCTCCGGAACCAGGTCAACTGACGTTTGGCATAACGGCGGGATTCCATTTTCAGTTTTTCCACCGCTTCCTCCAAGGTTAAATATCCGTCTAAAAATTCTACAATTTCTTTATAACCGATTGCCTGCATAGCGGTATTGGTTTTGGGAATTCCCTGCTTTAAAAGCGTTTTCACCTCTTCCACCAAACCGTTTTCCAGCATGATATCCACCCGTCGGTTAATCCGCTCATATAACTTGTCCCGTTCGGTATCCAGCACAAAAAATTTCACATCATAGGGCTTTGGGGCGTTTTTGGTGCGTTCCTCCTGTTCGGAAATGGTGGTGCCCGAAATACGATAAACCTCCAATGCACGAATGAGACGTCTGGCATTGTTGGGATGAAGTCTGTCTGCGGTTTTCGGGTCAATTTTACGCAGTTCTTCCAAGAGGAATTCTCCGCCCTTTTCTTCGTAAAGCCGGGTAATTTCTGCACGAACAGCATCATCTCCCCCAATAGGAGCAAGGTCATAGCCATAGACCAAAGAATTGATATAAAGACCGGTACCACCTGCAATTATCGGGATTTTTCCTTTGGCTAATATACCATCCACAATGGGTTTTGCATCCTCCACATAACGGCTGACATTATAGTTTTCCATAGGTGATACGATATCAATCATATGATGAACGATTCCACACATTTCGTCTTTTGTTACCTTCGCGGTTCCCACATTCATCTCCCGGTATATTTGCATAGAATCCGCAGATACAATTTCTGTATGTAATTGTTTTGCGACCTCAACCGACAGCCCGGTTTTTCCCGAAGCGGTAGGCCCCGCAATGACAATAACCTGATTCATCGGACTCTCCTATCGTTCAAATTTGGTTTCAATGGTTGTTTTGGAAAAAGAGATAAACAGCGGTCTGCCGTGAGGACAAGTGGTTTTCCCGTTCAGGGCAAATGCTTCTTTGGTCAGTTTTTCCATCTGATACATAGACAATTTGGTATTTGCTTTGACACTCATTTTACAAGCTACCAAAAACAGTAATTTCAAATTAAAGTTTTGAGGCAATACCTTTCCGCTTTTTTTGATTTCTTCTAAAATTTCGTATATTAATTTTTCAATATTCTTCTCTTTGACTTCGCAGGGAATTTCCCGAACAACAATGGAGTTATCGGAAAAATCATCCGCTGTAATCCCCACATTTTGCAAAAGCTCCAAGTGTTCCAGTAGCAGTCGGTAATCTGTAGGGGCAAATTCTATAATTTGCGGAACCATCAAAAGCTGAGAATGAATGGCTCTCTCAGTCATCTGACGGTGGATTTTTTCATAATTCAACCGTTCGTGAGCGGCATGCTGATCCAAAAGAAGCAACTCATCCCCTTTTTCGATTAAAATGTAAGAAGAAAACACTTGCCCGATAACACGAAAATCCTCATCCGGTTCCTGGGGTTCTTCGGGAATCCGTTCCGGGATTTCTTCTGTTGGTTTTGATTGATCTAAAAGAATCTCTGCTGCTTTTTCCTCTTCGGTTGATACTTCTTTTTCTTCTGTAATTTCTTGTTTGGAAAGTTCAATTTGAGTGATAACCGGTTCTTGTTTGATCATAACAGGTTCTGTCTCTGTTTTCGATTCTCTCATGAACGTAAAATCGTTTAACTGGTTGAAAATTGGTTCCTGCTTTTTGGTGGTTGTTTCTCTCACCGGAACAGGTTCTTTTGTTAAGAAAGAGTTTTGCTGATATGTTTTTGGTTCTTCATCATATTGCACCGCTTTTGAGGTCGCAATGGGAACGGTCGTGGTTTCCTTGACAAAGAGTTTTTCTTCCAAGGCGTCCTTTACAGCGTTATATAAAGCGTCATAAATACTTTGCTCATCAGAAAATTTCACTTCTGCCTTCTGGGGATGCACATTCACATCACATAAGGTATAATCCACACGGATATCCAATGCACAGAAAGGGTATTTTCCCTGTGCCATTTTCTGAAAATAAGCATATTCTAAGGCTTGAATCAGAATTTTTGATTTACAGATTCTGCCGTTGACACTGAAATTTTCAAATTTACGGGTAGGTCTTGCCAGGTTGGGAGAACCCACACAGCCCGAAATAGCAACCCCGTTTTTCTCAGCATCCACCATAATCAGTTGTTCAGACAACTGACTTCCATAAACTGCATAAACTGCAGAACGGATATCATTATCTCCTTTGGAATAATAAATCTGACGTCCATCTTTGATAAACTTGATTGACAAATGAGGATTGGATAGAATCAAGCGTGCCACAATTTCCTCAATATAGGCACCCTCAGTGGCATCTTTTTTTAAAAATTTGAGTCTTGCGGGAGTATTATAGAATAGATTTTCTACGGTAATTTTAGTCCCCACGGGACAACCGATATCTTCCACCGTTACCACTTCTCCACCCTCGCAGACCAGCATAGTGCCGGACAGTGCATCTTCCTTTCGGGTGACCATGGTTACTTTGGAAACTGCACAGATACTTGCCAACGCTTCTCCGCGGAATCCCATCGTAGAAATAGAAAACAAATCTTCTTTGGTTTTTAATTTGCTGGTGGCATAACGAACCACCGAGAGTACTGCATCCTCACGGTCCATACCACAGCCGTCATCGGTCAGAGAGATCCGTTTTTTTCCGCCTTCTTCAATTTCCACGGTAATTCTGCCGGCACCTGCGTCTTTTGCATTTTCAAATAATTCCTTGACCACCGAGGAGGGGCGTTCCACAACCTCGCCTGCGGCAATCATATCGGAAAGCAATCGGTCTAATACATGAATGGTTCCCATACGTACTCCTTGGTTAGATTTTTTTGGCTTCATTCACCAAATGATTCAAAAGATTCAAAGCTTCTAAGGGGGTTAAGGTAGTCACATCAGTTTTTTGAAGTTCTGCCACCAGATTCATAGATAAAATTCCGGCAAAGGATTGACTGTTGTCTTCTGTCACCGCTTTGGGAGCAATCTGCAGTTCGGTTTTCTCTCCCTCTAAATCCCGAACCAATGCCTGGGCACGTTTGATTACCTGATTGGGGATGCCGGCTAATTTGGCAACCTCCACCCCATAGCTGTCATCAGCACCGCCCTCAATAATGCGGCGGAGGAAGGTAATGTCGTCTCCACGCTTTTTGACTGCAACACAGTAATTCTTCACGGGTGCCATTTTCTCTTCCAGCTGGGTCAGTTCGTGATAATGAGTAGCGAATAAAGTTTTTGCACCGATTTTTTCGCAGATATATTCCACTACCGCCCACGCAATAGACAAACCGTCGTAGGTACTTGTCCCACGTCCGATTTCATCTAAAATGACAAGACTCTGTTTGGTGGCATTTTTTAAAATGGAGGATACTTCCGTCATTTCCACCATAAAGGTAGACTGTCCCATTGCCAAATCGTCGGAAGCTCCTACACGGGTGAACACCTTGTCCAAAACGGTCAGCGAGGCAAATTTCGCTGGAACAAAGGAGCCCATCTGTGCCATAATGCAGATTAAGGCAACCTGACGCATATAGGTGGATTTCCCTGCCATATTGGGTCCTGTGATAATGGCAAAATGCTGTTGTTCCGTCAGTTTTGTATCGTTTGACACAAATAAAACATCTTTTCTTGCCTGTTCTACAACAGGGTGTCTGCCATCTAAAATTTCAATCTGATTTTGCGAATTAAATTCAGGTTTTACATAATTGTTGGTTAAAGCAGTTTCATAAAACGAGCCTAACACATCCAGATAACTGATGATATCTGCGGTTTTCTTGATTCGCTCGGAATTTTTGAAAATCATTTCCCGAATCTGACAGAACACCTGATATTCCAGTTCCGTAATTCTTTCTTCTGCACTTAACAGCACTTCTTCTATTTCTTTTAGCTCTCCTGTGATGTAACGTTCACAATTGGCTAAGGTTTGTTTTCTGATAAAATAATCGGGAACCAAATCCTGATAGGATTTGGTGACTTCAATATAGTAGCCGAAAACCTTATTATAGCCTGTTTTTAATTTGGCAATGCCGGTCTTTTCCCGTTCTTTATTTTCTAATTCCAGCAAAATGGATTTGCTGTTTTTCTTCATGGCACGGATTTTATCAATTTCTTCGTGATATCCGTCTTTGATGATATCTCCCTCACGGATGGTTAAGGGTGCCTCCTCGGAAATTGAGGCATCAATTTCTTTGAAAATATCTTCCAAAGAATCCCAGTTACGGTACATCTGTTTCCATAAGGTGGACTGAAATTTCCCCACAATTTCTTTCAAATCCGGCAATACCCGGAAGGAATCACGAAGTGCCAGTAGGTCACGACCATTTACCGTTTTCAACGAAATCTTGGAGAGCAATCTCTCTACATCACGAATTTCTTTCAAATGGGTGCGGATTGCATCTGCATCCGGTTGATTACAGGTTAATTCCTCTACCGCATCCAGACGTCGTTCAATTTCGGTGCGGTTAACCAAAGGACGTTCAATAAATCGTTTGAGCATACGGGCACCCATCGAAGTTTTTGTTTCATCCAGCACACCGAATAAGGAACCCTGACGTTTTTTATCCCGCATGGTTTCGGTCAGTTCCAGATTCCGTTTGGCACAATCGTCAATTTCCAGAAAGCTTTTGGAATCATAATAGTCAAATTCAGTGATATGACGAAGCTCTGTTTTTTGCGTTTTGTCAATGTAATAAAGACAAGCCGCTAAGGAAAAATAGGACAACTCTTTTTTTATCAGTTCATCTTTCTTTTCCCAAAAAGCTTCAAACCGTTTGGATAAGGTTTCTTCTACATTGGAAAAGCTGTAAAAGGAATCGTCCACGGCTTCAAATCGGGTATTGATTCTTTCTTTGATGGAAGAAAGAAAGTTTTTATGTACCAAAGCTTCAGAATTTACTAAAATTTCAGCAGGTGCATATTTTACCAGTTCACTGATTAGGTGAGAGATAAAATCATTCCCTGTAAATTCAGTGGTAGAAACGTCTCCCGTGGTAATATCGGAAAAGGTAACCCCTGCACCTTTTTTGGTAAGATATGCAGAAGCCAGATAATGGTTTGATTTTTCGTCCAGTGCATTGGTATCAGAAAAAGTACCGGGGGTGATAATTCTTACCACCGCACGTTCTACAATCCCCTTTGCAGCTTTGGGATCTGTCACCTGTTCACAGATGGCAACTTTATACCCTTTTTTTATCAGTCGGGAAATGTAGGTTTCGGCACTGTGATACGGAACACCGCACATCGGTGCCCGCTCCTCCTGACCGCAGTCTCTGCCTGTCAACGTAATTTCAAGCTCACGGGATGCGGTTATCGCATCGGAAAAAAACATTTCATAAAAATCGCCTAATCGAAAAAACAACAGCGTATCTTCATAATCTTTTTTTATCTGGAAATACTGCTGCATCATAGGGGATAATTTTTCTATCTGCATTGATTCATCCATCCTGTTCTAACATTCCTGAACACCCACTAAGGACCAGGACATTACTTCGGTCACTTTTACCGTGACAAAATCGCCTTCTTTGACATCTGCTCTGGCTTTGTAATTAATCACCTTATTGGTGGTAGTTCTGCCCTGACGCATTTCGGAATTGTTTTTACTTAAGCCTTCATCGATAATTTCGTAGGTATTGTTAAGATAAGCTTCGTTAGCTTCCCTGCAGATTTCGGTCTGCACTTCCAACAGTTCGTTAAAATTCTTAAGCTTTTCTTCGTAGGTTCTGGGATCCTCCATCAACGCTGCTTTGGTATCTTTTCTGGGAGAATAGATAAAAGTAAACAAATTATCAAACCGAACCTCACGAATTAAGGATAAGGTATCATAAAATTCTTCTTCCGTTTCGCCGGGAAAGCCCACAATAACGTCAGAAGTTAATGCAATATCGGGAACTGCTGCTCTGATTTTTGAAACCAAAGTAAGATAATCCTCACGGGTATAGCGACGGTTCATTTCCTTCAGCACCCGGTTGTTTCCTGCCTGAAACGGCAAGTGCAAACTGTTACAGATTTTTTTATTGTTGCCCATAACAGCAATTAACTTGTCGGTTAAATCCTTGGGATGAGAAGTCACAAACCGCACCCGCTGTATCTGGTCGATTTCGCAGATTGCCGATAATAAATCGGGAAAATCCAAATCGTCCTGTAAGTCTTTTCCGTAGGAATTCACATTCTGACCAAGCAGAGTTACTTCTTTTAATCCTTTTTCACAAAGGGTATGGATTTCTTTTAAAATATCTTCAGATTTACGGCTTCGTTCTCTGCCACGGGTATAAGGTACTACACAGTATGTACAGAAATTGTTGCAACCGTACATAATGGGAATGGATGCCTTGTACCATTTGTCATATACCACAGGAACGCCTTCTGCAATCACGCCGTCCACCGAATCTACAGAGAACACCCTTTCCCGTTCAGTTAACACATGATGAAGCATTTTTGGAAATTCATGAATCACGTGGGTACCAAACACCATATCCACAAAGGGAAAGGTCTTTTTGATACGCTCGCTGGCGTGAGGCTGTTGCATTAAACAACCGCAAACACCGATCACCATATCCGGATTCTTTTTCTTTTTTGCTTTTAACGTACCTACTTTGCCGTATACCTTCACTTCCGCATTTTCACGAACCGAACAGGTATTATAAATGACAAGGTCGGCATTTTTTTCATCATCGCCTTTTTCGTACCCCATTTGGAAGAGCATGGCATACAGCTTGTCCGAATCGGTTTCATTTTGGGCACATCCGTAGGTAACCACTACAGCAGTTTTCTTAGTCCCCTCGTTTTTTAAGCGGACATTTTTCATATATTCTTTTTGGGTATCAATACACTCTTTGGAAACAAATTCTATCACTTTTTTATGCTCCTTATCACAAAAAATATCCGTTCACTTTTGGAATGGGCGGAATGGAAGGTGAATTCATCATACACACCCTCCACAAAAAAACCGCACTTCTCTGCCGCTTTTGTAATTTCAGCTATGGTATATCCTCTTTCGTAATGGGTTTCGGATACCCGTCCGTAAGAACCGTCTTCTTCCTGATAGAAGATATCCAAATCCATCGTCAAAAGACGGTCTTCATATGTATTTTGCCAAACGAAAAATTCGGTTTCGGTTTCGTCGGTAAATGTGTTATTGCCCAAAATATGGCGGAATTTATAAATGGTGGAAATATCAAAGATATACAATCCGTCAGGATTTAAGTAATTATGAACCAATTGAAAATGCTTGATCAGTTCCTCTTTCGTAAGAAGATAATTCACACTGTCCAACGAGGAATAACAAGCATCTACCGTTCCGTAAAGTTCAAAGTCCGTCATAGACTGATTGAGATATAGTATGGTTGCATCAGGGTCTTTCTCTTTGGCAACATCCAGCATTTCCCAGGAAAAATCTATGCCAATCATCTCGTAATCCTTTGCCATCAGACGGGTTAAGGTTCCCGTACCGCAACAAATATCCAACACAAGACTTGGATTCAGGGAAAACTTTTCAAATATTTTTTTGTAGTATCCATAGAATTTGCCATAGTCAATATCATAGGCAAACCGGTCATAATAATATGAAAAATCCTGATACATTCTAAAAATTTCCTATCTGTATAAATGTTTGGGAAGTCCGTTTTCGTTATATTGAATCTTAACTTCCCCTGCTATCAAAGGTTTTAAGTAACTGAGAAGTTCTTCCCCTACGTCGTTGCCGTTTATAATCCATTCAGTAGGAACACATTTTTCCACATTGGCACTCTTATGAATATCGGCAGATTCAATTTTTACTTTGTAGGGATTGTCAGAAATTCTGACAAACGTCATCATTTCTCCGCTCTGCCCTGCCACCGCACAAGCTACCCCCGACTCTCCAATGGAAAACGCTTCCGAACTGTCAGTCTGAGATAATAAATGTCCGGCACAACGCTGACACACATTTAATTCTACACTTCTTGCTTTGCAACCAAGCTCTGCTTTCACAAGATTCTCCAACGCTTTCCCCGCACCGCTTAACATAGCGTGACCGAAAGAATCGGTTGCACTGGTTCCGCCTTCGCAAATTAAAGTTCCGTTTTTATCGTGAATTCCTTCGGAAACCGCCACAACCACCTGGTGGATTCCTTTGTCAAATAACGCTTCAATATCCCTCACAAACTGTTCTTTGGAAAACGAAACTTCCGGCAAATAAATCAGATGAGGTGCAGATCGGGTGCCGTTTCTTGCCAGAACAGCAGCACCGGTCAGCCAACCTGCATGACGCCCCATAATTTCCACAATAGTTACAGATTTCAAATCGTACACCATACTGTCCTCTGCAATCTCGGCTACAGTAGTTGCCACATATTTCGCTGCAGAACCAAAGCCGGGAGTGTGGTCTGTATATGCAAGGTCATTATCAATCGTTTTGGGAATCCCTATGATTTTTACATCAATGTTATGTTCTTTGGCATAATCGGATAATTTGCAAACCGTATCCATAGAGTCATTTCCGCCGATATAGAGGAAATATCCAATGTTCTTCTCCTGAAAATATGAGAAAATCTGTTGGTATAGCTTGGGATTATCACTCAAATTCGGAAGCTTTTTCCGGCAGGAACCAAGATATGCCGCCGGAGTCTGCTTTAAGATTTCCAAATCAATGGTACCAAGCTCCACAAGAGTATCACTCAGCACTCCTTCGATACCGTAAACGGCACCGTAAATTTTATCAATACTAGTTTCTTTCAATGCTCCGAAGATCACTCCTGCTAAGCTTGCATTAATTGCCGCAGTAGGTCCTCCGGACTGTGCTACCAACAAATTCTTCATGATGTCCTCCTCTTTACTGTCCTAAGAATTCTTTTTTGTAGTGTTCAATGCATTCGGTAATTACTTGTCTTGCTACATCAGCACCTTCTACCATATTCACAATGGTTTCTTTATACTCCAACATTTTATATACTTCGTAAAAATGCTTGATTTCGTGAAATAAATGATTGGGTAATTCTGACACATCACGAAAGGAATTGTGATAGGGGTCATTTTCGCAGACAGCGATAATTTTTTCATCCACTGCCCCGTCATCAATCATTTTGATAACACCGATGGGATAACATTCTACCACTGTCATGGGCATAATCCCTTCGGTACATAAAACCAACACATCCAACGGGTCACCGTCCTGGGCATAGGTACGGGGAATAAATCCGTAATTTGCAGGATAGTGAGTAGAAGTATAAAGCACACGGTCTAATTTTAAAAGACCGGTTTCTTTATCCAGTTCATATTTATTTTTTCCGCCTTTCTCAATTTCGATGACAGCAGAAAATTTCTCGGGAGTGATTCTCTCCTCGCTCATATCATGCCAGATGTTCATCTTAGTTCCTCCTTCGTTCGCACATTATAAAAGGTGGCTTCCCTCTCGCAAAAACCTTTGCTTTTCCCGTAGGATTTCATCTAAATCTCTCATGTACCGCTCCGGCTGTTTATCGGTACGCAGCTTAGAAAAAGGCTTTTTGGTGCTAAAATCAATAAGTTTGGAGGTTCCACCTGCCCCGACTGCTACCACGGAGGAGATTTCCTCCATCATAAAAATATTATATGCACATACCTTCTGATTTTTCATAAAACCAACATTCTCTAATCCTGCGATTGCATTTTTCTGACGGTAAATATAATATGGCTCATAGGTAGATGCTAACACTTCGTAGGAATAGCGAAGCATGTGTTCCGCTTCCGAAAACTGCCGGACATCGGATTGCATCCGCATATCGGAAGTTCGCTTTTTACACAAGGTATGTACGGTGATATGCTCAGGAGAAAGCTTCAAAATACCGTCCAGCGAAGCTTTGAAATCTGAAAAGTTTTCTCCGGGTAATCCTGCAATCAAATCAGTATTAACGGTATCAAAGCTAAATTTCCGACTCAGCTCATAAGCATAAAAGAATTCTTCTACCGTATGCCGTCTGCCGATTCTGTCTAAGGTTTTCTGATTTAAAGTCTGGGGATTGATACTGATACGATTGACCCCCAGTTGGGACAATACCGATAGTTTTTCATAGGTAACGGTGTCGGCTCTGCCTGCTTCCACCGAAAATTCTTTAGGTGTCTGATAAGACAACACCGTGGAAATTAAACTTTCCAGCTGTTTTTCAGTTAATACGGTTGGCGTCCCACCGCCGATATAAACACTGTGTAATAAAAGACCAATTTCCGTAATCGTTTCCATGACTCCACGTACTTCTGTCAGAAGTGCCGTAAAATAGTCGTCAATTAGCAAGGAATAGGGTTTCAAATACTCCAGTGTAAACGAACAATAACCGCATCGGGACGGACAAAACGGAATATGAATATATAAGGATATTTCTTTTGGAGATAAGGTTGTTTCGGTTGCAATCACCTGACGGGCACACTGCTCCATCACAGCAGCTTTCTCAGGAGAAACCAGATATACAGAAGATAATCCATCGGTAATATTTTCTGCAAATTTTAACGCCGTCTGAGACGGACGGACACCCGTTAAAATTCCGAAAGGCAAGACCGCTCCGGTCACCCGATAAATGGCACGCTTTAACGTGAGAAGCACATCATCTCTGAGGATTGGTTCCCGATGGGTTTTGCCGCTGCAAACAGCGGTCACATAAGAATCTTCTACTTGATAGGAAATATCCAGGTCAGCGTTTTCTGCGTTACAGATAATTTCATCAAAAGGAAAAATCATTTTTAACAGGTGGTAAATCCCGTAATGATAAGACTCCACCTCATTTTTTAAATTGATGACCATCGGAATACCTCATTATGCTGTTTCTCTGCCCCGACCGTAGTAGCAGGACCGTGCCCTGAATGGATGATGGTATCATCAGGCAAAGAAAAAATCCGTTGGATAATGGAATGTGTTAGTTTCGACAAGTCTCCTGTGGGAAAATCCCATCTGCCTAAGGTTCCGTAAAACACGGTGTCTCCCGAAAATAAAATACCATGTCCGTACAGACACATTCCCCCTTGGGTATGACCGGGAGTATGCATCACAGTAAGAGAAAGACTTCCAACCGAAATCACATCCCCCTCTTTCACATAAAAATCTACTTCGGGAATGGAAAAATCCGGACTGATATATCGGGAAAGCGACAATTCGGGATTTACAATCAATTCTTTTTCTTCTTCATGGGCAATCACGGCAGCACCGGTTGCTTTTTTCAATTCATTCACCGCACCCACATGGTCATAATGACCATGGGTTAAAATGATTTTTCCCACGAAAAGATGCTGCTCGGAAATCTCTTTTAAAATACGGCTACAATCGTCTCCTGGATCAATCACCATACAATGTTTGTTTTCATCCCAGAAAAGATGACAATTTTCTTCGATGTTTCCTGTAATAATTGTTTTAACTACCATGATAAATCCCTCAACAAATCGCTAAAAACATATACTTCACCAATTATATTTTTTCTATCTTATATGATACACCATTTTTATCATTTTGTCAATTTTTTTCCAAGGAGATTTTATCATTTTTTAAAATAATTTTTACAGGTTCCTCTTCCCGCAATTCTCCCGTTAAAATACAATCTGCCAGATAGTCTTCCAAATGCTTTTGCATCGCCCGTTTTAAGGGTCTGGCACCGTAGTTGGAATTGACACCGAAAGAAGCAATATAGTGAACTACCTCTTCGGAAAACTCCACAGAAAAGCCTTGTTTTTCCAAACGTTTTTTTAAGTTAGCCAAAAGAATGGAAACAATTTGTTCCAAGTCCCGCTCTTCCAGTTTCCGAAATACAATCACCTCGTCAACCCGATTTAAAAATTCAGGTTGAAACAATTGCTTTAATTCTAAGATTACCCGTTTGGAACGATCTGTGTGAGTTTGGTCATTTTCCTCTGACGATTTTGAAAATCCTAAGGGGTGGTAGCTGTCGCTGACAAACTTTGCCCCCACATTGGAAGTCATAATAATCACAGTATTTTTAAAACTGACTTTTCTTCCATTGGAATCTGTCAATACACCGTCATCCAAAATCTGCAGCAACAAATGAAACACATCAGGATGCGCTTTTTCAATTTCATCCAATAATACCACACTATACGGATGACGGCGCACCTTTTCTGTCAACTGTCCCCCATCAGAATATCCCACATATCCCGGTGGTGAACCTATCATTTTAGAAACACTGTGCTTTTCCATATATTCTGACATATCCAGCCGAATCATAGCTTCTTCCGTACCAAAAACTGCTTCCGAAAGTGCTTTGGACAGCTCTGTTTTCCCCACTCCCGTCGGTCCTAAAAAAATGAAAGAACCAAGGGGTCTTGCAGGGTCATTGAGCCCCGCTTTTCCCCGTCGGATTGCCCGGGAAACCGCCCGCACTGCCTCACTTTGTCCTACCACACGTTTCCCTAATTTTTCTTCCAGATTCATTAACTGCCTTTGTTCGTTCTGGTTAAGCTTTACCAACGGGATTCCGGTCCAGGCAGCAATCACTCCCGCAATATGCTCTGCATCAATCAACTGTCGGGAATTGGCATGTTTCATCTTCCAGTCATCCAGTTCCATCTGATATTTTTCTTGCATGGCCGTTTCTTTCTGACGCACAGCGAGTGCCCTTTCATAGTCCCTGGTCGCAATGGCAGCTTCCTTTTCTTTCAGAATACTTTTCAGCCCTTCCTCGGTTTGTCTGACCGATTCGGGAACAGCCTGCAATCTAAGACGAACACGGGATGCCGCCTCATCAATCAAATCAATGGCTTTATCGGGCAAAAAACGGTCCCGAAGATAGCGGCTGGACAGCTCTGCTGCACTCCGGATTGCGTCCTCTGTAATCGTAACATTGTGGTGTGATTCAAATTTATCCTTGATTCCCGTAAGAATTTTCACGGTTTCTTCCACACCAGGCTCCGCAACGACCACCGGCTGAAACCGCCGTTCCAAAGCTGCATCTTTTTCAATGTGTCTGCGGTATTCCTCCAGGGTGGTTGCACCAATCAACTGGATTTCTCCCCGGCTGAGTGCAGGTTTTAAAATGTTGGCAGCATCAATCGCTCCCTCTGCTGCACCCGCTCCCACGATATTGTGTACTTCGTCAATAAACAAAATAACATTCTCTGTTTTTTTGGCTTCCTCGATGGCTTTTTTGATACGTTCCTCAAATTCTCCACGATATTTTGTACCTGCTAAAACCGAAGAAATATCCAACGATAATACCCGTTTATTCCGTAGAATATTGGGGATGTCCCGATTCACAATTTTTTGTGCCAGTCCTTCGATGATAGCGGTTTTTCCCACACCGGGTTCCCCAATCAGACAGGGATTGTTTTTGGTACGTCGGCAAAGAATCTGAATCACACGTTCAATTTCTGCATCTCTTCCGATGATGGGATCGATTTTTCCTTCGTAGCACAGGCGGGTCAAATCCTTGGAAAAACTATTTAACAGAGGAGTATCCCCCGAAAACCGATAAGGATAGGCAGAGATCCGTTTATTGTCGCCAAGCTTTGGCGGCAGCATCCCTCCCGAAACCATATCGTAAATATCGGTTTTCATTTTTTCCGGATTGATTTTCAGAGCAGCAAGTACCCGTGCTGCAACACAATCCTCCAAAGACAGTAATGCCAACAGCAAATGCTCGGTGCCGATGTAGCTATGTCCCATTTCTTTGGCTTCAATAAAACTAAGTTCCAAAATTTGTTTCGACTTCGGAGTAAAGGTAACCTTGCCGGTATATCTTCCTGTAACTGTTCCGTATATCTCACGGATTTTCTGAAGCAGTGCTTGCTCGCTGAGTCCGTTTTCTCTGAGAATCCTGTAAGCAACTCCGTTTTTTTCTTTTAAAAGTCCGTATAATAAATGTTCGCTTCCTAAGTAACTTTGAGAGTATTCCCGTGCCAATTGTTCCGCAACAGTCAGAACAGATGCCGCTTTCTCGGTAAATTTCTTTTCAAACATCCCAAACACTCCTTCTTTGTTACCATTGTAGCCGAAAACAAACAAAGTAATTCCAAACCAAGAAAAATACGTCTGAAAAAAAGAGAACGTACAGTTCAATCCAATCAAACTGTACGTTCTCTTTCATCTTTAGTTTTTCACACCAAAAATCAGTTTAATGACTCCCTTTAAAAATGCAGGTGGTTTGTAGACAACAATTTTCAAGTTTCCCACTCCTTTTTAAAATTTTCTTTTATGATCGGTACAACACACACAATACCCCACAAATATTAAAAGTATTGACAGAATAACCACAATAATACTTGCCGGAATTGATAATGCCATCAGAATTCCCAACCCGATTGCAGCAAGCACCATTCCCCAGCTTAAACAAAAGAGTTTCCGAAAGAATTTCACTACAGAGGCACCTCCCCGATTTATGTACTTTGATTTTTTCATAAAAAAAGCCATACCAATATCATGAAGTTTTCACTATCATTATATTAGCATGACTCAGTTTCGTTACAGATAATCAGTAAATTTCCAGATTCCACCCAAAATTCCGCTTTACAAGCAACAAATTCATTACTGGTTCCGATGATATTATATTTATCCAATACCGCATTCCGGAGAGGATATTTTAACCCATTCAAAGTAACACCTTCACAAACGTCCGAAAACGCATAGACCGAAACGATGGTTCCCGGTGATTTTTCCAGCAGAAGATGATGGTCGGTCAGATAAATCTCGGTGATTCCATCGGTCAACACCATAGGAATATCCCGCACCATTGCCTGATAGAGCAGACAAATATTGGCATAACTATGGTCATATCGGTCACCCAATCCACCATAGAGCACAATTTTGTTTGCACCCTTGGAAAATGCAAACCGTAAAGCATACAAGCTATCGGTTTCATCCTTTTCCCGCGGCAATTGCACCTTACGGGAAAAGCCGGAAATATCTTCTGTTACCGAATCAAAATCCCCTACCAAAATATGAGGAACAATGCCCGCAGCTTTGGCATGGTCGTATCCACCATCGGCACAAATGATATAATCTGCTGCTTGGGCATATTCTCTAAGACGCCCGGGACTGTGATGATTCCCGGATGCAATAATTAAAACTTTCACCTTATTCTCCTCGCAAAATACGGATCGCTTCCTCACGGTTTTCATGACCAAACACGGTGCTTCCCGCAACCACCATTGTGACACCGGCTTCCTCTAATTTGCGGACATTTTGAAAATCCACACCGCCATCAACCGATAAAAGAATGTTCTTTCCTGTTATCATCGTACTGATTTTCTTAATTTTTTCATAGCTGGATTCTATGAATTTCTGACCGCCAAAACCGGGATACACAGACATCACCGTAATCATGGAAATGCAATCCAGATAAGGGATTAAAGCTGATACAGGTGTATCCGGACTGATGGCAAGTCCCGGTTTTTTTCCAAAACTTTCAATCAAACGGATACATTCGGTAATATCGTCCGGCTGTTCTGCATGAACCGTGATATAATCAGAACCTGCTTTGGCAAACGGTTCGATATATTTTAAAGGATTATCAATCATCAAATGGGTATCAAAAACCAAATCGGAATGGGAACGGATGGAGGAAATTACGCAAGGACCGATGGTCAGATTGGGTACAAAATGACCATCCATTACGTCCAGATGCAAAAACTCTGCCGCATTTACCGATTTGATTTCTTCTCTTAAATTGGAAAAATCTGCTGCCAACAACGAAGGTGAAACCTGTACCATTTTCCCTTTTCCTTTCTACTTCTTATGCCAAGGTTTGATGTCTTTGATTTTTTCGTATATTTGTATATAGCTTTGGTATCTGGAAGGGGCAATTTTTCCTGCTTGCAAGGCTTCCAACACACCGCAACCTTTTTCTTTGGTGTGAGAACAACCTTTAAACTGACAGGAAAGCTCTAAAAATTCCGGAAACAGTTCATCCAGATTCGGGATGGAAAAATCAATTTCCAAAGAAGAAAACCCCGGAGTATCTGCCACATAGGTATCAGGCAGAATCTCAAACAACTCAGAATGACGGGTGGTATGCCGTCCACGGGTAATCTTGCTGATTTCTCCGGTCTGCAAATCTCCACCCTCGATAATTTCATTTAAAATGGAAGATTTTCCTGCTCCGGAAAATCCGGCAAATACGTTGATGCCACCCCGAATTTCTTCCCGAATTTTTTCAATACCGTCTTTGGTTCTTGTGCTTGCGTAAATGACGGGATAGCCAATCTTCTCATAGATGTGTCCAAAGGCTTCCCCGCAATCTAAATCATTCTTGTTGATAACCAGTAAAGGACTGATGTCATACAATTCACAGAACACCAATAATTTGTCCACAAAAAAGGTGTCAAAATCCGGAGATTTTGCGGGAGCCACAATGATAAAATGGTCCACATTGGAAATACTGGGGCGAATAAGAAGATTTTTACGGGGATAGATTTCTTCTAAATTTCCAAGTTTCTTTTCCTCGGAAATCACACGAATCCGCACCCGATCCCCTACAGTTGGCACGATTTCATTCTTCCGAAAAACGCCACGTGCCTTACATTCATAGCACCCATTTTCGGTTTTCACATAATAAAAACCGCCGATTCCTTTGACAAGCAAACCATCCAAATCCTTTTGGCACCTCTTTTCCGGTTATTACATCATCCTTAGTTAAACTTAATATTTTGAGAGAAAAATTGCTGTCCGTCCAACGTAATTTCGACTTTTTGTGTTCCGCTTCCTTTGACAGAAACAGTAATACGTTTTTCTGAGGTCTGATGGGTTTTCCGATACACTTCGCTGCCGGCTTTTTTGATGATGACTTCCACAGAATCTTTATTCTGCGGCAAATCTATGGTCAGACTCTGAGAAGATACTGGTTCGGCGGTGACTGTCGGTTCTTCCGTCACAACAGGAGTATGAGTCGGTACAGAAGTAACCGTAGGACTTGCAGTTACTTCAGGAGCATCGGTAGTACCGGCATCATCTTCCACAATCAGCGTCAGTCGGATGGAAGTGTTTTTCGCAACCAATGTACTTTTTGCAATCGATTGGGCGGTAATACGTCCTACATTCGTATTTCCTTCTGTTTTATGAAACGTAACAGATAATCCCAATTCATTTGCTTTTGCGGTTGCTTCCTCTTCTGTCATACCGAGAAAATCAGGAACAAATACCTCTTCCTGTTCTTCTGCTTTGGCAACATAAATGATAACTTCAGTACCCTTTTTCGCTTTTTTATTGGCTGCAGGAGACTGACGGATGACAAAACCTGCCGGAATATCTGATGACATTTCTTCCATCTGACGGACCGAGAAACCTGCTTTTTCCAATTCCTGAATTGCCTGACGGTATTCTTTATTTACTACTTTCGGAACATTCAAACCATTGGTATCACTGTCATTTTTTACTACATTCAGATGCACTTTGGTTTTTCTGACTTTTACCATAATATTACCGCTGGGATGCTGTTTTAAAATCAGACCGTCTTCCAAGGATTCATCTTCCACCTCGGTGATTTCTACCTTCAGACCTTCTTCTTCCAGCATGGGTAATACATCTTCAATATATTTGTCTACCACATTGGGCAGTAAGTATTCTTTGGATTCAAACAAAGACGGGAAACTAAAGGACGGGAAAAACACTCTGATAAAAATCACAATCATCACGACAAGGATAGCGGTAGATACCCCAAGTGCTGCCAAAACAGCAGTACGTTCTTCTTTTTGATACCACCACGCCGGAAGTTTGATTTTGGATTCTTTGCCAGTCTTTGTCTGCTTAATTTCCTGTTTTTTTGGAACAATTTCCACTTCTTTTGACGCTGGCGTATTGTCAATGGTTTTTCCGTCCAGAGAAAGAGTACGGCTTCTTTCCTGCTGAGCAATTTTTACCATTTCCAGAGTTTCTGCCAGGAAAGCATCCTCGTTTTCTTTGGTAGACAGATTTTCTACCTTTTTAAACTCGTTCAGATCACTTGCCATTTCACGGGCATTCTGATAGCGGTTTAACACGTCACGCTGCATTGATTTTTGCACAATCCGCACCAGCTCATTGGGAACTGCCAGATTCAGTTCCTTGATGGAAATCGGTTCGGAATTTAAATGCATCAGTGCCACGGAAACCGGATTTTCCCCGTTGTAGGGAAGCTTACCGGTCAGCATTTCATACATTACAATCCCTAAAGAATATAAATCGCTTCTGGCATCAATCATAATCCCTTTTGCCTGTTCCGGAGAAATATAATGTACAGAACCTACCACAGCATCGTCAATCTTTTTGGTTTCGTTGCCATTGATGGCACGGGCAATCCCGAAATCAGTCACCTTTAAAACCCCGTCGTTGGTAACAATGATGTTGTGAGGCTTGATATCACGATGTACAATACCGTTTTTATGGGCACATTCCAATGCACTTAAAATCTGCAATGAAAAATTCAGTGCCACATTCCACGCCATGACACCGTTTTCTGAAATGACTTCCTTTAAGGTAACACCTTCCACATATTCCATTACAATGTAATAGACATTCTGTTCTTCTCCAACATCATAAATGGAAACAATATGAGGACTGGATAAGGATGCTGCCGCCTGAGATTCAATATAAAAACGCTTGATAAATTCTTTATCTTCGTGATATTCTTCTTTTAAAACTTTTACTGCTACATATCGGTTTAACAGTTTACATTTTGCTTTGTATACTCTGGACATCCCTCCGGTGCCAATCAGCTCCAGAAGTTCATATCTGCCACCCAAAACTCTTCCTATCATCTTTCTAAGCTCCTTTATCTATAGTTCCATTCCCGAAATTACATGAGAACAACCGTTATGTTATCAGGTCCGCCGTTTTCATTTGCTCTGCGAACTAAAGTGTCGCAAGCAGTCTGTCTGTTCAGGCGGTTTACGGTTTCAAAAATCTCCTGTTCCGACACAACTTCTGTAAGCCCGTCGGTACAGAGGAGCAATTTATCGGTTCTTTGAACCTGAATAGGGAAAATATCCGGATACACCTCCGGCGCAATCCCAAGCGCTTTGGTAATTTCATTTCTTCTGGGGTGTATTTTCGCTTCTTCCGGGGTAATCAAGCCGCTTTTTACCAGTTCATACACATAAGAATGGTCTTGTGTGACCTGTGTCATACTTTCCTTGGTGATATGGTAGGCTCTGGAATCCCCTACATTTGCGATATAGATATTTTTTCCGTAGCCGAGTGCTACCACCAGGGTAGCTCCCATTCCGTGCATTTTGGCATTTTCTACGGAAGCGTTATAAATTGCTTCATTTGCATAGCTGACTGCTTTTCTAAGCATCATTTCCGGATTGGAGAACATATCTTGTGTTTCACAGAATTCACGGATTTTTTCAACTGCCATTGCACTCGCAACTTCACCTGCATTGTGTCCTCCCATTCCATCAGAAACAATCATCACATATCCTTTTTTCAATTTTTCAAAGGCAAATGAGTCTTCGTTCAGATCTCGTTTTTGCCCTACATCGGTTCTTCCGTGTATCATTGCGGTTCTCCTCCCTTCTTTTCTTGTTGAGTTGCACGCCGCAGCTGACCGCAGGCGGCATTGATATCAGTTCCCAGGGTTCGTCTGATGGTTGCATTCAAACCACCGGCAATTAACAATTCCTGAAAATGATGAATATGCTTCACATCGGACGGTGCCAAGGTCCCTCTTGCAGGATTCACAGGAATCAGATTCACGTGGCACAACATCCCTTTTAAATTCCGACACAGCTCACGGGCATGCTCGGGTTTATCATTGACATCTTTAATCAGGGTATATTCAAACGATACTCTCCGTCCGTTTTTCTGAAGGTAACGCTTTACTGCTCCCAACAGTTCCCCGTATGAATACTTTTTAGAAACCGGCATCGTACGATTCCGGATCGTATCGTTAGGTGCGTGAAGAGAAATCGATAAGGTCAGCGGCATTTCTTCTTCTGCCAAACGGTCAATACCGTCTACCAATCCGCAGGTAGAAAGCGAAATATGCCGATATCCGATATTGATGCCGTGTTCGTCATTCACATTCTTCAAAAAACGTATGACATTTTCATAATTGTCCAGTGGTTCGCCAATTCCCATTAGTACAATGTTGGAAATTTTCACATTTTCGTATCTGGCAGTCAGTATCACCTGGTCAAGAATTTCCCCTGCTTCTAAGTCACGGACCTTTCCTCCAACAGTAGATGCACAAAAGGTACATCCCATATTGCATCCCACCTGAGTGGAAATACAGATACTTCTTCCGTGTTTATACTCCATTAAAACACTTTCGATGGTGTTGCCATCCCCGAGTTCGTACAAAAACTTGACCGTCTTGTCTTTTGAAACTTCCTTTTTTAACACTTTCAGGGTAGAAATATAAAAATCTTCGGACAATTCTTCTGCCATTTTTTTTGAAATATCAGTCATTTCTGTAAAAGAACTAACCCCCAGAGAAAGCCACTTGAATACTTGTTTGGCTCTGAACTTCTGGCGGTATTTCTGAACAAAATATTCTTCCAATTCGGAAAACAGCAAATTCTTAATATTTTGTTTCATAGAGTTCTCCACAGTTACATTCCTTTACAAGGTAATTTTTTTAATAATCTTTTTGGGACATTTTTCAGCACAAATGCCACATCCCACGCATTTATCAGAATGAATGGTAGCTAAGAAATTATCAACAGTCACCGCTTCTTCGGGACAGTTTTTCTCGCAAAGCTTACAACCGATACATCCGGCTTTACATTTGTCTTTTACCACAGTCCCTTTATCGGTATTTCGGCACTTTACCACATACCGGTCGGAAGGTGAAATCAGGGTAATCAAATTCTTGGGACAAGCTTCCACGCATTTTCCGCAAGCGGTACATTTATGGAAATCCACTTTTGCGATGCCGTTTTCAATTTTAATGGCACCAAAGTTACAAACATTCACGCAGGAGCCGTAGCCTAAACAACCATTACTGCAGGCTTTGTATCCTCCGCCAATCATACGGGCGGCAGACACACAGTCTAAATTCCCATCATACTGAAATTTAATTTCTGCCACATCGGTACAGCCTTCACAACGAACAAAAGCTACTTTTTTCTCAAAGGTTTCCGCTTCTGTCCCTAAAATTTTGGAAATAGCTTTTGCAGTTTCAGCACCGCCCACAGGACAAGCATTCGCCTTTGCTTTTCCTTCAATAATGGCAGCGGCACACTGAGAACAGCCGGCATAACCGCAACCGCCACAGTTTGCACCCGGAAGCACCTCAGTCACGAGAGGCAGTTTTTCATCCTGCTCTACATAAAACAATTTTGCAGCAATCCCAAGCAAGGCGCCAAATACCAGACCCATTGCAGAAATTGCGATTGTTGCACTAATAATATTTTGCATGATTCACTCCTCTTTTCCTTTTACAGTTTCATACCGGAGAATCCTAAAAACGCCATAGCAATTAAGCCGGCAGAAACCAATGCAATGGGCATCCCTTTCATAAAGGACGGGATTTTGGAATGTTCCAGACGTTCTCTGACTCCGGCAAATAACCAGATAGCCAAAGTGAAGCTGAGCGCCGCCGCAATCCCGGATACTAGACTTTCTAAGAATCCGTAGTTTTTCTGTACGTTCAGCAGTGCCACACCTAAAACGGCACAGTTAGTAGTGATCAGCGGTAAATAAATCCCCAAAGAAGCATACAACGGAGGACTCAATTTCATAATTGCCATCTCTACAATCTGAACCAGTGCCGCAATTACTAAAATAAAGGCAATGGTTTGCAAATACTCCAAACCGAACGGGATGAGAATGTACTCATTCACCAACCATGACATCGCACTTGCCAATGCCATAACAAAGGTAACTGCCATCCCCATAGCAATGGCGGTATCGGTTTTTTTCGATACTCCAAGAAAAGGACAGCAACCTAAGAATTTTACCAAAACAAAATTCTCTACCAACAATGTGGTAATCAAGATTGAAAATAATCTGCCTGCATCAACCATTTTTGGCACCTCCCTTTGTTCTCATCAGCTGAATTACGCCAAGCACAACACCCAGTACAATGAAGCCGCCCGGAGGTAAAATCATCATAATTGCTTTGGGATAGTTGCTGCCCAATACAGGCAGTCCCAATAAGCTTCCATTGCCAAGCAATTCACGGATAGCAGATAAAATCACAAGTGCCGCCGTGAATCCAAGACCCATACACAAACCGTCAACAGCAGATTTTCCCGGAGTGTTTTTGGAAGCAAAGCTTTCTGCTCTTGCTAAAATAATACAGTTTACTACAATTAAGGGGATAAACACACCCAAAGATGCAGAAATTTCAGGCAGATACGCTTTTAACGCCATATCCACCGCAGTTACAAAACCGGCAATAATTACAATGTAGGATGCAATTCTGATTTTTGCCGGAATGAATTTTCTTAAAATCGAAATAAAAAAGTTGGAACAAATGAGTACTGCAGTCGCAGAAAGACCCATTCCCAGGCCGTTAATCACAGAAGTGGAGGTTCCCAAAGTGGGACACATTCCCAAAAGAAGAACAAACACAGGATTTTCGGCAAACATTTTCTTAAAAAAAGCTTTCATTATTGTGCTGCCTCCTTTGCCATTTGTGATGCCTGATTGATGGCACCGTTCACCGCTTTAGATGTTACGGTAGCACCGGTTAATGCATCAATTTCTTCAAATGCTTTTGCCGGCTGTCCGATAAACTGAGAAGTAAAGCTTTCTTCCTTCGCACGGGTTCCCAGACCCGGAGTTTCGGACATTGAAATGTATTCCACACCGGTCATATTAAAGTTTGCATCAAAGCCGATAATCATTTCAATGGCTCCGCCGTACCCCTCCTGGGTAATTACATTCACAGCATAACCAACGGTTTTCCCGTCAGTTGTACCGATATAGACATTGTCATTTGCTTTGGTTAACTCGCACCCCGGCAATACAGAAGCCATTGCTTCCTTCTTTGCAGTTTCGGTTAACTGTGCAATCACGGGTTCGGTTACATAGTTCAGGGCAGATAACCCAAGAGCAATCACAAGACAAATTACAAACAATTTGAGTGCTAATGTAAAAATATTATCTTTTTCTTTCATTTGTCAGCTGACCCTCCTTATGCACCATATTTTTTGGGAATCACGAGTTTATCAATCTGAGGAGCTAAAATATTCACAAACAGAATAGAATAGCAAACCCCTTCCGGATAACCACCTTTCACACGGATAAAGATGGTGAGAGCTCCTGCTAAAATCCCGGAAATTATCTGTCCTAGGGACGTAGTTGGGGTCGTGGTATAATCAGTCAGCATAAAGATACCTCCCAACAGTACACCGCCGGTTAATACAGAAGTAACGGGGTCCCCGGTCATAAATCCCTGATACCCAAAGAGCCAGCCAAGCAGTGCAACGGTTGCAACATAAGCCAATGTCGCATGAGGCTGAATGATTCTTCTTACCAAAAGGTAAATAAATCCAATCACCAACGCCAACGCACAAACTTCACCCATACAACCGCCCATATTTCCTAAAAACAGATCAATATAGCTTACCTCCAATGCTTCCCCTGCTTTTAATAGTTTTAAGGGAGTCGCACCGGTAACCACATCCACCGCACCGGTTTTATAATAGAATGGTTTTGCCCAGGTAGTCATAGGAAGTGAATAGGATGCCAATAAAAATGCACGACCTGCCAATGCGGGATTCATAAAGTTATTTCCCAATCCACCAAAAAGACATTTTGCCACAATAATGGCAAAGAATGTGCCGACAATCGGTACATAAAGAGGTACGCCAACCGGTAATGTCAATGCCAACAGCACGCCGGTAATAGCAGCACTCAAGTCAAAAATGGTGGTATTCTGTTTGGTAACCATGCACCACAAATGTTCAAACAACATTGCCGAACACGTGGAAATCGCAATTAAAATCAAAGCACGAATCCCAAAAATCCAGGTTGCAGCAACCACAGCCGGGATAAGTGCAATTAAAACATTGCCCATAAGCTTACGGGTGCCGTAGGAAGTCTGAATATGCGGGGATGTAGATACAATTAATTTTTCATTCATAACTATTCTCTCTGTACAAAAAATTCTGCACAGCTCTACTGAATCCTTTCTGTCTATAGTTTAAATCCCTTATTTCGGGAGTTGAGATTTTGCAACGCGGATGGTTTGCACCAGATGTCTGCGGGATGGGCAGATATAACTACAGGTTCCACATTCCATACAGTCTTTCAAACCGTATTTGACCGCTTCATCCAGATTGTTTAGTTCTGCATTTGCCATAATCATAAATGGCATCAGTCGCATCGGACAATGCTGCACACATCTTCCGCATCTGAGACAGGACTGAGGTTCATAATGATGATATTCTTTTTCTGTGAAAAACAGAAGTCCGGAGGTTCCTTTGATAACCGGAGCATCCAGGGTATATTGGGCAACCCCCATCATCGGACCGCCTGCCAGAACTTTTTTGATGCCTTCTTTGACACCAACAGCTTCTGCCAAATGAGAAAGCGGAGTACCGATACGAACCAAAAAGTTCTGTGGAGTTTCTACACCACTTCCCGATACCGTAACCACACGGGACACAAGGGGCATTCCGGACTGGCGAAGAGACACGGCAATCTGTGCAGCAGATGCCACATTCTGCACCACTACCCCTGCGTCAATCGGCAACTGACCGGATTTTACTTCCCGGCGCAGAACCGAATCAATCAACTGTTTTTCGCTGCCCTGAGGATATTTGGTTTTCACAAGCATCACACAAATATCAGCCTCTGCCTTACATTCTTCTTTCGTCAGCCTGTAGGCGTCTTTTTTATTGTCTTCAATGGCAATATATCCTTTTTTGACATCTAAAATTTTCATCATGATTTTAAGACCGTCAATCACATCTTTGGGACGCTCCAGCATCACACGATGGTCAGCAGTCAGAAACGGTTCACATTCTGCTCCGTTTAAAATCACGCAATCTGCTTGTTTTCCTTCCGGTGGAGAAAGTTTGATATGGGTAGGAAAAGTAGCGCCTCCCATCCCTACAATACCGGCTTCTTTAATCGCTTCAATCAATTCTTTGGCAGACAGTTTGTCTACATCAACGGGTTTCACGGTTTCTGCCACGGTATCGCAAAAATCATTTTCAATGACAACTGCCATACAGGTTCCCAAACCGGTGTGAGGACGATTTTCCACTGCAATGACCTTTCCGGAAACAGAAGCGTGAACCGGAACCGATACAAAACCGGTAGGCTCACCGATTTTCTGTCCCATCGTCACGATATCTCCCACCCCAACCAGAGGTTTACAAGGGGCACCGATATGCTGTGACATAGGAATCACGACTTCTTTGGGCGGTGCAAGTGAAACAATCGCTTTCGATTCGGTAAGATGTTTATGTTCTTCCGGATGGAAGCCACCTTTAAATGTACGTATCATATTGTTGTATCCTCCCTGGAATGTAAATAAATGACACTCCTTGTTACTAACAAATTAAACTGGTATCAAAACAGAGGTTATGCTACTGTTTCTTCTGACGAAATTTCTGGCTGAGAAGTTTCAACGGGTGCCTGAGTTACTACCGGTGCAGGGGTTTCTACGGTAACAGGTGCCTGAGTTACTACCGGTGCAGGAGCATCGGTTACAACAGGCGTTACAGGCTCGGTACCATCAGGAGTTGCTATAGGCCCTGCGGGATTGGTTTCAACTGACGGATCCACCGGCGGAACTCCTTCCGGATTGGGTTCTAAGGGATTTTCCGGAGTAGCTTCCGGCAAAGGCACCTCTCCGTTTTCCGGAACTGCCAGGTTCAGGTCACTGGTTTCGATAATTCTTACTAAAGATACATAGTTGGAAACACCCAAATTATCGGTACGAATCACTGCACCGCTTTCATCTTTTACAACACGGTAGCTCTGTACTTTCACGCCATCATAACCGCCCTGAATCACACGCTGTTCCCCTTCGGGAATCTCTGCATTGTATACATATTTTACAGGACGTGCGGTTGTACCCAAGGTCTCGGTAGACAGTTCGACTTTATGATTATTTTCTTTGGTTCCCCAAATTTCTACTGTCATATTTCCGTTAACCGCACTGGCTTTAATCCGGATAGGATTGTTCAGACTGTTCTGGAATTTGAAGTCAATGGAGCCGTATGATACGGTAGCATCAATCCCCGATTTTGCATAGGAAACCACAAAATTATGATTTCTTCGTTCTACAATTTTCAAATCACTGTACAAAACAGCAGGATAAATCGTGGAAGATACCTGACAAATACCGCCACCGGTACCGTCTACTACTTTATCGGACAAGAAAATTTTCGCATCACGGAAACCGTTTTCATGCGTACGTTTTCCAACCACCTGATTAAAGGAGAACACTTCACCGCAGTTTAATACGGTTCCGTTTACTTTTTTCGCCGCAAGTTTTACGTTGGTAGAACGTGCCACTTCCCCTTCGTTATACTTCGTGGTATATGTAGCTAATTTGTGCGGGAATGCTTCTTCCCCCAAATCATCGGTATATACCTTGGGGTTTAACACGGTGACAGGAACCTGAAATACGGCTTCCCCTTCTGCCAGTTTTTCTGCCAGAACGGTTTCATCAATCGCAAGTCCGATCTGATGCGGAATAATTCTGGTTTTTCCGTCTGCTTTTTCCATTTTGGCATCAATCACTTTAATATTGACTGCGTTTTTGATTTCCTCCACAGTAGGAGCTTTTGCCGCCATTGTTTCCATATAATACTGTGCTTTGATTTCGGGATATTCTGCTAAGATTTCTTCATAAAGCTTTTGGCTGTCATAGCAGGTAACACCGGTTTTCAAAGTAATTTCTGCCATATTGTTTGCTATGGTATAATCAAACCGCTTATCATTTAATCCCTCAGTCTGAAGCAATGCATCCATTACCGTTACAAACATTTCAGAATCAGAAATTACAGTACCTTTTACATTGGTATGGAAAAAGCGAGCCTTTAATCCGTCAAAAATGTTGCTCTTTCCAGTTTGCATCACTTGCTCTATGGTTTTTTCCTTATCCAGAGAAAAACCAGCGGAATTTAAGTCCAGATCGATCTGTTTGTCTTCCACAACAATCTGCACCATTTTCGGCTGTGCAATCTGCTCATCCAACAATGCAGAAACTTCTTCTGCAGTTTTTCCGCCTACCGGAACCGAATTGAGCTGAACACCGGCAGATACTTTGGAAGAATCACTGATTCCAAGCAGCGCCAACAGCACCAACAAAGCAACCACCAACACAATGCTTGCAATGATAATAACTTTTTTGGATAAAAACTTTTGCATGAAAATTCCCCTCAATTTTCTAAAAAATTTCCCGGATGGTTTCTGCCACCCCATCGTTTTCTGTCTGATGATAAGAAAACGTAATTTATAAAATATCCGAAAGTTTCGGTTATTCTCCAAAATAATAAACTTTTTGTTTGTCGCTAAGACAATCCAGACCTGCTCCTAAGGACTGCAATTTGATGGTTGCAATTTTGCGGTTAATTTCTTCAGGCAGATAGTGCATACCTGGTTTTAGTTCATTCTTATGCTCTTTTAAGTATCGTAATGCCAATGCCTGAACAGAAAAACTCATATCCATAATTTCAGCGGGATGTCCGTCCCCTGCAGCTAAGTTAACCAGTCTGCCTTCCGCAAGCAAATGAATTTCGTTTCCGTTTTTTAAGGTATAGGTTTCAATATTCTGACGGGTTTCTTCGTGAGAAACGCTTAAGGACAGTAAATCATTTTTATTGATTTCCACGTCAAAATGCCCCGCATTTGCTAAAACTGCACCGTTTTTCATCACTTCAAAATGCGATTTTGTGATAACATCTTTACAGCCGGTTAACGTCACGAAAATGTCACCCAATTTTGCAGCATCGTTCATTTTCATCACGGTGTGACCATCCATTACCGCTTCAATTGCCTTAATTTCATCAATTTCCGTGATAATCACCTTAGCCCCCAAACCTTTGGCACGCAATGCCGCACCACGTCCGCACCAGCCATAGCCCGCAATTACAACGGTTTTCCCCGCAACCACTAAGTTTGTGGTGCGGTTGATACCGTCCCAAACGGACTGACCGGTTCCGTAACGATTGTCGAATAAAAATTTCATCATTGCATCATTTGCTGCAATAATCGGATACTTGATTTCACCCTTTTGGGCTAAATTTTTTAAACGGTTCACGCCTGTGGTGGTTTCTTCGGTTCCACCAATGAGCTTGTCGGCAAGATGAGGCATTTTATGGTGAATAATATCGGTTAAATCACCGCCGTCATCCAAAATCAGATCAGGACCATCGGATAAAGATTCTTCCAGATGACGTTCATATTCTTCCATAGAAACGCCATGTTTCGCACATACACGAATCCCGTCGGCACGAAGTGCTTCACACACATCATCCTGAGTAGACAAGGGATTACATCCGGTTGCCGTAACAATGGCACCTGCATGTTTTAACATCTTGACAAAGCAGGCGGTTTTTGCTTCCAGGTGAATACAAACGGTAATCTTTAATCCGGCAAACACCTGATTCGCTACAAAATCCTTTTCAATTTCATGAAGCACAGGCATAAACCGTTTTGCCCAGGCTATTTTTTTCTGACCGCTTAAAACTAAATCATTCATAACTTTTTCCCTTTATACTTTTTTGTTATATCAGGTGCATCAACTCAGATAGCACCTTCCAGAAAATTTCGGTGGCTTTTCTCCCCTCTTGTATCACTTCCTCGTGAGAAAGAGGTGCTTTGGATATCCCCGCTGCCAAATTGGAAATCAAGGAAATACCAAGCACGTTCATTCCGCAGTGATTTGCGACAATCACTTCAGGAACAGTGGACATGCCCACCATATCGGCACCTAAAATGCCTAAGGCACGGATTTCTGCAGGCGTTTCAAACTGAGGGCCTCCCATCATGGCATAAACGCCTGTTTTATAAGGAATTCCAATTGTTTCAAAGGCCTGTTTACAGGATTCTCTCAAAGCGTCGGAATAGGCACAGGACATATCGTGAAAACGGGGACCAAAGGAATCATCATTGGGACCAAACAAGGGGCTTTGTAAGCCTAACTTGATATGGTCAGAAATCACAACCAAATCCCCTGCACGAAAGTCGGGATTAATCCCTCCTGTGGCATTGGTAAGAATCAGATTGGTAACTCCGAACAGTTTTAACACTCTCACATAAAAAGTCACTTCACTCATGGAGTAACCTTCATAAAAATGGAATCTGCCGGACATAAATATTACATTTTTTCCATTCATTCGGGCAAACACCATTTCACCACGGTGTCCCGGTACCGTAGAAACGGGAAAACCGGGAATTTCACCGTAGGATATTGTAATTTTATCGGGTAATTTGTCGATTAAATCGCCGTATCCGGAGCCTAACACCACACAGGTATCGTAGACTCCGTTCACTTTTTCCCGTAAGAAAGCAGCTGCTTTCTGATAATTGGTCATCATAAATTCCTCGTTTATTTAAAGTATGCCACACCGGATTCAAAGAGTTTCATATCAAAAGATCCGTCAATATTTTTATACAAGTCATCAGCAATACGTTCAGAGTGACCCATTTTACCGAAGATTCTGCCGTCTTTGGAGGTGATACCTTCAATAGAGCATAAAGAACCATTGGGATTGTATCGGGAATCGTAGGTGGGGTTGCCGTTACAATCCACATACTGAGTTGCAATCTGACCGTTTTTAATCAGTTCATCCAGCACTGCTTTAGGTGCGGTGAATCTACCTTCCCCGTGGGAAATTGCAGTTTTATACACGTCACCAACCTTGGTATTTACTAACCAGGGAGACAGATTGGATGCTACTTTTACATCTACCATGGTAGAAATATGTCGAGGAATGGTGTTAAAGGTCAGAGTGGGCCAGTTTTCGTTGGGTTCCAAGATATCGCCGTAAGGAACCAGACCTAATTTGATTAACGCCTGGAAACCGTTACAGATACCAAGCATCAAGCCGTCTCTCTGATAAAGAAGTCTGTTGATTGCATCTTTAATTTTGGGGTTACGCAATACTGCGGAAATAAATTTACCGCTTCCGTCCGGTTCGTCACCGCCGGAGAAACCGCCGGGAATCATCATAATCTGAGATTTTTCGATGGCATTCGCCATAGCTTCTACAGATTCTTCCAACATAGAAACAGTCAGGTTTTTAAACACCATAATTTCAGGCTCTGCCCCTGCTTTTTCAAAGCGTCTTGCAGAATCGTATTCACAGTTGGAACCGGGGAATACCGGAATTAATACCTTGGGTTTTGCCACTTTAATGGAGGAAGTCACAATATTTGCAGTTTCGTATTCACAGTCTGCAATTTCACCGGAAATTTCGTCTGCATAAGGCGGATATACTTTTGCTAAGGGTTTTTCAAAAGTATCGGACAGGTCTGCCAGATTGTACTCTTTGCCTGCCATAGAAACAACTTCAGATTCATTGGTGGTACCGATTAAGGTAAAGTCTAAATCTTTTTCGGTTTCTACTACAAAGGAGCCGTATTTTTTATCAAATAAGCCGTCGTCTTTGGTAAAGGTAAAGCCGATACGGTTACCAAGAATCATTTTGGTTACTGCTTCTGCGATACCGCCATAAGAAATGGCAGATGCAGAAAGTACGGTACCGTTAGCTAAGTTTTCTTCTACCCAATGGATATTTTCTAAGAATTGATCCATATCTAACAGTCCGTTTTCCATCACGGGAGTTTCTACCAGATACACTTTGGTATTTTTCTGTTTCATTTCCCGGGAAATAATCTTTTTGGTGGAAACGGGTGCGATAGCGAACGATACCAATGTGGGAGGAACATCCATATCGTTAAAGGAACCGGACATAGAGTCTTTCCCGCCGATTGCCGCAATTTTCAACAATTTTTGTGCATGGTATGCCCCCAGTAATGCTGCAAATGGTTTGCCCCAGCGGGTGGGTTCTTCTCTCAAACGTTCAAAATATTCCTGGAACGTTAAATAGGTATCAGACAGTTTGGCACCTGCTGCAATAATTCTTGCCACAGATTCAATGACTGCATAGTAAGCACCATGGAAGGTAGATGCTGCAGACAGTTTAGAGTTGTAACCGTAACTCATTACAGTAGCGGTCGTGGTATCACCGTATTCTACAGGTATCTTTGCTGCCATAACATCTTCAGGAGTCAATTCGTACTGACCGCCGAAGGGCATCAGCACAGTTGCCGCACCGATGGTAGAGTCAAAGTTTTCAATTAATCCCTTCTGAGAACAGATATTTAAGTCGGAAAGCATCTCGGTAAGGTCAGAAAATTCTCCGCCGAGTGCATCGTTCAATTCAATTTTTGGAACAGTTACTTTCGCCTGTTTGGAAGCCCCGTTGGAATTTAAGAAGGTTCTGGACAGATTTACAATCTTATTGCCTCTCCAGTACATTTCCAAACGGTTGGTATCGGTAACATCAGCAACCAAGGTTGCTTCTAAGTTTTCTTCGTTGGCATAAGCGATAAATTTATCTGCATCTTCTGCAGCCACAACAACAGCCATACGTTCCTGAGATTCAGAAATTGCCAGTTCGGTACCATCTAAGCCTTCATATTTTTTCGGAACTTTGTCTAACTGAATTACCAGACCGTCACAAAGTTCTCCAATCGCAACAGACACACCGCCTGCACCAAAATCGTTACAACGTTTGATTAGAGTGGTAACTTCTTTCTTTCTCATTAAACGCTGAATTTTACGTTCTTCGGGCGGATTTCCTTTCTGCACTTCTGCACCGCAGGATTCCAGGGATTCCATGGTATGTGCTTTGGAGGAACCGGTTGCACCACCGCAACCGTCACGTCCGGTTCTGCCACCGAGCAGAATAATCTTATCACCTGGCTGGGGACGTTCTCTCACAACATTTGCTTTGGGAACAGCACCCACAACGGCACCGATTTCCAAACGTTTTGCAACATAGCCTTCATCATATACTTCTCTTACCAGTCCGGTTGCCAGACCAATCTGATTTCCGTAGGAGCTGTAGCCTTTTGCCGCAACTTTGGAAATTTTTCTCTGAGGCAGTTTGCCGGGCAGAGTTTCTTTTAAAGATTTTCTGGGGTCACCGCTACCGGTAATACGCATTGCCTGATATACATAAGAACGGCCGGACAGCGGGTCACGGATCGCACCGCCCAGACAGGTTGCCGCACCACCGAAAGGTTCAATTTCGGTAGGATGGTTGTGAGTTTCGTTTTTAAACATAATGAGGTAAGCTTCTTTTTTACCGTTGACGTCTGCTTCTACCTCAATGGAACAAGCATTGATTTCTTCGGATTCATCTAAGTTCTTTAAGTAGCCCATTTTCTTTAATTCTTTTGCCGCAATGGTGGCAATGTCCATTAAACAAATGGGTTTTTCGCTTCTCCCCAAAGAAATTCTGGCATTGCAATAATCGTTGTAAACTTCTTTTACCAACTCATCTTCTACATTGATGTCGGTCAGGTGAGTTGCAAAGGTGGTATGACGGCAATGGTCAGACCAGTAGGTATCAATCATACGAAGTTCGGTTAAGGTGGGGTCTCTGCCCTCTTCTTCTTTAAAATATTTCTGACAGAAAGAAATATCGTCAAAGTCCATAGCAAAGCCATAGTCAGAAAGCATTTGTTTTAATGTGGTATCATCTGCAGAGATAAACCCGTTAATCACCGCTACATCATCGGGTTCGGTTACCGCATCGGTCAAGGTATGAGGTTTTTCTGCTTTTGCTTCTCTGGCTTCCACGGGGTTAATCAGATATTTTTTGATTTCAAACAATTCGTCCTCTGATACGTCCCCCAAAAAAGCATATACGGTAGCAGTTTTTACAACAGGACGTTCTTTCCCTGTAATAACCTGAACGCACTGTGCCGCAGAGTCTGCCCTCTGGTCATACTGACCGGGAAGATATTCCATCACAAAGGTTTTGGCATCCCCTAAATCCACGGTTTCATCATACACAAAGTCCTGCATGGGTTCGGAGAAAATAACATATTTTGCTTTTTCGTATTCTTCCGATGTGATGCCCATAATGTCATAACGAACCAGGACTCTTACCTTGGTAAGTCCTTTGATTCCCAGATTCTCTTTCAAATCCTGGCAAACAGATTTTGCGGCAATGTCAAAGCCGTCTTTTTTTTCTGCATAAATTCTAAAAATTTCCATAACCTGACTCCTTTGCGGTATTCTTTCTATTGTTCTTGGGAATTGCTTTGTTCCAGACTGTGAAGCAATTCTCTCACTTGTTGTTCTTTGATGGTAGTTACGCCGGTAAATTCCTGTTCCAATGCTACCCGGAGCATTTCGGTGGCTTTACCGGTATCACCTGTCTTTGTCAACACACAAGCGTAGTTATAATATGCTTCGGGAAACTTGGGCTCTTTGGCGATGAGTTCCCGATAAACTGCCAATGCACCATCCAAATCCCCTGCCATATGGAGACTCAAAGCATAGTTATCGCAAATTACCAAATTGTCCTTGTTGTACTGATACGCTTCGTCGTTAATTTTGGTATAGTATTCTTTCTCACCGGTCAGAACCGCCATATAGCCGTAGGTGGCATAGAAGTTGGTGCTTCGGAACCCTTTTTCATACAGAGCATCCAGGCTTTCTCTTGCTTCGTCCAGCTCTCCCTCCTGCAAACGGAGAATATCCATCATCAGCTTCACCTGATATTTGATGGGATCTTTGAGTTTTTGGTTTAACAGCAACAGATTCAAAGCAGCTCTGGCACGATTTGGGTCACCATATTTTAATTCGGCATAGGCAACCTGCACCTGCTGATTGGGGGAGATTCCCATTTTTGCTGCTTTTCTCAGAAACTCCAGCCCCTTTATCGGGTCTCCCGTTACCACTTCCTTCACTCCGTTACGATAGGTAAAGAAGGAACGTTTTTTCCATAAAAACCATAACAGCAGTATGAATAATAATCCAAGAATCAATCTCATAGTATTTCGTCTCTTTTCGTATCCTTCACAGGAAAAATTAAAATTCTGCGGTTCCTACTGTTCTGGGGAACGGAATTACGTC
This sequence comes from Clostridia bacterium, assembly GCA_017625695.1. Classification (GTDB taxonomy): domain Bacteria; phylum Bacillota; class Clostridia; order UMGS1840; family UMGS1840; genus SIG452. The sequence goes on along the minus strand of JAGAKI010000008.1, from coordinate 80,173 downwards.
ACGGATATTGGACATACCGGTCAAATACATAATCGCACGTTCAAAGCCCAGACCGTAACCGGCATGTTTGTTGGAGCCGTATTTTCTTAAGTCGAGGTAGAAGCCATAGTCTTCTTCATTCAGTCCCATTTCTTTCATACGTTCCAGAAGTACATCCATACGTTCTTCTCTCTGGCTTCCGCCAATAATTTCACCAACTCCGGGAACCAGACAATCCATAGCAGCAACGGTTTTTCCGTCATCGTTCAAGCGCATATAGAACGCTTTGATATCCTTGGGATAATCGGTAACGAAAATGGGTTTTTTGAATACAGTTTCAGTTAAGTAACGTTCGTGTTCGGTCTGTAAGTCAATTCCCCATTTTACGGGATATTCAAATTTCTCGCCGCAGTTTTCCAGAATTTCGACCGCTTCGGTATAGGTTACTCTTCCAAAATCAGAATTTGCAACGAAGTTTAAACGTTCCAGTAAAGTCTTGTCAACAAAATTATTGAAAAATTCCATTTCTTCGGGAGCATTTTCCAATACGTAGCGGATGATATATTTCAACATATCTTCTGCCAGTTCCATATCGTCATTCAGGTCAGCGAATGCGATTTCAGGTTCAATCATCCAGAACTCTGCCGCATGACGGCTGGTGTTGGAATTTTCGGCACGGAAGGTAGGACCAAAGGTATACACCTTTTTGAATGCCATTGCATAGGTTTCTACGTTTAACTGACCGGAAACGGTTAAGTTGGTAGATTTTCCGAAAAAGTCTTCAGAGAAATCTACTTTGCCATCTTCTAAGGGCAGTTCGTTCAAGTCTAAGGTAGTAACACGGAACATTTCCCCTGCTCCTTCACAGTCACTTCCGGTAATAATGGGGGTATGCACGTATACAAAACCGCGTTCATGAAAGAACTGATGAATCGCAAAGGCAACCAGAGAACGGATGCGGAATACTGCAGAGAACAGATTGGAACGGGGACGAAGATGAGCAATCTGACGCAGATATTCTACGCTGTGACGTTTCTTCTGCAACGGATAGTCAGGAGTAGAAACACCTTCAATAATGATTTCTTCTGCCTGAATTTCAAAAGGCTGTTTCGATTCGGGGGTTTCTAACAGAATCCCTCTGACTCTTAACGCTGCACCAACATTCAACGCTGCAATTTCTGCATAGTTATCCAGCTTGTCCTGACTGAACACAATCTGAATGTTCTTAAAAAAAGTACCATCATTTAATTCGATAAATCCAAACGCTTTGGAATCACGGATGGTTCTTACCCAACCGGTGACAAACACTTCCTGCTGGTCCAAAGAAGCGTGAGTTTTGTAGAGTTCTTTAATTTCTGTTGTACGCATGGTTTTCCTCCATATCTATTCTTTTTCATTTACAAAATTGATCTTGACAGACAGCATTACACAACTATCCATATTTTGATATTTTATTATAACATAATAAAATCAGAAAAGGAAGAGTTTTTTGTAATTTTTTTTATTTTTTTGCATATTTTTTATGTTTTTTTCTTAAATTAACAAAAAGGGAGGCTTCATTTATGAATTTCAGTCTGAATTTGCAGGAAAATTATGAAAATTTCAAACAGATTTTTCAGGATAACTGTATGGTGGTGTTCCGTTACTTAGAAAACAGTTTTGCCCCGCATCTTAAGGCAGTGGCAATTTTTGCCGACGGTCTTGTAGGGGCAAGTTTAGTTAACGATTATGTGGTGAAGCCTTTTATTGGAAGTCAGCCATTGCAAGATGCCAAAAATCCGTTGTTATTTGTAAAAAACAGCGTGCTGCAATCCAACGATATTGTAGTAGTTACCGACTATGAAGATTGCATCAAACGGCTGTTTTCCGGTGATGTGATTTTCTTTCTGGACGGCTATGATACCCCCCTTGCGGTGAATGCCAGATTCCCTGCTACCCGAAGCATTTCCGAACCGGAAAACGAAAAATCGTTAAAAGGTCCCAGAGAAGGATTTTGCGAACTGATTTTATTCAACACTGCCCTCCTGATGCGACGGTTAAAAAACGACCGCTTAAAGCTGGAAAGCTTCACTTTGGGCAATCGTACCAAAACGCCCGTTGTCATGGCATATCTTGACGGAATCTGTCATGAAACATTAATCTGCGAAACCAGAAAACGTCTGCAACAAATCAATACCGACGCCATTACCGATACCAATCAGATTGCAGAACTCATCAAAGCAAAGCCCTATTCCCCGTTTCGTACAACCGGTTCTTCGGAACGACCGGACGTGGTAGCCAATAAGCTGTTAGAGGGGCGAATCGCCATCATTGCCGACGGAACCCCACAGGTAATCACGCTTCCATTTTTGTTCAACGAATATTTTCAATCCTCCGATGATTACAGTATCAATTTTTATTTTGGAACCGTCTCCCGGTTACTTCGTTATCTTTCCTTTTTGATTGCAATTTTTTTACCGGCGATGTATCTTGCAGTGGTAAAATTCCAAAAAGAGATTCTGCCGGAAAAGCTTCTCTACAGCATCAGTGCCGCTCGGATGAATGTGCCGCTCTCTGCCGCCATGGAATTGTTGGTATTTCTGATATTTTTTGAAATACTGCGGGAAGCCTCCGCCAGAACTCCGTCCGTCATCGGACAAACTCTAAGCATTGCAGGAGCCTTGATTTTGGGACAAACGGCAGTGGAAGCCAATTTCATTTCAGTCCCGGCTATCATCATTGTTGCCATCAGCGGGCTGTGCAGCAATGTTCTCCCGCAAATGAGGGGTGCCATGCTGTTGTGCCGATTAGGGATTTTATTGGTAGCATCCCAAATTGGAATTTACGGCGTGATTTTAGGTGCATTGGCAATCATCATTCATTTGTCGGATATTACCGTTTCCTCCACCAGCTATTTAAACGATATGCTGCCTCACAGCAAAGGCAGTTGGATGGATATTTATATCCGTGGTCCCTATCGGTTTCTGACTCAGAAAAAAGATTATCTATCCAAAGGAAATTAGGTGAAACAATGAAGGCTTTTTTTCGTCCCGGCATCGTAATTTTACTCAGTTGTATCCTTTTGACAGGGTGCAGCCGCTCCCCGATACCGGAGCTTGGAAATGTAAATGTGGTTACCGGTTTTTTTGCAGAATATTTTCCCGAGGAACAAAGCTACCGCCTGAGTTTGGAAATTGCAGATTTTTCCGGATATGAAAAATCATCCGATATCACGGCAAAACGGATAACAGCAAAGGGAAAAACCATTGCATACGCGTTTGAAAAAATCAATCAGATTTCAGAGAAACAGCTGTATATCTCCCACGCCAAAGTCATTCTTTTGGGGCGTGGATTTCAAGCACTCAATCTGAAAAATACCATAGATTTTTTTCTCAATCATCCGGAAATTAATTCCGACATACAAATCTGCATGACGCAAACCGATATCCTATCCGAACAAGAAGATTCTGACAGTTCTTTCTTTGCCCCTCTTTCCTCTCTGCTAAAACGGGAAACTTTGTGCGGGTTCCCCTCGCTCTATCAGTTATATCAAAAGGAAAATCAAAGCTTTTCTCTTCCGGTGGTTAGTCTAAACGATGCTACTCCGGCAATCTCTTCTTCCGCTGTTTTTTCAAATTACCAATATCAAAGAACCGTTCAAAACGATATATCATAAAACATAAGGAGGTGACCGGTATGAAACTGACCAATCAACAGTTTTTTTGTCTGATGACAGCCTTTTTATTGGGAAATGTTCTGTCTGGAATCGGCGGATTCAGTCAGGGACCAAAAACCGGCTATCTGGCTGTATTGGTAAGCTACGGAATTTTCCTGCTGTTTGTAGCCATCTATCATATCATCTTAAAACGGAACAGATATCAGGGCTTGTTTACGATTATAAAACGATATTTTAGTCTCAGATGGCAGAAAGTAGTTTTTGCTGTCATCGCAACATCCGCCTTTTTGTCAGCGTTATTCAGCATTTGTAATTATACAGATTTTATTACATTCAGCACTTATCAGAAAACGCCGATTGTTCCTTGTCTTTTCTTTGTTTTGCTATTGGTATTATACCTGTGCCTCAGTCGGGAAAAGGCAATGGGACGATACTCTGAAATCGTGTTGCCCATTGTTTTGTTTGCCATTGTCAGTTTATGTTTTTATAGCATCCGACAATGGAATATACAAAATATCAAAACCGAAATTTCCGCATTGTCTGTACTGAAACAAGGAACCGGTCTGTTTTTCGGACCTTTTTCGGAAATGGTATTTCTTTATCTTTTGACCGACTGTCTGGAATCCCCAAAAAGTATTACTAAAATTGCAGTTTCTTCAGGGGCAGTTGTGACCATAATTTTTTCTTTGGTATATCTTTTGAACCTTTCGGTTCTGGGAGAAGCACTGATGGGAATCTCCCGATTCCCGACATTTACGGCCGCATCGGTGATTCAGGTAGGAACTATCATCGAAAAAGCAGAAACGCTCATTACCTTTTCCTATAGTTTTTGCGATATTCTCTACAGTGCTGTCTGTCTTTTTGTGTGTCAGAAATCCATTGGAAATTTATTTCCAATGAAACAAAAGACAAAAAAAATAACAGCTTGTGCAGCTGTTATTTTCATTGCTGTTATATGGTTTATCTTAAAAAACACAGTGAATACAGAAACTCTGTATCCGGCAGTCACGTTTGCATTGCTTCCTTTGACCACCGGGCTTCCTATCATACTTTTTTTCTACAGCAAAAAAGGCTCCCGGCACTCACCTTAATATAAAAGCTCGTGTTCTAAGAAGCTGTAGCACCGGCGTCCTGCAACAATCACGTGATCTTCCACACGGATATCAACGGTATTTAAAGCACGGGTAATCAAGCGAGTGGTATCAATATCTGAACCGCTGGGATTGATATTACCGCTGGGATGATTATGTGCCAGAATCACCCGTTTGGTTTTCGGATATTTGAGTGCATATTCCACAATTTTCCTGGGTTCCACCGTAATTTCACTAACCGAGCCGTCAAAGACTTTCTCATACGCAATTACTTTACCGGAATTATTCAACAAAATAAGATAAAAAACCTCTTTCTGATGACCGGAAAATAAACGAATCGCATAATCTGCAATCTCCTCCGCTGTCTTTAACACCGTGGTTTCCCGAAGCCGCTCAGTTTCAATTTCCCGCATAATACATTTTACCAGCGTAATCAGCGCCGCTGTATTTTCACCAACACCGGGAATCTTCTGCAAATCCCCCGGTTCTGCTTCAAATACAGCAGAAAAATGATTGCCGTAATATGCTAAAATTTCGTGTGCCAGTTCGTTGGTATCTTTTCGTGGAATGGAATAAAAAGTCAGAAGTTCCATCAACTCATGAGGACATAAATAATCAAACTGTGCTGACAATAACTTGGAGCGCAGTCTTTGCCGATGTCCATCATGACGATGGTTTGACTGGTTCTGACTATCTGACATACAAATTATTACCGTCCTTATCGATTACTACGGTTAATGCCAAATCTTCTACTGTAAGCTTACGGATTGCTTCTGCCCCCAAATCTTCATAGCAAACAATTTCAGCTTCTTTTACAGCTTTGGAAATCAGTGCACCTGCACCACCCAATGCAGCAAAATAAATGCCTTCGTTACGTTTGATTGCATCAATCACATCCTGATTTCTCAGTCCTTTTCCAATCATACCCAACTGACCTTCATCCAACAAAGTGGGAGCATACTTATCCATACGATAGCTGGTGGTAGGTCCGCAGGAACCAATCACTTCACCCGGTTTCGGAGGAGTAGGACCGGCATAATAAATAATTGCATTTTTGATGTTGATCGGTAATTCTTCGCCACGTTCCAACGCTTCGGTCAGACGTTTATGTGCAGCATCTCTGGCAGTGTAAATTACGCCGGAGAGCAAAACCAGATCCCCTGCTTTTAAGTTTTTGATTTTTTCAACTTCAGAAGTATGAATTTTAATTTCCATCGTCTCTTTCACTTTCCTTTAAACTTTTTGCATATTTTACATAATTATACTAATATTTCGGGAAGATGGGTTGCATCCTCCAAAATATAATCTGCGCCCATATTTTCAAAAAACAAACGAGCATCCTTTCCGTCTACGCCGGTCAGAACCGCACAAAATTTACAACCTGCTGCGTGTGCCGCCAATAAATCGCAAAGGGCATCCCCAACTACCAGCACACGGCTACAATCAGGAAAATTGCAGAGATGTTCCATAGTAAATTCCTGTCCCACTGCCCCTTTCACAAACTGGAACGGATGGGGTTTTACCAGGCTTTCTTCCGCCTTGTCCTGCCAGAGCAACACGTCGTCATAGCTCACGATTCTGTGAGAATCAAATAAGGATAATACCCCCCAGTTGGATAAAGGACGTTCCAGCTCCACTTTCGGTCTTCCGCTACCGATTCCCAAATGGTAGCCACGCTGCTTCAACGTTTCGAGCATTGCTTTCGTTTCGGATAACCCCAACAAAGGTTCTTCCGAATCCAGAAGCCCACTATCCCCTTTTACGGTTGGTGCAGTTTCTTGATACTGTTTCTGATAGCCGGTATCCCCCAGATACCAATGCTGAAATTTACGGATAATTTCCTGATAGAATGCTTTTCCTCTTTCGGCATATCCTTCCGGATAGTTGAAAATTTCTTCGTATTCCTGCGCCAGCACTGTTAACAATTCCGGTGCCAATACATTTTTTTCAGTCAAAAATTCGGGTACACGGGAGAAAACATCATCTTCCTCTTCCAAACCTTCACTTTTTAAAATGTCAGTCACCAGTACCACCGCATATGCCAAATCCCAGTTGGAGTTGATTCCCAGAGATTTCATGGTCACGATCGTTTCCTGATAAGAAAATACCTGATCGGTAATTGCATCTGCGTTTTCGTAGCAGTATTCGCTGTTTAATTCCAGGTCATCGTGAAAATATTCATACACGGTTAAAGCTGCCGCTTTCCAATAGGCATATTCACTGGTTATCACACCGTCTAAATCAAATAACACGGTATCAAACTGCCTAGAGTGCCCGTCGTCCATAGTTGTTCTCCATTTCTTTTTTACATATCAATTTTTTATATCAATAAATTTTATTCTACAATGAAATCAATCTTTCCCGCAACACCGGAGGTTAAGCCGATTCTGGTTTCGTCACAGAAAAGTGCACGCTTTAAGCAAATACCGAACGCACGGTAAATAGCTTCAAAAATGTGATGCATATTGGTGCCTTTTCTCAGGTTGATGTGCAAGGTTGCCTGTGCCCCCTGTGCCACGCCTTCCAAAAAGACAAATAAATCCTCGGTAGCAACACCTTCCGTAGTTTCTGACAAAGTACCCACGCTGTTTTCAAAATGGAAATAAGCACGGTCTTCAAAGCTGATTGCTGCCTCTGCATAGGCTTCATCAATAATTCCCACGCCGTCACCAAAACCTGTCACACCGCAAGCTGCATTTTCTGCTACATAGGTTTTTAATGCTTTCCCGAATGCAATTCCAAGGTCCTCAAAAACTACGTGTGACAACACAAAAGTATTCAACTGCACATCCGTTTCCACGGTAATTCCTGCCCGGTAGGCAATATGCTCAATCATATGATTGAGGAAAGGATAGGGGGTATTGATTTTCTTGCGATAATCAGACGCAAGACAAGAAAAATCGCAAGCCACTTTCATATTGGATTCGGTTGTGGTACGTGTTACATTAACTGTAGTTTTCATAAAGGTTCCTTCCTTTCTGAGTGTTTCTCAGAATATACATAGAATGGATTATATCACATTGCGAAAAAAAAATCAAGTACTTAATCGGATGTTTCCGACAACATCCCTAAAAATTCTTCTTCCGTAAGAATGGGAATTCCTAAATCCTGTGCTTTTTTCAGCTTGCTTCCCGCTTCTTCCCCTGCTAAAACAAAGTCTGTTTTTTTGGAAACAGAGGAGGACACCTTCCCACCGTTATCTTCAATCAGTTTGCTCGCATCATTTCGTTTCAAAGTAGGAAGCGTACCGGTTAAGACAAAGGTTTTATTCAAAAAAATTTCAGAAACGCTGTCATCGTTAAATTCCATATTGACGCCATACGCATCAAGTTCTGCCACAATCTGACGGTTGGCACCGGAAGAGAAAAATTCCACCACGCTTTTACCGGAAATTTCACCGATTTCAAAAATGCCAACAAAGTCTTCTACTCCGGCGTCCATAACAGCCTGCATAGATTTAAAATTCTTCGCTAAAATCTTACCTGCTTTTTTTCCAATCTGCCGGATTCCCAAAGCAAAAATCAAACGGGATAAATCCTGTTGTTTGGATGCTTCAATTGCCGAAATCAAATTCTCTGCCGATTTTTGTCCCATTCGCTCCAATGCAGCAATCTTATCTGCAGTTAACGCGTAGATATCTGATACTTTTTTGATTAAGCCATTTTCCAACAGCAGATTTACCACCTGAGGACCTAACCCCTCAATATCCATAGCATCCTTGGAAGCAAAATGAACAATGCTTCTTAAAATCTGTGCCGGACATTCCATATTGGAACAACGGATAGCGACCTCGTCCTCAACCCGGACAACCTTAGCACCGCAAACGGGACAATTCTCCGGCATCAAAAACTCCCGTTCTGTACCTGTTCTTTTTTCGGGAACCGATTCCACAACTTCGGGAATGATATCCCCTGCTTTTCTGACTCTGACCGTATCACCGATACGGATATCCTTGTCTCGGATATTATCATAGTTATGCAAGGTAGCTTTCTGCACAGTAGTTCCTGCCAGACGAACCGGTTCCAGTTCTGCATTGGGCGTCAGTACACCGGTTCTTCCCACCTGAATAAAAATGTTTTTCAGTTTGGTTTCTTTGATTTCGGCAGGATATTTATAAGCAATTGCCCATTTGGGGAATTTTGACGTTTCACCCAAAAGGGAACGGGCAGAAAAGTCATCGATTTTTACCACCGCACCGTCAATATCAAAGGGAAGGGTTTCTCTCATATCTCCCAGGCGGGTAATTTCCGAAAATGCATCCTCCATATTGGAAAAGGAATTAAAATAAGGACTGACCGGAAAACCAAGACTCTTTAAAAAAGAAAGACTTTCCCTATGGGAAGAAAAGACTTTTCCTTCGCAAAGTTGCAAATTAAAAATAAAAAGGCTCAACTTCCGTTCTGCCGTAATACTGCTGTCTTTTTGTCGCAAAGAACCGGCTGCCGCATTTCGGGGATTGGCAAAAGGTTTTTTCTCCAAAATTTCCTGCATGGCATTGAGTTCTTCAAATACTGCTTTTTGCATATACACTTCCCCACGGACACAAAGGTAGGGATAAGATACCGGAAGCACCTTTGGAATCTCTTTTAGTTCCATTAAATTAGCGGTGACATCCTCACCCACGATACCGTCCCCACGGGTAGCGCCACGGACAAACACACCGTTTTCATATTCCAAAGAAACAGAAAGACCGTCGATTTTTAACTCAACAATATATTCATACTCTTTTCCTAAAACATTCTGCACACGGGTATCAAACTCCAACAGTTCGTCATAGGAAAATGCATCCTCTAAACTTTGTAGGGGAACCCGATGCTCTACGGGAGAAAACACACCGCTGGCACGGCCTCCCACCTTAACAGTAGGAGAATCCTCGGTGCGAAGATGCGGATTTTCTGCTTCCAACTGTTTTAGTTCCCGCAGAAGCTTGTCGTAGGTAAAGTCGTCTACCACAGGATTGTCCTCGTTATAATAACAATCGGAATAATACTGCAAACGCTTGCGAAGCTCTCTGATTCGTTCTTCCATAAATTACATCCCTCTGCTCAAACTGTCATAATTCACAAAGAAATTATAGTCCATAACTTCCTTCACAATGACCGATTCATCGATTTTCTGACACATATTCTTAGAAAGCTCCGATGTGTTGGAGGGCGGTAACAGCATCACTGCAACCACAATGAAACAAACTGTCACAAAAGAGGCTCCCGTCAATATCATTCCACAAAAACGGTTAATCGGTCCCAAAACAGGAATATGATGAATCAACCTGGTCACTTTTTTTAAGAAAAAAACAATTAACTTAATTAAAAAAATGATAACAAAAATGCTTAAAACGTTGAAAATAACGGTAGTGATTCCCGATGCCATCGAGTTCATCAGCGCTTCGGTATTTTCCGCCTGATAGGTCATCAAAAGTTCATCCAGCCGAGCAAGGGTTTCGTTTTTCTGAAGATATCCGTTCAGTCCGTTCAAGACCCATTGATTGATGGGGTCATACAATGGGGTTTTCATTAAAAATGAAGTGACATACGGATATAACAGATAGCCGCCAACAGCTGAAATAATCACACCTAAAAAGCCGACCAACGCCCGGAGAAATCCGGTTTTATATCCAATGATAAAGGCAACTGCCAAACACAGCAGAAATCCTACATCCAACATTTTTTCCATTCACCGCCTTTTTATTGCAACAACATTCTTTCCTGTCCGATAATGGCAATTTTATTTTTAAAATAGTCAACATCCTTGATTTCAAAATCCATCACCTGACTATCCAGAATTTTTCCTTTTTTGGAAACACTCAATACTTCTTTGCGTTTGTATACCAAAAATTTGTTATTGGTTAAATCCCCGATTTTTACAAAGGAGTCCAGCGTAAAGGTTGAAGTTTGCCGTCCCTTTTTATCATAGACTTCACACAAATAGGTTTCCGAAGCGGTGTTTTCATAGCAAAGCAGCAGAGAACCGTCGGTAAAGTAATCAAAGAACTTGAGCTTTTTGTCCCCCATCTGCATCACCAGGCTAAGCTCCCCGGAATCAGTCATAATGTAAAGACCATTGGTGCATAATATCAAAGCATACCGGTCCGTATAAGAAACCGATGCCGCCATCTTATCCCCGATAACATACCCCTTCACAGGCTCCGCTGTATCCAGTCGGAAAAACAACAATTTGGAAGTGATTCCGCCACCGGATACATCATTGGTTAACACTGCCATCATATCATTTTTCGGATGAATCATAGCATCCACTACATAAGCAGTCCCGGAATACCAGGTATACTGTTCATTTCCGTATGCATCAAATACTTTAACTGCCGCTTTTGCACCGTCTTCATTGAGAAGTACCACAAACTGTCCTTTCGGGTTCATCCTCGCACGGATAATTTCCCGTTCAAAGCTAAGAGGGGCAATAATGCCGGATTCATCAAACAGCATCGCTGTTTTTCCGCCAATATCATAAGCCAAAACGGTTTTATCACTTTTTAAATAGATTGGTTCTTTCATAGCACGAATAAAAGGAGAAATCGTAGAATTTACATTATGGTCGGTATCTTTTCCGGTAATATCCACTGATTTCAACCCGTCAATAGTGGTCAGATAATAGGTATTTTTAAAGGAAGTTCCGCTGATATGCTGCATCGGCGTATAATACACCATTGCCCCTTCCGCAGAGAAACCAAACACACCCGTCTGATACAAAAAATACACGCCACCGCAAAGAAGCGCTATAATGAAAACAGTAAATCCGATTTTTAAAAACGGAAATTTCTTTTTCCGACCTTTCCGTGGTCGTAATCCTGGGCTTTGTTCCCCCGGAATATGAGATTGTTCGTTCATAAGCTTCTATCCTTCTTTCAAAACGTTCCTCTTAATAGTAAACGTCATATAAGTACAAGCCGTGAGGCGGAACGGTCATCCCCGCTTCCTTACGGCATTTATTATCAATAATTTCTCTTAGGTCTTCTTTGGTCATTTTCCCGATGCCGATTTGCATCAGGGTTCCGGTGATAATGCGTACCATATTATAAAGAAAACCGTTAGCAGAAATGCGGATTTCTACCTCAGCCCCCTTTTTGGTAACAGTCAGCTCTGTCACATGGCGAACCGTGGTTTTCACCTGCCCGCCCGATGCCATAAAACATTTAAAATCCTTTTCCCCGATAATCACTTCGCAGGCATCCTGCATTTTTTCCACATCCAGAGGAATGGGATAAAAATAACAGCGGTTACACAACAAAGCTTCGGGATTTCGCTGATTTAAAATCCGATACACATAGGTTTTATATTTTGGAGAAAACCTTGCGTGAAAGTCCTCTTCTGCTTCCCGGCAATCACTGACGGTAATATCTGACGGCAATAAAGAATTCATCGCCAGAACAAAGCGATCACAAGGAATGGGAGAGTTGGTATGCACATTAAAATAATAGCGGATGGCATGCACGCCTGCATCGGTTCTTCCGCAACCAGTAATGCGTAAATCTTCACCGGTTAAAACCTTTAACACACGCTCCAGCTCACTCTGAATCGTGATTTGTCCATCCTGGCACTGAAAGCCGTGATAGGCAGTTCCGTCATATGAAATTCGGAATACAAGATTTCTCATAAAGATGCTCCCAAAAGATTTAACATCAGCATACCGGTCAGACAAATCGCAAACACAAATAAGGCTATAGTATCTCTTTTTCCATATTTTAATTCCTTCATTTTGGTACGGTCGTCTCCTCCGTGATAGCAACGGGATTCCATGGCAATCGCCAATTCATCTGCACGACGGAACGCCGATACAAACAGCGGAATCAAAATGGGAATCAAAGATTTTGCCCGCTGAATGAGATTCCCCTCGGAAAGTGCGGCACCTCTTGCCTTTTGTGCCGCCATAATTTTGTCGGTTTCTTCAATTAAGGTAGGAATAAACCGAAGTGCAATAGACATCATCATCGCAATTTCGTGAGACGGCACTCCGATTTTAGAAAACGGTTTCAGAAGACTTTCAATCCCGGAAGTCAAGGTGATGGGAGTAGTAGTGTAAGTCAGAAATGAAGTCCCCATGACCAGAAATAGAATCCGAAGCAACATAAATGCGGAAAGTATAATACCTTCTTGCGTAATTTTCAAAAAACCAAGCTGCCAGAGAATCTTTCCGTCTGTCATGAACAGATTCAAAAGTGCCGTAATTACCATCAGAACTGCCAGTGGTTTCAACCCCTTCAGCAGAAAACCAACAGGAATTTTAGACACCTTGCAAAGCAGGATTGACAATACTGCCAACAGCAAAAATCCCCAGAAATTCCGAATCAGAAAAATGGCAACAATATAAACTAAAGTCAATATAATTTTTAAACGGGGGTCCAGCTTATGAACCACCGACTCCGACGGGTAATACTGCCCGATGGTAATATCTTTTAACATAAATTCAGCCTCTCAATTTCATAATGGCAGAAATCGCTTCCGAAACGGTAAATACATTTTCTGCAATCTCAATTCCTTTTTCCCGGAGCTTATGCACTGCCAAAGTCACCTGGGGAACCGAAAGACCAATATCAGTCAGCGTATCGGCATGGTGGAACACCTCTGCCAGCGTTCCGGAAAGTACCACTTCCCCTTCGTTTAACACCAAAAGCTTGTCACAATATTTTGCCACATCTTCCATACTGTGTGACACTAAAATCACCGTCATATCCATTTGCTTATGGATTTTACGGATGCTGTTTAAAATCTCATCTCTGCCTTTGGGGTCCAGTCCTGCAGTAGGTTCATCCAGAATCAGAACCTTTGGTTCCATAGCAAGCACCCCTGCAATGGCAACCCTGCGTTTCTGACCACCGGAAATCGAAAAGGGAGATTTTTCCATCAAATCCGGAGAAAGTCCTACCAAATCCATTGCGGTACGAACCCGAAGGTCAATTTCCGCCGGAGAAAGTCCCATGTTAGACGGTCCGAATGCAATATCCTGATAAATTGTTTCCGCAAACAACTGCTGTTCCGGATACTGAAATACCAACCCAACCGTAAAGCAAAGTCCTTTTGTATCGGCATGTTTGCCTGTAATCACACGTTCACCGATGCGAATCGTGCCATCGGTGGGTTTCACCAACCCGTTCAAATGCTGTACCAAAGTGGATTTCCCACTGCCGGAATGACCAATCAGACCGACGAAATCACCGCTTTCAATCGTGAAGTTGATATCCCTGAGAGCCGCCTTTTCAAAGGGCGTGCCGGGAGCATAGATATAAGATAAATTTTCAACTGTAATTTTCAAATTATTTCACCAGAATTTCTACAATACTTTTGTAATTTGTTCCACAAACTCCTCCACTGACAAAATACAGCTGTCAATGGGAAAGCCTGCTTTGTGAAGCTCATAGGACAATGCTGTAATCTGCGGAACATCCAATCCTGTTGCCTTTAGAATTTCGTACTCCGAAAAAATTTCTTTCGGGGTGCCGTCCAACAGAATTTTACCTTTTTCAATCACCACAATACGGTCAGCAAGTGCCGCCTCGTCCATATTGTGCGTAATCAAAATAGCAGTGATACCGTAGTCGCGGTTTAACCGCTGAATGGTTTCCACAACCTCTTTTCTGCCCTTGGGATCCAACATGGCAGTAGGCTCATCCAGTACAATCACAGACGGTCGCATTGCCACAATGCCCGCAATGGCAACTCTCTGCTTCTGTCCTCCTGACAAATGGTGAGGAGAACGCATCCGATATTCATACATTCCTACACACTTTAAGGCATCATCCACACGCTGGCGGATTTCTTCGGAGGGAATCCCTAAATTTTCAGGTGCAAACGCCACATCATCCTCAATAATGGAAGCAATCAGCTGATTGTCAGGATTCTGAAAGACCAGTCCGCAGCATTTGCGGATATCGAGCAGGAGCTGCTCATTCTGCGTATCCATTCCCGAAACGTATACCTTACCGCCCTCGGGAAGCAAGATTCCGTTAAACAGCTTTGCCAAAGAAGATTTTCCGCTTCCGTTGTGTCCCAAAAGTGCCGTAAACTTTCCTTTTTCTATGGTTAAATCAAAATTTTCCAGCACTTTTCGGTGACTGTCTTCATATTGAAATGTGAGCTTTTCTGTTGTAATAATATCCATAATACTTGGTTCCTTTTGCGATAAAAACTACTCCGCCTGCCATCTCGCGGTGGAGCCGCAGGGTAAGTACAAACCGGAATGTTTGGCTTGAAAACCGATTTCGTCTGCGGTTACCTTTCCACCAAACTTTTTGGTAACGGTTAAATTCAAAATGTTTTCCATTACGGTATTGGATAAGCCGGTGGTGTAGCTGTTAATGATAAAAAACAACGGTTTCTCGGTTAAAATCCGGGAAGCAAGTTCCACAAGCTCAAAGATTTTATCTTCAATTTTCCAGAGTTCCCCATTGGGCCCTCTTCCGTAGGACGGAGGATCCATAATAATGGCATCGTAGTAATTGCCAC
The DNA here is from genome assembly GCA_017625695.1 of Clostridia bacterium. Taxonomy (GTDB): domain Bacteria; phylum Bacillota; class Clostridia; order UMGS1840; family UMGS1840; genus SIG452. Next base: position 64,994 of record JAGAKI010000008.1, on the reverse strand, counting down.
GCTTGATTTCCCGTTCTACAAATTTATAGGCATCATCCACAATAAAACGAACCTTGCCGTTTTGATTCAGATGATTTAACTCCACATTTTCCTTTGCCCAGGTAACAATGGATTTCGCCGCATCCAGATGGCACACACTTGCCCCTTCCTTTAAGCAGGCAACGGTGGCACCGCCCGTGTAGGCAAATAAATTCAGAACTTTGATTTCTCTGCCGGATTTGCGAATCATATCCCGTGCAAAATCCCAGTTCACCGCCTGCTCGGGAAACAACCCGGTATGCTTAAAACCGGTAGGACGCACCTTGAAGCGTAAATCACGGTACAGTATTTCCCAATGCTCAGGCAATTTTTTATAATATTTCCATTCGCCGCCGCCTTTTTTGCTGCGGAAATATTTGGCATCAATTTTCCGGGAATGCTTTTCCATTTCACCGTTTTTCCAAACCACCTGCGGATCAGGACGAAGGAGCTTCACATCCTTCCAACGCTCCAGTTTGTAACCGTCTTCCGCTTCTAACAGTTCAAAGTCTTCCCAATACTCTGAAATCCACATAATTTATCCTCTTTGTTCTAACTAAAATCTATCAAAATCTAAAAATGGACATACTTTAATTAATTTTATCACAAATGCTATGTTTTGTCAAGGATTTGCACGGCAAAAATCGCATAAAAAAAGCCTCCCCTGTGTAAGGGGAGGTGGGTTTTGCCAAGCAAAACTCGGAGGGGTTGTTATAAGACAAAAAAATATCAAACAATCCCTCAGTCACTTCGTGACAGCTCCCTTTACACAAGGGAGCCGAATGTTATTCCACAAAAACGGATTTGGTAACAGGGTAAAGTGTATCAAAATTTTCAAACACCATTACTTTCACCGCCTGATGCGGTTTATGTGGTGCAAAAAAGTAAGTATCCTGAACAAAAGTTTTCAGCAAACACAGTCATTGAAAAAACAACATGCAATATGTCATTACAAAGCATAACACCCGTCGTTTCAGCATCCGTCACACTCCAACAAGTCCTTTTTTATAAAATAACATAAATATCAAAAAATGTCTATACTTTTCCCAAAAAATAAAAAATAATTCTTGCTTTATTTTCTTTTCTATGATATAATAGAGTGTAAAAATTTGTGAAGAGGTGAAATGAGTGGCAGAAGAAATTTATGGTAACGAGAGTATATCCAAATTAAAGGACGAGGAACGGGTACGTCTTCGCCCTGCTGTTATCTTCGGTTCGGATGGGATTACCGGTTGCCAGCACTCTATTTTTGAAATATTGTCTAACTCAATAGACGAAGCCAGAGAGGGTTACGGCAAAAAAATCGAGATTACCCGGTTCCGTGACCAGTCTGTGGAAGTGAAAGACTACGGCCGCGGAATTCCGTTGGATTACAACTCTAAGGAAGATACCTACAACTGGCAATTGGTATTCTGCGAATTATATGCCGGCGGTAAATACAATAATCAGGGTGGCGAAAACTACGAGTACAGCTTGGGCTTAAACGGTCTGGGGGCTTGTGCAACTCAGTATGCCTCCGAATATATGAGTGTCAGAGTTGTCCGTGACGGCTATCTTTATTCTTTGGAATTTGCAAAAGGAAAAAATGTGGGTGGTTTAAAAAAGGAACCCACTTTGGAAAAGAAAACAGGAACCGTGATTAAATGGCGTCCCGATTTGGAAGTTTTCACCGATATTGATGTACCGCTGGAATACTATATCAACACCTTAAAGAAACAGGCGGTAGTAAACTCCGGCATCACGTTCATTTTGAAAGATGAAATGGAAAACGGAAAATTCCAGGAATATGTATTCCTCTATAAAAACGGGATTACCGACTATGTAAATGAGTTAACCACCGAAAAGGCGTTAACCCAGGTTCGCACCGTTTCTTCAGAACGTATGGGACGTGACCGTTCGGACAAACCGGAATACAAAGTAAAAATGAATTTTGCATTTTGTTTCAACAACGAAGTGAATCTCATTGAGTATTATCACAATTCCAGCTTCTTAGAATACGGAGGTTCTCCCGAAAAAGCGGTCAAAAATGCTTTTGTATATGCGATTGACAACTACATCAAGCAAACCAACAAATACAAAGCAAACGAAGCCAAAATCACATACAATGACGTATTCGACAGTCTGATTTTAGTTTCCAATTCCTTCTCCACCATTACCTCCTACGAAAACCAGACAAAAAAAGCAATCACCAACAAATTTATTCAGGAGGCAATGCAGGATTTTTTAAAAGAACAACTGGAAATCTACTTTATCGAAAACAAAACCGATGCAGAAAAAATTGCCGAACAGATTTTAGTGAACAAACGCAGCCGTGAACAGGCGGAAAAGGCAAAGGTTAACATCAAAAAGAAACTGTCCCAGGCGGTGGACGTGGTAAACCGTGTGCAGAAGTTTGTGGATTGCCGTACCAAAGATGCTACCCGCCGGGAACTCTACATCGTGGAAGGTGACTCTGCATTGGGATCTTGTAAACAGGGTCGGGATGCAGAATTCCAGGCGATTATGCCCATCCGCGGTAAGATTTTAAATTGTCTGAAAGCAGGCTACGATAAGATTTTCAATTCCGAAATCATCACCGACTTAATGAGAGTGCTTGGTTGCGGAGTGGAAATCAAATTAAAAAACCAGAAGGATATGTCCGCATTTGACTTGGAAAAACTCCGTTGGGATAAAATCATTATCTGTACTGATGCCGATGTGGACGGATTCCAGATTCGGACACTGGTCTTGACAATGCTGTATATCTTAACCCCCACCCTCATTGAAAAAGGAAAGGTATACATTGCAGAATCCCCCTTGTATGAAATCAACTCCAAGGAAAAAGGTACGTTCTTTGCTTACGACGAAAAGGAAAAAGCTGACCATATTGCATCGCTGACCGGTAAATACACTCTGCAGCGTTCCAAAGGGTTAGGTGAAAACGAACCTGAAATGATGTGGCAGACCACCATGAATCCCGAAACCCGTCGATTAATCAAAGTAATGCCCGAAGGAATGATAGAAACCAAAGAAACCTTTGAACTGTTACTTGGCGACAATCTTCAGGGCAGAAAAGATTATATCCAGATGCACGGCAAAGAATATTACGAATTTTTAGATATCAGTTAATTTTTTTGGTATTTCAAAAATTTTTCTATTTTAAGTTATTCCGTTATTTAGTAATCAAAAAAGGAGTGAATCCCTTTGAATCATAGAGAACAGCCCATTACCGAGACCTTACGAACCAACTATATGCCTTATGCCATGAGTGTCATTATCTCCCGTGCAATTCCGGAAATAGACGGTTTTAAGCCCTCTCACCGTAAGCTGTTATATACCATGTATAAAATGGGACTGATTAATTCCCAGAAAATCAAGTCTGCCAACGTTGTGGGCAGAACCATGCAGTTAAACCCTCACGGTGATGCCGCCATTTATGAAACCATGGTACGTCTGACCCGTGGGAACGAAGCGTTATTACATCCTTTGGTAGACTCCAAAGGAAACTTCGGGAAAGTTTATTCCCGTGATATGGCGTATGCTGCCTCTCGTTATACAGAAGTAAAATTAGACCCCATCTGCAACGAGTTATTCCGTGATATTGATTCCGACACGGTAGACTTCGTGGATAACTATGACGGTACCATGAAAGAACCGGTGTTGCTTCCCGTCACCTTCCCCACCGTGTTGACCGGTGCAAATCAGGGGATTGCGGTTGGGATGGCATCCAACATCTGTTCCTTCAACTTAAGAGAAGTCTGCGATGCCACCATTGCTTACTTAAAAGACGAGGATGCAGACATTTATGAAATCATCACCGCACCCGACTTCCCCACCGGAGGAACCATTATCTGCGAACCCGAAGCAATGAAAGAAATCTTAGCAACCGGCAGAGGTTCCTTTAAAATCCGTGGGTCTTATGAATATAACAAAAAAGAAAATGTTATTGAAATCAAGGAAATCCCCTATACCACCACCATCGAAGCAATCATTGATAAAATCGTGGAAAACATCAAAGGCGGAAAGTTAAGCAAAGAAATTGCAGATGTCCGTGATGAAACCGACTTGAAAGGGTTAAAAATCGCCATTGATTTGAAACGTGGGGTGGACCCGGACGCTCTGATGCTGAAATTATATAAGATGACGCCTCTTCAGGACAGTTTTGGTTGCAACTTCAACCTGATTGTAAACAACGAGCCTGATGTATACGGCGTAGGCGGTATCATCTTGGAATGGTCCAAATTCCGTATCAACTGCGTCAGACGCCGACTGCTTCACGAAATTAAGAAAAAGACTGCAAAACTGCATCTTTTGGAAGGATTGAAGAAAATCCTGTTAGACTTGGACAAAGCCATTGCCATCATCCGTGAAACTGAAGATGACAGCATGGTAGTTCCCAACCTGATGGCAGGTTTTGGCATCGATGAGGTGCAGGCAGAATTCATTGCAGAAATCAAGTTAAGAAACTTAAATAAAAAATACATCTTAAACCGTATTGCCGATGTAGACGATCTGAAAAAAGAATTAAAAGAACTGAAATATTCGGCGGAACACGAAGAAGAAATCAAAAAAATCATCATTGCGGAATTAGAAAAAATCAAAGAGAAATATGGAATAGACCGAAAAACCGCCTTTGTTCCCGAAGGTGAGGTTGACCATTATGAAGCCAATGCCGCAATCGAAGATTACAACTTAAAACTCTTCATCACCAAACAGCACTACATCAAAAAAATCCGTCTGACTTCTTTAAAAACAGGCGGTGAGCATAAATTAAAAGACGGCGACAAAGTAAGCTTAGAAATCGACGAAACCAACTTAGGCGAAATCTTGGTATTTACCAATCAGTTTAACGCCTACAAATTAAAAATTCACGAAATTCCCGATACTAAGCTGTCAAACTTCGGAGAATACTTGCCGTCGCTCCTGGAAATGGAGCCTGACGAAGTTCCCGTTCAGCTGTTCACCACCGGTGACTACAAAGGCTTCTTCCTCTTTGTGTTTGAAAACGGAAAAACCGCTAAAGTTCCTGTATCTGCTTATCAGACGAAAACCAACAGAAAACGTCTGATTAAAGCATATTCCGACGCATCGCCCATAATCAGAATCTTCAAACTTCAGGAAGATGTGGACTTAGCACTCTTCTCCAATATGGATAAAGCACTGGTAATAAACACCTCTTTAGTCAACTTAAAAACAACCCGTGACACTATCGGGGTGCAAACCATGCGACTGAAAAATGCCAAAATAAAAAAAGCGGCTCTTCTGTCTGAAACCCGTATCAAAGAACCGGAATATTATTTAGGAAAAACCATTCCTTTAAGCGGTTGCTCTATGCGAATGGAAGATAAAGGCTTTAAACAGCTAAAGCTGTTCTAACGCCACCCCCAAAAAAGAAATTGAAAGAGAAAAGGATATTAAAAAAATGAAATTAGGAATTGTAGGACTTCCCAACGTGGGAAAATCCACCTTATTTAACGCTATTACCAAAGCAGGTGCAGAAGCGCAGAACTACCCGTTCTGTACCATTGAACCCAACGTAGGTATTGTAACCGTTCCCGACCCCCGTCTGGACGTGTTGACCAAAATGTACAACTCCAAAAAGACCGTACCTGCCATTATCGAATTCGTAGATATCGCAGGTCTGGTAAAAGGTGCCAGCAAAGGTGAAGGCCTGGGCAATAAATTCTTATCCCACATCCGTGAAGTGGATGCTGTTATCCACGTAGTAAGATGTTTTGAAAACACTAACATCGTTCATGTAGAGGGGTCTGTAGACCCTGCCCGTGATATTGAAATCATCAATATGGAACTGATTTTTGCGGACTTAGATTCTATCGACAGACGAATTGAGCGTGCAACCAAACAGTTAAAGGGTGACAAAAAATATCAGACGGAAATTGACGTATTAAAACACTTAAAATCCGAAATGGAACAAGGAAAAACCGCCCGTGAAGTCGGTTTATCCGATGAGGATAAAGACCTCTTGAAAGAATTGTCGTTACTGACCTTAAAGCCTGTAATCTACGCTGCAAACTTGTCCGAAGAAGATTTAAAACAAGGCGGCGAAAACAACGAATACTTTAAGCTTTTAACCGAACTTGCAAAAAAAGAAAACGCAAGTGTTATCCCCGTTTCTGCACAGATTGAAGCAGAAATTTCTGAGCTTGATGACGAAGAAAAAGCAATGTTCTTAGAAGAATTGGGATTAGAACAGTCCGGCTTGGACCGTCTGATTCAGGCAAGCTACAGTTTACTTGGTTTAATCTCTTACTTAACCGCCGGAGAACCCGAAACCAGAGCATGGACTATTGTAAACGGTACCAAAGCACCCGGTGCAGCAGGTAAAATCCATTCCGACTTTGAACGTGGCTTCATTCGTGCAGAAGTAATCGGCTATGACGAACTCATTGAAGCAGGTTCTATGATCGCTGCAAAAGAAAAAGGCTGGGTTCGTTCGGAAGGGAAAGACTATGTAGTAAAAGACGGCGACATTATTCTGTTCCGTTTCAATGTATAAAGGATTATTTTTATTATGTATCAGTTATTAAAACAAGAAGGCGAAGCAAGACGCGGCGAATTCAAAACCGTTCACGGCACCATTCAGACACCCGTATTTATGAATGTGGGGACTGCTGCTGCCATCAAAGGTGCAGTTTCTGCCCTGGATTTAAAGAATATCGGCTGTCAGGTGGAATTATCTAATACTTATCACCTTCACTTAAGACCCGGTGATAAGGTTGTGAAAGAAATGGGCGGACTTCATAAGTTTATGAACTGGGACCGTCCGATTTTGACTGACAGCGGCGGATTTCAGATTTTTTCACTTGCCAAACTCCGTAAAATCCAAGAAGAAGGTGTCACCTTCGCTTCTCACATTGACGGACGTCGGATTTTTATGGGACCGGAACAGTCCATGCAGATTCAGTCCAACTTAGGCTCCACCATTGCCATGGCGTTTGACGAATGTGTGGAAAATCCGTCTACCCACAGTTATGTAGAACGTTCTGCAGCAATGACGGTGCGTTGGTTGGAACGGTGCCAAAAAGAAATGGCACGTCTGAATTCCCTGCCCGACACCGTGAACCCCAATCAGTTGTTATTTGGTATTAACCAGGGCGGTATCTATGAGGATATCCGTGTGGAACACATGAAGCAGATTGCCGAAATGGAATTAGACGGTTATGCCATCGGCGGACTTGCAGTGGGTGAAACCCATGAAGAAATGTACCGTATTATTGAAGCGGTAATGCCTTATATGCCAAAAGATAAACCCCGTTATCTGATGGGGGTTGGTACTCCCGGCAACATTTTAAATGCAGTAGCAAGAGGAGTTGACTTCTTCGACTGTGTGATGCCTGCAAGGAATGCGCGTCACGCTTCTATTTACACCAAAAACGGCATTATGCATCTGATGAACAAAAAATATGAGACTGACGATCGTCCCATAGACGAAAACTGTAATTGCCCCACCTGCCGTAACTTTTCCAGAGCTTATATCAGACATCTGTTCAAGGCAAAAGAAATGCTGGCAATGCGGCTTTGCGTTATGCATAATTTATATTTTTATAATGAACTGATGGCAGATATCCGTCATCATATTGAACAAGGCACTTTCACCAAGTTTTATTTGGAAAAAGCGCCCCTCTATGATAATCATATTCAGGAATGAGGAAACCAACTATGGCAGAAATGAAAAAATTCAATGAAAACGAGCGTATCGAAGACAAAATTGAGGGTAGAAATCCGGTGTTGGAAGCGTTGAAAGCAGGCACCGAAATTGATAAAATCTATGTGATGAATCACTTCAAAGACCCGATTTTATATCAAATTGTCAAACTTGCCAACCAGAAAAAAATCCCCGTTTCCCGTGTGGAAAAAGGAAAGCTGGACCGTATGAGCGATGTGAAAAACCATCAGGGTGTAATTGCATCGGTGTCTCAGGCAAAATATGTGTCGGTGGAAGAAATTCTGCAGTCTGCTTACGACAAAGGCAAAAATCCGTTTTTGGTAATCTTAGACGGCATCGAAGATACCCATAACTTAGGTGCTATCGTAAGAAGTGCCGAATGTGCAGGCTGTGACGGTGTCATCATTCCCAAACGCCGTGCCGCGGGTGTCAACAGCGGTGCTTACAAAGCATCTGCCGGTGCAGTAAACTATATGAAAATCGCAAGGGTTACCAACTTAAATTCCACCATTTTAGAATTAAAAGAACAAGGTGTTTTAATTGTGGGAACTGATGCATCAGCAAATATGTCCTACAAAGACCCAGATTTGACCGTTCCTCTTGCTATTGTCATCGGCTCCGAAGGTTATGGTATGAGCGAACACGTGAAACAAAAATGCGACACTCTGGTAAGCCTCCCCATTTTAGGGCAGGTAAACTCCTTAAACGCTTCCGTTTGTGCCGGCATTATGATTTATGAGGCATTAAACCAGAGAATGAAATAATTAACCGTAATAGTACAAAAAGCTGTATGAAATTTTTCATACAGCTTTTTCATCGTTTTAGTACGCCTCAATAAGTGATTAATTTGTCCAAGGTGCTTCTTCAGAAGTAATATACCATCTGTCATCGACTTTTTGTAAGCGATAAGTTAACGGTAAGCGTCGATACAAAATATTCTCTAATTCCAACTCGTAGCAACGTTCGTAGAACTTCAAGTTTGTGTCACTGTACTCTTCAGCAGACAACGTTTTCTTTGCGGTTTGCTCATCCATTCCACAAATTTGTCGATATAAATTATTCTGAAATTCTTGCGATGTGGTTCCGACATAAATCTTTTCATAATCCACGTGAGGATAATCTATCTGTGCTTTTACCACTGCTGTGTCATCGGAAATGGAGACATCCCATTCCTGATATACGATCATACTTCCGATATTCTTATTATAATTTTTTTGAATTGCAACAAGTCTATCGACATCAGTTTCAACAACTTTCCCACTATTTACTGCATGTTCAGCAGATACTTTATAGCCTTCTTCCCTACTTTTTAGTGAAATTCCGGGTAAAAAGCAGTCCTGTGCTGTTTTATCATCACAAGCAAATACAGCCTGACCATACGTAATAACAACCTGTTTGATAGCATCTTCATCACTGGTAATTACCGGAACGGGTGTCACGGTCAGTTCCGGAATCGATGTAGCATCAGTTGGTACAATATCATTTTGTTCATTGTTTGGTGAAGTCACGCTTTCAGGCATTGCTGTCGGTGCTGAGGTATTACCACAACCTGCCAACACTACACAAAACAAAGCAATGAGAAATATTACACTCCATTGTTTTTGCATTGTATTTGATTCCTTTCTGTTTGAAATTATGTGGAATATTTTTTTGCAATAAAAAAATGCGTCAACCGCAGTTGACGCAAAAAAACGCAAACTCCGATTGTCACCAAACCAATCATATACAGTATTTTAAAAAAAAGGCACAAAAAATATACCTCATTCCTGCACAATATTTGATTGATTTGGCATTTATTATTATAACATAAAGAAAGCAGCTTGTCTATAGTTTTTAAAAATTTTTTTCACAAGCAAAAAAGGCGTGTCCTGCAAAAATGCAAGACAACGCCCTTTTCGTTCATAATTTTTTTAGTTTATGGGAACGGGACTAAAAATTCTTTCCCGCAAAGCTTCAATTTCCTCGGGAGTAATCTCACGGGTTTTCCGATAGAGATAAATTTCGGTACCATCTGCCAAAGGAAAGGTAACCTCTTCTTTTTCGTAGGCAGTGCCGATTCCCGATTTCTCTATGATTTCGTAATACGGAACGGAAATAACCCGCTGTTCTTCCTGAGCAAGATGAATCTGTAAGGCAGAAGGTACTAAGATATAATCCGTTTTGAGTAAATTTTCGGAAAATCCGTCACGTTTATCCACATCAGAAATGCTGTAGTAATAGGACGTTCTGTCAATGTCTGACGGTTTTTTCACCGATACGGAAATTTCTGCATTGTTTAAGGTTTCAAAATTTAAGTTTAAAGAAGATGCCAAAAAGCAGACAGTTTTCCCTTTTTCTCCGATTTCTTTGTCCATATATTCGGTAATTTCTAAAATACTTCCTACATTTTCATCCACGGGCGGATAGGCAGAATAATTGGGAAATACTGCTGCATGTTTGATGCCTTGAATTGAGGTAGGCTGTACTCGGGGAATGAATGTATTCCCCGTCTGAATGGCAGAAAGTGCCGCCACAGTTACAATGGCAAATCTTTGATTCACCTGTTTCATCAAAGATAACAGCAGGACTGAAAAGGCGGGAATATACAAAGAAAGATGCTGTTGTCCGTGGGTCTGAACTCCTACAAACAGTGAAAACATCAGAATTGTCTGCAACAACACAAAGGTTTCCGGTTGCAGTTTCTTATGACAACGGATTTGTTTTGCAATGACATACGCACATACAGCAATCGTCATCACCACGCCAAAGTAGCGGGTGAAAATCATCACATCGGTGCGGATACCAAGCTGATAGGCAGAGTAAATCTGCCGGTAATCTGCCATGAGTTTGGTGCTGACAAAATCCTGGGTAAAAAACAATAATACAAAGGAAAAGGAACCTAAAATTTCAAAGAAAGCTTTCAGATGTTTCTTCGTCAAACTGTGAAAAAACACGGTAATCACAAAACTTAGTGCAAAAAAAGAATACCAACGTCTTAAGTACACTCCAAATGCCAACAGCACACCAATGAGAATGGCATGTTTTTCTCCACGTCCGAAATAATAAAGTACCAAAGCTAATAAAACCGGGACAATACCACCTACATCAATAAAACCGGTATTGGCAGCAAACAGCAAATACGGTAGACACAGATAAACAAAAATAATTTTCCAATGATTTAATTGAAAATACCGTTTCCCACAACCGTAAATCAACATCAAAATGGGATAGATATAGCAGTTGATGATGGAAAGCACAAACACCAGTCTGGATTTTCCAAAGAGTTTACAAAAAAGACTTGCGGGTATCATAATAACATAATTATAATCTGTAGTAAACACAGACTGATACACCGTTTTCCAATAAGACAGTCCCGGAAACAGTTGGTCAAACTGATGAACACTGGTAAAGTAACCTGCATTGTCCCAGGTGAAAATCTTTCTTAGAAAACTGCAGTAACAAACTGCCGCCAGATTAATGACAATCAGAACAACCGACGCAAAGATGAGATCATCTTTTGTAATCGATATCGTTTTCAGTCTGCCGGACATATATCTGAAATTCCGAAATAAAACCGTCAGGAATCCCCCAAATAAGAGTGCGGCACCAACAAGACAAATCCAGTCACCATCTGCTGTGCATCCACGTAAAAACACAGGCTTTAAAAGGATTGCCAAAAGAAACGAAACCAAAAAGATACTGCTTCCCGCTTTCTTTGACATTCCATTCTGCAAGTATCGGGAAATAGGTTTACGAAACAGAACAATCAGAAGTTCTGATAATACCATGCCAATCCAGCGATAGCATATCAGTAATTCTCTGCCGGTGACATCTGTAAGAAAGGTACCCAGTCTGGAAAAAAGAAACCATATCACGGGTAACGAAAAGATACAAAGCACCCATTCTGACTTCAACATTTTTTTCATGACTCAGGTCTCCTTTCCCGTAAATTTTCAGTTTTCAAATCATGATTTTTTCTTACAATTAGGCAAAATCACGTGGCGAACAAGCAAAATAATACCAATCACAACCAAGGATACCAACAGACCGCAAATCAGTCCGTTTGCCACACGCCATAAGCTTACTACAACCGGCGTGAATGCATGACAGAAGGTATTGAAAATGGAAGTAAAAAGCACGGTTGTCAACAGTCCGAACAAAATGTTCCATTGTTTTTTGTCTGTGGTAACAGACAGATACACAAACAACGAAAATGCAGGATAGCCAATCAAAAACTCTTTAAAACGGGGACGAACATAGAACACATCGGTCAGCCATTTTCTAACAGTATCTTCAAACGGCAAAAGCCACTCGGAATTTCCGCTGCGAATGATGTAATAAGTCAGTGCCAAGGCTCCCACAACTGCCACAGGAACAGAAACCCAAAGCTTCAAAGATTTTAACCAGTTCCAGAAGGTTTTTGGCAGTTCTTTGATAGGTACACTGTCCTGATAATAAATCGCATAAACACTCCAAACCGTTGTCAGAAGAGGAAGAACTAAGCTAATCCAAACGCCACGAATGAATCGGGTGGAAGTATAAAACTCTATCCCGCCCAATAAAGCGGAAATGCCGATCAAAGAACAAATACTTATGCCAAAAAATGCTAAAACCATCCAGAGAATCTTTTTATATCCGCTTTGGTGACGGTCCAGATAAAACAATACTGCCATCAAAAGTGAAACCGCAAAAACGGTTATCAAAATTGCATAAGCCGCTGCAAGATACACAGAAAACGCATAGGAGAACACAACAGATAAAATCACCAATCCAAAATAGATTTCTGTATAGAATTTGGGAGGCTGTTTTAACACCAGCAACAGATATAAGTACAAAAGGCTCAGTGCCAATACCCCGCCCGCCATAGTCACAGTATTGGTAGGATATTGATACCGGATTTCTTCTCTTTGGTTTGGAAACTGATAGTTTGTATGATTGTTTACAAAATCACGCACGGCATTTACTGTCAGATAAAAATTGGTTTCCCCGTCCAGCCCCGGATTTTCCAACAAATTTACATTAAGAAAGGAAATATTGCGGTTTAACAAGGAATTGTGCCACTGATAATAGCGATAGCGGTAATGAGAGGTATCCTCCAAAGACACAGTATCTATATTGAAGCCGCGAATGGTATGATTCTTTTTCAGTTGCAGAAGTTCATCGTACAAAAACGGTCTTTCGTTTTCAAGTTGATTTTCCTGTTCCCATAATACCAATGTAAAATCTGAAGAACGAAGCAAATTCTTCATTTCTTCGGAAAGAGGCTGTTTGTTATCATAGGGGTTGTCCCGTAAAATCACAAAGGAAACGCCGTTAAAGTTGAGCAATTGTTTAAAATACTTTGTGTATACGGGATTTTCAAAGGTATAGGATGGATATTCAATTGCCGCTTTCATTCCTAAGCTCTGAATTAAGGACAATTCTCCATAATCATACCCGGCAATCAGGTCATTTTCTGCTGTCAGATTCTGAAATGCAAAAATGCGGGTTTGTCCGTCTGCCAGAAGATGGGTCTGGTAGTCGGTATAACGGTATGAAAGCTCTCCGTTTAAAAATTCACCCAACACCGGATCGGTACATACTGCTATCAGATTGTCTTTTTTCATCGGATAAGTCCCCAAAACGGTGCGGATTTCCTGAGAAATCACATCCTCATTAATGGATAAGGAAGAATAGGATATCAGTTCCAGTCTTTCTGCATCTTTTAATCCTTTGATCGTAAGCGGTTTCACCGTAACTACACGGGCACCTGCATCCCGCAGTTTGGTTAACGAATCCTCGTTATTTCTGCCGTTTGCTGTAAGATTTGCCATATTTGCCGATACAAAGGCATACTGACTTTGGGTTTCATAACTCAAACGCCCGATAAAGCCGGTCAGCAAAATGGCTGTCATCAGAACGGCAACTACACTTGCCAACCATAGTTTTTCTTTTTTCATTCACATCCACCTCTTTTTGGTATCAATCGCTTTGGGAAAAACGGAAAAATAGCAGAGAGCGCTTCTCCGCTATTTTCACTGATTATTCGGTTACAACGCCTTTTTTCAGAATGATGTTGGCGTAGAGAGCACTTTCACCACTCATGATAACAGCATACGCTTTTTCGGCTCTTTCGTAAAAAGCATAACGTTCCACAAATTCAATCGGAGCGTCGGTATAGTTTGCCACGATATCTTTATAGGTGTCCCAAATAGGAGTTTCAACAGTATCACCGGGTACCTTTTCCATCAGATAAACAGGTGCCGCATAGGTGTCTAAAGGGAACAGCTTTAAAATTGCTTCCAAAATTTCGGGAACATCGTGTCCGTCCATACGAACCAGTTTATCACCGATTCTGGCGCCGGGGAAGTTTCCGTCACCGATTACAATTTCGTCACCATGCCCCATTTCCATTAAGATTTTTAACAGCTCAGGGGGTAAAATTTTCGGAATTCCTTTTAACATTTTTCATACTCCTTTTATCAGATAATCTGTAAAACTTTTGAACAAAATCAGTATAGCACAATTTCTTTCATTCGTCAACTGATTCTTGTTATTTTAAAAGGATTCCCACAAGTAATCCTGCGATATACCAAATTTCCAGGCTTTTTTGGGACGTTGTATTTTTGGATTCCGCAGAAAGCATATGAACCTGAACCGACAGCAAAACGCCTGCCAAAATTCCAAGATAGATGCCGTTTCCCAAGTACGAATCAAACGGAAACGGAAAACAACTGTAAAAAAGTAAAATAACACTGCAAACAACGATCCAAAAAGAGCCGTTCATAAACCGTTGGCAAACCCAAAATAACAGCACACCAAACAGACTCCCTGATACCGCAATCAAAAGTCCTGCAATCTCATAAGACAAAGGCAAGATGTGAAAAGCGGCAATTGCCATAAAAAGACCCGAAAAAAATTCCGCAATCATAGCAATTATTCTCTGATTCTTATGAAAAAAGCTGTGAAAAATCTGATTCATACACACAAACTCCTTTTTCTTGTCTATAATCTATGGTATGCTTGTTTTTTCTATTATAAAACAAAAAAGAGGCAAACATTTGCCTCTTTTTTGTTACCAAAATTAATTAGTCATTTACGTCGATGACAACTTTAAAGGTTTTTTCTTTGCGTTTGTCAATCATATCCAAAACTGCCGGAATGTCTTCCAGTTTGAAACGATGAGAAATCATTCCTTTAGTGGTTACTTTGCCTTTGCTCATTAAGTCAATCATTTCCATATAGTCGGTAGGAACATACATCGTAGTTCCGAATAAAGAAAGTTCGTGCTGAACAAAGTCGGGCAGCAACGGAACGATATATTCGTTCTGCAGAACCCCAATAATAACGATTCTGGAACCTCTGTGAGCGATTTTCAAGATATTGTTCATTACGATACCTTTTTCGCCAACACAGTCATAATAAACGGTGACTTTTTCTGCACCTAAGCGAGCCAGACCTTCGTCCAGGCTTTCTTTGGAGCAGTCAATCACGCCGGTTGCACCAAGAGATTTTGCAATTTCCAAACGTTCTGCATCCATATCTGCGATATAAACTTCTTTTGCACCTAATGCAAAGCAGCTCTGCAGACAGAACACGCCGATAGGCCCAGCTCCCACGATTAACACAACATCGTCAGAAGTCAGACTTGCTCTTTTTGCACCGTGGTACGCCACGCAAGCAGGTTCTACCAAAGCAGCATCGTCAATGTTCATTTCATCGGGGATTGCGATAGCCATTTCGGAAGGAATGCAAAAATAGTCACACATTGCACCGTCTGCTTCTGCACCGGTACAACGAAGAGATTCACAAAAATTATAAATCTTCTTTTCGCACATATCACATTCTTTACATACTAAATGAGGAATTACGGTAACACGTTCGCCAATTCGGCTTTCTGCTACCCCTTCGCCTACGCTTTCAATTACGCCGGAGATTTCGTGACCAGGAACCAGCGGATAGGAAACGTAAGGATGTAATCCTCTGTAAATCGTGGGGTCAGAACCGCAGATACCGATTCTTTTTACTTTCAGACACACTTCGCCGGGAGCCGGAGTCGGAACGTCACATTCCACCAGACTCATTTTGTAGGGTGCTTCCAAAACAATTTTTCTCATTATTACGCACCTCTTACCGCTTCAATACCCAGGAATTTACAGAACATTGCCAACGCATCAGCAACTTTGGGATCGTGAATCAATACACCGTGATGAATTACACCAACATCGATCATTTTCTGTTCCCAATCTGCTACGTCATTTACTTTAATCCAAGCATATGCACCACGGGTCATAGGACCGATATCCACAGCTTCGCCGGTTCCGTAGAAGATAGAGAATTTGCCGCCGTATTCTACCATACGAGCACAGGTAACAGGACCGTCTTTCATACGAAATTCCATAGAACCGTGACAGGTGGGACTCCACAGACCCAGTCTTTCATTCATCATCAGATGTTTCTGGCTGTTTGCGGCACACAGTTCGCAAGCAGCGTTACCGCAGTGCCAAGCCAACCATACGTTGGGTTCGGTGGGATGTAAGTCAGTCCAGTCGATGAAGTCAGCAGGAGTCTGACCTAATGCACAGCCGTTTAAGATATGCATGGTGATTGCACCCATAGTGTCTACTTCACAACCAACGGAATAGCCCTGAGAGTTCAGACGGGAGAAAGTGGAGCATGCAGCAATGTTATATTTATGCTGTAAGGTTTCCCAACAGCTGGATGCAATGACTTTACACTGGTTTTCTTCTGCTAAATGAATCAGAGTCAATTCAAATCTTGCCTGATTGATGATTGCATTGGGAATTTCGTCGGACAGAATATCTGCACCGTCACGGATTTCCTGAGCAACTCTTAACACTTCCGGATCATCCATTGCC
Organism: Clostridia bacterium; assembly: GCA_017625695.1. Classification (GTDB taxonomy): domain Bacteria; phylum Bacillota; class Clostridia; order UMGS1840; family UMGS1840; genus SIG452. Next base: position 48,473 of record JAGAKI010000008.1, on the reverse strand, counting down.
AAAGAATCCATATATTCATATGCGGTTGCCAGGTCAACAGGGCATACAGTCTGAGCAAATTTGTTCATCAAATCTTCTTCGCTGTAGAACTGGGATTCAAATTTGGTGGGTCTTACACCAACCTGCAGAATTCTTGCACCAACAAAGTTCTGGATCGCATTACAAGCTCTGGTAAAGCTTTCCACTTTTTCAGCGAAGATTGCATCTTCAGGATTGCAAGTGATGATATGTTCAAAAGTGAAACCGCGGCGTTTTAATGCGGAACAGGTCATAAACTGACCGCACCAGGTATCGGTCGCACGGTTACCAAATTCGGAGTAAGGACCGCTCTTGGTTGCAAAATGAAGAACAGGCATATCTCTTCTCATTTTGGACATTAAAGCACTTACAGCAATTTCCAAACCGAAGTTCATATTACCGATGATGATCCCCTGCACATTTTCTTTTAAGAATAATTCTGCAGTTTTTAATCCCTCTTCCACAGTGCCAACGCAGCCGTCTTCGGTTAATTCTTCCGAAGGAACTACGATTTCAAGACCGGGAATGTTTTTGAATACATCCAGGCAACGAGCACGCATTTTGCCTGCTAATTTTCCGGTGTACTGGTTACCGTCCCAAGATTCCCAAGTAGACGGTACGAATCCGATTTTTACAGTTTGCATTGTTTTTCTCTCCTTTTATTTCAAATTTAATTTTACAATGTTTTTGAGACTTTCCACATCAATGCCCTGTTCTTGATACAGGTTATCGGGTGAGGTGGAGGAGCCGTATTTGTGAACGCCCAAAGTTTTTAAGTTGCAGGAAGTTCCGCAGAGGATTCTTGCCACTTCCCCGCTGATACCGGTTTTTACATTATGATCTTCATACGTGATCACAAGACCGGTTTTTGCCGCTTCTAAGATCGCATCAGCATCCAAATCGCAAGGAGTAGCACAGTTTAAGATGCCCACTTCGATGCCTTCCTGTTTTAATTCATCGGAAGCTTGTACTGCTCTATGTGCCATATTACCGTATGTAATAACAGTAGCTTGTTTTCCTGTTCTGAGCCATTGTCCTTTGCCATAGGTAAAGGTAAGAGGATTGCCCTCAGCATCGGTTAAAATGGGTAATTTGGAACGTCCGCCAATCACTGCTACAGGATACGGAACACTCATCGCATACCGCACTGCACCGTCTGCCTGATTGGCATCTGCAGGAACAATTACCTGAAAGCCGTGAAGATTTCCCAATAAGCTGATATAATCAATCGCCTGATGAGTTTTTCCGTCTTCCCCTACATCCAACCCGGCGTGGGTGGAAAACAGCTTCAAAGGTGCTTTATTGATGTCTGCCATTCGGTTCTGACTGTATGTTTCTGCAATGTTAAACATAGCAAAATCAGCATGAACAGAAACCATCCCTGATTTTGCAACTGCCGCCGCTGCGGTTGCTGCATTGTGTTCAGCAATCCCACATTCAATGAAGGCATCAGGGCGGAGTTTTTTGAAGTCACTCAGTTTCACAGACCCCTCTAAGTCACAGTCAAAAGCTGCTATTGGAACAGAAGGATTTTCTTTTGCAATGTCATAAAGTGCATTTCCCATTGCAGAACGGATATCGGAAGTTCCCTGATAGGTTCTGCCGGCAGTTACCGGAATGACAGGAATATCGTATTGTTTCTGAGTCGTTTTTTGGATATCTTTCAGTTTTGCCAGTTCTTCTTCCGTAACGGCAAATCTTGCCATCGCAGTTTCGGCAAGTTCTTTGGAAATTACAGTACCATGAAAATGCCAGTCATTTTCAATTTCAGCAATCCCTTTTCCCATCACCGTTTTTGCTAAAATGCAAAGGGGTTTTTTCATATCAGTTTGCAGTGCTTTTGCCAGCTCATCAAAATTGTGACCGTCAACTGTTACCACGTCCCAACCGGACATTTGGTATTTATCGGAAAGCTTTTGGTCGGTGGTTGCATCTACGGTTCCGCAAGCCTGTTGATTGTTGTCATCCACAATAGCAATTAAATTCGTCAGATGATATTTTACTGCAAATTCTCTTGCTTCCTGAAGCTGACCTTTCTGCTGTTCACCGTCGCCCATTACCACAAAAACTCTGCCTGCTTCCTGCTGCAGTTTTTTGGAAAGTGCAAATCCGGCACCAACCGAAAGACCTTGTCCCAGGCTTCCGCTGCACCATTCCACACCATTTACGGCAAGTGACGGATGTCCTTCATAAGGAGCATTTCTGCGGAAATTTTTGGTAGCATCCTCAACATCAAAGTAACCAAAGTTACCAAGTGCAGCATAGAGTGCCGCCGAAGTGTGACCGTGACTGACTACCAGACGGTCATTATCACGCATTTCGTTTAATACCGCTAAATAAATATCAATAGAAGACATAGCCCCGCCAATATGACCGCTGCCAGCCCCCATAATCATTTCCAAAATTTCTTTGCGGCATTTTCTGGAAAGTATCTTGAGCATCTTATTCCTCCCCTTGATCTAAAATCTTATAAGTGATTTCAAATACACGGCTTTCACCGGGTGCAAGAGTAATGATGCTTCCGGTTTCTTTTGCTTTCTGAGTCCCCTGCGGCAATGCAGTGCAAGGTTCCAGACCCACTACATACTCTTTGGTATTTAACATTTTCCATTCATTTAAGAACGGAAGCTGTTCTTTTTGATAAGACAGTTGTACACCGAGTCCTAAATTGTCATTGACCAGTTTTACACTGACGTTTCCATCGTGATCGGGATTTAGGTCCACAGCGTAACAACGTTCTGCAATATCCTGGACGGGATTGGTCATTTTTAATGCATCGGAAAGCTCTGCAATAGCTTCCTCACTCTGACCAATAATCTCTTTGGCATCGCATTCCACTCTGGCACCCTCATCCAACAAGGGATACCCTAAGTTGATATGATATAAAAGCATGATATCCTGATCTTTTGCACCACGGTTGGTCACGGTATCACGAATGGTAAATTCACTTTTGCCGAATGCAGTTTCAATTTCACGGCGAAGCGTTAAGGATTCCCCATGAAGAACGCCTTCTTTTACCACACCGGACACCTTCATCTGATATTCGCCATCTACATAGTCTTCAAACAAAGAAACCTGTTCTGCTGCCGCATTGGAAATTCTGCCATGAAGACCATAGGAGCGTTTGCCGATAACAGGATGCTCCACTTCTTCGGGACCTCCTACATTTAACAGACCGCAAGTAGTCAGACCGCCGGCAAAGAAGTTATGTAACCAGTTCATTCCATTGCTTTCATAATAAGCAGGAGAAACCACTCCGGTTTTAGACAGATAGCTGATAGGAATACCACGGTAAGAAATCCAGGCGATATCCATTCCACGACCGGGTAGAACTGTCAGTTCCAATCCAGAGCCGGTATGGATTTCAACAGCTTCCACTCCTTTTGCTTTTCCCTCGGTGAATTCATAACGGCGAAGTCCGGCAACCTGAGCCATATCGCCAATCTTGTTTAAATCTAAATTTTTATAATTCCAGTATCTCATAATGTAACAACCTTTTTCTCTTTGTGAGATTCCAAAGCTGCAGTCAACAGCTTATGGGACAGACGAGTTTCTTCCGGAGTGAAGCAACCGAATTCTACTTTTTCACCGGAAATTTCTTTCATAAAGGAACACCACATCTGCAGGATAGAATCGGTGAAACCGAATTCAAAAATTCCGCCGGTGATGGTCGGAAACTGAGGCTTATAACCCACGTTCAAACGGCACCAAGCCTGTTCTTTTCCTACTGCATTGGTATAGCAGAACGCATTGGGGTCATTGCTGTTGAATTTACCGGAAGCTTCCAGACCGTACACTTCGATAAACCATTCATCGGTAGAGCCGGGAGACATACGCTTCGTTTCTAAGAACATAGGGAAAACGTCTCCGTTTTTATCTTCTGCTTCACATACTAAAGTTGCATTGTCCCAGGTTTTACAGGGAGCCATGCCGCCCTTACCGTCGGGACGTTCGGTACAAATGTTGGAAAGCACAGCATACACGTTTTTGGGAGTCCATCCCATACGGAAGGGAACGTGTTGGGTGTGAATCCCTAAATCGCCCATGCATCCGTATTCCCCGTTGATTTCAATGGTACGTTTCCAGTTGATGGGCTTGGTTAAATCCATATCACTGCTGTGGTTAAAACCGGCATGTACCTCAATGATTTTTCCGAATTTGCCTTCTTTTACCCAACGAATCAATTCCTGACAAGCAGGAAAGAAGGGAAATTCGCTGGCACATCTTACCACAACACCCGGATTTTCTTCCAGTGCTTTTAAAATTTCTTCGTTTGCCGCTTTGTCAATCCCAAAGGGTTTTTCCCCTAAGAAGTGCTTCCCTGCCCGGATAATATCGCTGTAAACCTGTCCATGCAAATTATGAGGCAACGCACAGTAAATGGCATCAATATCTTCTTTATTCAATAGTTCTTTATAGTCAGAGGTCACATACTTAATAGAGTCAAAATTGTTGGTAAACCATTGGATTGCTGCTTCATTAAAATCACACACGCCCACAATTTCAGGTGCGGGGACATCATCGGTCAAATGGCACCATCTTGCTGCAGCTGAAGCAAATTCTTTTCCCATCAGTCCGCAACCAATAATACCAAATCTGATTTTTTTGTTCATAGTAAGAGTTCCTTTCTATATGAATATAATCTGTTACACATACATTGTATCACAAGTAATTGAATTTTTCAACAGTATTTAATAATATCATAGCATATTTTTTTTAATGTTTTGCTTGACTATTAGGCAAAAAATATGATATAATCGTCAAAAAGATGAAAAATGAAGAGAGGTATCGGTATGAATAACAATTTTATCATGGAATCATTGCATCCATTTTTCGTAAATGTTTCAAAAATGAATGTTACTGCATCCGGTGCAGACCGTAAAACCGCCCCTCATATTCACGAATATTGTGAAATTTATGTCAATCTGACAGGAAATGTATCTTTTGTAATTGAAAAGAATCTTTATTCCGTAAAATCCGGAGACATCATTATTACAAAACCCTATGAATATCATCATTGTGTGTATCATGACGACAGTGACCATCTGCACTTTTGGATTATGTTCTCGGTAGATGAAAACCCCGAACTGTTTAAATTTTTAACAAATAAAAAATCAGGACATCGAAACCATATCCGTTTATCAGAAGAAAAGAAACAAAAATTTCTGACGCATTGTGAAAATCTTGCCAAAAGCAGTCCTGAAAACCGCATTTCCCAGATGGCTGTTTTCTTTAAAATTCTTTCTTATATTGAAGAAGGGATGGAAAAATACAAAGTTTCCAATATAAACCTTTCTCTGCCAAAAAGTCTTAAAGATATTTTGGACTACATCAATAAAAATTTTGCTTCCATCCATACTGTCAACGAAGTTTCAGATAAATTTTATATCAGCATTTCCACTCTGGAACGACACTTTAAAAAATATCTTTCTATGACACCAAAACGCTATTTGGAAGATAAAAAACTACAAAACGCCTGTCTGCTATTACGCCAGAACACTTCCGTTACCGATGCTTGCTTTGAAAGCGGATTTGAAGACTATTCCCATTTTATCAGTGTTTTCAAAAGGAAATTTGACATTACTCCGCTGCAATATAAAAAATCACTTTTGTCAGAAAAATCATAAAGATAGCAATCTTCGTTACTCCAAACAAAAATGGCACATCACGTTTGTGATGTGCCATTTTTCAATATAAATCTCAAAACACTTGAGAATCTTATTTGCTCATTGCAGCTACAACGCAATTTGCAATCAGTTCCATACCTGCACTGCCGGGATGTACGCCGTACTGGTCAGGCATATAGCTTCCTAAGTTGGAAGAAGTGAATCCTGCATCGTTACGGATGTCAACATAGGTGCAGCCGTAAGTTTCGGCAGCATCTTCGATTACGTTACAGAAACCATCTGCAGAAGAACCATAATAGAGTAAGTTCAACAGATAAACGTCTGCATCGGGATATGTTTCGGTGATGCTTGCAATCATTGCAGGATAGTTGGTGGTAAAGTCTGCTAAGGTACAACCGTTAGCAAAGTCGTTGGTGCCTAAGTATACAGCGATAACGTCGGGAGTTTCACCGTCGTTATTGTGCAACTGGGTAGCTCTGGTTTTACCGTATACGCAAACTTTGTCGCCGGAGAAGGAGTTGTTTACCAACACTTCCATACCGGTGGTGTCTGCAACACGTTTCCACCAGGTCTGGTCAACACTAGTAACGTCGTTGTTGTTACCGTAGTACCAAACAGCGTTAGAGCCGATGGTGGAGTTTACTGCAGCGTTGTTAGAGTAACCATTGAAGGTAGAAATACTGTCACCTAAGATGGAGAATTTCAGACCGGTTAAAGAACCGATGGTTACATCTTTCGCATCTGCTTTGGGCACTAAGTTTTCATCGATGAGCATTGCCTTTAAGGTAGTGCCGGTAGCTTCGGGCAGATCTACAGCGTATTCCACGGTAGTACCAACTGTCTGTGCATCGGTATCAATATAAGTGATATCGATTGCAGTCAGTTTATTGCCTTCGTAAGAAGCTAATACCAAGCTTACAACGCCGTCATCGTCAGTACCCATGTTTTTGAAGGATACAGTTGCGGTTTTGGTTTTGCCATTTAAGGTGATTTCAGAGAATTCGTCAGCTTCCACAACAGGTTTTAAGTTAGCAACATTCAGCTGACTTCCCCAGGTTGCATGACCAACCAACTCACCAACACTGTGGAATCTGATCGTATACAAGAGAATATCGCTGGAACCAATGTTTTCTAAGGTGATGGTGTTCACACCTTCTTTTACATACAACAGTTCAATATCATTGCCTGCAGCGTCTGTAGTTAATCTGCTGCTGTAAGAAACGCCTGCCGGATTGTAAATATCGGCATAGAAACCGGTATCACTGGTTAATCTGAGGGTTGCTTCGTTAGCAGTACCAAACGCAATGTAGGGATAAACCATACCTGCAAGTCCTAAAGAAGGAGTATACTCGATGGTATAAGTTCCACCAACGGGAATGGTAATACCAATATTTGCCCAACCGTATAAATCTTCCTGACCGGAGATAATGGGTTCGTTCGCAATGGTAACCTGATTAAAGTAATCCATACCGTTGCCTGCTAAAGCGCTAAAGGTTACGTTTGCATCTACATCAGTAGTAGCAATGGTGTTTTCACCTGCGATTAAGTAGATGTAGCCTTCTTCGCCTGCTGCTAAAGTAACGGTAGCACCAATTTCACTGGTTAAGGTTACTGCAACGTCGGAAGAAACTTTGTAAACACCTGCATAAGAAGCAGTGTAAACGATGGTATTTGCATCCGGAGTCGGGGTGGGAGTGGGAGTAGGTTCAACCACATCGTCACCGTAAGGAACAACCTTCAGCTGTGCCATCTTCATCTGGGAATCCCAAGCGGAATTGCCAACCAGTTCGCCGGCACTGTGGATTCTGATTGCATACAACTGAGTGGTAGCAGAACCGGTATTTTCAATGGTGATGGTGTTCACACCATTTCTTACATAAGCCATTTCAGGATCGGTTTTTGCTAAGTCTGCCCAAGCCCAGGAACCGCCATTGGTTGCGGAAGAATAGTAGATATCCGCATAATAACCGGTATCAAAGGTAACTTTTAAGATACCTTCTGCGGTGTTGTTCATGGTTGCAATGTAGGGATATACAAAACCGTTCATACCCAAAGAAGGAGTATAGGTGAAAGTATAGGTTTCTCCCGGTGCTAAGTCTTTGAGCATAGCGGTTTCAACCAGGTCTTCCTGACCGGAGATAACAGGTTCTTCGGTAATGGTAACCTCGTTGATGTAAGCGAGACCGTTGCCTGATAATTCAGTAAAGGTTAAGGCAGCAGAAGTATCGGTAGTGGTGATCGTATTCTGACCCTGGATTAAATAGAAGTAATCGGTTGCACCTGCTGCCAGAGTAACGGTATGACCGGTTTCGTTGGTCAGAGTTACTGCTTTATCAGAGGTTACCTGATATACACCTGCATAAGGAGCGGTGTAAGTCATCTGGTTATCCGGAGTCGGAACCGGAGTGGGTTCCACAATTTCGCCATCGTAAGGCAGAACCTTACAAGAAGCCATTTTCACCTGTTCCCAAGAGGTCATAGAACTACTTCTGGAAAGACGGAGACCTTCAGTGGTAACGGTTGAACCACTATCGTTAGTCAGCGTAACATAGTTCTGACCTTCTTTCAGATATACCAGCAATAAGTCGGTTCCGTTGCCGTTTACATCGGTATCTTCATAGAGGGAACCAACATTTGCACGGGTGTATTTGAAATCGCCGTAGTAACCGGTGTCGGTTTCTACATGCAGATTGCCGGACACTCCGGTGGTGAAAATACAAACATAACGAATACCGGGTTCGGTAATGTTAGCCTGGAAGGTAACGGATTTACCTGCCGGAATGGTAATCTGTCTGCCACTGGTAGTAACACCGCTGTCTTTTGAGTAGATAAAGTCAACCGCATTGGTGTTACTGTCGTTAACACTGTAACCCATATAATAATGTTCGTAGGTATTGGGAAGAGAATCCACAGCTACGCTGTCGATATAGCTCATACCGTTATTTTCCAGCATAGCGAAGGTTACATTTGCTGCTTCGTTGGTGGTGCTCATATGATTGAGACCTTTGAACATATAGAAGTAACCGGTTCCGCCTGCGGATAAGGTCACTTTATGACCGGTTTCGTTAATTAAGGTTACTGCTTTGTCGGAGGTTGCTTTGTAAACACCTGCATAAGGTGCATCGTAAGTCATCTGACCTGCCACAACAGTAGGAGTAGAGGTGGGAGTGGGGGTTGCGGTGGGTGCGGTAGTAGGAGTCGGAGTCGGAACAACCACTTCTTCCCCGGCAGGAACTACTTTCAGTTCTGCCATCTTCATCTGATCTACCCAGTAGGTAGCTGTTGCTAATACCATTGTAGTACCAAAGCTGGTAGTGTTAATGCTGACAGCTGATCCACTGGTATTGGTAAGAGTAACGGTCTGAGCACCGTCTCTTAAGTAAACCACTTCGGGATCTGTCTTAGCAGAACCGTCAGTCCATGCAGAGGAAGAGCCGCCTCTCAGAAGAATTTCTGCATAATAACCGGTATCGGTGGTTACTTTAATGGTGCCGCCTTCTGTACCGGAAATGTAGGGATAATACAGACCTGCACCATAGTTCGGGATATGGGTAAAGGAACGGGTTTCTCCGGCAGCTAAGGTGATACCTGCAGCACCGGTGGTGGGGTCATGGTCATCCTCGGGACCGGTAAAAGGTTCCGCGGAAATGGATACCTGATCAATGTAAGCCAAACCGTTGTCTTCTAATTCTGCAAAGGTTAAGGTTACAGTATTGTCACTTAAGGTAACATTGTTGTTTCCCTTAATCATATAGAAATATGCAGGAGTGTTTGCTGCTAAAGTAACGGTGTGACCGGTTTCATTGGTCAGAGTTACTGCTTTGTCAGAGGTAACTTCGTATACACCTGCATAAGGAGCGTTGGTGTAAGAAATTTCGCCAACAATACCCGGAGTCGGAACGGGAGTTGCGGTCGGAGCGGTAGTCGGGGTCGGAGTGGTTTCCGGAGCATCCGGATCGTAACCGTCTGCAATGACTTTACAGTTTGCTAAAACAAACTGTGCAATAGTTGCATCCGTTGCAGAAGAACCGCCTGCTGTGAAGCTGGAGGATTTGGAGCAACGAAGACCTGTTAAGGTAATAGCAGAAGGACCGTTGTTTATAATGGTGATATTGTTTTCTCCTGCTCTTAAGTAAGCCAGTAAGAAATCGCTGTTGGTTCCGGCATCTTCATAGTGGGTTGCAGAATTTGCCAGAGTAGTTGCATACTGACCGGTATGACCGGTATCGGTTTCTAAGGTGATATACTTACCTTCACCGGAGGTGATCACGGTCATATAGTATAAACCTGCCTGAGGAGCATCTGCTCTCAGAGTTACGGAGCTGGAGTTGGGAATGGTAACGGAGCTTGCACCAACACTGGTATTACCATAGGTAGAAACCACGTTACTTGCCACATTGCCCACGTTTTCGTAACCTAATTTAAAGTGTTCGGTGGTAACAGGAACGGTACCTGCATCCACTTCATTGATATAAGCCATACCGTTATTTACTAAAGCGGTAAAGGTTAAATTTGCAGAAGCATCACTCATGGTAATATTGTTATTACCTTTAATCATGTAGAAGTAATCGGTAGCGCCTGCTGCTAAAGTAACGGTGTGACCGGTTTCGTTGGTCAGGGTTACTGCTTTGTCAGAAGTTACCTGATATACACCTGCATAAGGAGCTTTTGCTGCGGTAATATTGCTATAATCGGGAGCTTCGGTAGGAGTAGGAGTTGCGGTAGGAGCCGGAGTTTCTCCCGGAGGAGTTTTTCCTAAGTCTTCCACTAACTGTAAGCCTTTGAAAATAACGTTGTTTGCAGAGTCTCCGGACATAAAGGTAATGGTATGATTACCTGCTGTTAAGAGGACGCTGTCGGAGGAGTCATCAGTCCAGTATTCCGGATCGCTGATTCTGCCCGGTGCAAAGGTAATGATGTCACCGGTATCAAAATCTGCGGTTAAGCCGGTTCCGTACAAAACATTGCCATAAGCAAGACGGTTTGAAGTGTCAATCATTGCCTGCACATTGTAGTATGCGGTTTTGGGAACGCCAATTAAGAAGGTAACATAAGCAGTGGTATAGCTGTTCTGCTGAATGGTTACGCTATCGCTGCCGATGGTAACACCGGAATTGCCCTGAACGCTGTTTGCTAAGTCTGTACCCACTAAGATGCTGGATGCGGTTTCCACATCACCGGGGTCAAATTCGATACCAACGGTATCCAACAGCAGCTGAGGAACATAGAAACGTCCGCCTACATATACACAAACCTGACCGTCTAAGTCGATAGTCTGTCCATTGTAGGTTGCTTTGGAAGTGTTTCTTTCTACGGTTAAGTTGTAATCTTTAAAGGTAAAGGTACCGGTATGAGCCGATGTGGTAACGGATTTTGCATCATCATAATCCCAGTAAGTATCGGTCACAGGAGTGTAGGTACCTAAGGAAGATACGTCAACGAATAATTCTTTGGTAACTGCATCTAAATCAACACCGATTAAGTCTGCTAAATAAGGAGCAATATCGGTATTGTTAATCACATAGTTATTGAAGTTGGATGCTACACCGGGAGTGGATGCAGTTCCGGGAATTCCTGCCACGCCTGCAGGTGCATACAGGAACACACCGCCGTTTCTTGCGGTATGGCTACCGTTGCCGCTCCAGGTAATGTAAGCAGTTCCGGGAATCTGTCCGCTTTGAATCAGAGAAACAGCACCGGACTGGTTTAACACATTCATACCACCGGTATCATGGTCAGGTGCGATCACAACCACGGTGTCGGTTCTGCCTTTTGCATATTCGATTGCCACTTTACAAGCTTCGTCGAATGCAATAAATTCAGTAACCATATCCAATGCGTTGCTTCCGTGTCCGCCACCGTCAACAGCACTGCCTTCTACCATCAGGAAGAAACCTTCATCAGATCCTTCCAACGCCTGGATTGCTGATTTGGTCATTTCCGATAAGTTCGGGTAGCTTGCTGCATTGGTGATATCACGGTTAGAGAATGTGAAGTCACCGCCTAAGGTACCCCATACTTTTGCACCGGACTGCAGAGCTAACATCTGGCTTACAGAGGTAACAGAACTGTAGCCATGTGCTGCAATATCCTGGGCTGCTTCGTCATAAGCACCTGCACCGGTAGCATTCATGGGCAGAACAACGTCTAAGCCCTGGTTAATCTGCTGCTGAGCAATGGTACGATAGTAGTAACGGTCTTCTGCGTGAGAAGAGAATGCAGCCGGGGTAGCGTGAGACCAGGGATAGGTAGAAACTAAACCTGCTCTTTTACCCTGATACTGCGCTGCTTCCAAAATGGTTGCAATGGGTTTTCTTGCCGGATTGATACCAATAAAATAGTTATTGGTTTTCTTACCGGTTGCCAACGCAGTACCACTCGCTGCAGAGTCGGTAACTGCCTGGTTGTTACTGTAGGTGGTTTCTGCACCTACCAGGTAATCTTTTAAGTACATTTTGTTTACAGTTTGCGTGGTAGAGTTGGGGAACCGGGAGTTCACGCCACCTGCCTGCTTTACTGCGTCTGCCAGATTGAAGGGATCCATACCGCCCCCGTCGGGGATCATATAGATGATGTTCTTAATCTGGGGAGTTGCTGCGGATACGATGCTCATTGAAGAAAGCACCATCATCAAACACAGCAGGAGAGATAAAATTTTTCTCATCTTCATTGTGTCGTCTCCTTTTGGATGTAATATATAAATTTTTTTGCAATTGGGATACATGAATAAAAACAAAGACTTCTTTCACAGTATAATTGTAACATTTCTACAACAATAATGTCAAGAAAAATCGAATGTCCAATTGGGACGTATTTGCCAAAAAAATGACCTGATTCGCAATAAAAACGAATGAAACAAAACATTATGATTCAATTCAATATTGTAGAAAGCATCGGATTCCCTGAAAAGAATTTCCAAATTACTGATTTTTACTGATTCAATGTTTTTCATAAATCCGGGGAAAACAGTTGACAAAAACTCCAAAAATATGATAGAATAGGATAAAATTTTATTTGAGAAAGGAAGGGGTTTATATGACCTTTCAGCGTGCAGATATTCTGTTACCGAAATTTTCCGGTGATGCCGATAAAATGAAACTATGGAGTGTTGTTGCCTGTGACCAATATACCTCCGAACCTGACTACTGGAAAGCGGTAAACGAACTGACTGACGGCAAGCCCTCTACCCTTTATGTTACTGTACCGGAAATTTATCTGAATGATGCAGACATAGAAGAACGGATTGCAAAAACCAATCTAACCATGCAGCAGTATATGGAAGATGCGATTTTCACCGAGCATAAAAATACTTATATTTATGTAGAAAGAACCTTGCAGAACGGTGTCAAACGTCTCGGCATTGTTGGAAAAGTGGATTTGGAAGATTATGATTATTCCATTGGTTCCCAGACCAAAGTCAGAGCAACGGAAGGGACCGTAGTTTCCCGTATTCCTCCCCGTCTGAAAGTACGCCGGGATGCTCCCATTGAATTGCCCCATATTATGCTGCTGATTGATGATAATGCCAAAGAAATCATTGAACCCAATCAGAAATTGACCGATACGTTTGAAAAAGTATATGATTTTGAGCTGATGCAGAATTCCGGTCATATCAAAGGATACAAAATGTCTGAGGAAGCTGCATCCCGATTAGAAGATAAACTGATAAACCTTGCTGATATCCATCAGTTTAACAAAAAATATGAAGTTGAAAAAGACTCCCCTCTGGTATTTGCAATGGGAGACGGAAACCACTCGCTGGCAACCGCAAAAGCAAATTATGAAAACCTGAAAAAAGAAATCGGTGAAGAAGCTGCAAAAAACAGTCCGGCACGTTACGCACTTTGCGAACTTGTGAATCTGCACGATGATTCACTGGTCTTTGAAGCAATTCATCGTGTTATCTTTGATGCAAATGGCGATGAATTCATAAAAATGCTGGAAGAAACCTATACGGTAAGCTACGATGCTGACGCGAAAGGTCAATCCTTTGTTTTTGTTTTCCATGGCGAACAGAAAAAAATCACCATTACCGATTCCAAAGAATATCTGACTGTTGCAACACTCCAGAAGCTTTTGGACCGTTTTGTTGCAGAAAAAGGTGGCGAAATTGACTATATCCATGGTGAAAACGTAGTGGAAAGCTTATGCGAAAATCCCAACAATTTCGGAATCATCTTAGAAGCAATGGACAAAGCAGATTTATATAAATCCGTTATTTTAGACGGTGCACTTCCCCGAAAAACCTTCTCAATGGGGGATGCCTGCGACAAACGCTTCTACACCGAAGCAAGAAAAATCAAGTAATATTAAAAAATCTGTGATACCGGAGTATCACAGATTTTTTAATATTGGTAACGTTGTTTGAATTTCACAAAACAACTGATACTTAAAACAAGTGCGAACAGTTCTGCCACAACCACTGAACTCCAAAGTCCGTCCAGTTTAAAAAACAAAGGCAGCAAAAATACGCATATCACTTGGAACAAAAAGGTTCTGAAGAATGAAAGTATGGCAGAAATCAATCCATTGTTTAACGCAGTAAAAAATGCAGAGGAAAAAATATTGATGCCTACAAATAAATAAGATATGGAGTAGATCAGGAATCCGTGATACGTCATCTCAAAAAGTGTTGATTCATAACCTACAAATACGTAAGTAAACGGTTTTGCAAGAAGCTCTGCTGCAAGAACCATCCCCACCGAACATCCTGCTAAAATCGTCAGGCTTTTACGAAACAAGTTCCGAAGCTCTTTGGTATTTTTAGCACCGTAATGATAACTGATAACCGGAGCTACTCCCATAGAATAGCCCAAAAATGCAGATACAAATACAAAATTCACATACATCATCACTCCGTAGGCAGAGAGACCATTCTCCCCTGCCAGGGAAAGAAACTGAAAATTATATAAAATATTAACCAAAGACAGAGAAATATTAGACAACATTTCAGATGCACCGTTGGAACAGGACTTCCACAATTCCTTCGGATACCAACCAAATCCCCGCAGTCGAAGAACCCCTTGTTTGTTGGAAAGAAAATACAAAAGCGGAATCACACATCCAACCACCTGGGAAAATGCAGTTGCCAATGCTGCTCCCAACAGTCCCCAACCAAGTACCCCAATCAATAAATAATCCAATATAATATTGGTAAAACCTGCTGCAACCGTAACCCAAAGTCCCATTTTAGGTTTTTCTGCAACGACCAAAAGGGATTGAAATTCATTTTGTAAAATAAACGTAGGCACAGCTGCAAACAAAACTCTTCCGTATTGAACAGTGTCCTCGGCAAGCTGACCTTCTGCCCCCAGCATCTGCACAATGGGACGCAGAAAAACCAACCCTAACACGCACAACAAAGTGCCTAAAATCGCTGATGTATACACAATAGATGAAAATACCCTGTTAGCATACTTTTTGTCCTGTTCTCCTAAAATTTTGGCAACCAGGGCACTTCCGCCGGTTCCAAACATAAAACCGATGGAGCCTAACATCATCACCACAGGCCAAATCAGATTAATTGCTGCAAAGGAAGTTTTCCCTGCATAATTGGACACAAAAATTCCATCCACCACACCATATAACGATGTAAAAATCATCATAATGATTGACGGCAAGGTAAATCGGAGCAATCTCCGATAGGTAAAATGGTCGGATAACTGTATCTTGGACATCTTTTTTCTCCCTGTAACATCACTTTATACATACAGCTATACATTATATTATATATTTTTTGTTTTTGCAAGCTTTTTTTATCAAGAATCAACCTGTGAAAAAATTTTTCTCAAATTTTTAAAAAAAATGGAACTTTTAAAAATCAATGCCGTCTTAGCTAACGTAAAAAACAAAAGCGGTACATAGTTCCGTTATAAACTTATTTGATATATGGAGGAAACACTTATGAACAAAACTTTAAAAACTACCATTGCCGGCATCTTACTGGCAGGCTCTTTAGCTTCCGGTGCAGCATTTGCAGAATACAACCACGACGGTTCTGTAAACATCCAGGGCGACATTATGACCATTTCTGAAACTGTTGAAGCAGAAGCAATTCAGGATGCAGCATTCTCCCCTATGACCAAACCCATCTACAGAATATTCGTGAACAACGAAATGCTGGATGCCGACACTTACGTTGACGGTGAACATGTGATGCTCCCCTTACGTGCTATCTGCGAAGCTTTGGGTTACGCAGTAGACTACAACAATGAAACCACTATGATTTCTTTGACCAGAGATGCACAGTACATCACCATGTATCCCACCAAAGACGAATACACTTTCTCTAAAATGGCTCCTGCAAAATTAGGAATTGCTCCTCAGTTGGTGGATGACAGAACTTATGTTCCGGTTAGCTTCGTGGAAGAAATTCTGCAGTCTGCCGGTTGCACCGTTGACCAAAATGGTGAAATCAGAATTACCGATCCCAAAGAAGAAGAAAACAACTACAAACTGGTAACTGCTACCGAAGAAGTAAAAGACGGCATTGTTCTGGTAATGGATGAAATTTTAGGTGAAGTGGAAGTAACCTTTGCAGAAGAAACCATTTTTCAGGGAATCAGTGCTTCTGACATTACCACCGGTACCGAATTTATGGTAGAATACGTTGATAACGCAGTAACCATGAGCCTCCCTGCACAGGCAGTTGCTAAAACTGTAATGAGCGTGGAACTGTATGAAGAAGTATATCTGCCCGCAGAAGTTGCCGGCGTATCCTACGAAGGCACCATCACCGAAGTTGGTGAAGATTTTGTTGTGGTAGAAACCGAAAACGGCGAAATCAGATTAAACGTATCTGAAGAAACCAACATTCATCACGTAATGAACAGAAGATTATACAGAATCAACGATTTAGAAGCCGGTATGAAAATTTCCGGAACTCATGCCGAAGCTGCTACCTTCAGTCTGCCTCCTCAGAGTGCAGCAATCGAAATTGTAATCGAAGGTTAATCTCTCTTTCAAAAAAGCGTTTTCCAATAGGGAGTATACTCATAAAAAAGTAAACGGAGCAGTGAATTTGTCACTGAAGTGATATAATGATGGTAGACACAAAAAAAGTGTCTACCATCATTTTTTTGTGCTATACTAAAGAAAAGGAGATGAACTACATGGGTAGACCAAAAGGAACTCTTAACCGTTATGAATTATGACACAAAGAATTAGACTACTATGTTTTGGATATACATTCACATTATCCATCACAAGGATACAGAACAATAACAGACACTCTGCTTAATATGTATGGTTGGATTGTATCAGATATATCTGTATGGAAATCCATGAAAAGACTTGGAATCTCTGGATATGTGAGAAAACAAAAATGCCCTGAAACCGAAGGTTCAGAACATAACAGATATGCAAATATATTAAACAGAAAATTCTATGCAGATAAGCCGATGCAAAAGATAGTAACAGATGTTACCTACATAAAACACAAAGGTAAGTGGCATTATCTTGCTTGTTATTTAGATTTGTTCAACAATGAGATACTTGATTATGAATTAAGTGATACTTTTGATAACTTCCTTGTTATGAAACCTGCAAAAAGAATCCTGGAAAAAGCAAAGAGCACCGAAACCCAAATCCTTTTGCACAGCGACCAGGGTGTTCAGTACTCATCAGCCGGTTATTGTAACCTACTGAAATCATACAACGTAATTCAAAGCATGTCAAGAGCAGGAACACCAAGAGATAATGCAGTGATTGAATCTTTTTTCGGAAGATTCAAAGATGTGCTTCTTGCACACTTCCAATATTGGAAGTGTGACAATTTACAAGAGGTTATTGACGAAGCTGTATATTACTTTAATTACATAAAACCCGTATGAAAACTAAAAAGAAAACCGCCTGTTCAATACAGCCTTGAACAGGCAGCTTAAAATATTCTTTTTTTGTGTCTACAAAGTATTGACTACTGCAAGCAAATTTGTCTCCCTTCGTTTTTTATATTATATATAGCAACAAATTGCTGCAAGTCTCTTTGCAGCTTCTGTGAATGACGAAATCAGTGTATATTCATCTTTCGAATGAATATTCATACTTGCAACGCCAACCGAATCCAATGTGGGAATCCCACACATTGTTGTATAGGAAGCATCCGAACCGCCTCCGCTTTCACGGACGGACAAAACGGATAACCCTACTTCTTCAAAAATTTCGTTTGCTTTTTCAAGAAGTTTCAGATTTGCATCGGTAAGCTCCATAGCATCTCTGAAAGATTCCAAAACAAGTTCGCAAGTTGTTCCCTCGATATAAGAGGTTTCTGCCACCTTCTTGGCAATGTTTTCGACCATCGTACGTTCTTCGCTATTTGAAAATCTGAAGTCCACTTCAAAAGTGCATTGCGCCGGAACGGAATTCGCCTTTGTTCCACCCGAAATTTTTCCGCAGTTTGCAGTAATGCCTTGCGCATCCTTATATTGTTCCAGTTCAAGAATTTTATGGGCAGCTTCTGAAATTGCACTGACCCCATGGTAACAAACCGATGCATGTTCTGCTTTGCCTGTAACGTGAAATGCGTATCTTATGATACCCTTTCTTTTCAGTACTGCAGTACCTGCAAGAGTAGGCTCACAGTTTAAAAATGCAACAGAACCGCGAGCACATTCGCACATATAATCAACTGTGGTGTGGTTGCTTTCAATACTGCTTGTTTCTTCATCCGACTGCAAGATAAGTTTGATAGGTCTGGCAGTAAAATTCTCCTTGCTGAGAGCTGCCATAGCCAAAAAAGATGCTACAATTCCACCCTTGCAGTCCGCAATACCGGGACCATACATTTTGTCGCCATCATATTTAACGACCGGTTCTTGAAAAAGCCCCAGAGGATGAACTGTGTCCACATGTCCTGAAAGACATACCGGAGCTGCTGTTGCATCCGGATTCATTGTGATGCAGATGCAATCTCCTGCAACTTCCTGTTTTTGTCTTTCTACTTTCCAGCCAAAAGCCTCTGCTTTTTTTATGATATAGTTACTTGCAGCATCCACACTCTCTTTATAGTCTGTGGGGCTTTCGATCAGGCAGAACTCTTCCAGTATTTTTACATATTCGGGCTCCATATCGTCTATTCTTTTAAAAAGTCTTTCACTGCTAATCATGTTTCTCTCTCCTGTTTTATATAGAGGCAACCAATTTAAACGCCTCTGAACCCACGACCAATGATTTCACTGCTTGTGGTAACAATAATAAACGCTCCCGGGTCAATTTCCTTGATTTTCTTTCTCAGTCTGATTGCCTCGATTCGCTTACACACGGTATGAATCATTGTTCTTTCATCTTTTGTGTACTCACCAATTGCAAGACCTACCGTTGCACCGTGACGAAGGGTTTCAATAATATATTTAGAAATTTCTTCACGCTTGGTGGTTATGATAACAAAATACTTGCAGGTATGGAGATTTTCTATCACAACATCTACCAAAAACGCCTTTGCACATAAGCCAAGCAAAGAGAAAAGCCCTGTCTGTACATTAAATACAAAAAATGAACTTGCCGCAACCACAAAATCAACTGCCAAAAGCGATTTCCCAACATCAATATCTGTATACTTTTTCAAAATCAGGGCAGCAATATCCGTACCACCGGAAGAAGCGTCGCTGTTAAAAATTATGGCAGAACCAACCGATGTCAAGAACATGGCATAAGTCAATTCCAAAAACGGTTGATTTGTCAACGGGGTTGACAGGGGGATAAACAATTCAAAAAGAAATGTAATCGCAGAATAAAACATACTACAATAAATTGTTTTAATACAGTTCTTCCGTCCTAAAAACAAGAACCCCAGTACCAGAAGTGTGATATTTAAAATCCATATCCATACAGCAGGTGTTACAGGAGAAATCTGCCCCAGAATAGTGCCAATACCAGTCACACCGCCTGTGGCAAATCCATTGGGGATTTTGAAAAAATATATCCCAACAGAAAGCAAAATACATCCGATGTTCATGGTTACAAAATTTTTAATTTTTACATTCATCGTTTCTGCCTTTTTATCCTATTCAATAAAGTTTAGTTTTCACCACACACTTGTGTAAGCACTTTGTGTACCGCAATCTCATGGTCATATGTAAACGGATTTTCTAATTCACCCTTGATATAAGCCGCAAAATCCTGTACCATTGTGTCATATCTTGAATCTTTTGGAATATCTGCAACATCAATTTTTTCTTTCATATCCGCATAATGACTTGTTGCAATATTTAAATCAGAAAGCGTCATTGCCACATCATTTTCGATGGGCAGAATGCTTATCGTTCCAGTCTCACCGCAAACAACAAACTGTCGTCTTCCCCAACCGTTCACCTCCACAGATGATGCGTAAATTCGAGCAATGGCTTTGTCGTATTCCAACACAGCCAGGTTATTGTCCTCAAAATCAATTCCGTCATAACCTGTGTGCTTGAAGAAAGAAGTAACATTTTGGGGTTCACCCAGCAGATAAACAACCAGGTCAATCAGGTGAGAACCCATAATAAACATCGTACCGCCCTTATATGTTGACATAGCCTTTTTTGAGTTTTCATAATGATGGGTACTCATTTCAGCATGAATCGTATGGATTGATCCGATTTCCCCATTTTTGATCATCTCAAAACTTTTCATGATGGCGGGATTGTAGCGATACATATACCCGAGTTGCACAACAAGGTTATTCTCCCTTGCAGTGTTAATAATATTGGTATATTCTTCCACAGACCCCGTTGTGGGTTTATCCAGATGAATATGCTTCCCTGCCTCAATACATCTCCTGGCAGTTTGAGTAAGTTGCTTTGGGGAGCATTCAACCAAGACTGCGTCCACCTTACTTAAGAGTTCCTCTTCAGACATTCTTTTAAGACCGCTATATGCCTCTAAAGTACTTCTCTTTGCATAAACTTCCTCGTTTTCTTCACAAATTCCAACAACTTCAAATAACTTGGGAAACTTCCGAACGGCTAACATTTTTCCTTCACCGTGAGCATGAGCAAGACCTATCTGACCAATCTTTATCTTGTTACCCATATAACCACCTCATCAATATCTCCTAGCACTTTGTAAAATACAAAAGAGTGTCCATATCAACCGGAATTTCTGTTTCGCAGTTTCCGTCGTACATGTTTCCGTTGCTGTCTTTCCAATTTCCAGCCGGGAATTTAACCATTTTGGTTGTTGCGCCTTTTTCAAGGACGGGTGCAACCAAAATATCGTTACCAACCATAAACTGATCATTGGTTTGTTCAAAGTTTTCATCCGGAAAAACATATGCCATATGTCTCACAATCGGTTCCCCTGTTTTGGAAGCCACCACAGCAAGTTCCAAGAATAAGTTACCGAATTTTTCGTGTAATTTAATTGCATTGATTACTCTTTGAGCGTTCTCGTCGCTTAACACTCTCCAGGGTGCAATAGAAATCTGCATCATTCCCATCATAGCGTTTGCTTGTGCCCAACGCACGAACAGTTCTTCATCCAACGATGAATTTTCGCCAAAGCAATCAATGATGCCTCCCCCTACCATATCAGGACAGTTGTAGGTATAACCTAAAAGGCCTTGAACAACAGTATGTCCGATCAGGGTATTGATTCCGAATTCATCCCAGGAATGGTATTTATCGTGAAGTCTTGCAACAATAGGTCTGCCCCCTGATTTCCAAGCGGCTCTGAACTCATTGAACTGATATCTTTCACCAAATTGATTAAAATATAAGGTGTGATTTCTTGCAAGTGTGGGTTCATATATGATATCGTCATCTTTGTAGAAATAGGTGTCACCTGCATCAAACTTAAAGCCGTCAACACCATATTTTTCCACAAGAATGTTCAACTGTTCTTCCATCCACGCTACAGCATCAGGATTGGTGAAATCCAAAACGGCACTGTATCCGCTCCACCATTTTCTGACAGCAATCTCTCCCTCTGCATTTCGCACCAGATAATTTCTGTCTCTTAAGAATTTGTATCTGGTACCGGCTGATGATATAATCGGAGAAACCCATACCATCACGGTAAAACCAAGCTCGTGAAGCTGGTCAACCAGATATTTCGGATCAGGAACCTTGCCTTTGTGAAACTCTTCATACACGCCGTAATCTTCCTGCCAACCGCCGTCAATCATCAAAACTCCGGCAGGCAGTCCGTGTTCCAAAATCCCCTTGGCATACTTTAAAATGCCTTCGGTTGTCTGATTGGTTCCTAACTCAATCCAGGTATTATATTGAGGAACACTCCAGAACAGAGAATCGGGCATTTCTCCTGTAAAGGGAAAATGCGCTTTCATTGCCGCAAGATATGCACCACGCAAGTTCTCAAATCCATCGTTTAGTACGATATCATCGGGTCCCTTAAATTCTATTATGCCATCTTTAGCATCAACGGTAAAAGCTTCTTCGCTCCATACATATCTTCCTTTTGAAGAAACCATCAGAGGCGAAAACTGGTCTGTTTCACCGTCCCCCAAAAGGTCGAAGGAGGATTTTGAATTCCCATGAATTGGCATTTCGTGTCCGCGATTTACAGAACCGCCCCACCAAGATTCATTTTCCAATATTTTAACTTGTAACAGCTTCATATTTTTCCTTCCCTTGACTTGTTATTCACACCAATCAGAACCCCTGTAATAATCAGGATAAAGGCAAAAAGGTATTGTAATGTAAAGATGTTTTCGTTCAGCATCATTGCACCGAAGATACATGCAAAAAACGGTTCCACAAATTTCAAAATATACATCTTTGAAAGCATTACCTTTCCCATCGCATAATACCAGATACAATACGAGAGGATAGAAACCAGGCAGATACAGCTTAGCATCATTACACCCTCAAAGGTAAATGAAATCTGCGGTGCATTCAGTAGTTTTGCCAATCCAATCAACACAAGACCACCAAACAATTGGGATAATCCCGTCACCATAATCGGGTTGATCTTTTTGATTGCCTTTTTGCAAAGTAAACTTGCACCGATACCGGATAAGGATGCCAGAATAATCATTCCATCGCCCCAGGAAAAGCTTACTTTTCCTTCCGGTGTGATATTGAGTGCTATCACCCCTGCAAATCCGATCAAAGAGCCGATTACCTTGGTAATTCTGAATTCTTCTTCACGCACGATCAGAAAGGCAAAACAAATGTAAAACAGTTCTCCCACTTTTTTCAAAATGGCTGTTTTGGAACTATCTACCGATGTGAGTCCGATATAGGTGAGAGAGTAATGAACCGCAATCCCTAATAACCCCATACATAAAATAGGGAAAATGCTGCTTTTTACATTGTTTGTTCCTTTTTTGGTCAATAAAGCAACCAAAGTAATTACGGTGCCACAAACAAAAAACCGAATACCTGCAAACATCAGAATCTGCGCCGGACTGGAGGTATCAATGGCGAGGACCTTATATCCGAACTTTACAGCCGGATATAAGAATCCCCACATCAGCATTACCAACAATACTAAACAGATGTATTTCAATTCACTTTTCTTCATTTGGGCTTTAATTTTTGAGACTATTTGCATACACTCAGAACGACCTTTCCGATGTGATTGCTTGCTTCTAAGATACGAACAGCTTCATCTGCTTTTTCCAAAGGCAAAACTTCGTAGATAGACGGAACCATTTCACCGGATTCAATTTTCGGCCAAACCACTTCAACCAGCTTGGAAAGAATTTCTGTTTTTTCTTCAACAGATCTCTTTCTTAACATACTACCTACAAGGTGAACACCTTTTTGGAGAAGCGGTCTTAATTGTACGGTTGTCTCAGCTCCTGCAAGAGTGGAAATGATAACCCAGTATCCCCCTTCTGCCATATAGGGCAGAGATTTTCCTAAAGTTTCTCCGCACAGACAATCCAACGCAACACTAACAGGACGACCATTTTCTGCTTCCTTCTTTAAAACTTCGGAAACATCCTGAGTCACGGAGTTGATAATAATATCAGCACCTAAATGTTTGATTTTTTCAGCAATTTCATCAGATAAAACAGAAGTAATTACTCTGGAACCGAGTGCTTTTGCCATCGGTATTGCAACACTTGCGATACCGGAAGCACCTGCGGGAATAAATGCTGTCTGACCGGGTTTTAAATGCCCTTCAATGTAAAGGTTTAAATAGGAAGTTGCATAAGCTTCGGGAAGAGTAGCCGCCTGTTCAAAGGTCAGATTTTCGGGCATAGGCATAACCATACCGTGCGGAACACAAATGTATTCCGCATATCCACCGCCGCCTAACAGCGCACACACCTTGTCTCCCACTTTAAACTTGCAATCAGTGTCAGGTCCGATACTTTCCACCACACCTGCGATTTCAAGTCCGGGCCACTGCGGCCAGCCTACAGGTGACGGATATTTTCCGTCACGCTGTAATAAATCTGCACGATTTAATGCTGCTGCATAGATTTTGATCAGTAACTCACCCTCACGCGGCTGCGGCTTTTCAACTTCTGACAACACAAGTGTTTTATTTTCAATCAATACTGCCTTCATTGTTTTAACTTCCTCCATATGAGTCTTTTCTTAATTTCCAATTAACTGTTTTTTAACGGTAAATTACCATCAAGGTTGCTCCGCCCCAAGCGCTTACAACCACGATATTAACCCCGTCATCAGAACAGGTTCTATCATAGATCTCAGTTGTCTGCACAGTGCTCACTTTGTTTCCTGCTGTGCTATCTACACATAACACCTTAGAATACTGTCCGGCATTGAATACTTCATAGTTTTCAGCGTTGTCTTCCATGTTATGAGGAAGCAACTGGATATATCCGTTTTGATTTAACAGCACTTTTCCTGCTACAGCTCTGTAGGCACTCCCTGCGGTACCGCTCGGATTGGAACTTGTGTATAAGGTTCCTGTGCCGCTTGCGCTATAAAGCAATTTCATGGTGTTAACCAATCCTTGAGCGTTATTCTGATACATCACAATATCACCCAATCTTGCTGTCAAACCGGATCCTGTTGCAGCACCGGCAAGATTTGTGATATCAATCCGGTCTGCATAAACCTTTGCGGTGTAATTTGAGGAAGAATTCTGTACAGTAATCTTTTGATACACTTCACCATCTTCGTCAATGGTATCAACAATCTGGGTAATCACGCCAATGTTCCAGGAATCTGTATTTTTCACCTCACGGTCTTTTAATACAATACATTCTACATTCAGATCATTACCATCACAAGAGTATGCTTCGAAATTGTATTTTTTCTCATTAATCAAATAAGAACTTGCTGTACTGCAAACAAACTGATAATCCTCAGCACCACTTAAACTGCTCGGCACCGAAAAAACAGGAATTGAGGTATCTGTTAATGCCACCTTGTATCCTAACGACCTTATTGTAGAAAAATAAGTGTAATTAGATCCTGTAAATTTCTTCAGATTCTTTTCCTCAGAGCCGGCTGTTACCACTTCTGAAATTTCTCCGTTTGAATTAAAGCGGATTCTGAGCATTTGTGCCGCCCCGTTTTCCAATGCCTCAATGATTTTTTCGGCCTTTTTCGGAATACCGTTCACACGAACAACCTGTGCAGCAGGAGTGATCGAATGTACTCCTTCTTCGGAAAAGATTTTAAATAACACTTCGTAATCAAAACTTTTATTGATCAGTTTTGCTTCAAGAAGATAAGCCCACTTCCAAGCGGAGCCGCCTACGAAATTAACGGCTACAGCACATCCAGTGTAATCGAATAACACAACAACATTCTCACCTATGAAGTTGTCTGCATTTGTACGTGCATTGTATGCCCCTTGGTATAACGGATGTAATTGGAATGTTTTTTTGATTCCTGCCTGATGAATTTCATCATAGATCGACATTTCAATTTCTGTTGTGTTGTCTTGGAACTCGCCAATACTTCCCTCTAATGTTGTTTTGGACAGATAGAGCTTTGCAACACTATTATCTTTACTAACAGCTGCACTCACCACGCTGCCGATAGTAATATTTCCAAACTTTGAAGATTCGCCGTTTTCTTCCACAATAATTTTGTTACTGTTTCCCAAATCGAGAGTCTTTGTTTCATATTCATCATAAATCTTATACTCAGTATGATTCACTGCGTGCACAACATATGTGTCAAGATTCTCCACACGCACAATATCATACACACCATCTCTGTTATTATCAATCAGTTGTACATTTCCGTAGGATGGCTTCATATCATCAACGGTATATCTGCTTAGTGCTTTTCCGTTATAGATAAACTTTTTATTGCTAACAACTCGTGCTGTTTTAATATTCTCATTCGCATCGTAGTAATAATATTTGTTTGAGGAATAGCTGGAAATATCAGCATAGTCAAGTGTGAGAATATGGTTCAATGAAGATAAGCCTGCGATATGCACGATGATTTTTTCATCGTTTTCAACCTTGTAATAATACTCAACATTTCTGCCTTCCCATCCGTAGGTATCGCAGGTAACCTTGTACTGCTCATCGTTTATGATAACATGAGCGTCACTTGCGGTTTCGATGCCATAAAGATCAGAGTATTCTGTAGCTGAAATAATCCCTTTTCCTTTATAAATTCTCAAAAATACATCCCGTGCTTTTTGGTAGGAAATGGTATATTTTCCGTTTCCGTCATTATCCATAACAGCTACATCTGCTGCATTGGAGATAATTTTTGCAAATTCGCTGTATGTAATGCTCCCCGATGTTTTCAAAACACCTGTATTTAAGTTCAATCTGGATGCAGTATAAACATAGCCATATTCCTGCAACATCATATCATAGCCAAGGATCGTCGAAACTGCCTTGATCACATCGCTGTATGAAATGTTGTTATTGGGATAAAAGTATTTACCATAGCCTAAAATAATTCCCTGATCTGCCAGTGAAGATACCATCCCCGCATTTTTCACGCCGGCTAAATCCACAAAGGTGCTTCCCTTGGAATCAGCGGATATCCAATTCATAAATTTTCCGAGTGCCACAGCTGCATCCATACGTGAAATGTAGGCATCCTTTTTCTCTAAAACTTTCTCATCAAAAAGCTCCATACCAATCATCAGCTCGAGTGCCTCGTCAACACCGGATGAAACATAAGTTTTTGTTTGTTTTTCTCCGGCAACAACTACCTTTGGAATAGGCACATCATATCCGGTTTCAAAAAATTGCCAATCATCAACGTAAATGACTTCGTTTTTATTCGCGGCAGTAATACGAAGCTGTCTGATATGGTCATACGATAAGTCTGCCGGAATTGTAACGCTTCCCGTAAACTCAACCCATTCATCCGGCGTGAGTGTTTTCGAAACAATCGGATGCCACCAATTGCTTGCGCCCTCAGAAAGTGATACATAACTCATAATCACACGAACCATTTGGGAAGTTGTAGATTTAATTTTTGCACGCACTTCATAAGTCTTCCCAGGTTCAATATAAACATTTTGCCCTACGGGAGCACCTGCCCATTGAGGATCAAATTTCAGAACTGAATTTTCGCCTTCATTGACATAAGATACCGCCTTGCTGGAAGCTCCGGCAAGTTCAAACATATTCAGATGGGTTTTATCCTCCATATCGCCGTTCACAACCTGGTGATGCTTGGGATATTCCGCAGAAGTGCGAAAAGAAATATCAGTCTTTGCTAATCTCTCTCCGGAAACAGATTTTATCTGTTTGGAAAACATGATTTTATATTCTGTATCCAGTTCCAATGCTGAAAAATAAATGATACAACGTGTAGGGTTTTTCTCATCAAGCACAACAGCACTGATTGCACTGGGCTCTGAAGATACCGTTGATTTTGATAAGGAAGCTGCATCCATAGGCATATTGAATATCACTTCCATTTGGGTACCCATCGGCGTGATACCCATACTACCATCCTCAGGAGTTGTAGAAACAATAGCTACCCCGGATTCCGCTGTGTCTTCTGCAGAAACTACAGCGACAATATTTGAAAAACATAAAGCAAAACAAAGAATCCAGGATATTAATCTTTTCATATTCAAAATGTGCTACCTCCTATCCTAATTTGTGCCATACTGATTTAACAGAGCAACTAATCTTTGCAAAATAACTGCGGTTTCCGCACGTGTAGCATATTCCTGCGGAGAAAATTCAAGGTTTTCGTTTCCGATCATAAGTCCTAAATACGCCACTTTTTCTACCGCTTTTGCTGCATAGTCACTTATTTTATCGTTATCAGCAAAATTCACGATTTCATCCTTCAAAGGTTCCTCTGCATTCACAAGTAATCGACTGCACAAAACTGCAATATCCTGACGGGTAATATTTTGTCCCACGCCATAAACGTTATTGCCGATACCATTGACCAATCCATAGCCGGATGCAGCAGCTACATACGGATAAAACCAATCGCTTTCTGAAACATCAGTATATTTAACAGGCTGTTCGGTCAGCGGAATGTTGGCTGCAATCGCAATCATTTTTACAAATTCTTCTCGTTTCACAAAGTCTTGGGGATAAAACATATCCTGAGCTTTCCCGTTGATAACCTTCAAGTCATATAAATACTCAATGGCATCAACTGCCCAAGGCACAGAAGATACATCTTGAAAGCTTGCTTTCTTTTCGCTGATACTATCTTTTTCGGAACCTCCAATCGGAACCGCTACAACAGCTCCTGAGCCACCGCTGCTGCCGCTGCCTGTGGTGCCGCCGGTAGTTCCGCCTGCGTAATCTTTTTCATATGCCGCTTTTAATAAGGCATATACCTGACTCTCGTCAGCTGCATTCATTCCCTGAAGACGATTGTAGATTTTTGTTGCATACGCAGAGTGGTTTACTTTATCAATCAATGTTTTGGTTGCAGGCGCAAAGAAGTCTTTGTTATCATTGAAAATTTTCTTGACTGTTTCCCAACCGTTTGAATTTCTGAATGCATTCAAAATAATTTCTTCTTCTACAAAGTGGATATATTCTTCTACATCTTCAAAATCGTCCGGTTTTTGCAAAATATTCTGTACCAATTCATCTTTCGTAGCTTGTGTAAGAACATCGCTGTACGTATCTGCAAGCCCGGTTTTGTCTGCCTGGCTCAAAATACTATCCACAGATTTGTTCACAACACTTGCATCATTGGACTCATTCGCAATGGTCAGAAGTGAAGTTTTCCAAACATTAGTTGCAATTTCTTCTGCTGTGGTAGCGCTGGCACCTGTGCTCAGCAGATTGGTAATGAACTGAGACAGCAATTCACCATCGGTGTAAATCACTTCGGAGAACAGAGAATCTGCATCATTTAAATCTCCGTAATTGGTATTTAAAAATGTTGCAAGGGCTGATTCACTGCCACCGCTAATTAAAGTCTGGTACAAAGCAACCGTTTCATCGATGGTATATGTTTCAAACGATACGGTTGTTTCATTGATGCTTGTGCCTGCCTGGGATTTAATTGTGGGTAACAGGGTTACACTGTAGCTTCCGCCGGGGGTTAACACATCCTGGTTGAATACAATGTTCATTACTTCAGCATTGCTGTCTGACCATTCAACCTTTTCAAGCAAATTAGCAGGAACAGAAGTAACAGACGCTCTGTCAATCGGTCCATCGAGGGGTAAATCAGAAGTAACCACCATCTTCAATCCCTTTGAATGTGTTTTTCCTACACCATTGGGAGTTATGGTTAAAACAGGAGTAGCAGTACTGATTTCTCTTGTTGCAAAGGAAAGTACCTGTTCCTCCATTTCCTCCCCTGCCATAGAAGAAAGGTTTTTTAATGTCATATTGATATTACGGTTTACTCGGATGCCATCTAAAGATACAACGCAGGATTTTTTATCAGCAGAGAACTCAATGCCTTTCACATCTGCATTGGTCACCTCAATATTTTTCGCAGTTTTCGGAAGCATAGGTTTATCGAAGTTTAAGGTTACATCCAATGTTCCGGGTGCAATATCGGTTGTACCATTTGCCGGACTGGAGCTGACAAGCTCAGGCATACCTGCCGGTGCAACAGTACAATCATATAATCCCCAATCGTCTATGTATGCCTCAACGGGATAGCTATCCGTTTTTGCTACCAGTCTTACTGCATAGCCAAGGGATGTGGGGAGAACGTTGGCGGGAATCTGGTCAAACAGATAGGAAATATCGGTCCATTCCCCCGCTCTCACCGTTACCCAAGTAATGGATGTAGGATGTGCAGTAGAGCTGTCGGTTTCTGTGGTATACATAAGACGCCAGCCAATCTTGATATCCTTCGTTGCCATAATTTTAGCTTCGGAATAATACTTGTGACCAGGCAAAAGCTGATATTTTTCGGCTCTTTTTTCACCATTAACATACTGGCTGATCGGAGCATTTTCCCATCCTACTTTCCAGTAGAGAACACGTTCGTCACCAATTGTTTTGTAAGAAGGAGAGTTATCCGAATTAATATAATACAAATCTGTATCTGCACTCATATCTCCGTTTTCAAGGATATTGGTAACAGCCTGTGCAGTGGTAAAGGTATAAGTAACCTCTTCTTCAAGGCCCATCGGCACATCTGTTTGTACGCCGCTTGTAAAAGTGATGGAATACTCTGTTCCTTCACTCAATTCATCAAAAATGAGATGATATGTATAATCTTCTGCTGCTTCTTCTACGCTGAACGTGGCAGCAGGCTCTACCAGAATATTATCTTCTGTCATAGAGGTAATATCCATCTCTCTGTCAAAACCAACTGTTACAACTGCATCACAAGGATCCATGTTGTTACAGTTCTGGGGGTCTACAGATAAAATGTGCGGGATTCCCATATCTGCTACCGTAGTGATGTTAATCACACAGGAAAGGTCGTCGGGAATAGTAAAGGTATATACCTCATCAACCGCTTCCAACACATCATCATTCACCATAACGGAGCCAATTTCATATCCCAGCGGTGCAGTCAGCGTGAAAGAAGCTTCACTGCCCGCTTTTACATATTGTGTGCCCGCCATTTCCACCACACCGGATTCCCAATGCAGTGTGGCACCATCATAAATGATAACCGGTGTAAATTCAACAGCGTCAGTCGGGTCGCATACTACAACATCATCAATCTCGTATATCACATTGGTTACATTGGCACTACCGCTCGAGGTTGACTGGTTGTTTACAATTTTAAATGACAGTTTACGATCGTTACTGCTAACATATCCGGAAACAGTAATCCATTCTCCGATATTAAGCTTGGGACGATCCGTATTATTATTTTGACGCTGAGCATTTACCTGGGTATAAAGATAAACATTTTGGTGTGTGTCTTCAGCAGCCAAACGTATCTTAAATGAGTAATAATATCCGGTTCTTAAAGTAACTGCATTAGAACAATAGGAAATGCTCCCTGTATTGGCACTTCCGTCAAATCTAAGAACCTTGTTGTCGGGATTTTCACTATCGGCAACAATGGAAAGTGTGGAACCGCTTGCAGAGGAGGAAACAGCCCATCCAGTGGGAACAGTATCCCCTTCCATATCGCCATTTGCAATTAAATTGTTAAGAGGTTCAACGGCTGCATACGCAACATTGCACACCAAAAGAGTCTGCACGCAAAGCAAGGCAGCTATCATCAATGCAATATATCTCTTCATCATCATTCCTCCTTAGTTTTCATAAGGTGGTGCAATTTTCGCCCATCCTCTTGTACTGTTCATCGCCCAAAGCTCACCGGTGATCGGATGTACCAGTAAATCTCTTACCAAAAATCCGTGTGCCGGGCCGCTTTTTACAATTGTATTTTCCTGTCCGTTTGCAGATAATACCTGGAAGGTTTCTGCTCCGTCAACCGAACGCTGAATGCCGTTTTCTTCCATATAACTACCGCCACAACCGCCAATGTATACAACATTGGGATATCTGGGGTCCACTTCAACCAGCTGGAATCGTTTGCCGTAATAGGTGGTCACAATATTGCTGGTTAAATCAGTGGTAACACCGTTTTCATACTTGGCAAAATATTCACCACCGCTGTTGATACCGGAAACATAATATAAAATATCATTCACACCGTCATAAGCGACATCCCAAATCTCTGTCTTTTCCGGTGTTTCTGCAAATGATTTCGGAATCAGAACAGTGGTTACAACTTCCCAGGTTACGCCGTCGTCGTAAGAAACAACAACCTTATCTTTTTTTGCTCCGTACAGCTCTTTTTCACCATACGGATTGTGAGTATATACTACGTCGCAATCTTCCATTTTTTCCCAGGTATAACCATAGTCGTCACTTCTGAAATTTGCAGCAAAAAGGACGTCCGGATTGTTGGGAGACTGATAGCAACGTTCTGACCATTTTTTAGCATGATTATCAAGCTTATAAACCCCTGTTTTCACAAAAGTTTCACCGCCGTCACGAGAAACACGGATTTCACGGACGCCGTCCCAACCGCCATTTGTGCCAACACCGTCAATCTGTTTCTCGGTAGAAGCGAGACAAATCAGAGTGTTTTCATCAGCGGCATAAGCTCCGTAAACAAAGCCTGCTCCCTGAGAACCGGTTGCTTTCCAGATATGTTTCCAGGTTTCGCCGCCATCCTTGGTATATGCACCGTGGAAGTCCTGGGAACCATAGTAGAGTAAATCGGGGTTGAATAAATTAAAAGCACTTCTTCCTGTTACACAGATTGCCGCACCACCATTGTAATCCCAATGATAGGTCTTCCCTGCATCAGAGGAGGTGGCAATGTGGTCACCGCCAAATGCAAACACTTTGTTTTCATCAATGGGAGACCACAAGAAGTTGGTATCACGGTTATTTGCTTTTAAGAAATCGCCGGTACGGTCATATTCTGATAAAGTCCAGTTTACACCACCGTCGGTTGAGAAATACTTTGTACTGCAATATCTGGAAGAACCCTGGAAGTCCGCAATTACCATATGCTGGGGATTCACAGGACTTACCTTTAACCCTTTTACGATTCTATCGGGATTGGTAATATCATAAGATTTCGGGAAGTTTTTGCTTTCAATTCTCTCGAAAGTTTTCCCGCTGTCTTCAGAAACAAGAACGCTCTTATAATCGTTCACATAAACGCGGTTGGGGTATGCATCAATCACATCAAGTCCATAAATCATACAACCGCCAAGAATTGTTTGAAATGTTTTTCCACCATCGGTTGAGATGTGGAATCCGTTAAAATTAGCAACATATACGGTGCCGTTTTCAGGATTTACCTTCACAACACCGTCAGACATTTCACCATTGACCAAGAACCAGGTTTCGCCACCGTCCTCGGTTTTCCATAGACCTTTCTGGTCTCCTTCAAAAACAGAAATTAAACTTTCATCAAAGAAGTTTTTCATTGTGGGATACCCCTGCAGATGCCACGGTCTTGACCAATACGCAACCATACAACGGTCCTTTTCAGCATCATAAGAGGTTTTATCATAGGCAATCTGCTGTCTGAAATCACGGCTCATATTAGCGTTCTTCTGAACCAGTACCTGTTTCCAGGTTCTGCCTCTGTCTTCCGACAGATAAATTCCGTTTGTCGCGTTGGATCTTTCGGAAGATACCGTCTGAGTGGGATATCCGCCAAACGCTAAAACTCTGTCCTCGTTAACGGGGTCAAAGCAAAAATCAAAAATGCCTCGGGAATACATACCGCCGAATCCTGCTTCCCAGGTTTCGCCGCCGTTATATGACGCCCAATAGCCCGCAACGTCAGTCCCTACCAGAAGAGTCTGTCCATCGCTTGAAATGGCAAAGCCACAAAGTCTCTGACCGCCTTCGCCACCCATAACGCCTTGATCTTTCATCTCTTTGGTCACCATCGGAATGGTTTCCCACTGATGCCCTGCTTCGTTATATGTGTCAAATGTTTTTGTAGCATAATCAGCCGGCACCTCTGCAGGAAGAGATGTCAGTTGATGTGCCGCAACAGAAGCAAGAAGAATATCACGAAAAGCCCAATGCTTATTTGTCACATCGGAAAAAGCCGCCTGATATAACATAGAGGTATTCTGTTCGCCGAATTTTGCAACCAGCACACGATTGAGCATCGTTACCGCTTCTGCTCTGGTAAGATTTGCCTCAGGGCGATAACCACCGCCGTCGCCTACAATGATTCCATCCTCGATTGCTTTCATAAACATATCCAAAAAAGACATGTTGGAAGCACCATTTTTCAACTGATAAACCAGTGAAACCATCTGCATTCTGGAAATGGGAGCGTCGGGATTCAGCTGATTGCTAAAATTAGTCAAAAATCCCTTGCTGCTCAAATCCGAAACTGCATCGTTGTACCAGCTATCGGCAGAAACATCGGTAAACTGATTAGCTGCACCAATCACTTCTGCATCTGTGCTGAGGTTTGCAACCATGCTGATAGCTTCCGCAACCGAAACGTGTTCATCAGGACGGAAGGTTCCGTCCTGATAACCATTGATATACGGGGTATATTCCAATTCATCGCTCTCTGCAAATACAGGCAGACTTGCAAACATGAATATTATTGTTAAAATAATTGCAATATGCTTTTTCATATATTCTCCTCGTCTCTGTATTGAATATTTTTTTATCCAACCGCTCTATTTTTTGTAAGGAGGTGCTATTTTTGACCATCCACGACATCCGTTGCTTACCCACAACTCGCCTGTTTGCGGATGAACAAGCATTTCATACGGTTGTATTCCTCCCGAAGGACCGGATTTTACAACAGAATGTTCTCCACCTGTTGAAATTACTTCAAACGTTTTTCCGCCATCTGTGCTTCGTTGAACAGAATTTTCCTGCACATATGCACTGCGGAGTCCTCCGACATATACCACTTCAGGATGCACAGGGTCAACCGCAACAAGCTGAATTGCAACACCAAAATTCCCTGCAACCAGATTATTAGTCAAATCTGTTGTAACGCCATTTGCAAGAGTCAACTTGTAGAACGAACGTGAAGATGAATTCCCTGAAACATAGTATATCGCTTTATTGATGCCATCGTATGCCATATCATTGATGGTTCCGCCTGTGATTCCGGCAGGCATCTTAGCTACTGCTACCAACTGCCATGTGGCACCATCATCATAGGAAACCTTGATATTTCCTTTTACGTCATATCCGTATAATTCCATTTTATCATAAGGATTGTGACAACACACAACGTCCACGGCATCCATATCGGTCCAGGTTTTTCCCTTGTCCGCACTTCTATAGTTCCCTGCGAAAATCACATCAGGATTTTTGGGTGACTGATAACACATTTCTGCCCATTTGTAGCTTGTGTTTTCGGAAACAACAACGCCGGTGTCTGTCCAGGTTTCGCCTGCATCATAAGACATAAATATTCTTCTCTCAGCACCCCAGGTTCCGATAGAAGCGATGGCAACCAATGTATTTTCATCTGCTGCATATGCACCGTAAACCGAGCCATAACCCTGCCCGGTTCCACCTGTTCCGGTATAATTTGTCCATTTCCAGATGTGCTTCCAGGTGTCACCGCCATCTGTGGTCAAAGCACCGTGAAAGTCCTGGGCACCGTAATAGAATATATCCGGATTATAGATGTTAAATGCAGCTCTACCGTCCATATAAACGGCACTTCCGCCATTATAATCCCAAGAGTATGTTTTTCCTGCATTCGTAGAGGAAACAACCCAGTCTCCGCCGAATGCCCAAAGTTTATCTGCTGTTACCGGACTCCAAACATAGCAGGTGTCACGATTGTTTGCCTTAAAGAAATCTTTGGAAGCATCATAATCGGATGAACTCCAGAACAATCCACCGGTGGTGGTATAATATTTTTCGCTTTGATATCTGTTATATATTTTGTGGGAAGAAATCACCATTTTATCGGGATTATGCGGATTCACCTTTAAGTTTCTCACAATTCCGTCGGGAGTTGAGTTATCATATGATGACGGGAAATTCCAACTGGTTACCTTTGTAAAGGTTTCACCGCAATCTGATGACATCCAAACGCCATCAGTATCATTCACATAAACTCTGTCCGGATAGGTGTTGATAACATCCATCCCATAAATCATTCTTCCGCCTAAAACGGTGGTAAAGGTTTTGCCACCGTCTGTGCTTCTGTGAAAACCATCCAAATTGGAAACATATACCGTTCCGTTGGTTGGATGCACTTTCACAATACCGTCTGTCATTCCTGTGCAGACCGGATTCCAGGTAATACCGCCGTCTGTGGTCTTCCATAAAGCGTTGGTATCTTCTCTGTATGGCGTTAGGATATCATCCGTATCGGCTTTTGCAAAGGTCTTAACAGCTTCACCGGTATAATACGGTGCAGAAGTTTGCGGCATATCCTGGAGTTCCCAGGGACGTGACCAATATGCCACCATACACATTCCCTTATCCGCATCATACGAAGATGGGTCATACGCTAAAGACTCTGTGAAATTCAGTCTCAGAGCCGCACCTTTTTGCTGTAGCACAAATTCCCATGTTTTGCCACCATCTTCAGAAAGGTAAATTCCGTTTGCCATATTGGCATATCTCGCAGAAGAGTCCTGGGTAGGTGCACCACCGTATGCAATCACTCTATTTCGATTCACAGGGTCAATCGCAACAGAAAACACACCTTTGGCATAAAAGTTGCCATACACCATTTCCCAATTTTTTCCGCCGTTTTCCGAACGCCACATTCCTGCAACGTCAGTTCCGGCAATCAGGAGTTTTCCATCCTCACTCACAGCAAGGGCAGTCATACGCTGACCGCCCTCCCCGCCTGATATGCCGCTTTCTTTCATTTTAGCGGTTACCATGGGAACTGTTTCCCACACAGCATCCTGTGTGGGAGCAGTATCATTCCCCGGTAATTCGTCCTTTCATAAATCGTTCAGTTCGCAAGCACTTCTGATGGGTGTAAGATTGCTCAGATTGCCCCATGTGAAGATGGTTTTTGTAGGCCAGATTTTGATACCTTTAAATTCCTCAATTTCACTTAAGTCAATCTGCTGTCCTTTAGTTGCAGTAACAGTTGCGCTATATAAGCTTTCAAGAGCACCGCTTTCAGCATATCCTGCAACAAGCATCATAACAGTTGCATCTTCTACAAAGATTGCATAAGGTTTGCATCCGGAAACTGCATATTTCACA
The DNA here is from genome assembly GCA_017625695.1 of Clostridia bacterium. GTDB lineage: Bacteria > Bacillota > Clostridia > UMGS1840 > UMGS1840 > SIG452. The sequence continues at coordinate 11,867 of JAGAKI010000008.1, read as the reverse complement.
GTAGATTCATTCTGCTGATTTGCAACAGCCAACACCAGTAAATCATCGTTTTCAACGCTATAGGTATACACACCATCAACAGCAGTTGCAACTTCGCCGTTCATATAAAGCACTTCTAAACCTTCGCCGTCATAGGTAAAGGTAACGTCGTTACCGGAGATTGCATAATAGGTAGTGTCGTGTGATTTGATAACATTATCGCTGGTAAAGGTTGCTTCTACAGGTACTGAAATATTTTTTGCATTTTCTAAGCTGTAAATGGTGAAATCGTCAATTTCGTATACTGCTTTCGCAATATTCTGTTTGTTATCGCCTTGAGTGTTAATAACCTTGAAGCCGATATTGTTGGTAGTTCCTGTTACAGTAAATACGCCATAACATTCTGCCCAACCGTCTTTGGTCAGAGTCGGTTTGGTTGCATTCCAGAACTGAGTGTTGCCGATGCTACCTAATGCAGCTGCATACAGAAAATGATTTTCATCGGTTGTTGCATCTTTATCTGCCAGACGAACCTTCAAGTTCATATAATAGGTACCTGCCGGAACAGATTTGTAGTTTACATAAGAAATAGATTTGGTATTTTCGCTACAATCAATTCTTAAAACATTATTTGTTTCGTCTTTGGTATCTTTTTCGATAGTGATAACACCTTCGGCAGAGGTGGACATTGCCCATACATTAGTGTCCAGTACACCGTCAAAGGTGGGATCAACAACCAGATTTTCAAATTCGGTTGCAGGATTCAGGTCGATTTCAGTGAAGGTTACATCAGAAGAATCCACAGTGAAGGTGTAGGTATTTCCATCACTAATCAGTTCAGCACCTTCTGCAGATAAGTCATATCCTTCTTTATCATAAGTGAAAGTAACTTCGCTTCCGGATAATGCATAATAAGTACCGTTGTGGGATTTCACAACATTATCACTGGTAAAGGCTACTTCTACGGGTACTACGATATTTTTTGCATTTTCCAAGCTGTAAACGGTGAAATCATCAATTTCGTATACTGCTTTCGCTACGTTCTTCTGGCTATTACCTTGTGTATTGATAATTTTAAAGCCGATATTGTTTGTTGCACCTGTTACAGTGAATACACCGTAGCATTCAGCCCAACCGTCTTTATTGATAGCAGGTTTGGTTACATTCCAATACTGATTTTCACCGATGCCACCTAATGCAGCTGCATAAACATAATGATTTTCATCAGTGGTTGCATCTTTTTCTGCCAGACGAATCTTCAGATTCATATAATAGGTGCCTGCAGGAACAGATTTGTAGTTTACATAAGAAATAGATTTGGTGTTTTCGCTACAATCAATTCTTAAAACATTGTTGGTTTCATCTTTGGTATCTTTTTCGATGGTGATAACACCTTCTGCGGAGGTAGACATCGCCCATACATTAGTATCCAATGCACCGTCAAAGCTGGGATCTGCAACCAGATTTTCAAATTCTGTTTTCAGTTCAACTTCACTGATGGTTACATCAGAAGAATCTACTGCGAAGGTGTATGTGTTTCCATCCTTAACCAGTTCAGCACCTTCTGCCTCTAAAGCGTATCCTGCTTTTTTATAAGTGAAAGAAACTTCGCTGCCGAACAACGCATAATAGGTACCATTGTGTGCTTTTACAACATTATCGCTGGTAAAGGTTACTTCTGCAGGTGCCACAATATTTTGGGCGTTTTTCAGATTGTAAACTACAAAGTCATCAATTTCAAACACTGCTTTTGCAATATTCTGTTTCTGGTCACCTTGTGTGTTGATAATCTTAAAGCCGATATTGTTTGTTTCTCCTGATACAGTAAATACGCCGCAACATTCAGCCCAGCCGTCTTTGGTGATAACAGGTTTTGTTACATTCCAGTACTTTTCTCCGATGCCACTTAATGCAGCTGCATAAAGATAATGATTTTCATCAGTGGTTGCATCTTTTTCTGCCAGACGAATCTTCAGGTTCATATAATAGGTGCCTGCAGGAACAGATTTGTAGTTTACATAAGAGATAGATTTGGTATTTTCACTACAATCGATTCTTAAAACATTGTTGGTGTCGTCTTTGGTGTCTTTTTCGTAAGTGATAACACCTTCTGCGGAGGTAGACATTGCCCATACATTAGTATCCAATGCACCGTCAAAGCCGGGATCTGCAACCAGATTTTCAAACGCTACTTCACCATCAGGAACTTCCGTAAAGGTTGCATTTGCAGAAGGCATTGTGAAGGTATAAGATGTGCCATTCTGAACTAAATCTGCAACTTCTGCTGATTCTACTTTGTAGCCGGAGTTGTCATAGGTGAATGATACAGTGCTGCCGGGTAATGCATAGATGCTGCCTGCCCCTGCAACGGTACCGGTTAAGTTGGTTACGTCTTCAGGGAATGTTACTGTTTTTGCAGTTGTGATATCATAGATTTCTAAGTTATCCATTTCATAGACTGCATTAACAACATTGGAATTGCCATCAGTTTGTTTAGAAATAATCTTAATTCTTACGTTTTCTCTTAAATTACTGGATGAATTATTGGCTACACCATAAACAGTTGCCCACCCATCCTTGGTAATTTTAGGACGAACTTGATCGTTAGCACCGCTTAAATCCGCAGAGTAGAAATATGCAGATTCAGGGTTGGTATCCACATCTGCCAGACGAACATTGAATTTTACAACATATTTTTTGCTTTTACTTAAGCCGGCAATATAACCTAAGGAATAGGCACCGCTACCATTGCCTGAAAAGTCCCATTTTAAAACATATCCGTCTGTTTCATTTGCGTAAACGGGGGTAACGGATCCTGTCTGTGTATTGTAATGATAGAATAATGCGGAATCTACCGTGCCATTTTCAAAGCCGGAGTCAGCGTAGAGGTTTTCAAAAGCCACAACATCGCTTGCTACCGCATAGAAAGGAGTGGTAAGCAAGCAAGAAATAATCATGGTTAAGCTTAAAAGCATTGATAATAATCTTTTAGATTTCATAATTGTTTCTCCTATACAATAATATATTGGTTATTTTTAACCTTTCACTGCACCTGCAGTTACGCCCGCTGTGATATATTTGTTTGCCGCTATAAAACCGATTAATACAGGTAGTATAGAAAGGCTGGCTGCCGCAAATAAAATGTTCCACGACACAGCACTTTCACCGGAATTTTTAAGTGCCATAATACCAACCATAAGTGTTTGCTGTTCCGGTTTGGTCATTGTGAAGATTGCAGGCATAATATATTCGTTCCACGCTCCGTTAAACGCCATAATCCCGATTGTCATCAGGGCAGGCACTAAAAGCGGAAAAATGATTCTGAAGAATATACCTGTAAACGTACATCCGTCTATTGTTGCAGCTTCATCAATTTCCTTGGGGAGCGCATTGATAAAACCTCTGACAATATACATATTTGCAACAGGGATGCCAAAGCATTTTAATGCAATCAATCCCCACAGAGACCGGTTTAATCCTACTGTAGAAAGCAAGGTCAGTTTGGGATAAATTGTGATACTTCCAAGTGAAATAAACATAAGCGATGTAAATACCATAAAAATCGCTTTTTTGCCCGGAAACTCTCCTCTTGCAAAAACATAGCCGCAAAGTGCCGAAATAAACACTACAATTGCAACTTCTGCAACAGAGGTCCAGATACTATTAAACATCATTCTGGCTAAATTGAATTTATCGGAGCTAAATGCTTGCACATAGTTATCTAATGTCCATTTTTGTGGCAATATGGTTTCCGGCATCGTCAAGATTTCCATATTGCTTTTAAAAGAAGCCATGATTGTGCTGAACAAAGGGAAGATGGTAATGAAAGCTACAAACAATACTACGAGATACATGAAAATTCTTGGAATTTTTCTGATTAGTTTTGTCACTTTGATTTCCTCCCCTCTTAATACACATTCTGCAGTCTTGCGCTTATTTTGTTATAACCAAATGCAACAAGACCGTAGATAATTGATGTGATAATGGAAATTGCTGCACCATATCCGATATCAACTGTTCCTGACGAAAATCCCGGTACATAATTCACCAGAATATAGGAACCTACCGTATGAGTAGCACCTCCGGGAGCACCATTGGTCATCGTTACGATAAATTCGCCAACATGAAGTGTTCCGTTGATTGCAAGAAGCAAAATTGTCTGAAATACCGGAGCGATCATCGGAACAGTAATATTGATAAACTTTTTGAACGGACCTGCACCGTCGATATCAGCCGCCTCGTACAGCTCATCGGGAACATTGGTAAGTGCAGCTGTAAACAAGAGCACATTTGTTCCGAAATTTTTCCATACGCTACTTGCCACAAGCACAGTCATAGCAGACCATTTGTTTGCATACCAGTCAATCGGCTCAGAAATAATTCCCAGCTTCAGAAAAAGGTCGTTGAAATATCCAAAATACTGAAACAGATTTGTGAATATTACCGAACACAAAACCGCACTGATAACCGTTGGCATAAAATAAACGCCACGGATAAAAGGTGCTCCCTTTAGCTTTTTGCTCAGGAAAAATGCCAGAATAAGAGTCATCACAACCTCAAACGGCAGCTTTAAAACTGTAAATTGTAATGTGGTCAACCACGACTTCCAATATACCGAATTTTTAGAAAAAATATGGATGTAATTTTTTAATCCTACAAACAATGTATGACTGGGAATCTGGTCATAGTAGAAAAATGATTTCACGAAAGACCACAATATCGGATATAACGTAAACAGAAAAAACCCGATCAGAGGTAAGCTCAAAAGCAAATAACACTGTATTGGAACTGACCTGGATATTCTGCCAATGACTTTCGTTTTAAATTTTTTACCCATTGATATTTTCACACGCCTTTTTTAGTTTTCGATAGCACTCTCAAAATCAGGAATGATATAGTTTTCAGGTTTGTATTCCGGATGAAGTTCTGCATAACGTTTTGCACCTTCATTCTGGAGTGCAGAATAATCTGCGCATACCTTATCAACATCGGTAACCTTACCGGACCATACATCCTCTACATAAATTACTCTCATTACTCTTTCGCCTTGTAAATCTCTGGAAAGAGCAATCGGAGTTGCCTGGCTCACATTTAACAATTCTGCAAATTCCTGCCACTGTTTCATTTCAGCGGGAAGTTCAACTGACTGAACAATCTCCAGATTCAGCGGAATGTCGATACCCTGCATATAGCTTTTGGTGATCAGCTCATCACCATAGAAGAACTCAAGTACTTTTGCAACTGCTTCTGCTTTTTCATCAGCAGCTTTTCTGTTGATCATCAGGTAACCGTAATTACCCATATGCTGTTTCTGTCTGCTACCTTCTACTTCAGTCGGATAAGGTGCTACGCCCCAATCAATGCTTGTGGGGAACTGAGATGTGAGAACACCGTAATCATAGCTTCCTGCAGTTTTCATACCGATGTCTCCGGCAGCAAATCTTGCTCTTGCCTGGTCATTGTCGGTGCTTTCAGTACCGGGATAGCAGCTTCCGTCTTCTTTTATTCCGAGCATGGTTTTCATAACAGTTGCTTCATGAGAGAAGTCGAACACACCGGTCTTCGGGTTGTATCCATCTGCATAACCGCTGGTAGCAGAAGACATTTTCATAACATCATCAGCATAAATCAAAGTGGTTTTACCTGCGATGATGTATCCATATTTACGTTCTTTCACATTGGTAAGTTTTTTTGCATATTCTCTCAACTGTTCTAAGGTTTCCGGAGGAGTGGGTTCACCGTTTTCGTCAACGATGCCTGCTTCTCTGAACATATCCTTATTGTAAATCAGTCCATATGTAGTAGCTGATTTGGGCAGATAGTAAGTTTTTCCATCAGTATGCAGATGTCTGCCATACATCAGATGAGAAGAAAACTTTTCAATCAGCTTGTCACCGCCCGGAATGTCTTCATACGGTGCAATATAGCCAAGTTCGGCATATTTGCTCATTGTTCCGCCGCTAAACAAATCAGGTGCCTGATCTGTTTCAAAGGCAAGATCCAGTTTGTTTGCAATGCTGTCCTGCACTACATACTCAATTTTGATTCCTTCTTTTGCACCAACAGTGTCGTTCCAGTCTTTGATTTCTTTTTCCAGAAATGCCTTGTCATGACCGTTTGCTGTCCAGACTGTTACAGTTGTAACATCTCCATTTTGTGCTGTTTCGTTGTTTCCGCAGGCAGCAAGACCTAACGCCATCCCTGCAACCAACATCAGTGCGAGTAATTTTTTCATGACTTTCATTTTTTTGTCATCCTTTCGTTTATATAAATATTAATATTTTGTTGCTTTATTAAAGTTAACTTGTTACAGTCTTTCAAGAATAATGAGTTCATCAACACGGGCTGTCATTTCACGTGCACAACCGCCCTCGATCACTTCACCATTTTTGTTTTTCCAGCTGCCCGCAGGAATATGTACGATTCTTGCGGTTTTGCCTTGCTCTAAAACAGGTGCTATCAGAAATTTACTGCCAAGCATAAACTGGTCTGTAATTTTTTCAAGGCCCTGATTGGGAAATTCATATTCCATAAAACGCAGCACCGGTTCTTTTGTTTTGGTGGTTTGTTTCACCAGTTCTAAAATATACTCCAGATGTTCGCTTCGCAGTTGCATCAATTTCATTACAATCTGCATGGAGCTTTCCGATAGCAGTCGTTTAGGTGAAATCGAGAATTGCAACATAGGCGAAAAAATACTTGCTGCCAACCATCTTAAATACAATTCTTCATCAAACTGATAATTCTCTTTCAAAAACGATCCGTACTCGCCACCACCAATCATATCCGGGCATCCGTAAAAGTAACCCAGCAACCCTTGGAGTATCATATTGGGAATTAACATGGTTATCCCCTCTTCGTGTGTCCACGAAGAGGCTTTGTCCTGCAGTCTGCATACAATCGGCATACCTCCACAATCCCATACGCAACGCAGCTCGTTAAACTCATACCGCGCTCCAAACTGAGCAAAAGACTTGGTATGTTCACTTTGTTCCTGCTTTAAGTATGTCTGGTCATCTTTTCTATAAAGATACGAGCCGCCTGCATCAAACTTAAATCCGTCAATCCCATATTTGTCCATCAGCTTATGTAATTTTTCGTCAAGCCAATCGCAAACCTCGGGGTTGGATAAATCCAATACTGCACTAAATCCGTTCCACCACTCACGAACAGCAATCTTACCATCCTTATCTTTAATCAGATAGTTAGTATGTCTGAGTTCTCTGAAGCAATCGCTGTCGGGCGAAATCAAGGGAGTCACCCAAAGCATAACCTTAAAGCCCATTTCGTGCAGTTCATCAACCATTTTCTTGGGATCGCTGAACTTTCTTGCACAAAACTCATAGTCGCCATAATCCGGTGCCCAACCCTCATCTATCATCAAAACACCTGAGGGCAGACCCGCATCTTTCAGAGTCTTTGCATATTCTAAAACCTGCTTCTGATTTTGATTATACATCAGCTCAATCCAGGTATTATACTGAGGTGCTTTAAAAAACAACTCGTTGGGGATTTGGTCACATTTCGCAAATTTCTTTTCAGAAACCGCACGATACGCATCCTTTAAGGTTTCAAATCCCTCCTGAAGCTCGATTGCGTCATGGTCAGTTATTTTAATGGTTCCCTTATCAAAATGCACCACAAAAGGCTTATCGCTGATAATATACCGACCTTTATTTGAAATAAATATCGGTGAAAACTGATCTGAAATCCCTTCTGCTGTAATCAAATTCATAGAAACGTCTGATTCTTCGGTCAGGGGCATCAAAATGCCCTTATGTACCGCACCACCATACCAACATTCCTGATCCAAAAACTTAATCTCCATCCTTGCACCTCCGTTTAAATCATATTTTTCAAAGAAAGATATGCACCTGCTGTCCATCCCATCATGACCGGCATACCATAATTCTCACTGCAAACATCCGTATTGCCGGAAACCACATTGTATTTTTCCCATAGATGACCGGTTGTTTCGTAAGCATTTTCCACTAAAGCGGTATACTTTACGGCAATTCGTTTTGCATCTTGCAGATACCCATATTTTTTTAAACCAACTACAGCGATATACTGAAGGCACGGCCATCCGTTGGGATAATCCCACTGGTATGTTCCGATTTTTTCAAATTCTTCACAAGTCAAAACGCCAAACTCTGCTTCCAGTGACAATAATTTAGCGACTGCCCTGTCTGCCTCTTCTTTGGTAAGCATCTCGGCAAATAACGGATATAATGACGCTGCCGTCAGGAATTCACTTCTCTCGTTGGTTACAAAATTGTAATCGTATAAAATGCCATCATCTGCACACAGATACTTCATCATCAAGTCTTTTCGATGGCTTGCCACATCATTCCAGAATACATCGGTTTCAAGCCCAAGCACCTCGGAAAAATATGCCATGTTTGTTTCAAACTGGTACATCAGCGAATTCAGATCAACCGGAAGATAGTTGTATCCTTCTCTTCCCCATCTCGGATTCATATCCCAACCGCTTTCACAACACACAACACAATGACGAGCCAGATCATACAGATTTTCTGTGAACTTAATTTTGGTTCTGGCTTCATAATGCTGAACCTTCCCCATAAAATCATTTGGATCAACATCACCGCCATATACATTCAGACCTATAGGAGATATTCTTTTATTCATCCAAAAGTCATATTCCGTTAACAGTGTTTCATACGCTTTTTTCAACCAGTTCTTATCACCGAAATGCTCATACACATCACGCACCATCAAAGACAAGAAAGGCGGCTGCGAACGAGACAGGTAATAGGTTCTGTTGCCATTCGGCATCAGTCCGTATTTTTCCACAAGGTAAAGCATATTGTCCACATTGTGCTTCACCTGTGTATAATTTCCAAGTTCTTCAAGCCCTTTATTGGTGAAATATGTATCCCAATAATACAGCTCATTAAAGTGCCCCACTGCAGGTACGGTATATGGGTACGGAAGCCCGATTAGAGTATCCTGATCTTCCTTATTTATTTTGACAGACTTTAACATATTTGTGCTAATATAGTCGAATAAAGTTTCACTTTTCATCAATTTTACTCCATATATTCTCATACTATTACCCATAACCATTATATCGTATGACTCGAATTATGTCACGTTGATTTTTTATAGGCATTATTGACAACAGAATCTTTTTTGATTATACTTAAAGAAATGTTGAATTCATGTCGGGGAGAGTTTTTATGTTATTTTGTCTTGTATTTGCGTTCATAGTACTTTCCATATCGTTTTTTTGGTTTAAGAAGGAAATTTACCTGAATGCTTTGTATCTTAAGCTGTATGGCATTATTGCGCTTACCGTTGTAAGTTTGTTGTTCATCTCCAAATTCACCAACTATCAATTTCTCTTTGATGCTGATTTTGATCTGTATCTGCAACTTCAGCACATAAAGGTTCATCCGTATATCATCCGCAATGTGCAAACAATATGCCACACTTTATATCTCTCCTCAACCATTTTGTTTCTAAGCAGATATTATAAAAATTCAGTTACCAAAAAGCTGCTGATTTCTCTTCCTCTGATACTCTTTTTGATTGTAAATACAAGCTATACCGCTGATGAAATCTCTTTTCAGATATTTTCATTGGATCCCCAAAATCAACAAAATGTTTTTTGGATTGTTGATATGTTGGTTTCCAGGTTAACATTTGTGATTGTCGTTGTTTATGTTCTGATTCCGCTTATATTGATTGTCAAAAAAATTATAAACACTCCGAATGTAATTAAAAGGAATTTCTTTACCTCTTATCTGGTGTGCATGATCCTTACCGACATTCTTTACTTCTCCATGTTTATCTTCGGGTTGTTTCAGGATATTTCTCCACATCGACTGGGACTAAACAATATCCCCTCAAATGTTTCCATTTACGGTAATATCTTCACCTCGTCCATTCTTCTCACAACGGTTTCGGTCATTATTACCATACTGATTATCGTTTTCAAACCCTTCAAAGCAAAAAAACTGAATATCGAATATGCTTCCACCAAGCATTTTCAAAAATTTCAATACGATAATTATTACACTACCCTGCATATGCTGAAAAACACCTTGCTGTGTGTATATAAATACATCGAAGTCTCAGAAAAACATATTGACAATCCCAAAGCACTCACCGGTCTTACGTGTGCGAAGGCACAAATCAACGAACAGCTTGAAAACTATAACAACATCATGGCTCATTTTAAGACAAAAAATTTAAAATTTGCCCCGGTTAATGTAATTGAAATTATAAATAATTCTATAAATAATGCTGAAATTGAAAATACTATCAAGATAAAAAAAGATTATGATCCCGAAATGGTCATAAATATTATGGGGAATTCAGCCAGTATCGATCAGGTTTGCAAAAACATCATCCAAAATGCTTTGAACTCACTTAAGTTATCCACCAAAGACCATAAGGAAATCAGCGTTTCTATCATTGATGATGAGGATTATGTTGTAATCGGTTTTACCAATAACGGAAACTGCATACCCAAAGAACATCAAAAATTTTTATTCAATCTGTTTTTCAGTACGCATGCGAATGAATTTTGTAGCGGAATCGGCTTGTACTATGTAAAAGAAATAGTAACTCGTCATAATGGTGATATATGGTTTAAAAGCACACCGGAACAAACCACCTTTACCATAGCATTACCCGTAATAAATTAGGAGGAATTGCGATATGAGTATAAGATTGGCTATCTGTGATGATTGCAAACATTTTATCAACACGATGCGACTAGAAATCATGGATCAGGAAAATATAGAATTGGTTGGTGAATGTAATTTAGCGGTTGATTGTATCCCTATGTTATCCCAAAGCAACCCTGATGTTTTACTTTTGGATATACAAATGGAAACTGCATCAGCCGGTATTGATATTTTGCCGAAAATCAAAGCGCTTTTCCCTAATCTAAAAGTTATTATGATAACAGTATCCGAAATTGAAGCAGATATTTTCAACGCAATTACAAACGGTGCCGATAATTACGTATTAAAAAGCATGCCTAACTTAGAGATACTGAAAAAAATTGTCGAAACAAATAACAACCAGCATACCATTGACAATGCTATATTCCAAAAATATTTATCTCAGTCAAAAATTAAAAGTGATGATTACAACAGCCTGCTTTTTCTGGTTTCGATTATTTTAAAGCTTACCAAATCTGAGCTTGAAATTCTAAAAATGCTCTGTGCAGGAAAAACATACACGCAAATCGCAAACGAACGTTTCACATCCGAAAGTACCGTTCGGACCATTGTGTCACACATTACAAAAAAATTCGAAGTAGATAACATCAACACGCTGATACAACACATCAATAATTTTGATTTATTCAACAAATTCGATCGTATCATATAACTGATGCTGATTTTTTGCAATATAGTCCAGAGCCGGATTGATTTTGTTGTGCTTTTCGGTAGACAGATACGGAATGACGATGTGTATGAGTATCGCACGAACGGCAGGTATGAATGAAGAAGATATTTTTCGCTTGGTAACCTCCAATCCTGCAAAAACTCTTGGTAAAGAAAACGAATGGGGATATTTGTATGTTGGAAGATGCGCAGATATTGCCGTGTTAGAATATGCTAATGAAAGATTTGACCGGACAAATAAAACAGGACCTCAAATCAACAATGAAAAAGGGTACAGGTGTGTTTTAACCATTGCTGATGGCAAAGTGGTTTATAAAGATTAAAAAAACACTAACTGAAACAAATATCAGCAATTGGAAATAATGATTTGTCAAACTAAGTGCAACATTTTTTGAGTTCAAGCTCAAATAAATCTGCTGGTTTTTGATAATTTAAAATTTTTTTGGGCCTGGCGTTAATTAACGCCAGGTTCTTTTTTAGTGTTGTAGGACTAACCCTTGA
>JAGAKI010000070.1 GCA_017625695.1 Clostridia bacterium | reverse complement strand
GGTTCATCGACGGTTTGTGACAAAAATGAGTAGAAAATCAAATAAAACAGAAATACGGAATTGAAAAAGACCGACATTGCCCCTATTGTTAAGTGTCCAACAAAAACAGTAGGGGGTAAGCAATGCCGGTCAATCTCTACTATACACAGAGAGTTCGTGGATTTCAACAAGAAAATGTAAAATATTTAAAAAATAGTGTTGAAATCCAATTAAAACGCACGAAACATCAGTGTCCTTATTGCGGTTCAACAAGAGTAACGGTTGAACCTGTTCGCCGCCAGATACGGGGTGAACCTCTTGGAAGCTGTCGCAACGTGGTATTGGAGTTTACCATTCATCGACTCTATTGCCACAGTTGCCATCATCGTGTGATGGAACATATTCCATTTCTCTCCCATCCCAAAGCCAGATTGACAAAAGCTCTGGAACGGACAATTTTGGAACTCCGTCCCCATATGAGTATTCAATCCCTTGCCAACTTTTATAACTTACGCTGGCATACGATCAAAGAACTTGAAAAGAAACAGTTAAAGAAGAAATATTCCCGTATTCAAACAGCTCATGTCAAAGCGATTGGCATAGATGAGAGCCATGTAGGAAAAGGAATGCAGAATCAGCAATATCTGACGATCGTCCGCGATTTGCAGTCAGGAGCAGTCATTCATGTTGGAGATGGCAAGGGCATTTCAGCCCTTGCCGGAGCTTTGAAGAAGTTGAAAAAAAGCAAACTGAAGGTGGTTACAATGGATATGGCAAATGCTTATTTCTCATGGATTTCAGAAAATTTTCCAAAGGCAAATATAGTCTTTGATCATTTTCATGTGATAAAGCTGATGAATGATAAATTGGACTTGGTTCGTTGTCGGATAACTGCAAAGATGGATGAATCTCAGCGCAAACAGTTAAAAGGATTACGATTCATTTTTCTGCGGAATAATGAAGATTTACCGGAGGATGCCAGGATGATTTTGAAGAATATGCGTGGAGATTTTCAGGATTTGGGAGATGCTTATATGTTTAAGGAGGCGTTACGCAGCATTTACCGGCAGGCGAAAGACTCTTACCATGCCCGGATCGCTTTTCACCGGTGGTGTAAAATGGCAGAAGAAACCGGAATTCCGGAATTAAAGACCATGGCTCGGACAATTCGGGATAAACTGGACGGAATTGTCACTTACTGGACATTCCGTCATATCAGTAATGCGAAGATGGAAGGGTTTAACAACAAGATCAGATGGCTGATAAAACAGGCTTACGGCTTCAGAGATCGTGAGTACTTCAAGTTAAAAATCTATCAACTGCCGGAAATTTCAAGCGAGAAATTATTATGACTTCTGTCATAAACCGTCGAAGAGGCAAAAAAATGGCGGAGAGAGGGCTTTGTTCTCATAACTGTTTATTTTATAAAATTACGCTTAAAAGAGTATTTTAGTCTGTCTTTTGAGCGTAAAGTTCTCAAATTATAACATTATATGGCACTTCCCACTGCATGGAGCGAATCCCCCCATAATGGGGAAATAGGGGATTTCCTCCGCAAAATGGGGACAAAAGGAGATGCTTGTAATTGCACTTAATCAGCTTCGAAACAGTCGCATTCAACCACAGAATGCTGAAAACCATCTCGATAACATAATATAGCACTGTAACATGATTTTACAATCAACAGGATTAGAAATTTTAATTTTAATCATGAGTGTTGATTGTAAGATATAACATACAAAAGTAAATGCACGTTCATTTTTAAGGTAGTGAGCGTTTTTGTACTTGCAATTCTGTAAACAGAGGTTATATTAGTTTGGAATCGTTTACGTCGATTTTTTAGAAAAGTTGTCCTGCGGCAAAGGGGTATATGCAAGCATTTGCAAGACAAAATTGGAGTTTTTTACCAAATGACGAATATAGTATTTGACAATCAGGGAAATGTGAAATCCCTGCGTTCCGGCGCAGTGGAGTTTTCCTCGCCCGGTGATTCACTGGGGTTGTTTATCATACAGTTCCGAGACTCAATCGGAAATCCTTTCCGGCTGACAGAAGAAAATTTTGCAAATTGCACCGTTACAGAAAAGGACGGAAATTTTACGCTTGTTTACGATACTTGCAACGATGTTCCGGACAGTACGGTCGAAGTTACCGTTTTGCATAAAGCGGACGGTCTGCACTGGAATATCAGCATTGACTGCAAATCACCTTTTCTCAAAACCGAATGGGTCGATTTTCCAAGACTTTATTTCAAAAACGATACCGCAGAAAAATGGCTGCTCCCCTTTGCAGAAGGAACGCTGATTTCTAATTTAAAAAAACGGGAGGAATCCAGTTTCTTCAAGTGTCTGTATGCCGAATATCCAATGACAGGTGTCACCAGTTTCTATCCCGGACCGGCTCCGATGCAATATGAGGCGTGCTACAATTCCGAAGCGGGTATTTGCATCATCTGCGCCGACCCGACTCATGCACCCAAAACGGTCGATGTCTACCCGGCAAATGACGATGCCGCCTGTCTGATGCTTCAGCATTTCACCGGCGGGAAAAATACGCTTGAATACGATGTGATCGTTTCCGGATTTCAGGGAGATCGGAAGAGCACACGTCTGAACTCCAGTCACCCTCTATCATC
>JAGAKI010000069.1 GCA_017625695.1 Clostridia bacterium | reverse complement strand
TCATATTTAGGTGCCGTTGATGGTCCGGGTCTGTTAAATGCCGGTCAATCTGCTACCCTTACTGTAAATTCGGCTTATAGCGGTGTATTGGGTGCACAGGTTCGTGTTGACGGCTTAGGTGGTGCCTCCACTCTGAGAATGGCAGCAGGCAATTATTATTGCGATGTTCCGTTTACCGGCACAGAAACCGCTTGGTGTGACGACGAACTGTTGGATCGTCCCTTGTATCTGCAACAAGGTGCAAACACCCTGACCGTTACCAACTTGGGTCCCAACTACATTAACCTTGGAAAAATTGACTTTGCATATTTGAATGCGGATGGATTTGATTCATTAGTATATCTGCCTCTGGTAGGTAAGTTTGATGTTACTGAACCCGATCCCACCCTCGTGCCAAGCCCCACTCCCGATTCCGTAAACCCGGATGTTTCCGACAGAGCGATGAGAACGGTGTACGAAGGAGAAAATTATAAATCCGGAAGCTTATCCAAAACCACCTACAATGGTGCTTCTGTGGCAACAGCAACTTCCGAATCCACCGTTACTTATTCAGTAACCGTGGAAGAAGACACCATCTATAATTTATATATGAAGGGTGCTGCCTGGAAGGATGTTTCCTTTGACATTGCCTTAGACGGAACCGTGTATTACTACGAAACCGCACATTTCCAGAGTGACAGAAATGCTACCTTCTCCTACAACGAAGAATGTGTGGCAACCTTCCCCTTATCCAAAGGAACACACACCATTGGCTTCACTTTCTATTGTGATACCTACTATTTTGATTCCTTCACCTTGGAAGACACCTATTCCAAAGAGTATCAAATCCTTTACGGAATCAAAGATATTTCCACTTCCCAAGGGATCTATGAAGCACTGCTTTCCGCTGGGGATTACATTTATGTTGATGTGGCAGCCGATACTGCAGATTTAGCGTGTCCCGAAATGGCATTCTGGGGCATGGTGGGCAAAGATTACAGCACGCCTGCCGAATTAAAAGCACTGTATGAATCCGTGCTGGCTGACGAGTTGGAAAATCCCACCGTTAAAATCAAAAATGTTTCTAATGTCTCGGTTTCTGATTTACCTGCTGGAAAATCTACCGTTACCGTGAATTGTGCAGACATTCCTACCAATACTTCTTTGGTTTGTGCCATTTACAAAGGCGGAAAATTGATACAGATTCCTCAGGTTCAACTGAGCAATTCCACTTCTGTTTCCTTCAGTTTAACTGACGTGGAAGCCGGATGTGAATTAAAAATTTTAGCCTTAACCGATATGGAGGATTTAAAACCTTATACTTCCTCCGGCACTTATATGGATTACTACGTTGCAACCAACGGAAAATCCACCAACGCGGGAACCTCACCCGATGCACCTCTTGCCACCGTGGCACAGGCATTGACCAAAGTGAAATCCGTAAACTCCGCTATGACCGGTGATATTATCATTCACGTGGCACCCGGTGTTTACCGCAGCAATGTGACCATCAATATCGACCCCACGATGAGCGGTATGAACGGATACAAGGTAATCATCCAAGGCGATGATCCAGATAATAGACCGATCTTTTCCGGTGGGGAACCCTTAACCGGTAAATGGTCCCAGGTTTCCGGTAAAAATTATTGGGTAGCTACTACCACTACTCGTGAAACCAGAGCATTATATGTGAATGGTTATCAGGCGGTGCTGGCAAGAAGCTCTGATATTTACGCGGGTAGCTATATTACTCCCTCCTCCCCGAAAAATGATGATCACATTGCAGATGGTTTGAAAGTGAGCCTGTCCAGTTATCCCAATTTCCCCAAAGATTTGGCAGGTGAAACCAGACTGCAGATGGTTTACAACTTAGCCTGGGCAAATCAGCGATTCCCCATTGACAGCGTGACTTACGATTCCAGCTATGCCTACGTCAATGCAACTTATCCGTATTACAATGCCTTGTTGTTAAGCGGTCACACCTCCACGGTGCAACCCACAGAAGGCAGAGGCTTCTACTTGGAAAACGCAATGGCGCTCTTAGACAGACCCGGCGAATTCTATTTTGACAAAGCCAACCGCAAAATGTATTATTATCCTTATGCCAATGAGGATATGACCACTGCAGAAACCTACTGTGCAGTAACCGACGGTTTATTGAACATTCAGGGTGCTAATATCTCCAACCGTGTGGAAAATCTGGAATTTAAGAATGTTTCTTTCCGTCACGGTGCCTGGGATGAAGCCACCACCTATGGTGCAGCATACAATCAGGCAGACGAACTCCGCCGCGGTACCGAAACCGGTTATTCTCAGCATTTGATGCATGCACAGATTGTAGCAAGCTACGCAGATTCCTTGGTGTTTGACGGTTGTGAATTTGCAGAGCTTGGCTCCAGCGCAATGTATCTGGTGGAAGGTGTTACCAACTCCAAGGTTATCAATTGTGATTTCCGCGATATCTCCGGCGGAGGCGTCTCCGTTTCCAACTACTTGCACAACAGTAACTACGGCGGCGGTGTCCGTTGTAAGAACATTGAAATCGGAAACAACATTTTCCGCCGTGTGGCGCAGGAATTTATGAATCTGCCTGCAGTTGCAGTTTACTATGTGGATTCTGCAAACGTTCATCACAACGATATCAAATATCTGCCTTACACCGGTATTTCCATCGGTTGGGGCTGGGGTTACTATGAACCTAACGACACCGGCAATCACATTGTTTCCTACAATAAGATTGAAGAGGTTTGTCAGGTGTTAGACGACGGTGCACAGATTTACACTTTAGGCGACCAGAAGAACATGCACTTAAACGACAACTACTTAATTGATCCGGGTAATTATCGTCGTGGCGGTGTTTACTTTGACGAAGCAACCGGTTATATTTCTATGACTGACAACGTGATACAGCAGGCAAATCAGTCTGGTGACTTTTGGCTCTTTGCAAGAAGACGTGTCAACTTAAATGATAACTATGTCGCATATAACCATACTGATGGTGGTAATCCCAAATCATTCGCTACCTTCCCCTTGGATACCTCCGGTGTAACCTACGCAACCAACTATATCAATCAGACATCCTGGAAAACGACAGCGCAGAGAATTATGGCAGAAGCAGGTGTAGAAGACAAGACCAGAGTAGCAGACGTGAGTTACTATCCTTCCTGGCGTACTCTTCCCATGTTTAACCTTCCTGCAGATGCAATTATTGATTAGTACTGAACTGTCCGGACCTGCTAATCTTTGTCCGGCATATAAAATACAAACGATTATCGTTTGAAGGAGGACTTATCATTGAAAATCGAATTCAGAAAGCTGCTATCTATCTGCCTGCTGATTGCGATGATTGGCAGTATGATGACATTCCCCGTAAGTGCGGCTCCCACCTGGACCGGTAAATTCGGCGATTTAGCCGGTTATACCAACGGTTATGTGGGCGAACATTACGCTATGACTACTTTTACCAAAAGCGGTGCTGACGGATCTTCCGTAGCCGGCACCGACTATGTTGCAACCTCATCCTCTCCCTTTGGCGCCAACGGCGAGTTCGTTATGGTTGTGGGGAACTGGGGCAAATATGAACTCACAGTGCCCTATACCGGCGTGTATGCATTCCAGCTTCGCACCGACTGGTATAGCGGTTCTTCTACCGGCTACCGTGTAACCACCGAACATGGCTACTATGCAGACTACAGCATTACCGACACCAGCTGGAGCTCCGGTTGTTTACAGGACCAGCCCCTCTATCTGGAGGAAGGTACCAATATCATTACCATTGAATGTATTGGTCCCGGCAATGCGATGTTAGGTGCTTGGGACTTAGGCCGTCTGGATGCTCAGGGCGCAGAATCTTCTTTGGATTTCCTGCCTCTGGTAAAACAGACTGCTGATTTACCGGAACCTACCGCAACTCCGGAACCGACTGAAACTCCCGAACCTACCGAAACTCCCACTCCCACCGAGGCTCCCTTAACCTGGCCCGGTGCCTATGGGGATTTGCCGGAGACTTATAAAAACGGTTATACTTCTACCGTGGAAAACATTAAAGGTGCAATCCGTAACGGTGATGCTGCTGTTGCAGGTACTGACTATCAGGCAACCTCCGGTGCTCCCTTTGCTGCAAACGGTGCCTTTACCATGGTAAAAGGGGACTGGGCATATATCACTGTGGATATGCCTTATACCGGTGTGTATGCAATGCAGATCCGCACCGAATGGTCCAACGGTACTCCCGTAAACTGGTATGTGACCACTGAAGATGGATACGGTGCAGAATATGCCGTGACCACCATGGGATGGAGCTCCGGTTGTTTACAGGACCAGCCTATCTACTTAAAAGAAGGCACTAACACCTTTAAATTAGAATTACGCGGTGATTACAATGCAACCGTTTCTTCCATCGACTTCGGAAGACTGGATGCTTCCGGTGCAGACAAAACTCTGGATTATCTGGAATTTGTAAAATTTGCAGTTGCTCCCACCCCGACTCCGACTCCTACCGTGGCACCTACTGCAACTCCCACCGCAACTCCGACTCCTACCGTAGCACCTACTGCTACTCCTACCGCAACTCCTACTCCCACTTCTACTCCCACTCAGGTAACCACCTGGATTGGTAACGTAAAATTAGAACCTGCATTTGGCGGTTACAGCGGTGAAGTGCCCGCAACCAGCTTCAGCGGTGAATATTACGCACAGAGCAACCATATCAACGGCGATAGTTTCACCATGGCGAACGGTGAATGGGGAACTTACACTTTCAACGCACCTTACAGCGGTGTTTACGGTGTTCAGCTGGAAGTTGCTTCTATCAGCAGTCCCACCACCGTTCGTATGATCGCAGGTGATTACTATGCGGACTTTAATCTGACCGCCACCGGCTGGACCAATCAGGATGGTGTTCAGATTGACCAGCCCATGTACTTTACCGAAGGTGCAAATACCTTTACCTTAAAAAATATTGGTGCTAATTCGGTGATTTTATCTACCATAGATTACGGTTATTTAAATGCCACCGGATATGACTCCATGTCTTATATCAGCTTTGTAAAACCGGTATCTTCCATGCCGGCAGAACCTGTGGTAACTCCCACTCCCACTGCAACTCCCAACATCACCGATTCTGAATATATGATTATTACCGAAGCAGAAAGCTACACCTCTCAGAGCGGTACCACTCAGGGATCTCACGGCGGTGCGACAGTTATTACCGCTACCAACGAATCCACCTCTACTTATACCATTACCGTTCCTGATACCGGTGTGTATAACCTGTATTTAAGAGGTGCTGCATGGAAAGACGTTTCCGTAGACATCACCGTTGACGAAACCTATTTGTCTTACGAAACCATGCATTTCAATCTGCATAAAGAAGATTCCTATCCGCTGCAGACTGAAAAAATCTACTCCATGAATTTAACTGCAGGTACTCATACCCTTCAGTTTACCTATTTCTGTGATGTGTTCTACTTTGATGATTTCCGTCTGGAAAACACCAGCAGCAGAACCTATCACCTGTTATATGGCTTCAAAGATGCCACCACCTCTCAGGAAGCATACAATCTTTTAGTGGAATATGGCTCCCTGCTTGGCATCAACGTGGTAAATGATACTGCAAATATCTTCTATCCCCAGATGTCCTTCTGGCCCATGGTTGGCAAGGATTTTGAATCTTTAGATGATATGCTTTCCACTTATAACTCCATCATTTCCACCGAGGCTTCCAGCCCCACTGTGAAGTTATACAATTCTTCCAACACTCCGGTAAGCAGCTTACCTACCGGCACTGCAAGACTGATTATCAACACCTCCAATATGCCTGCAAATTCTACCATTGTTGTGGCAGAATATCAGGGAAGCAAAATGGCAGGCAACTTAAACACCTTAAAGAGCACCTCCACCACCGTTACCTGTACCTTAACCGGTTTAACCACCCAGAGCCAGGTAAAAATTATGGTGTTCTCCGATATGGAAGAAGCAAAACCCTACTATTCTGTTGGTGTTTATAAAGATATTTATGTAGCAACGACCGGTAAATCCTCCAACGACGGTCTGACTCCGGAAACTCCCGTGGCAACCCTCGCTCAGGCATTAACCAAGGTTAAAGCATACAATACCACCATGACCGGCGATATCGTGGTGCACATTGCTCCCGGTACCTACCGCAGCAATACCACCATCGCAATTGACCAGAACATGGGCGGTATGAACGGTTACAAAGTTATCATCAAAGCAGAGGATCCCAACAACCGTCCCATTTTATCCGGTGGGGAACCCTTAACCGGTAAATGGTCTAAGGTTTCCGGCGAAGATTACTGGGTAGCATCTACCACCACCCGTGAAACCAGAGCATTATATGTAAACGGCTATCAGGCAACTATGGCACGAAGCAGCGGCTGGTATATTGCTGATGATGTCATTACTCCCGAAAGTCCGGTAAATGATGTGCATGTTGCAGACGGCTTCCTGGTTAATATTGAACAGTGGGATACCGACTTCCCCAGAACCTTAGCTGACGATACCAGACTTCAGGTAGTATTCCAGAAAAACTGGGCAAACCATCGTTTCCCTGTGGAAAAAGTAGTCTATGCTGATTACTACGGTTATGAATACGCATATGTATACATTCCGTTCCCCAGATACCACATCTTCTTAAATGATGATGCTACCACCACTACCATTCAGCCTACCGGTTCCTTCTACTTAGAAAACTCTATGGATCTTTTAGATGAACCCGGTGAATTCTTCTTCGATAAAACCAATCGTAAGATGTATTACTATCCTTATCCGGAAGAAAACATGAACACTGCAGAAACCTTCTGTGCAGTAACCGATGGTCTGATGACTATTACCGGTGTTAGCGCTACCAACAAGGTATCAAACATCGAATTTGACGGTATTTCCTTCCAGCACGGTGCTTATGATGATGCTACCACCAACGGTGCAGCTTTCAACCAGGCAGACGAACTCCGTTTAGGCGGCGAAATCTGGTACGGAAGCTATATGTTCCCTGCACAGGTTACCTTAAACTATGCTGATAGCGTAGTATTTAAAAACTGTGAATTTGCAAACTTAGGCTCCAGTGCAGTTCTCTTTGAAGAAGGGGACACCAACTGCCGTGTAACCGGAAGCTCCTTCCACGATATTTCCGGTACCGGTGTTGTAGTCGGAAACTTCTTACACGATGTGAATATGTCTACCGATAAACAGCGTTCTACCCATATTGAAGTAGACAACAACATCTTCCGCCGTTGTGCACAGGAATTCTTAGGTACCACCGCAATAGCAATGTACTACACCGGTGATTCCAAAGTTCATCACAATGACATCGCAGATATGCCCTACACCGGTATTTCCGTTGGTTGGGGCTGGGGTGCAGCATTACCCGACGATTGCGGAAACAACGTTGTGGCTTACAATAAGATTGAAGATGTAATGCAGACTATGAATGATGGTTCTCATATCTACACCGTTGGTTTGCAGGGCTACAACCAGATTAACGATAACTACTTTATCGACCCGGGTAATCTGTTAAAGAGCGGTCTGTACCTTGACCAGGCAACTCAGGATCTGTACTTCAGCGATAACGTGTTCACCGATGCAAAAGCTTCCGACGACCGTTGGTTGTTTGCAAGAAGATATGTTGACATTGCAGACTGTTACGGTTCTTATAACCACACTGACGGTCCGATGCCTTCTGCAAACGGTTCTTACGGTTTCGCAAGCAATGCTGTGACCATGGAAAACAATAACGTAAATGTTACCAGCTGGTCTTTATCTGCACAGAGAATTATGTCTGAAGCAGGTGTT
This sequence comes from Clostridia bacterium, assembly GCA_017625695.1. Classification (GTDB taxonomy): domain Bacteria; phylum Bacillota; class Clostridia; order UMGS1840; family UMGS1840; genus SIG452. The sequence continues at coordinate 60,422 of JAGAKI010000069.1, read as the reverse complement.
GACAATCAGACGGAACTTCAGAACGTGGATTACTATCCGTCCTGGAGAACCATGCGTATGCTGGACGTTCCCGCAGACGAATAATTGCAATAAAAATATTCCGGAATATGCCAAAGAATTGGCATATTCCGGAAACAAAAAAATAAAACCCCGCGCAATCTACTGTGTTTTTACATCTTAAGGAGGGTTCAAAACATGCAAACAAGCTTTAAAAAACTACTTTCATTCCTTGTGGTTTGCACCATGATGAGCAGCCTATTGGTAGCGTTGATACCAATGACTGCAGCAGCAAGTGAAATCATCTCGTACACCGATGCACCTTATGCAGGTGTGTATCAGGTAACTTCTGATAAAGCAGTTACCTTGACCAACGAAACCGGGCATACCGTTACCTTAAAAGCAGGTATTAGTGATTACTTCTACCTGATTCAAGGCAACAACAATCTTACCAAAAGCAGTGCATCCGCAAACCTGACCTTTACCGCATTAGACGGAAACGGTTTGGATTCCATCAGCCAAGTTACAATGACCAATGAGCCTATTCTTCCCGGCGATACCGGTGATACCGTTGCCGGCTTTAGTAACGTGACTTTAGCTCCCGGTCAGAAATACACTGCAACCTACACTCCGAATGTAATTAGTGCAGGTTTGGTATATCCCTACATTGCTCCTGCTGTTGGTGCAGGCAACACTGTTAGAGTAACCACAGATACCGGTTACTATGCAGATGTTTATCTGGATTACAACTACAGCTCTTCCGCATGGGCAGATGCAGCCCGTCAGGATCCTGAAATGCTCTATGTAAGAGACGGCGCACAGGAAATTACCATTGAAAATATTGGTAATTCCTCTGTTACGCTGTATTCTGTTGGCATTCGTACGACCGGCGTTTTAGCGGAAGCGAATTACTGGAAAGACCAGATGAATATGGCATCTCTGAAAGTGGTTCCGTATGTGGCAGAACCCGAAGCAACTCCCGAACCCACTCCCACCATCACCTATACTGCTCCTTATGCAGGTGTGTATCAGGTAACGAGCGACAAAGCGGTAACCTTGACCAACGAAACCGGTCACACCGTTACTTTAGCAGCAGGTGCTACCGATTACTTCTACCTGATCGCAGGTGAAAACATTATTGAAACCACTGATACTACTATCACCTTAACCGTAACCGAATTAGATGGCAACGGTTTAGATTACATCAGCGAAGTTACGATGACCGAAGAGCCCATTCTTCCCGGCGATACCGGCGATACCATTGCCGGCTTTGCCAATGTAACGTTGGATCCCGGTCAGAAATACACCGCAACCTACACTCCGAATGTAATCAATGCAGGTTTGGTGTATCCCTACATTGCTCCTGCATCCGGTGCAGGCAACACTGTAAGAGTGACCACCGATACCGGCTACTATGCAGACATTTATTTTGCTGCTAACTATAGTTCTTCTGCATGGGCAGATGCAGGCCGTCAGGATCCTGAAATGCTCTATGTAAGAGACGGTGAACAGGAAATCACCATTGAAAATATTGGTACTTCCTCTGTTAGCTTGTACGCTGTTAAAATTTGTACCACCGGCGTTTTAGCAGAAGCGGATTACTGGAAAGACCAGATGAATATGGCATCTTTGAAGGTTGTTCCCTATGTGGCAGAACCCGATCCGACGCCCACCCCCGAACCGACTCCTGCGGCCGACATTGTTACCTACAATGCCCTTTATGCAGGTGTTCATCAGGTAACGAGCGACAAAGCGGTTACTTTGACGAACGAAACCGGTTCTACCGTAACGCTAGCGGCAGGCGAAACCAAATACATCTACTTAATTGCAGGTGTAAATAAAATTGAAACCACTAACACTGATGCAACCCTAACCTTCACAAACTTAGAAGGCAATGGTTTAGCATATATGGATCAGATTGTTACCCAATCTGTTTGTTACGCGGAAAGTCACACACAAACAACGAACGGTACGCTGTATCTTGGTGCCGGCGAATCCGCAACCTTAACTGCAACCGTGAGTGCTTCCGGTGCAGGGATTGTTTATCCTTATATCAATGTTCAGGATAGCTATCAGCATACCTTTGAACTGACTTCCGATACCGGTTTCTATGCAGAGGTTACCAAAGATGCTACCGGTTGGCAGAGTACTTGCTGGGCAGACGGTTCCGCTCAGCAGGATATGGAATTTTTGTATGTAAGAGAAGGTGCAAACCAAATCACCATTACCAATACCGGTTCCAATACTGCAACCATTGCTTCTTTGCGTCTGTCTCAAACTGCAGAAACCGCAATCAAAGACCACGCAGTATGGGGTCCCCAGGTGAACTTAGCAAGCTTAAAAACCATTGCGGTTGAATTGCCTGAACCCACTCCGCCTCCGGTTCCCACCTATGCACCGGTTGGCACCATTACCTACACTGCTGAAAACGCAGGTATCTACCGTGTGGCATCCGACAGAGCCGTTACTTTAATCAACGAAAACGGTTCCACCGCAACCTTATCCGGCAGCGGTACTGTAAAATATTTGTTTATGATCAAAGGTGTGAATAAACTGAGCACCTCTGATTTATCCGCTGACATTACCTTTACTGCTTTAGACGGTTATGGCATGACCTATATGTCTAAAATTGAAACTGCATTTACCGCATACGGTGAACAGCACGTTTCTGTTGCTGATATTCACAACTTTGTGGAAGCAGACGGTACCTATCAGACCGGTACCAATGATACCGGTAACTTTGTAAACCTGTCTCCCGGCGCAGCTGTTACCTATGAATTAACCATGTCCGCAGACGGTGCAGGTATCGTATATCCCTACATTGGTGTTTTAGACACTGCAGAAAACACCTTTGCAATTACCTCTGATACCGGCTTCTATGCAGAAATTTTAAAACCTGCAACCAGCGGTTCCTTCTGTTGGGCAGATGCCGACCAGCAGGATATGGAATTTTTGTATGTAAGAGAAGGGGCTAACCTGATTACCATTAAAAATACAGGTTCCTCCATCGCAACCTTAACGGCGTTGCGTCTCTCTATGACTGACGGGGAAGACAGTCTGGCAGACCACGAAGTATGGGGTCCCCAGATGAACTTACAAAACTTAAAGGTGGATACCGGAAGCTCTTCTTCCGCTCCTACCGCAACTCCCGTTCCGGAACTTCCCGATGTTTCTAACACCAACTTATACACCGTAATTGAAGCGGAAACAGCAGGTAATGTTGCTACCTACAACGGTAAAGATGTGTTAGCGATTAAGAGCGAATCCATTGCAAGCTACACCGTAGAAGTTTCCGAAGACACCATTTACAATCTGAATCTGGTTGGTGCGGCTTGGAAAGATGTAAACTTCGACCTTTATGTGGATGATGTTTTTGTGGATTACTTAACCATGCATTTCCAGAATGACAGAACCGATTCCGCTTGGGCATATCTGCAGGAAGAAGTGGCACAGCTCTACCTGACTGCAGGTACCCATACCTTAAAATTCGTATTCTACTGCGATAGCTTCTACTTTGATTCTATTGTTTTGGAAGATACCAACTCCATGGCTTACCATCTGATTCATGATTTTGAAAATGTTACCACTGCAGAAGGTGCATTTGACCTTCTGGAACAATACGGTGAAGCAGCCAATATCGACGTGAATGCAGATACCGTAAACCATGTATATGCTCCCATGTCCTTCTGGAAGATGGTGGCACAGAAATACGAAACTGCAGCCGAAATGCTGGAAGCATACAACGAATGTATCGTAGATCCTACTGTTATTGTGAAGGATTCTTCCGGTCAGGAAGTGGATGCTCTGCCTGCAGGCACTGCTTATGTAAGTGCAAACTGCATGCATATTCCGTCCGATACATCTATGGTTGCTGCAGTATATAACGGTAACAAATTAGTTGCCATCAGCGCATTAACCCGCGAAGGTGATGTTGCAACTGCAAGCTTTACCAATCTTGGTGCGGGCTGCACTTTAAAAGTGCTGACATTCTCCCATATGGATGATGCGAAGCCCTACGCAAAAGATGTTTACGCAACGCCTTACCGTGAAATTTATGTTTCCACCGGCGGTAAATCTACCAATGCAGGTACCAAGGAAGCTCCCGTAAACAACCTGGCAAATGCATTAAAAATTGTAAAAACCATCAACAATGATATGACCGGCGACATTATCGTTAATGTTGCTCCCGGTACTTACAAAAGTTCCGTTGCTATCGAAATTGATCCCACCATGGGCGGTAAAAACGGACACAAAGTAATCATTCGTGCAGAAGATCCCGATAACAAACCTGTGATTTCCGGCGGGGAAGACCTGACCGGTAAATGGACTAAGGTAGACGGTGAAAATTACTGGGTAGCTTCTACTACCACCCGTGAAACCAGAGCCTTGTTTGTAAACGGATATCAGGCAACCATGGCAAGAAGCGATGGTTGGTACAGAGGCGTAGAGATTTCTCCTGCTGAACCGAAAAACGATGCTCATGTAGCGGATGGTATTCTGGTTTCCAGCTATGGAAATGCTGATTTCCCCCAAGGATTGGATCAGCAGACTGCCACCCAGCAGTCCAGAATGCAAATTGTATTCAGCCTGCAGTGGGCAAACCATCGTTTCCCCATTGACAGTATTGAATACAACAGCACCAACGGCAATGTATCCATTTACACTACCTATCCTTACTACAATGCATTCTGTATCGATGGATTACACACCTCTACCATTACTCCTACCGCAGGTTCAGGTTTCTATTTAGAAAACTCTCTCCTGCTGTTGGATCAGCCCGGTGAATTCTACTTCGATAAAGAAACTCGCAAAATGTACTATTACCCCTATGCTCAGGAAGATATGAACACCATTGAAACCTGGTGTGCAACCACTGACCGTATGATGAGCATTACCGGTATTGGTTCCGCTAACAAGGTAACCAATCTGGAATTTGACGGCATCGCATTCCGTTACGGCGGTTATGATGATATCACCGTAAAAGGTGCAGCCTTCAACCAGACCGAAGAATGGAGACTTGGTTCTGAAACCTATTACGGTTCCCACATTTTCCCCGGTCAGATTTGGGTAAATTATGCAGATTCTTTAGTATTTAAGAATTGTGAATTCGGTTCTATGGGCTCCAGCGCCATCATTTTAGAAGAAGGCGTTTCCAATTCTCAAATTACAGGAAGCTACTTCCACGATCTTGCCGGTACCGGCGTGGTACTTGGTGACTACAGAGACGGTAACGCCGCATCCTCTACTACCGAACGTTGCCAGAACATCGAAGTGGATAACAACATCTTCCGTCGTACTGCTCAGGAATTCCAGGGCTTAACCGCAATTTCTGTGTATTATGTGGGCAATGCCAACATTCACCACAACGATATTAAAGATACCTCTTATTCCGGTATCGTTATCGGTTGGGGTTGGGGATATGATGATCCTGCAGACTGCGGTAACCACATCATTTCCTACAACAAAATTGATGATGTAATGCAGACCATGGGTGACGGTGCTCATATCTACACCTTAGGTAATCTCCGAGGCACTCAGATTAACGATAACTATGTCATCGACCCGGGTCAGGTCAAAGCTCCCGGTATCTACTTCGACCAGGGAACCGGATACACTTTCGTTTGTGATAACGTAGTAACCGAAGCTTATACTACCACCACCGATTATTGGTTCTTTGCAAGACAGTATGTAAATATCAATAACTGTTTTGCCGGCTACAATCATACTGATGGTCGTAACCCCGCTAGGATTTATGGATCTAACGCAACCAACACCAATGAAGTTGCTCTGCAAGGTAACAACTACAGAGTATCCAGCTACGACACCACCGCACAGAAAATTATGGCAGAAGCAGGCCTGGAAGATAAGACCAGATTAGAAGACATTGATACCTATCCCACTTGGAGAACCATGCGTATGCTGGATGTTCCCCAGGACTAAGTCCTTACTTTGTGAGTAAACCTTACGAAGAAGGCATATGACCTCTTAGGATTGATTTGATTACCAAATGTTTTTCGGGCAGAACCCATGCAGGTTCTGCCCGGGAAACCCCGAATTTGAAAATAAATATTTTATATTTCTATATATTGCTGATTTTGCTAATAAAAATTTATTATATATCTCAAATTACAAGCAAAAAGATAAGGAGGATTGCTTATGAACCGTAATTTGAAACGAGTGCTTTCAACAGCACTCACCTTGGTTGTTATGGCAGTGAATTTTGTAATTCCCGCTTTTGCAACCGACACAACCATTACCGTATCATATACGGACTTATTGACTTATGGCTCCCTGGCCAACAGACAAGGTGAACTGTACTTTGACACCACATCTGGATCATTGGACAGTACCACAAACAACAACAGAGCCTACGCTCCCCTGGATGTATGGTCTAACCCTATAAGTCGTGCTTCTTTGAATATGAAAGCAGGTGAATGGGTAAGATTTGAAGTTACCGCAGACACTGCAGGATACTATTCTGTTGATGTGGATGCTTCTGTTGGTGCAACCCCCAGCGCAAAATTCTATGTTCGTACCGAAAAGAGTATTTTAGAAACTGATTTACCCAAAACTGCGAACCAGAATACTTTTGTAAATGCAACTAACTTAGGTTACATTTATTTGGAAGAAGGCACCAACTATGTGTATGTAGATCACAAATCTACCTCATATGTAAACTTCAGAACCATGACTTTAACCTTGGATGAATCTGTAGATGCTACCGTAGCAGCTTTAGTGGCTCCTATCGCATCCGCAAATGAAATCGGGGATTTAACCGTTATTTTTAATGACGGTTACAATCAGGCTGATGTAAGCAACACACCCCTGACTTTCCCCGTAAATATTCCGGCAGACGGTAAATACAAAGTTTCCGTAATGGGTATTACCGAAGGCTCTTCCACTGTTTCTGCTGATTTTGGCGACGATGTGAAAACTGCAACCGTATCCAGAATTACCAAAACCGTGAAAGAAAATGATGTGGATGTAGAAGTAACTACCTACGGTTACAGCGAAATTGGTATCTTCTCCTTAACGGAAGGCGAATATACTTTAACCTTAGATGGTTTCTCTAACTACAGTTTAGCTTGGGTAAAAGTGGAATACGTATCTCCTTACGCAACCGGCGTTGAAAGCGAATCTTTCGTTGACGGTGAAACTGTTACAAGAGGTACCGATAACTTAACCATTACCTTCAACGACACTATGATGGCAGGTGTAGAAGCTACCTTAACCGCAGACGGTGCTGAAATTCCTGTTGCAGTTGATGTTGACGGAACCAAAGTCATTGTTTCTTTCTTGGAAACTCTGTCTTACGGCACTGAATATCTGTTAGAAGTTACCAATTTACAGGGTATCAACGATGCAGAAGCATTGGATGACAGAACCTATACCTTCACTACCGGTGATGATTCCGCTGATGAAGGAATCGATGCTGTTGTTGTTTCCGAAGTGGAATCTTACCGTGAAGCGGTAACCATCAAAGGTACCGCATTGGGTTCTACCGGTCACGGTATCAAAGGCAGAACTGTAACTGTTACCTCTCCTGAAGGTGACGAAGTTGAAACTGTAATCTCCGGTGATGACGGTGCATTTACTGTAGAATTCAACATCGCAGACGGTACAGCTGCAGGTGCTTACACTTACACTGTTACCACTGAATATGGTGCAACTACACCCGCAGTTGTAAGTTATGTATCGGAAGAAGAAGAATTAAGAATTATCGGCTTATTTGAAGATGCAACCACTTCCGATGCTGTATATGCTATCTTTGAAGAATACGGCGAAGTTTTATTAGTTCCTGATTATGCAGCAGATTGCGACAGCTTAGCAAATGAAGACTTATTCTTAGCTCACTTTGAAGGAAAAGATTTTGCAGCTGTGAGAGAGGTTGCTCCTTTCTATGGCAAAATGCTGAAATTAGAACAGATGAACCAGGCAACTACCGGTTCTTACATTAAATCCAACTTCTTAAATCAAGCGGATGCTTGTGAGTTAATCGGTATCGCTTCCGACAAATTAAACTTAGTAAACACCGACACTAAGAAAACTTCTTTCTCTGATAAAATTGCAGAAGATACCAGAACAAACGGTCCCAGCACTTCTGAAGAAGCGTTCTTAGAAAGAATTGCAACCTTACTGGATGCATGGATTTTAGAAACCAACGGTATCACTCCTACCAGTCTGGACCTTTCTGACGCAATTACCTCTGCATACTATGCAGGTGAAATTGCAATTCCGGTTGACTTCCAGAATGCACAGACCAAAGTAAAAGCAATTGAAGTAGTCGTAACTACTGAAGAAGCAGACCTGCTTGAAAACGCAGAAGCAGTAGCAGAAGATGCAATTTCCAACGAAGTTGTTATCGACGGAGATACTGCAACCTTCACCATCGGCTTTGCATATGATGAAACCATTTCCTACGATGAAGTTGGTAAAATCGCTCTGCAGGCATCTGTGATCGGAACTCATGACATTGATGTAGAAGCATCTGTTATTTATACTTTTGATACCGGTCTGAAAGATGAACAGAACAATAAAATTTTTGTTGATTTACCCATCTCAGTAACCGGTGGCAGCATTACTGCAACCATTCGTCAGAAACCTGAGAAACCTGCAAGCAGACCTTCCGGCAGCTCCGGCGGTGGCGGATATGTTGCTCCTCCGAAGGAAAAAGTGGAAGAAGAAGACGATAAACAGTCCGGCTATTTCTTCGACGATATGGAAGAAGCTTCCTGGGCTAAAGATATGGTTCATACCTTAGTTGGTAAAGGCATCGTTTCCAAAAACGACGAAAGAAAATTCCGTCCGATGGACAATATCACCCGTGAAGAAGTTGTAAAAATGATTGTAACTGCAATTGGTTCACACGATGCAAAAGCAGTATCCAATCTGACCGATGTAGCTGAAGACCATTGGGCAACCTCTTACATTGCAACTGCTCAGAATTTAGGCATTATCAAAGGAAATCCGGATGGAACCTTTGGCTTAGGTCAGCAGATTACCCGTCAGGATTTAGCTGTTATGGTTTACAGAACCTTCCAGAGATTAGGTATTACCCTTGCTGAAGGTAAAGCAGAATTTGCAGATGCTGATGCCATTGCAGATTATGCAAAAGCAGCTGTTTTATCATTAGAAAAAGTTGGCGTTATTAATGGTATGGGCGAAAACACCTTTGCTCCTATCGCAAACGCAACCAGAGCACAGACCGCAAAAGTAATTTATGTTATGATGGAGGTGTTAGGTATATGATGAGAAAAGGTACAATTTTATTTCTGGTTCTGGCGCTGATTCTTGGCTCCTTCCAGATTGTTTCTGCAGCTTCGTCCGGCGTAAGTGAAGTCATTTCCAACTTCAGCATTATGCCATTATCTTGTTCTGCAGATTCCGACAATTTAGTAACTCGTAAAGAATTTGCATACACCATTTCCAGTATTTTAAGCAACGAAGAAATGGAACCCAGAGAAACTGCTTATGTGGATGTTCCGGCTGATGACGAATACTCCGGTTATGTCTACTATGCAACCATCAACGGTTTCTTACCTAGCGAAGGCAATATGTTCTGCCCCAACGACCCCATCAGCTTCCATGATTTCAACGCTGCAGTAATTAAATTACTGTCTTATGAAACCATTGCAGCTGTAAATGGCGGCGGCGAAGCAGGTAATATGAAAACCGTAACCGAGCTGCGTCTGTACAAAGATGTTGCTGTTAGCACTTATGATACTGTTACCGTGAAACAGTTCCGTAAATTAATTTACAATCTGTTAACTGCAGATATTACCGAATTTAACTATAGCTATGATAGTAACGGTACTGCAAATCTGGAAGATTCCGGTAATAAAAAGACTGTACTGTCTCAGTATTTCGGAATTTCCCGTTACTACGGTTCTATTATTGAAGTAAACAATCAGAAACAGAGTGCAAAAGTAAACATTACCAAAAATGTTTCCGGTGCAAATCCGGAACTGCTGACTGTTGGTAACGATTATGACTTTTTGACCAACGGTAAAGTGGACCTGAACTTCTACTACAATATTCCCGTTGAACTTTGGGCAGATAAAGATGGTATGATTATCTACATTACTCCCCAGACCAATGTAGAAGTATTCTACGATGTAATTTACAGCGTAAACAATGATACCAATCCGAACAATGCTTATGCACTGAATCTGGTTGATAACATTGAACTCAAACGTGATGAAGAAGAATACAGAATTGCAGCGGGTGCAAAAGTAAGTTACAACGGTGAAATCGTAAGAACTCCTGTAAAATTAGCCGGAAAATATGCAAAAATCGTATTAATCAATAACAAAGTTACCTTTATCGAAACCTGGAATCTTCAGGAAGCAGGTATGGTAACTGAAGTGAACAACAGTTTTGTTGCTTACGTAAAAGGTGAATCTGCCGGCAGACTGAAAAGAGTCGGTGAATATGATGACATTATGGTTATCATCGATGGCAGAAGCACAGACCGTACTCAGATCAAACCCGGAAGTTTATTCTACTATTATCAGAGTGATGATCTGTTGGTAATCGTAGTTTCCGAAAAAACAATTGCCGGCAATTTCGGAAGTATGGCGGATAACGAAATTGAAATCGGTAGACATTTCTATCCCACCAAAGAAGATATTTATGTTTCCGAAAACGGTACAGATTATGTAGAAAATAACTTCGATCGTATCTATGAAACACAGATTATGGCTTATGTAGATATCTTCGGCAACGTTCGTTACATCAAAGCAAACGGTGAACTGAATGCGAAAAATGAGTTTACTGCTTATATCGTAGGTTCTTCCCAGAAGGGCTTTGAGGATATCAAAATTAAAGTTCAGAAAATTTACCCTGATGTAGAAGAAGCGGTTGTTACTCTGCCTGTAGATTTCCCGGCTTCTAAACTCATTGACAATCCGGCAACTCCGGTAAGCGATATCACTACCGTGTTCTCTTCCGCATCCAGCATTGCAGCAAATGCAATGAGATGGAGCGACAAGATGAATGCAACTGATAAGCTCTTTAAGTTTACTGTTAACGACGAAGGTGTAATCACTCAGATTTCTGAACCTGATTACTATCTCTTATTCGGTGAAGAACATGATGTAAGCTATATGGATTCTACTACTAAGGAAATTGTGACTCAGACTGTTCCTTGTCTGCCTGCAATTAACATTCCCTTAGACCACTTTATCGGTGATTATCGTGCAATTTACTTACCTACTACCACTACCAATGGTATTACTACCGGTATCGGCAGCAGCTTAGCTTCCACTCAGTTGTTCTACATTCGTAACGAAAGATTTGTCGTTTTAACCAACATTGATGGTCAGTTAGGTGTTATGGAAAAATCTTATAATGAATTATTAGCACACGGTACCTTCAATATGAGCAGCGATACCTTAAGAGTTAATATTGCAATGTTTGCAGAACCCAACGCATCTACTCCCAGCTTCTGGTTCTTATACGGTAATACCGATAAGGTTCGCCGTCACCAGGGTGATAGAGATGCTACCATCGATTCCATTACCTTAAGATATGATGCTGAAGCAGATAAGAACTACTATGAAGTGGTGTTAGACAGTGGCGATATCGAATGGGAATTAGATTCTATTGCGATTGATCCTTCCTGGACTGTTACTCACCACAGACCTTCTAACGAACCTGCTCCCGATAAACTGGAAGTAGGTATGAAGGTAGAATTCATGGATGGTGCACTGTTCTGCAACAACGAAATTTATATCACCGGTGTGGAAGAATATCCCAAGAGCTCCGACGGTTCTGATATGACCATCGAACAGTGGCATCAGAACATTATGCCCGGATATTTAATCGGTACTCTGAAAAAGATAACTGACTACAGACTGTTCCTGGATGACGGTGCAGCTTACCACATTGGTAACAACTGTCAGGTTACAGGCATTAGATTCAAAAATGGTAAAGTAGAATATGTATCTTTAACCGAAGCGGACTTAATTGCCGGTTCTACCATTTACTTCAACAGAAATATGAACGTAAACTCTATCTTTGTTGAAATGGTTGACTAATTATTGATGCAAAAAAAGCGGAGAGAAGCAATTCTCTCTGCTTTTTTGTATCCGTATCATGTTACCGAATCGGAAAGCTGATATAATCAGCATATTTTCCAAGGTATGAAAAGCAAAAATTCAGGTTTACAAATTCTGTATTTTCCTTTATAATGAAACCAAATATGCTCTGTCAATATAGGGAGCAAAGAGAGGTACTTGTTATGGATAAAAAAGTTTTCGACAAAATTGCAAACGTCAAAAAACAAAACCTCGGCACTACTTTAAAAGAAGAAGCTGTGCTGGATTTGATTGAACGTGTTACTGGTTCCAAAACTTATCGTAAGAATTTTGTAATCAAACAGATTGCGGAAGAAAAAACCGGTATGGATCAATATAAGATGTATGACAAAGACGGTAAGATTGTAATTGAAGCAACCTCCGGTGTTGCGGCTGCCGTTGCGTTTAATACCTATTTGAAAGAAAAATGTCACGTATTTTTCGGTCCCATTACCCAGGATGTGAAAGCTTTGCCGAAAAAACCGCCTGTGGTTGGTGAAGTGATTGAAAATAAATCAGTATTTTTATATCGTTACTTTATGAATTACTGTACCTATGTTTACACTTGCATTTATTGGAAATGGGAACAGTATGAAAAATTGATTGACTGGATGTTATTGGCAGGGATTAACCTGGTGTTAAACCAGTTGGGTCACGAAATTGTATGGAGAGATATGCTGATGGAAATTGGCTATACCGCACAGGAAGCCAATGACGATATCTGCGGAGCAGGTATGCTTCCCTGGCAGATTATGGGTAACATCAGCGAATTTGGTGGGGATATTCCCGCATGGTGGTACGAAGACCAGAAGATGCTGGCAAATAAAATGACCGAACGTCTCCGTGATTTTGGCGGTGATGTGATTCGTCCTGCATTCTACGGAAAAGTGCCCAACAATATCTGTGATAAATATCCGAATGCTAAAATTTATGCACAGGGTACCTGGAATCTGGCACAAAAGGGTGATCGTCCTCCGTTGATTGATGTGCATGATCCTTTGTATGAAAAAATGGCGGAAATTTATTACAGAAAATCCAAAGAACATTTCGGTGAAATTCACTACTATGGCGGTGACCCCTTCCACGAAGGCGGTATTACTGACGGTATTGATATTGCGGAATATTCCAAAACCAATATCGAAACTATGAAAAAATATTCCGACGGTAATGTATGGTTCTATCAGGGCTGGGTTGGGAATCCCAGACAGGAATTGCTGAACGTGTTAAAACACGAAGAAGTATTAATCGGTCTGCTGTCCGGCGACCGTGTAGTAAATACTGCAAAAGAACTGTTTGGTGATTATCCTTATATGTATATGCAGATTGGTAACTTCGGTGGCGTGCAGAGATTTACCGGTAATATTCCCGAGTTTTTGAATCAGCCTTTTGAATTGCAGCAGCCCGGTTCTTTAAACGATATGATGGTTGGTATCGGTATGGCAATGGAAGGGATCGAAACCGACGAAATCATCTATGATGTACTGGCGTCTAACACCATCCGTGAAAAACCGTTGCAGCAGGATGATTTTGTGGAACGGTTCTTCAAAGCAAGATACGGTTACTACAACGAAAATATCAAAGAAGCCTATGATCTGGTCATTGAAAATATCTACACTCTGTGGAAAGGTTTTGCATACAATGCAAGTAAATCTTCTTCCCTGTGTACCTGCCCCAACATCAACGTTCGTACCGTTGGTTGGTTTGAATCACGGGGCGGAAGTCCGTATCCCATTGAAATTCTGCAGAAAGCAACTCAGCTGATGTTGAAAGAATATGATAAATTAAAAGATAACGAATGTTATCGCTTCGATTTGATGGAACTCTGCCGTCAGGCAAATGCCGATTACGGTTGGGAAATCATTGAAGCAATGAAAAACGCGTATAAAGGTGGCAAACGTGCTCAGTTTGAAAAAGAAGCACGACGTTTCTTAAAACTCTATGACCTGCAGGAAGCTGTTGTTCGTACCAACGAACATACCTTACTCGGTGCATGGATTCAGCGTGCAAGAGACTACGGCAGAAACGATACCGAAAAGAGAATCTTTGAATATAACGTGAAAAATATGATGACGCTCTGGTGCGGTAAACCCGGACGGTTCCGTTTAAGAGACTATGCATTCCGTGAATATGACGGTATGCTCTCCGGTTACTATAAAAAGCGTTGGATGGCTTACTTCACCTGGCTGTCTTTACATTTCGGTAGAGAAAACCAGGGATTGGAACCCAATATCAGCTTCACCGAACAAGATTATGTATTTACCCTGTCTACCGAAAATTACCGGACCAAACCCAGTGGCGATTTGAAAAAAGCATGTGAAAATTCCATGAAATTCTGGAAAAAATACTAAAAGTAACTATGAAAAACGGCATCTAAAAAGATGCCGTTTTTTTGTGGAAATGTCTTTACAAATATCGCATTTTGTGGTATACTTGTCTGCGAACAAGAAAAAAGGAGAAAATTCTATGAGAAAGATGAAAAAACTGTTTTGCATCTTGTTGTGCTTATGTTTATTGACTGCTTGCGGTGCATCTTTGGATCATAATCCCTACTTTATTGATATCAGAAATCAGATTCAGGGTTCCGAAAAACCGTTCGGTGTGGCTTATCTTGGTACTGTGGAAGGCGATTATGACGCAGTACAGAATTTTATTGACGGACAGGAATACGTAAAAAACTATCCGTTCCTTCAGGAGATTCCCGAAAAGTCGTTTATACAGAACGAAGGAAATGAGCTTTATTGTGTGATTCCCGCCGACGAACATGTTACTTTGAGTGTGTATAAAGCAGAAATGTCTTCGGAATCCGTTTTGCAAAAGGGTGAGCAACTGATCACCGTGAAAAACGGGCAACCGATTCTCGTTCGTGGCAATATCAGCGACATTACGCCAAATCTGATGATTGTAGCAAAAAGCGGAGATGCAGTGACAGAATTTGTTCCCTGTCTTTCTTTGCAGAACGGAACTATGGATAATTCTGAACAAAAGATTTATGAATTTTCTCCCTATGAGCTGATGGCACAGTTTAATGGTTGGGATCCTACGGTTGAGTGGGATTTTTACGGAGATTGGGTTTGTAAGGTTTCTGAATTCAACGGTGATGTTGTTGATTTGAAATTATCCATTTCGCCTGACGGAGTAGAGTATTCCTTCCAAGGTGAAACAATGACCGGTTCATACCATGGACATTGGATGGTAATATCTGATGGTAGAATTCGCATGGAGTTTGGCGGTAGCACGCAGGATTCCAAAATGCCTGGCGCTACGGGGCTTCACACAGATGTGGACGGTATTTACCGCTGGGATGTGAAAGACGGAAGTTTGGTTCTGACCTATCTGAACGGTACTCCTTTCTATCCTGCGGCAACCGTAACCGAATATCAGTTTGTTCCTGTAAAATAACGCAAAACAAAGCACCCCAAAAGTTGAATCACTTTTGGGGTGCTGTTTCGTAATATTAACCATTAAAATGCTTCGTAAGATACAATTTCTTCTAAAGGGCGGAACTGATTGTGCAGAGGATTGGGAACACTGTCCTCTGCAGGGTAACCCATCACCAACAGTGCCACAGGGTCCAGTTCTTTGGGGATGTTGAAATTTTCTTTCATTTTCTGCGGGTCAAAGCTCATCACCCAACAGGAGCCGATTCCCATTTCCCAGGCGCCTAACATCAAATGAGTGGTAACAATGGAGCAGTCTACGGGTGCCGATTTTGCACCATCATACCGACGAGTCCACCCTTCCTCCTTGTGATAGCAGACAAGCATCGCCAGAGGTGCGTCAAAATGGCTTCTGGTACATTCTTTCAGTTTGGCGAGAGATTCTTCTTCGTTTAACACCAAAATTCGCTGTGGTTGCAAATTACAGCCTGTGGGAGCCAGATGCCCATAGGCTAAGATTTTGTTTATGGTTTCTTTCGAGATTTTCTCATCCTTAAAACTTCTCACGGAATAACGGCTTTTTGCCAGTTCATAAAAATTCATGGTAACATCTCCTCTACAGTTTACATTTGTTTAAAAAAACGGGATATCCCCCGAAAATGATCAAAACCAACAGAAAATACCGCAAGCTGTCCCATAAAAGTGCCAGGTGCACTTCGTTGGGAGAACAGGCGGAAAGTAACGCTTTTAAGAAAAGTGCGACAGCAACTCCTACAATCATCCGGCAAAGGCGGAACAGGAAGGAAACATCTTCTCTGAATTGTCCGTGTTTTTGTTCGATTCTTACAGATATCAGAAATCCGCCCATCATCCCGTAGCATTTGAAGAAATCTTCAAATAAGGGATTTGGGACAGATAAAAACCAAAGGAAAAACGGAGTTAAGAGCAGAAAGATGCCAAGGTATAATCTGTTCTTATTTTCGATGATATCATACAGCCGGTTGCCAAGCAGGGAAATCCCGATTCCAAGCAGCAAAGCTGCGATGACATCGCTGGGATAGTGTACCCCTAAAAACAGGCGAGAAAAAGCTACTCCGACGGATAGAACAATGGCAAGAATCAGCCATTTTTTTTGCTTTTTAGTGTCTGCCAATGCCACGCTCCATGTGGTGAAATTCTGGGTATGCCCGCTGGGAAAGGAATATCCGGTTGCTGTTTCAGCACGAATTCCGGTAATCTCTCCTTCGGCAAAAGGACGGGGAATTTGTAAGGTATTTTTTAGAATTCCGTTCAATCCTAAAGAGGTGACAGCTAAAAAAGAAATGCGGTATGCCAGTTTTTTATCGCGAAGGAAGTACAAGGCGGCAATCAAAAAAATGAAAACAGTGTCTTCTCCCAACAGGGTCACGGTTTCCCAAAATACATTCCAAAATGGTGTACGAAACTGTTCCAGCCATTGTAGTAGAGCAACTTCTCCTGAAAGCATCTACTGTTCCTCCTTTCGTTTTTTATGAACAATAGTATAGCACGTTTTTTCAAAAAAAGCAAGAAAATCCCTTTACATCCTTATAAAAAAGTGGTATACTGTGAATATTGAAATTGATATAGAGAGGAATGTTATCATTTGAAACTTGCAGTAACTTATGAAAACGAAATGATTTTTCAGCATTTCGGTCATACCGAGTTTTTTAAAATTTATGAAATTGAAGATGGAAAAATCCTTACTTCCCGGGTGGTTTCTACCGGCGGCAGCGGTCACGGTGCTCTTTCCCGCCTGTTAGCGGAATTCGACGTAGAGGTGTTAATCTGCGGAGGTATCGGCGGCGGTGCGCAAGTTGCACTGCATGATGCAGGAATTCAGTTGTTCGGCGGTGTGACAGGCAACTGCGATGAAGCAGTACAGGCTTATCTTGACGGAAAGCTGGCCTATCGTCCTGATGTAACATGTAATCATCACGGACATCATCATGGAGAAGGACATACTTGCGGGGATCACGGTTGCGGCAGCCACAGTTGTCACTAAACGGCTATTGATAGCACATAAATGTAACAAGGCATAGGATTTATAGCATATCCTATGCCTTTTTCACCGGTAATTTTAACCTATTTAGAAGAAAATCGAAATAGCTATTGACAGGCTGCGGAATCTGTGTTACAATCTATTTAGAAAAACATCGAAAAAGATGAGGAGAAACCTTCTATGGGAATGAATGAAACCTTGAAAGCAATCTCCGACCCGGTCCGCAGAGATATTTTAAATTTATTAAAAAGCGGAAAAAAGTCTGCAGGGGAAATCGGCGAGCAGTTTCAACTGACGGGAGCGACGGTGTCGTATCATTTATCCAAACTGAAAGCGGCAGATTTGATTGCGGAAGAAAAGTATAAAAATTATATCTATTATTATCTGAACACATCGGTATTTGAAGAAGTGATTACCTGGATTTATACTTTGGGAGGAAAAAAAGAATGAAAACGATTCGATTTAGAATTCTTTTGATTACCGTTCTGATTTGTTTGTTGCCCATTCTTTTGGGGGTTGTGTGGTGGGAACGTCTGCCCGAAACTATGGCGATTCATTTTAATTTTAATGGAGAACCCGATCATTTTGCCCCCAAAGGCTTTGTGGTATATGGATTGCCGTGTCTGATGGGATTGTTTCAGGCTGTTGCCTGTGTGGCAGTTGATTTGCAATCCAAAACAAGAGGAGAACAGAAAAAAGTCGAGTGGGTCAGTAAGTGGATACTCCCGGTGATTACTGTGGTACTCTACTTTGTAACCCTGGGATACGGACTTAGCTGGAAGATTGATATCCGGATGACAGCGTCCCTGCTGGTAGGTGGAATCCTATTGGTTACCGGAAATTATCTGCCAAAACTGGATTACGTGAAGCATTATCAAATAGATACCGCTAAAGCAAGAAAAATCAACCGTTTTTTGGGATATGAAACGGCAATCATGGGCGTTTTGTTTCTGATCAGTATTTTCTTACCGCCCATTGCGGCGATTGTTTGCCTTCTGCTTTTGATTCCTTACACCGTCATCGGAGTCATTTACGGAATCTGTGTGGTAAAATCCGGTGAAAATTGAGGAGTCGGTATGGAAAAAACATTGTTATTGCCGGATGGAACCTCACTTTCGTATGAGATTCGGAGAAAATCGGTCAAACATCTGATTTTACATCTGGAAAATGATGGAAGAGTCTGGGTTTCTGCTCATCCGAGATGTCAGGAGTCGGAAATTTCTTCTTTTGTGGCAGAGAAGTCGGATTGGATTATGAAGCATCTAAAAACGTGGGAACACGGCGGTGAAGCGGTGGCACAGTATTCGGAAGCGGAACTGATTCGCTTGGTGAAAGGACTATGCGAAGCGATTTATCCCTATTATCGGGAAAAGGGGATTTCCTATCCCCAAATCAAATTCCGGAAAATGACCTCCCAATGGGGAAATTGCCGACCGAAGCAGGGAATTCTGACGTTTAACAAAAATCTTTGCTATGCCCCTTATGAATGTATCAGCTACGTGGTGTGGCACGAATGGACCCATTTTCTGGTGCCGAACCATTCGCAAACGTTTTATGCACAACTGGAAACAGTCTGTCCCGACTGGAAACGTTTGAAGCAACGACTGAAGGACGTGAAATTATAATGAAAACTGTTACAATTACTGTGATAAGAAAAAGTGAATATCCGGATTTGATGAAACTATATGAAAATCCCATTGAGCATGCTTGTGATGTTATGGTCGGACAGACCTTTGTCAGTGTGAACGCACAGAAACCGGAAGGACTGTGCGAAAGTGCCTGGGAAAGTATGAAACCCTTTGTCAAAACGCTGGCTTCAGGTGGCGGGAATTTCTATGACGGTTGGATGAAAAATCCATATTCTGCCATGATTTCCTGTAATGACGGCTTCCGTCCCGTCAGCTTTTATGTGGAAGCAGAAAAGGAGTAATTTATGATACGAGAATTGATGCACGACCCCTTGTTTTTAGCAAAGCCTTCCCAACCGGCAACCAAGGAGGATGCACACATTGCCAAAGATTTAGTGGATACCATTACGGCACATTCAGAGGAATGTGTAGGAATGGCGGCCAATATGATTGGAGAATCCAAGCGGATCATCTGTTTTTTGTCGGACAAAGGCTATCAGGTGATGTTCAATCCCGAAATTATCAAGCAGGAGGGGGCCTATGATACCCAGGAGGGGTGTCTGTCCTTATTGGGCGGTCCTCGTCTTGCCAAACGGTACAAAAAAATCAAGGTAGAGTATCAGACTCAGGATGGCAAAAAACGTTTGCAAACCTTTGAGGGATGGACGGCACAGATTATCCAGCACGAGATTGATCATTGCAACGGAATTCTGATTTAAAAAAAGGCTGTGAATCAGTAAAATTCACAGCCTTTTTTGTATCTTCTGTAATTTTTATGCTGCCGGAGCTACCACTGCCGGGTCTGAAACGGGTGGGGTTACGGGATCTGTTACAGGTGCATCCGTGGGTTCTGCCATCGGCGTAGCTATGGGTTCGGTGGGAGCAGTTGGCTCACCCGAAACCGGGGGAACTGTACCGGAATTTCCAGATTCATCGGGAGTGGTGACTTCGCCGGAATTTGCATCCGGATTCAAGTGGATTTCTTCCGAACAGTACAGCGTAGGTTGCTGATCGGGTGGGAAACTGGATACCGTTACGGTTTTGGTATCGTAGCAATACTGAACGGGTAAGAGTCCCGAAAAACTGCAAACGCTGACTTTTACATCATCTGTATCCGGTTTGGGTTCTGAGTAGTAGTATTTTCCGGTGGATTTGGTGGTATATTCCCGTTCTGGCGCAGTTTCCATCAGAGGACCAATCACTTTTTTCCAGGCGTTTAATGCCGGATTTCCGCTGACATAATCCATTCCTTTCGGGGTATCAAATCCGTACCATACCGCTGCCACATAGTTGGGAGTGTATCCCACAAACCAACGGTCTTTGTCTTCATCGGTGGTCCCTGTTTTTCCACCTGCCTGAACGCCGGAAATCCGGGCGGCAGTACCGGTACCGTAGTTGATAACACTACAAAGCATCTGATGCATTGCAGAAGCTGTTTTTTCGCTCATTGCCACTGTGGTTTCCGGGGTCACTTTAACCACGGGTTTTCCGTAGCTGTCACGGATTTCCAAAATGGTAACCGGTTCGGTATAGACACCGTTGTTGCCGAACGTAGCATAGGCTGCAGTTATTTCTTTTACGGAGATTCCGTTGGTCATGCCGCCGAGTGCCAATGCTGCCAGACCTTTGTCTTCTTCCACCAGGCTGGAAATATGCATTTTGTTTTTCAAAAATTTATAGGACTTGTCCACGCCCAGAGAATCCAGAATTTGCACCGGGATGGTGTTGACTGACTGGGCAACTGCCTGCTGTACCGTCATAGAGCCGCGAAAACCACTGTAATAGTTTTTGGGGCTCCAGCTTCCGTAGGAAACCTTCTGGTCGGTATAGAGGGTGTTGGGAGTGATGAGACCTTCTTCTACTGCCGGTGCATAAACTGCAATTGGTTTGATACAGGAACCGGGCTGGCGGGTGGTTGCGATGGCACGGTTTAAGGAATATAAACCGGGTTTGGGACCAATTCCGCCATACAGACCTTTGATATGACCGGTCTGAGGGTCCATGACCACGATAGCACCCTGAGGATATTCGCTGTAGGGAGAGGAGGGGAAATTGGAGGGATCTTTAAATACTTTGTCGATGGCGGCCTGAACCTTGGGATCTACGGTAGAAATAATCTGATAACCGCCGGATAAGATTTTCTTTTTGGCAATGGTTTCGGAAATGCCTTTTTCATTGACCAATAAATCAATGGCGTCGGAGATTACGGTTTCTGCCATATAGGACTGGGAGGAAACCGTGACTTTCATATTGCCTTTTTTAAAGTCCAGTTTTTCTGCTACAGCCTGGTCGTGTTCTTCCTGGGAAATTTTGCCCAATTCCAGCATTTTTCTGAGGACAACTTCCTGTTTGTTTTTGTTGTTTTCCGGTTGCAGGAAAGGGTCATAGTAACTGGGGTACTGGGTGATACCCGCAATGGAGGCACACTGTGCCAGACTCAGTTCAGAAACGTCTTTGTCAAAGTACAGCTGAGAAGCGGTTTGTACACCGTTTACCCCTTGCGCCAGATAGATGGTGTTCATATAGAGTTCTAAAATCTGGTCCTTGGTCAACTGCCGTTCCAGCTGGTAGGCAATCCAGATTTCCTGGATTTTACGGATGGGGGTACGCTTCTGGTTATTGGTAAGGTTTTTCACCAGCTGTTGGGTGATGGTACTTCCGCCCTGTGCTTTGGAGCCTACCCGGAAATAGTCAAATACTGCTTTGGTGGTACGCTTGATGTCAAACCCCTTGTGGGAAAGGAAACGCTCATCTTCAATGGAGATGAAAGCATCCTTCATATGTTGGGGAACCTTATCATATTCCACCCAGAAACGGTTGGTCGAGCCGGAAATTGTTTCAAATTCCATGACCTTTCCGTCTTCGTTTAAATAACAGATGCTACTGGTTAAATCCAGGCGCAAATCATCCACATCAATGGGTTCTGCCGCCGCAATGATAAAAATTACCAATGCAATTCCCACAAAGAAAGCCACGGGAATCAAAACTTTAAAAATTGCTTTTAAGGCTGTCCAGAACAGTTTGCCGAAGGTTAGATTTTTTCTGCTTTTTTTCAAGGAATCACCTCATTTTAAAAAAAACGTTGAGAATTATTCGATGGTTACTGGGAAAGTCAAAAAATACGATGGGGACAGCATCCCCCATTATTTTCTTCAGTATAGCACAGTCTTTGGGGAAATTCAAGAGAATTACCAATAAATTTCTGTTTCATCTTTGTTACAAACAGGCGGATTCAACCCAAAAAGAGAGGGTAAAAGTATGTAAAATTGTCTGAAAAAAAAGGATATTTCCAATTCGTGTCGAAATATACTGATAGAAGTCCCCTAAAAACCCGTTTGCGGGGTATTTTCGTGGGGAAGAAAGGAGCGTGATGGCCGCTTGTTCTTTGAAGAAGAGTATCTCCAGGAAGTCAAAGAAAAAAATGATATTGTGGATATTATTTCCGGCTATGTGAGCCTTCGTCGGAGCGGCAACCGATATCTCGGACTCTGTCCGTTTCACTCGGAAAAAACGCCTTCCTTTTTTGTGAATCCCGCAATGCAGCTCTATCACTGCTTCGGGTGCGGTGCCGGTGGTACCGTGATTCACTTTATCGAACAAATGGAGAACCTGGATTTTGTGGAAGCAGTCAAGTTTCTGGCACAGCGTGCAGGGATTCCTCTTCCGGAGGAGAAGCACGAGGTCAGCGATTATACCCGCTTAAAGCGCAACATCCGGGAAATGAATAAAATTGCCGGACGAACCTATTTTCGTCAGCTGATCAGCGAAGCAGGCAGAGAAGCACTTTCGTATCTTCGCGGACGGGGTCTTTCGGATGATACCATCAAGACCTACGGCTTGGGATATGCTCCCAACCGATGGGACTTTATGTATCGGACCTTAAAAGAAAACGGCTTTTCCGATTATGATATTGTAAAAAGCGGACTCTGCATTGAGAAAAACGGCAAAATCTTTGACTTCTTCCGGGATCGTGTTATGTTCCCCGTGATGGATTTACGGGGCAATGTCATAGCTTTTGGCGGAAGAGTGATGGGAGACGGGATGCCCAAGTATTTAAACACCGGCGAAACTCCCGTATTTTCCAAACGGCAGAATCTGTTTAGCTTACATCTGGCAAAAAACACTTCGGAAGACTATCTGATATTGGCGGAAGGCTATATGGACGTCATTGCGTTGTATCAGGCGGGCTTTCAGAATGCGGTCGCATCGCTTGGGACGGCGTTTTGTGAAGACCATGCCCGATTGTTAAAACGCTTTACCGGCCGAGTGATTATCTCCTTTGATGGTGACGGTGCCGGTCAGGCAGCCACCAAAAAAGCGGTAGATATCTTGAAAAGAGACGGCATCCAGGTCAGAGTTTTAAAAATAACGGGTGCCAAGGACCCGGACGAGTTGATTAAGAAATTCGGCCCGGAGGCTTACGGAGAAGCTATCCGCAATGCGTTAAGCGGTGTGGATTATGAACTTTCTTCCATTTATCCGCCCGGTGGCTTTTCGGATGATGAAGAACGAATTGAATATACCAAAAAAGCAGTCGGTATTTTGAAAAATATTCACAACAAGTTAGAGCTTGAGGTGTATGCCAAAAAGGTGGCAGAGCTTGTGAATATCAGTTATGATTCGGTGCTGGCACAAATCAAGCAGGCACAGAAAAAGAGAAGGTTTGAAACACCCGTGGATGCGGCAGAAATGGCGTTTATCCGAAAAAAAAGCGTTTCTCAGTCGCTGGTCAAGCTGATTGTAGAAAATCCGTCATATTTTGGGAAAATTCGGGAAAAAATAAAACCTCAGTATTTTAAGGAAGAGCTTCACAAGAAGCTGTACCATATTTTTACTGAATTTACCGACCAGATGAAAAAGCCGGATATTTCCATGCTGATAGAACGGCTGGAGCCGGACGAAGCCAAGCAGGCAAGCGAAATGTTTATGGAACGGGAGCCTTATTTAGACTATTTTATTTATTTGGATTCTCTGATCAATAAATTGGAAAATGAGGCAGAACCGCTGATATTCTCCGAGGATGACCGGGACGATATGCAAAAGCTTCTGGAATATACTCAGAAACTCCGACAAAAGAATGATAAGAATTAAAAAAGCAGGATTCTTAGGAAATGAGAGGTTATTATGTCTGAAATTGTGGAAAGTAAAAAGCAAGTCATCAAGGAACTGATTGACTATGCAAAAAAACAGGGAAAAATTACATTAAACGAGTTGAATGTCCGTCTGGATCAGATTGACGTTTCGGTAAATGATATCGAAAAAATTTATGAACGTCTGGAAAAAATGGGCATTGAAATCGTTGGGGATGAAGAGTTTGAAGATGCTGCAGAAATCGAATTTCCCGACGAGACAGAAATGAATATTGTGCTGAATGCGGAAGGAATTTCCATCGACGACCCGGTTCGTATGTATTTAAAAGAAATCGGGAAAGTTCCGCTGTTGCACACCGAAGACGAATTGAAACTGGCAGAACGGATGGCAGAAGGTGATGAAGAAGCAGAACGTCAGTTAGCGGAAGCCAATCTGCGTCTGGTTGTCAGCATTGCAAAACGTTATGTTGGTCGTGGGATGCTGTTTTTAGATTTGATTCAGGAAGGAAATTTAGGTCTCATTAAAGCGGTAGAAAAATTTGATTACCGTAAAGGTTATAAATTTTCTACTTATGCTACCTGGTGGATTCGTCAGTCTATTACCCGTGCCATTGCGGATCAGGCAAGAACCATCCGTATTCCTGTTCATATGGTAGAAACCATTAATAAACTGCTCCGTGTGACCCGTCAGTTACTTCAGGAACTGGGAAGAGAACCTACCCACGAGGAACTGGCAAAAGCACTGGGCACCAGCGTGGAAAGAGTCAGAGAAATTCAGAAGATTGCACAGGACCCCGTTTCTTTGGAAACTCCTATCGGGGAAGAAGAAGACAGCCATCTGGGCGACTTTATTCAGGATGAATCGGCTCCTGCACCTGCAGATTCTGCTACCTATATGTTACTGCGGGAACAGCTGACCAATGTGTTAGACACCTTAACTCCCAGAGAATCCAGAGTCTTAAAGCTCCGCTTCGGTCTGGATGACGGCAGAATGAGAACGTTGGAAGAAGTGGGAAAAGAATTTAACGTAACCCGTGAAAGAATCCGTCAGATTGAAGCAAAAGCTTTAAGAAAACTCCGCCATCCCTCCAGAAGTAAAAAACTGAAAGATTATCTGGACTAAACTCTCGAAATTCTGCTTTTATATTCTATGATGCATAACCAAAAAGCCTTATCAAAATCACGGTTTTGATAAGGCTTTTTCTGTTCGGTTGTTTGAGAACGCTTTTTGGCAGCTTGCTGTTGGGAGTTTTTAGAGAAATAGTATCAGAATTTTTTTGTTCTCATACAGTATTAAGAGGGAAAGAGGGGGAGCAAAATGGGATTTGGATATCGGCGGACGGCAAATAAAATCGGGTATCGGTTGCAATGTGTTCATTTGGCACGTTGGTTTTTGTTGCTTGTGTTTTTGTGTATTTTGGGATATGGCGGTTATATTTATTTTCAGGTATTTCAACCCACGCTTACACAGTTGGGAGAGGCACAGGCATCCCGTTTGGCACAGGAAATTCTTCATTCTGCGGTGATGGAAGTAGCAGGAGAGGACGAATTTGCCGATGCAAAACTGGTGTCTTTGGAGCTTTCGGAGGATGGACAGATTGCAGCGGTAGTGCCGGATGTGGTACAGATGAACCGCTACAAAGCAAAACTGGCGCTCAGGATTCAGCAAAAGCTGTCCCAAACGGAAGAAACCACTGTGTTTGTGCCGGCGGGAAGTCTGCTGGGTGTGGAATTTTTGTCGGCATACGGGCCAAGACTTCCCATTCGTCTGATTCCTTACGGCAGAACTTTGGTGGATTTGGAAAGTCATTTTTCCGATGCAGGCATTAATCAGACCCGTCATCAGATGATTGCTACCGTGTCGCTGGATTTGTCTCTTCTGATGCCGGATTACCGGTCGGTTGGTACACAGGTAACTGCCAGAATTCCAATGAGTGAAACGGTGGTAGTTGGCTCTGTTCCCAACAGTTATACCAATCTGGAAACCGAACCCGGCAAAGTCAAGGATGATTTAATCAATATGATTGAATAAAATTTCTAAAATCCGTTGCAAAATAAAGAAGAATGTGCTATACTGTAGGATAGGTAGATTCTATTCGCCGGAAAGGAATTTTTTACGGTTATGTACAACATCATAGACCTGCTGATAGAGGTCGTTTTTATTATCGTAATTTTAGTGTTTGCCCTGCTTCCCCACGAGGTTGCACATGGCTATACTGCCATGCTTCTGGGCGACAATACTGCAAAATATCAAAGACGTTTGACCTTAAATCCGTTTCGTCACATCAATCCTGCCTATGCCGGATGGATTTTTGGCGGGATTCTTTTGGGAAAACTGATTCCCCAGTTGGGATTTTTAACAGATCTTATGGTTTGGGTCGGCTTTGTGCTTCTGCTAAAGCCGGTACCGATTCATCCTGCCAATTTCCGTGATCCCAAAAAGGGAATGGCGATTACAGCTTTGATGGGACCTGTCACCAATTTAGTGATTGCTTTTGTGGGAATGTTTTTATGGGTGCTTTCCGTAAAGACTGAGATTCCTTATGTTGGCACATACCTCAATCTATTTTTCCAGCTTTTGGTGGTTTATAACATTCGTTTGGCGGTGTTTAACCTGATTCCCGTACCTCCTCTGGACGGTTCCCGAGTGCTGTTTGCATTTTTGCCTACCCGTTATTATTTTAAAGTGATGCAGTATGAACGCTACATTATGATTATCTTTTTACTGCTGGTATATAACGGCACTTTTGACCTTCTGTTGAACAGAGGTTCTCAGAATATTTTCAACGCCTTCTTTGGAATTGTTTCCAAGGTGATGGGGTTATAATATGATAGAATTAAAATTAGAGCAGTTTGAAGGACCGATGGACCTTCTGCTTCATTTAATCAGAACCCATAAAATCGATATTTATGATATTCCCATTTTCACCCTCACCGAACAGTATATTTCCTATTTGAAAGCAATGGAAAGCCTGAATATGGAAATTGCATCGGAGTTTATTGTCATGGCGTCGGAGCTTTTGTATATCAAGTCCAAAATGTTGCTTCCCGCACCGCCCAAAGAGGAAGAAACGCAAGAAGATGACCCCCGTCGGGAACTGATGCAAAAGTTGCTGGATTATCAGCAGTATAAGGAACTTTCGGGATATTTAAAGCAACGGGAGCCTTTGGGAGCCTATACCTTTACCAAAACCGGTGAAAAAATCAAAGGACTGATTCGCTATACCAAGCTGGATTTGCCCAAAGAACAGCTGGTGACTGCATTAGAGGAGTTAGTAATGCGGATTGAAACCAAGCTTCCCCCGGATAAGGGTGTATTTTCCGGCATTGTGGAACGGGAAGTGGTTTCGGTTGCCCTGATGGGAGACAAGCTGTTACTTACAGTGAAAGAAAAGCCGGGCATTTCTTTGGTGGATGCTTTTTTAGCGATTTGTTCTACCCGTGCTCAGGTGGCAGCTACCTTTATGGCACTACTGGATTTGATGAAGGAAGAGAAGTTGAAAATTACCTATCAAAACGATGAATTTATTATAAACCGATAAGGAAATCAGTATGGAACAGGAAGTAAGATTCGGGATTTTGGAAAGCGTGTTGTTTGCGTTGGGAAGTCCCGTGGAATATGGCAAACTGGCAGAGGTTTTAGAACTGTCGATGGACGAGTTTTTAACCTTGGCAGACAGGTTTGTGAAAGATTTTAATAAAAAATCCCGTGGAATGAAAGTCATCAGGCTCAACGATTCCCTACAGATGGTGTCAAAAAGCGAGCATCATGCCTACATTGCAAAAGTATTGGAAACCAAGGCACAAAAGGGGTTGAGTCAGTCTCAGTTGGAAACCGTTTCTATCATTGCCTACAATCAGCCGGTGACCAAAGCCATGGTGGATGCAGTTCGTGGTGTGGACAGCTACAATTCCATTGTACGGCTTTTAGAACGGGAACTGATTGAACAGCGGGGCAGACTGGATGCACCGGGACGGCCCATGTTGTACGGTACCACCTCGGAATTTTTACGGGTGTTCGGCTTGGAAAGCTTAGATGAGCTTCCCAAACTGGAACTGAAAGTATTTGATAATATGAAGGAACCGGACAATCTGACGTTTACCGACCTGGAGGAAAGTGTCCGTGAGGAGGAACCCGTAGTATGATAATTGCAGGAATTGTTTTATTGGTACTCATTTTTTTGATTTTGGTATTGTTATTTTCGCCCTTTTTGGTTATACTATCGGTAAGTGAAAAAAATCTGACCGTGAAAATCAGAGTTTTAAAAATTACCATTCAGATTCCTCTGCAAAAGAAAGAAAAAACGGAGGAAGCCAAAGAAGAAAATCAGGATTCTGTTTTGCAGAAGTTTTTGGAAATGCGGAACAATTTTACCCGAATCCGTGGGGCGCTGGAGAAAGCTCTTTCCTACCTTTCTCGTAAGATTCACATTCATGAAACGGGAGTGGTTGGGAAATTCGGACTTGGCAATGCAGCAGTCACCGGAATGAGTTACGGAATGGTGGAAGCCTTTGCCGGGATGGTGACAGGCTTTTTACAGCACTATTTTTCGTTTGATAAGGCTCCTTACCGCAATTTGCAGCTGGAATATGACAAGTTGGTTTTTGAGCTGAAGTTTGCGATGATTGTAAAAACAAAACCTATATATTTATTAAAAGCAGCACTCATTTTCTTAAAATATCGGAAACAGTAAAAGGAGGTTTGTGTTATGGCACATCCAATTGAAGGTCTTATGGACTCTGCCTTAAAAAACATTAAAAGTATGGTGGATGTAAACACCATCATCGGAGAACCCATCCAGGCAGGAGACGGCGTGGTATTGATTCCCATTTCCCGTGTGGCGTTTGGGTTCGGAGCCGGCGGTTCCAACTTTGGTGACGGAAAAACCGACGTGGAAAAACAGTCTTTTGGCGGCGGTGCAGGCGGCGGAGTCAGCATTTCTCCGGTTGCCTTTTTGGTGGTTTCCAACGGTTCGGTCAGAATGTTACCGGTAGATCAGACCAGCACCGTGGATAAGATTATCGACTTAGCGCCCGACCTGGTAGAAAAAGTTTTGAAAAAATTTGAAAAAAAAGAATCTAAAACTGTGATTTCCGAAGAAGAAATCATCATAGAATAGTTTAAATTTTTGCATAAGCCATTTTGGAATTTCATAGAGTGTAAGAAAAAAGACCTGTCGGCTTGTCAGCATCCGGCTGCTTTTTGGGAGGCGTTTTTTGTGAAATTTCGTTTTATGGCTGTGGTTTCTGTTTTCATTCTTTTGTTTGGCAATATCCACAGCTTTTCCTATTCCGCAAAGGCTATCTGTCTGTATGATGTGGATGCGAAACAAATGATTTACGGATACAACGAAGAAATCCGGATGCTTCCTGCCTCTATTACCAAAATTGTAACAGCCATTACTGCACTGCGGTTGGGAAATCCCGAAGATGTGGTAACGGTGAATGCTGCTGCCGCCAATACGGAAGGCTCCAGCATTTACTTAAAAGCAGGGGAGAAAATCAAGCTTCTGGATTTAATCTACGGGATGATGCTACATTCGGGCAACGATGCGGCAAATGCCATTGCCCACCATTTTGGCTATGAGGAATTTGTGGAAGAAATGAATGAAACCGTCCGTCTTTCGGAGGCTACGGATTCTCATTTTGAAAATCCCTCAGGTCTGGATGGGGAAAACCATCGGGTGACTGCACTGGATATGGCAAAGCTGACTGCCTATGCTATGAAAAACCCTCTCTTTTGCGAAATTGTTGCCACGAAACAAAAAAATATTGTATCGGAAGATGGCTATACCCGATATTTAAAAAATCATAATAAGCTGCTCTGGATGTATGAACGTACCCGTGGGGTGAAAACCGGCTATACCAAAAAAGCGGGACGCACCCTGGTGTCTTTTGCATCGGACGGAGAACGGAATTTAATCTGCGTGACCTTAAACGATTCGGATGACTGGAACGATCATATCAGCTTATATCAAAGTTATTTGAAAAAGGAGTCTTAACAACCTTGAGAATTCAAAAATATATTGCCGAAGCAGGTATTTGCTCCCGTCGGAAAGCTGAAGAACTCATTGAAAAGGGTCTGGTAAAAGTCAATGGCGAAACTCTTAGCGAGTTTGGTTATCAGGTACAGGAAAATGACCGGGTTGAGGTAGATGGGCAGGAAATTTGCGGTTTTGAAAAAAAGGTATACTATATGATGAATAAACCGGTGGGCTATGTGACTACCGTTAAGGACCAGTTTGACCGCCCCTGTGTGATGGATTTCATCGGGGAGGATATCAAAGAACGGATTTATCCTGCCGGCAGACTGGATTATCACACCGAGGGGTTGCTGATTTTAAGCAACGACGGAGAATTTGTCAATACCATCACGCATCCGAAAAATGAAATCGAAAAAAAATATATCGCTGTGGTGAATGGTATTGTGAAAGAAGAAAACATCGAAAAACTAAAGCGGGGGGTTATGGTTGATAAGAAAAAAACCGCACCTGCCAAAGTGTTTTTGTCTGAAATTTTCAAAGACAAATGTGTGGTGGAAATTACCATCCGGGAGGGTCGTAATCGTCAGGTCAGAAAGATGTTTGAAGCTGTGGGACATCACGTGATTGAACTAAAGCGGGTACAAATCGGACCGTTGGAGCTTGGAAATTTAAAGCTTGGTCGGATTCGGAAATTAAATCCCAATGAAGTACAGGCACTCATGAGTGCTGCAGGAAAATAAACCAAAATACATATAAAGGAGTTTATCGGTATGAATGCACATGAAACTTATGAAAAATGGCTCAAGTTTGCAGAGTCAGATGCTACATTAAAAGAAGAACTTGTGGCAATTGCCAACGATGAAACAGAAATTTTAGAACGTTTTTCTGCTACGATGGAATTCGGGACCGGGGGAATTCGCGGAATCATCCGTGCAGGCACCAACGGCATGAATGTGTATACTGTTCGTCAGGCAACCCAGGGGTTAGCCAATCTGATTGTGAAAAACGGACAGGCAGCGATGGACAACGGAGTTGCCATCGGATATGATTCCCGTCATTTTTCTGATGTGTTTGCCAAAGAAGCAGCAAGTGTACTGGCAGCAAATGGTATCAAGGTTTATATTTTCCCCTCTCTTCGTCCGACTCCTATGCTGTCCTTTGCTATCCGTGAAATGAATACTACTGCAGGGATTGTTATTACTGCATCTCATAACCCTGCCAAATACAACGGCTACAAGGCCTATTGGTCCGACGGCGGACAGCTTCCGCCGGAAGAAGCAGATGTAGTATATCAGGAAATGAAGCAGGTAGATATTTTTGCTGATGTGAAAACCATTCCCTTTGAAGAAGGACTTGCTTCGGGACGCATTGAATGGATGCCTGCATCGGTGGATGAAGCATATTACCGGGCAGTTATGAATTTATCGGTAAATCCCGATGCCTTAAAAGATACCGATTTAAAAGTCGTATATACTCCGTTCCACGGTTCCGGTAACATTCCTGTGAGAGAAGTGCTGGGCAGAATGGGACTGAAACATCTTACCGTGGTAAAAGAACAGGAATTGCCCGACGGTGCATTCCCCACTGTAAAATCTCCCAATCCGGAAGAATCCGAAGGCTTCACCCTTGCCAGAGAATACGCAAACCGTGAAGATGCAGACATCATTATCGGTACCGACCCCGACTCCGACCGTGTAGGAATACTTCTGAAAACCGCACCCGGCGAATATGAAATCTTAAACGGAAATCAGATTGGTGTTCTGATTGTGAACTATATTTTGGAAGGCTTAAAAGCGAAAAATGCACTTCCGGATAACGGTGCGGTAATTAAAACCATCGTAACCACCAATATGATTTATGAATTCCAGAAGGATTATCCCATTGAAGTAATCAATGTATATACCGGCTTTAAATTCATCGGGGAACAAATTAAGCTGTTTGAAGAAACCGGTAAGCATACCTATCTGTTTGGTTTTGAAGAAAGCTACGGCTTCTTATCCGGTACCCATGCAAGAGATAAAGATGCTGTTAATGCTTGCTTACTTTTATGCGAAGCGGCAGCGTTTTATAAGAAACAGGGCAAGACCTTAAAAGATGTTCAGACTGCATTGTATGAAAAATATGGCTACTATCGGGAAGGTCTGGTTTCCATTACCCACGAAGGGATGGCAGGAATTGAAAAAATCAAGAGCTTAATGGCTGGTCTTCGTGCGAATGTGCCTACTGAATTTGCAGGGGTGAAAACCGTTTTAGCAAATGACTACAGCGTAGCTACCACCAAAAATCTTATGACCGGCGAAGAAACGGAATTGCCGTTCCCGCCCTCCAATGTATTAAGCTATGAATTAGAAGATAAAACCTTGCTTTCCTTCCGTCCTTCCGGTACGGAACCCAAAATCAAGGCATATATTATGACGAAGGGCAAAACCAATGAAGAAGCTTTGGCAAACAAAGATAAGTATGACAAAGCGATTCGTGATTTGTTAAAATAAGAGGCTTGAAAAAAAGCGTAAAATGGATGAACCTTATCACTCGCCATACCTTTGTACGGCTTATGGCATAATAATCACCCGGTGGGTGTTCGGTTTTTCCATTTTCATCCGTTTTTCTTCGCCTGACAGAGAAAACTTTTATCGTAAAAAACCACCGTAGAAACTCAGTTTCTACGGTGGTTTTGCTATTCTGTAATGAAATTATTTTCAGTAATTATCTCAGCTTCGCATAGAGGAGACATTGTGGATAGACTATCCCATACCATAACTTTAATTTCATCAATTGTGCCATACAGAGTTGTGCTGTGTCCGGCTTCGGTATATGGAACACTGGTAATATCAACTAATTCTTTATTTTGATATCCGGAAACAATGATATCACAAGAATTCTGGATATTTTGTAAGGATGTTGTTACCAAATATGTATTTTCTTTGACGGTGACATTGGAAACCGAAGATGCATCAGTGTTTTTGATGACACAACCGGAACCAATATCGGAATAGGTTAACCGATTCTTCTCTTGATCCAGCAAAACAATTCTGTACTGATATATCTGATTGGGGTCAATGTTGGAATCTTCGTAATGGGTTTGACCGGTTACATATGCAAGGGTATGATATTTAAAGCTTTCTTCCTCAGGCAGTTTTCTGTATATCTGATAGGTATGATTGGATGAATTAACCCCTTGGGGAGCGTTCCAGCTGATTTTTAACGTTTCACTATCAGTCTGTGTTATGGTAGGTGCATTCATAAGAGAATATCCTGTTCCGATGCTGGAATAGGTCAACCGATTTTCCTTTTGATCCAGCAAAACGATTCGGTACTGATACGTCTGATTGGGGTCAATGTCGGAATCTTCGTAATAGGTTTGACCGGTCACATATGCAAGAGTATGGTATTTAAAGCTTTCTTCATCAGGTAATTTTCTGTATATCTGGTAGGTATGGTTTGATAAATCAAGATCTGAGGGGGCTTCCCAGCTGATTTTCAATGTTGAATTGTCCGTCAGTGTTATGGCAGGAGCATTCATAAGAGAGTAACCTGTTCCGACACTCGAATATGTGTAGCGGTTATCGGAAGTGTCTAACATTACAATTCGGTACTGATAGACGGTATTCGGTTCTGTTTGAGTATCAATGTAAGTATTGCCATTGGTAACTTCTGCAAGTGTTTTGTTGGCGAAGCTTGCATCGGTATCTAACTTTCTGTAAATGCGGAACTTATGTTTACCTTCTGTAAAATCCTTCGGTTTTTCCCAGGTAATGGTTATACAGGAATCATCGTTTAAAGAGACAACGGGCATATTCATCATAGTATAGCAAGTTCCGATTGTTGATCTGGAAACCATTTCGATTTCATCAACATTGCAATTTGCCTGAATCAAATAGAGGTATTGTGTGGCGGGATCTAAGTTGCTGTCGGTATAGGTCCGAGTGGAACTGTTGACTGTTTTTATGGTTTTGTATTCTTCTTCATCTGCCCGTCTACGTTTGATGGTGTAGCTTTCTGCCATAGAAACAGAATCCCAACTGATTGTTAATTTTGTGTTGCTTTCTGAAACTACATCGGGGGCGTCAAATTTTGTGTATGCACCTACGCCGTCTGAAGTGCCTAAGGGGGTAGAACCGTTATAAGCAGTTATTTTGTAAAAATACCGTTGGTTTTTATTCAATCCTGTATCGGTATAACTGGTATCGGTTACAGAACCGGTTACCGTGATGTAATCTGAAGTTCCGGCTTTTCTTCTCTTAACTTCATACTTTGTAGCGGACGGAACTTTGTTCCATTTGATTTTTATTTCGGAGTGGCTCTCACCGTAAGCACTTGTGATTGTGGGAATACTATCTAAAGGATAGTTATTGGCATGGTAGAGCGATAGACCTACGTTTTTAGATGCAAATGTTTTATAACTTTGATAATAGTATTTTACACTGCATTTTCCATCGGAGTTACAATCGAAAATCCAAAGTCCACTGTCGTCTGCATCAACTAAAATCATAGAATGACCATAGTCTTTTCCTCTTCTTCTGACTTGTATAAAATCACCTTTTTTGCCTTTTGACAAAATATTTTTAACTGTTGTGGAATCTGTTTCCGAAATATTGTACTTTTTTTCAACAAGTGTTGCAACGGTTGTATTTGGAAAATAATACTTATTTGTATCATAGGTTCCTATGCTACCACAGTCAAATAGATCGTTGAAAATTAATTTTGCAAAACCATTACATTGAATACCGTAATATGATAATGATGTTGAGCCACTGGAATCAGCGGCTTTCCCATTTGTTGTCCAATAGGTGCCTACATATTTTTCGATTAAATTGTCGATACGGGTATCAATTTCTGAAATACTGGATACAGCGTTATTGTAGGTAACTGTTGCGGTATATGCATATACGTTTTTGCTTGGTAACAATCCGTATAACATTATAAAAATTAAGCTGAAAGCGACGATCCGGTTTGTAACACTTAATCTTTTCATATTCATAAATTTTCCCTCCGTAGAATAAATGATAAATTCATTATACTCAATGTTTGAGTAAATGTCAATACTCAATTTATGAGTATGATATAATTTTTCCAAAGTTGAATTGTGGAGGATATGGTTATGAACTATCGGGAACGGCTGAGAGCCTTACGGGAAGACCATGACTATACGCAGGCATATATCGGAGAAGTTTTAAATAAATCCCAACAAGGTTATAATCATATTGAGGCAGGCAGAGCAGAATTAAAGATTGAAGATTTGGCAATTTTATGTCGATTATACAATGTTTCGGCAGATTATATTATAGGGTTAACAGATAAAATGAACTGAATATAAAAACACCGCAAAGGTAACCTTTGCGGTGTTTTTGTTTTATCCAGTCTATTTTAAAGTGATAAACCCGTAACTTTCCAGAATGGAAAAATATTTTGCCATTCTGGGATACAGTGGTTCTGCTGTTTCGCCAAAACGCTCTTTTACGGGGCTTCCCATCATAGTGATGGTGGTTTCGCCGTCAATCAAATTCCAGATGAAACTTCCCAATTCATCCAGGTGAATATAGGAAATCTTCGGTTTTCTAAAAATCTTCTGAGCAATGCGGTTCATAAGTCCCGTATTTTCCACTTCCAAGGTAACGATACCATTTTCGTCGGTGGAAAAACCGATATGTTCCGGGATAGCGGGAATCTTTTCCAGATAGTTTTTAGAAATTTTGGTTTGTTTTTTCATAGTCTTAACCCTGTTTGCGTTTTCTCCATGCAGAGAATTTTAACACGGTGCAAATGATGATTGCAAAGAGAACTAAGCTTAACACGGTTGCCACAACGGGAGGCAGGTTTAAGAAACCGGAGATATCAATGACTTTATCCACGTGGAAGATTGCGAGAAGTGCCAACAGAATACCGGCTAAACCTTCCCCGGCAATCATACCGGAGCAGTAGAGAATACCGTCGTTGACCATTGCCTGTTTTTTGGATTCTTCTTTTTTGGATTTATCCATAAACAGACGGATGAAACCGCCTACCATAATGCAGGCATTTAAGTGAACGGGCAGATATACACCAATTGCAAAGGGTAACACGGGGATTCCGATAAATTCAACTGCAACTGCAATGAATACGCCGATGAATACTAAATTCCAGGGAAGCTGTGCATTCATAACCCCTTCGATAATCATTTTCATTAAGGTTGCCTGAGGAGCTGCCAGCTGTTCGGAACCAAAGCCCCAGGCACTGTCTAACAGATACAGAGTACCGCCGATTGCCAGAGAGGATGCCACAACACCGATGATTTCGCCGTACTGCTGTTTTTTGGGGGTTGAGCCTAAGAGATAACCGGTTTTCAAGTCCTGAGAGGTATCGCCGGCAATTGCTGCAACGATACAGATAATGGAACCGATTGCGATGGCTGCGGTCATTCCCGCTACGCCGCCTTCACCGGTCACTTTTAAAATCAGAGTGGCAATCAACAAGGTTGCAATCGCCATACCGGAAACGGGGTTGTTGGAGCTTCCCACCAGACCTACCATACGGGAGGACACTGCAGCAAAGAAGAACCCGAACACAACCACAATTACAGCACCCAATAAGGAAACGGGAATTGCGGGGATGAGCCATACGGCTAAGGTCAGAATTGCAATTACAATTAGAACGACAGACATGGGGATATCTCGTTCGGTACGAAGCTGATTGTTGCTGCTTTTGGTACTTAAGCTTGCAACAGAATCACGGAAAGTACGGATGATTAAGGGCAGAGATTTGATTAAACTGATGATACCGCCTGCCGCTAAAGCACCGGCACCGATATAACGGATGTAAGAACTCCAGATGGCACTTGCACCACCTTCAGAGAACATCTGCCCGATGGTGGTAACGCCGGGATATAACACGATATTTTCGCCAAAGGTAACAATCAGCGGAATAATTACCATCCAGCTTACCAGACCGCCGGCAAACATATAGGAAGAAATTCGGGGACCGCAGATAAATCCAACGCTCATAACTGCGGGGTAAATCTGAGTTCCAATTTCTCCGGCAAAGCCTTTTACACGGAAAGCAATTTCTCCGGGAACAGCTTTCAAACCATCGATAATCAGTTTGAAGAGTGCGGCAAAGCCCATTCCGGCAAATACGGTAGAGGCATTGGCACCGCCTTCTTCACCGGCTAATAACACTTCAGCACAAGCGGTTCCCTCCGGATAGGGGAGAACGCCGTGTTCTTTTACAATGAGAGCGTTACGTAAGGGAATCATAAAGAATACCCCAAGTAACCCACCGATTAATGCAATCAGAGTGATTTCAATGATGCCGGGCTTTTGTGTGATTCCTTCTGCTGCCCATAAAAACAGAGCAGGCAAGGTGAAAATGGCACCTGCGGCAACCGATTCACCGGCAGAACCGATGGTCTGTACCACATTGCTTTCCAAAATGGAGTTTTTCCGCATCAAGACGCGGATAACACCCATAGAAATAACTGCTGCGGGGATAGAAGCAGATACGGTCATACCGACACGAAGACCTAAATAGGCGTTTGCGGCACCGAAAATAACTGCCAGTAAAATCCCCATAATAATGGAGGTTACGGTAATTTCGGGAGTGACTTTTTCTGCGGGAATGTAAGGTTTAAAGTTGTTGTTTTGTTCCATTCTCGTCTCCAATCTGCCGTTTTTCCTACGGCTATTATTTCGTCCAAATACGACGCAAATTTCGCTCATTATGGTATACTGTTTTTTTTCTTTTTTGTCAAGAGATTCCGGATGGATTCTTTCTATTTTTCCCATGGGTACAATTTGTTATACGTCAGGGGTGACACAAGACTCTCTTTTCTTGACAAAAAATTAATTATGGTATTATTTGATTGTAATACGATAGGTTTGGAAACAGCATCGTCTGTTTTAGGGTGTTTCTATGGAAAACAGTCTTTTGAACCAAACATAAAAAACGGAAAGCAGCTGCTTTCCGTTTTTTATGTTTTTTTGATAAACTTGTGTCCGCATTGACGGCAGGTAATCTGAATTTTTCCTTTCCCTTTGGGAACAAAGAGACGGGTTTTACAGCTGGGGCATTTGAAGTATTTTCTGATGTGTCGATCCTGATACTGTTGACGGAGAAAGCCGATTTTTTTGGAAAAGGCGGTTGCAAATTTCTGATAGCGGTACAGTTCCTGACGGCGTTTATCGTAATTTTTTGAGCAGGCACGAAACAGGGCGTATAAAAGCAACAGCGTACCGATGGGACGGAAAAACCAAAGGACACCGAAAGAAGAAAGCAGGGTACACACACAAGAGGTCACTACAATCGGCATAAAAAGTCCGTCAATGCCGTATCTGCCGTTCATAAAACGAGCAAGGGAACCAAGCAGTCGGGAAAAAAAGCTTCGCATGGGAAAATCGTCTCCTTTTTTTGTTATTGTTGGCAGTTTATCACAGTTTTTTGTAGTTTGTGAGAATTTTTTTGTTTTTTTCATTCTTTTCATAATTTTTTAAAAACATTCATAGGGTGATACAGACAGGATATACTAATTCATATGGGAAATGGAGACGTGTGAAAATGCCGTCACCAAAAATCCAACTAATTTTCACAATGTTTTCACAATCGGATGTTAAGATAGGGTCACAACAACAAAGTAGAAAGAAGGTTTGTTATGGATTATCAGAATTTTAATTTTCAAGATCAGAATTCTCCCAATCAAGCGGGGAATGAGTATTCATTATACAGAGTTTCCTATGAAGAACCCATCGTTATGGTGCAGGAATCTTCCAAAAAGAAGAAAAACCGTGGGATGGCGGTACTGCTCGCCTTTGTGATTGGCGTGGGTGCTACTTCAGTGGCGTCCTTTTTTGCCCTTCCCAAACTGGTGGAACGGGAGGTTGCCAAATTGCCCGGTTCTTCTTATTCTCTGAATGTGCCTCCCAATCCGTCCATGACGGCAGAGCAGGGCGGTGCCACTCAGGTAGCAAATAAACAGTTGCTTTCCGTTGTGGAGATTGCCCGTAAGGTTGGTCCCACTGTGGTGGGAATCAATACCAAGGTTGCAATGCAGAATTTCTTTGGGATGCCCACCATGCAGGATGGTTCCGGTTCCGGCATCATTATCAGCTCCGACGGTTATGTGGTAACCAATAATCACGTAATTGAAGGGGCATCCGAAATTAAGGTGCTGTTAAGTGACGGGAAAGAATTTGAAGCAAAACTGGTGGGTGCAGATGCCCGTACCGATTTGGCTGTATTAAAAATGGAAGGACTGAATTTCCCTTATGCGACGTTGGGAAATTCCTCTGAGCTTCAGGTAGGGGAACTTGCGGTTGCCATCGGAAATCCTTT
The DNA here is from genome assembly GCA_017625695.1 of Clostridia bacterium. GTDB lineage: Bacteria > Bacillota > Clostridia > UMGS1840 > UMGS1840 > SIG452. Next base: position 20,946 of record JAGAKI010000069.1, on the reverse strand, counting down.
GGGGAATGAGCTTGCCGGCAGCGTTACCGGTGGCTACATCAGTGCTTTGAACCGTTCCATTACGGTGGATGACAGAAAGTTTAATCTGATTCAGACGGATGCTGCCATCAATCCCGGAAATTCCGGCGGTGCATTGGTAAATAACTATGGGGAAGTCATTGGCATTAACTCTGTTAAAATGTCTGCTTCCGGCGTAGAGGGGATTGGATTTGCTATCCCGATTGATGAAGCGAAGCCCATTATTGAAGATTTGAAAAACGGTGGTTATGTCAAAGGCAGACCTGTAATTGGAATTGCAGGAAGAAACGTAACCAAGCAGGATTCTGAATACTACGGAATTCCCGTTGGTGTTTATGTACTGGAGCTGACTCCCTATTCTGCAGCGGAAAAAGCCGGTATTAAAACTTCGGATGTTATTACCGAAATTGATGGTGTGAAAATCGAAACCATTGATGAACTGAACACAGAAAAAGAAAAACACAAAGCCGGCGATTCGGTTACGTTAACTGTGATTCGTGGTGAAGATACCATCAAAGTGAAACTGACACTTCAGGAAGAAAAACCTACAACTCAGGTAAATTAATGCCCCTTCTACGGAAAGAGAATTTCATTTTTTGGAACTCTTTCTCCTAAATAAATTTCCTAACAGAAAAGAGCCTTCTTTCGGAAGGCTCTTTTCTGTTATATCCTACAAGTTATAATCTGACAGGGATGTTTTCTTTTCGCATTGCTTCTTTTACTTCCCGGATGGTCAGTTCCTTAAAATGAAACAGCGAGGCTGCCAATACTGCATCAGCATGCCCCTTGGTAACAGCATCGGCAAAGTGAGAAAGTGCTCCGGCACCTCCGGATGCAATCACGGGGATTTTCAATTCGTCGGAAATCAGACGGGTCAGTTCAATATCGTATCCTGCTTTCGTACCGTCTGCGTCCATACTGGTCAGAAGAATTTCGCCTGCACCCAGTTGTTCGCAACGGATTGCCCATTCTATCGCATCAATACCGGTATCATTTCTGCCTCCGTGGGTGAAAATGTTGAAACCGCCGTCTCCCCGGCGTTTGGCATCAATGGCTACTACCACACATTGGGAACCGAATTTTTCAGCAGCTTCGGTAATCAGGGTAGGATTATGGATGGCTGCAGTGTTGACTGAAACCTTGTCGGCACCGGCTAACAGCAATTCCCGGAAATCCTCCGCTTTTCGGATGCCGCCGCCCACGGTAAATGGGATAAATACATTTTCAGCTACCTGACGAACCATATCTACGGTGGTTTTTCTGTGATCGGAAGATGCGGTGATGTCTAAAAACACCAGTTCGTCAGCACCTTCTTTGTCGTAAGCACGGGCACATTCCACCGGGTCACCCGCATCGATTAAATTTACAAAATTAACGCCCTTTACCACTCTGCCGTTTGCTACGTCCAGGCAAGGGATGACACGTTTTGTCAGCATCTTTTTTACCTCGTTTTATTTGGATAAAAACCGTGCCAGTCGTAAGATGGCAACTACGGTTTTGGCATCTTTGATTTCGTTTTGTTCCACCAGGTCGAGCAGTTCGTCCAAGGTGAAAAATTCCACATTTAAAAATTCATCTTCATCTAAATGCTGTTCTTTTTTTGTCAGACCTTTGGCATAGTAGATGTGAAGTGTTTCGGTCAGGAATCCGACGGACGGATATAAGGCACCGAAATAGACATATTCCGATGCTTCGTAGCCGGTTTCTTCCAAAAATTCCCGTTTGCCGCACTCAAAATGGTCTTCACCGTAATTTAATTTTCCGGCGGGTACTTCCAACAGCACTCTTCCAAAGGGAGCACGGAATTGCCGGACCATGGGAATTTTTCCATTCTCATCCATTCCGATGACACAGACGCCACCGGGATGTTCCACAATTTCACGGCTTGCCAAAGAACCGTTTTCCAGTTCTACGGTGTCTTCTCTCAGATTGATGACTCTGCCTTTAAAATGCAGTTTGCTGTCTATGGTTTTTTCAGTTAATTTCATTAAAAAGCTCCTTTTTTTACAAGCACAACCCGTTCCACACCAAAATAGTCGGGAATGATTTCAACCTTTCCCAACGGTGCCATCAGTTCTGCCACCGGGGTGTGCAGGTTGATGCCAACTTCTACTGCCAAAATGCCGTCATCGGCAAGATGCTTTTCCGCCAAAACAACCAGGCGACGGTAAAACAGCAGTCCGTCACCACCGTCGGTCAATGCCATTTTGGGTTCGTAATCTACTACATCAGGCATCAGAAGGTCCATATCCGAAAGGGGAATATATGGCGGGTTGGACACTATGATATCATAGGTTTCACGTAAACTTTCTGACAGAATGTCTGTTTGAAATATTTGAATCTTGTTTGCGTTGAGTTGTTCGGCATTCTTTTGGGAAACAGCAATGGCTTCGGGAGATAGTTCATATAAATCTACCGGATTGCTTGATTCTAAGGCTAAGGTGATACCAATACAACCCGAACCGGAACAGACATCTGCTATCCGGACGGGTTTGTCCGGTAACCGTTCCAGTACTGCGGAAACTAAATTTTCAGTTTCGGGACGGGGAATCAAAACCCCTTCTCTCACGTGAAAGTCACGGGAGAAAAACTCTTTTTTTCCTGTGATATAGGACAAGGGTTTGTTGTTTGCCCGCTCTTTGATCAGGCTGAGGTATTTTCCGGAAATTTCGGTTGCATTTTCGGGGAACATCAGGGGAAGTTTTCCGAATTCTAAATTCAGAACATACTCTAAAATAGCACGGGCATCGGTTTTTGGGGTTTCAAGTTCGGAAAGAAGAGAAATCCCCTGTTCATATAATTCTCTGACTGTCATAGGGAATTTACCATTTGGTGGATTCGTTTTCATCGTCGGGTAATACTGCTTTCAAAGCAGCGATTGCTACTTCAATCATGGAATCATCCGGTTCTTTGGTGGTGAAATGCTGCAGCCATACACCGGGTTTGGATAAAGCTCTGGTGAATGGATTGGAGCATTTTCCTGCGTATTTGATAAGTTCATAAGAAATGCCTGCCACTACAGGAAGCAGAGCAATTCTCCAGAGAATTTTACTCCAGAGAGTGGTTGCCGGCACAAAGAAGAATACAATGATGGATACAATCATTACCAACACCAGAAAGCTGGTACCGCAACGGGGATGGAAACGGGTATGTTTTTTCACGTTTTCCACAGTTAATTCGTCGCCGTATTCGTAAGCAAAAATGGTTTTGTGTTCTGCACCGTGGTATTGGAATACCCGATGGATATCTTTCATTTTGGAGATTAAGAGCATATAAATCACAAATAAAGTGATGCGGATGACACCTTCAATGAGCACAGAAATGCTTTCGTGGATGTTGGTGCCGATGAGTTTGGAAACCCATTCTACCGTCAGCTTGGGCAGAATCATAAACAGACCCACCCCTAACACCAGAGAAATCAGGACGGAAACATACATTAAAATGTCAAACAGCTGGTCGCCGAATTTATCCATCACCCATTTTTCGGTTTTGCTCATTTCGTAGGAGTTATCTTCCAGGTCACATTCTTTGGCAGAAAACATCAGGCATTTTACACCGGTGAACAAGGATTCAAAAAATGCTAAAAATCCACGTAAAATCGGGATTTTGTTTAATTTATATTTGCGGATAAAAGAAGAAGATTCCTGTTTGTCCACTAAAATAGAGCCGTCTGATTTCCGGATTGCGGTTGCCATACAGCTGGGACCTTTCATCATAATCCCTTCGATTACCGCCTGACCGCCAATGGAGGTAGGCGTACATTTTTTCTGTTCCATATATCAAATTCCTTTCTTGTGGAGAGTTCGTTTTTGGCTATGGTTTTACAGCCTATAAATTCCTACTGTAATTATAGCGTAAGATTGTGAAAAAATCAAGAACTTTTGGCGAATTCCTATGGAAAAAGAAAACAACCACCGGCAAGGTCGGTGGTTGTATGGTGTTATGCGTGCGTGAAAAACTGTTAATATCCGATTTCTACGACCCGAAGCTGTAAGGTGGCAAAGTCTTCAATGGTCAACTCCATGACCTCACCTAAGGGAGCAGATAAGTTTTTTATGGTGCCGTTTGCCTGGTCTACGAGGGGTTCTCCGTCACAGATGACGGAGAAAACGCCTGTCATCTGATTGTCAGAAACGGAGGTGAGTTCGTTTAATTCCAAGGTGTAACTTTGCTCTCCTGCGGTAAAGGTACCGCTGAAATCGGGAGCGGAGGGGTCTTGTGAAAAATCCAGACCGATGAGACCGGTTGCTTTTTTGCCGTCAAACGAAGTGGCCTGGAGGCTGTAAAATGTGGCAGACTCGGTTTTAGAAGGTTCTTCTGATTGGGGAAGCATAGCTGTCAGTTTATAGTCATATTCTTCGGTATGTAAGGAAAGCTTGGTACCTTCTACGGTAACGGTTCCTTTGATGTTTTTGTGTCGTATCGAATCATTCATAGAAACGTTAAAATAGCCGGTGAAGCCGTTATCTTTGGTGGAAATTACTTCTGTCAGTGTGATTTCACAGTCAACATAATCTGCCAGTCCGCCGTTGTTGCACCGCATTTTTGCCTGAAAAACAGCATTGGCAGAGTTGGAATCCCAGGCGGTTGTAACTTCTCCTTTGATGGCTTTTTCCCGATAACCGGAAATTTGCAGAATTTGTTTGGTGGTGTAGGAATATTCGGTGGGGGCAGGCAATTCGGTTGGTTTGGGTGTTTCTGTGGGAGTGACAGTCGGTTGGGGTGTTTCTTCCGGTTCGATGGTTTCGGTAGGTTTGGGTGTGGGTTGTGTTTTGTCGGTTAAGTAGACGCTGTTGGTGGTACCGTCCCAGCGCACGTCTTTTTCCAAGGCTTCTCCAACGGCACGGATGGGGAGATAGGTGGTTCCGTTTACGATGAAAGGTTCTGTCGGATTACCATTGGCATCTTTTGGGGTAAGCTGGGTTCCGTTGATATAGAGCTTGATGTTGGAATACCAGGCTTCCAGAGTTTCGTTTCCTGTTTTTGCAAAGGTGATTCCACCGGTTAACAGAGAACCGATGACAATGCCGGAAACCAGACTTTTGATGTTTTGTTTCATGTTTTTTCCTCCTTTGGGACATTCGTGTATTGCCGGACATAAAAAATGCGTAGCGTTTGGAACGCCACGCATGAAAAATGCACAGCTCCTTTTGCTGCGACACAAATTCATTCATCCTATTAAAGCATGCTGAAACAGAGCCTGCATTTTTACACAAAAAGGTATAAAAATACACACTTTAATAGGAATCATATTGAATTTATGTCGCAGAATTATTATAACACAAGTTTTTCCGTTTGTAAATATTTTTCCGTAAAAAAACAGTTATCCGATTGGATAACTGTTTTTTATTTGGTTTCGTTTACACAAGTTAAGGTGCAGAGAAAAGGTTATGCGCCTTTTATCAGACCGGATATTAGTCTAAAATGCGAACGCGGATTACGCCGTCAATCGCTTTTAAGGCTGTTTCGGTATCTGCAGGAATATCACCTGCTACATCCAATACGGTGCAAGCGTATTCTTTTTTGGAACGGTTTTGCAGATTATCAATGTTTAAAGATAATTTGGAAAATTCACCGGAAATCTGAGACAGCATTGCGGGAATGTTTTTGTGAAGCACTACCACACGTTTCTGACCGGGGATTCTTGCACAGTTCATTTCAGGATAGTTGACAGAATTTTTGATATTACCGTTTTCTAAGTAATCCTTTAACTGAATCGCTGCCATATAAGCACAGTTTTCTTCAGATTCTTCGGTGGAGGCACCCAAGTGGGGGAATGCGATAACACCCGGGTAGGATGCAATATCGCCGTCGGGGAAGTCAGTTACATAGCGACGTACTTTTCCGCTGGAGAGGCCTGCTTTGATGCCGTCGTCAGATACCAGTCCCGCTCTGGAGTAGTTTAAGATGACTACGCCCTGTTTCATCTGACTGATGGTTTCGTTGTTGATGAAACCTTTGGTATCAGGAGTCAGAGGTACATGAATGGTGATATAGTCACAGTTTTCATAAATTTGTTTTAAATCGGTTGCATGAGCAACGTTTTTTGAAATTCTCCAGGCACCGTCGATAGAAATGAAAGGGTCATAGCCGATTACTTTCATCCCTAAATCCAGGGCGGTGTTAGCCACTTTTGCACCAATAGCACCCAAACCGATAACGCCTAAGGTTTTGCCGGCGATTTCACAGCCTGCAAACATACCTTTTCCTTTTTCTACAGCTTTGGCAACGTCTTCGGTTAAGGTTTTTGCCCAGGCATTGCCGCCGAGCAAATCACGGGATGCCATTAAGAGACCTGCGATTACCAGTTCTTTTACTGCGTTCGCATTGGCACCGGGAGTGTTGAATACTACAATCCCTTCATCAGCACATCTGTCAATGGGAATATTGTTTACCCCTGCACCTGCTCTTGCAATGGCGTGGAGTTCTTTGTCAAATTCTATTTCGTGCATTGCTGCACTTCTTACTAAAATCCCTGCTGCACCGTTCAAATCATCGCTGATTTCATAAGCGGGTCTCAGTTCATTTAAGCCGATATCGGAGATTTTGTTTAACGTAGCGATTTTCATACCACATAAGCCGCCTTTCTATTTGTTTTCTGCTTCAAATTTCTTCATAAAGTCAACCAATGCCTGAACACCTTCTACAGGCATTGCATTGTAGATACTTGCACGCATACCGCCCACGGAACGGTGACCTGCCAGATTAACAAAGCCTGCTTCTTTTGCTTCTGCGATGAATTTTTTGTTCAGTTCATCGGAGGGAGACAGGAAGGGAATGTTCATAATGGAACGGTCTTCTTTTACAACCGTTCCGGTGAAGAAATCGGAAGAATCCAGATAATCATAGAGAATTTTTGCTTTTTTGTAGTTTAATTCCTGGATTTTTTCTACGCCTCCCAAGTCTTTTAACCATTCCAGCACCAGTTTGCAGATATAGATTGCATAGGTGGGGGGAGTGTTATACATAGAACCGGAATCTAAGTGAGTCTGGTAGTTGAACATAATGGGGCAGATATCCATTGCATTACCGATCAGGTCTTTTCGGATGATCACCACGGTGAGACCTGCGGGACCGATGTTTTTCTGTGCACCTGCATAGAGCATACCGAATTTGGTTACGTCTAATTCTTCAGACAGGATGCAGGAAGAAATATCTGCGATAAGAGGAACATTACCCACATCGGGCAGTTCGTTGAACTTGGTTCCGTAGATGGTGTTGTTTAAGGTGATATGTACAAAATCCGCATCGGGACGGAACATGGAGCGATCCAATTTGGGAATATAGGAGAAGGTTTTATCGGCAGAAGATGCTACCTGATACGCATCTCCGTAGTGTGCACCTTCCTGATAAGCTTTTTTCGCCCATTGACCGGTGATGACATAGTCGCCTTTGCCGTTTTTGGTCATTAAATTTAAAGGAATCATAGCAAACTGAGAGGATGCACCGCCCTGCAGAAATAATACTGCATATTCTTCGGGGATTCCCATCAGTTCACGGAACAGTTCTTCTGCACGGTCGATAATTGCCTGATAGTCCTTGGAGCGATGGCTCATTTCCATAACGGACATTCCTGCACCGTAAGCATCCAACATCTGGTCAGCAGCTTTTTTCAATACTTCTTCGGGCAGGGCAGAGGGGCCTGCACTGAAATTATAAACTCTTTTCATAATCCGTACTCCAATCTGATTTCACAAGTTTTTTGATGTCATTTCACCACGGATTGTTTATATTTTAACAATATCCGATGGATGATTAGAACAATTATACTACTTTTTTCTTCTATTGTCAAGAAACTCTTGGCGAATTTCTGTATTTTTATTTACCGAATTGGTGGGGGAAAAATGTTTATTTGGTAAATAGGAATGGGATTCTTGTGTTTCTGCCTTTTGATGTGACGAAAAAGCGGGTAAAATGTTGAACTTGTAAAAGGGGTTGGAATTTGACATACTGTGTGAGACGGAAGCCGCAAGAAGTCCCGGATGTGGTAGTGATAACGGTATTCCGGCAAACATTTTGATATACAGAAAGGAAGGAACCAAAATGATTGATAATCCCAATGAAACTCAGTTGGAGTCTCTCCAACCTTCACTTGAGACCGATCAGGACGGGAACGGGGGAGAACCTCCTCTGATTCTCGGGAAATTCAAAGATTATTCCGAATTGGAAAAAGCCTATCGCGAAAGCGAAAAATTTATTTCCCAGACCAGAGAAGAATTAAAAGAGGCACGTGAACTCCTGAAGGATTCCGCTATCCCGGATGAAACTGCAGTATTCCAAAGTGACCTTGATCAATTCTTACAGGAGCACGCCTTAACTGATCGGGCTTACGAATTTATCTCTTATCTGACCGAAAATCCTGAGCTTTTGTCTTTGGATAACCAGGCTGCCTTCACCTTTGTCAAACGGATGCTTACAACTCCGCCCCACATCTATCGTGAGTATGCGAGCAGTCTGTCTCAGATGCCCCCGGCAATGATTGCCGGACAAGGCGGTGAGTTTTATACCACTCCGGGCACCAAACCAAAAACTTTTGAAGAAGCAGGAGACTTGTTTCTTCAGATGGTAAAACAGTAAGAGAAATCTCTTACCTGTAACGAAAAGAAAGGACTTCGCAATTATGATTACTACCAACACAGCAGACGTGGCTTTAAAAAGCTATTATCTGGACGTTTTAAGAAACCAGTTAAACACAAACACCAACCCTTTTTACAACAAAATTGTTACAACCTCCAAAAACATCATCGGTAACAAGGTGGTAAGACTTGCTCCCTATGCATTAAATGGCGGCTTCGGTTTTTCTTCCGATTCCGGCAGTTTGCCCAAAGCAGGTTCCAACAACTACACTCATTTTGAGACTACCACCAAAGATATGTATGGAGTAATCGAAATTTCCGATAAAGCCATGAAAGCATCACGTCTGAACACCAATTCCTTTGTGGATTTACTCACTGAGGAAATGAAAGGCATCTTAGAAGCTGCCAAATTCAACTATTCCAGAGCTTTATTTACCGACGGCAGCGGTGTGATTGCAACCGTTATGGTAGCAGCAGCAAATCAGATTTTTGTCGATTCGGTTAAGTATCTGATGGAAGGGATGATTATCGATATCATCGGTCCCTCCTATACGGAAAAAGGCAAACGAATTATTGCCATTAACCGTGCAGAAAAAGTTCTGGTACTGGATTCGGCAACCTCTGCGTCAGAGGGAGATAAGATAACCGTTCAGAATTCTTACGGAAAGGAACTCACCGGCTTAGGTGCCATTTTTAATTCCGATACTACTCAGACTCTTTACGGTGTGAACCGTGCGGAAAATTACTGGATGATGCCCTATCTGTCGGCAAATACCGGTGAAATTTCTGATTTGAAAATTCAGACTGCCATCGACTATCTGGAAGAAACCGCCGGCTCCACCGTGGACTATATTTCCTGTTCCTACGATGTGAGAAGAAGTTATCTGTCTTATCTGGAATTAACCAGAAGAAATATTGATCCCTTGACCTTAGAGGGCGGTTTCCAGGCAATTTCCTTTGGTGGAATTCCCGTGGTTGCAGACCGTCACTGTCCTGACGGCACGATGGATTTGTTGAACTCCAAATCGTTTGCAATGCACGTTCTGTCCGATTGGGATTGGCTGGATGATGACGGCAAAATCTTAAAACAGATTGCCGGAAAACCTGCCTGGACCGCTGTGCTTGCCAAATACGGCGAGTTAATGTGTGACCACCCGGGCGGTCAGGCAAGACTCACAGGAATTACTGTGTAATGTAAAAAGGAAATGGGAAAAAGCTTCGGAAAACAAACCGTATCACCGGGCAGACACTTGGTATGCTTATGGTTCGGTGTGCCAGTTTAAAAGTTTTTCCCGTTTCCCTATCAACAGAAGGGAGGAGACTTTTCTCCTCCCTTTTTCAAAAAAGAGGAAGCTATGCAAAAACAGTTTCAAACTACACCTATCTTAACTAATGTTTATCGGATTCCTGAACGTCTCAGGGAAATAGATTCCAATTATTTTGTGGTAAGAAATCACGAAAAAAAGACCTTCGAGGTGCATCACAGCGGGCAGGCAGGAACCACCTATTGTTTGACGGTACCCTATCCGGAGCTGGATGCAAGAACCCTGGACCTGGTCCAAAAAACCAGAATTTCCAACCTGGATACCTTGATTTCCGAGATGGATCAAAACAACCGGAGACTGGAAGAAAAAAACCGGGAAATTCCTGAGGAAGCTTGTGTGAAAACCAAAGAGGTGCTTTCGTATCTGAATCATCATGAATCCAAAGACACCGTAGATCGGGATGCCTATTCTACGCGTTTTATATAAATGAAACAAAACATAAGGAGGATATACCATGACCTTACAGGAAGTAACCGATGTGGCATCCATCCTCATCGGAAAGCAGGTGGATATTTCACTTGCAAAAATTTATCTCACGGAAGGACTTCGGCTGATGTTTGCCAAATATGATACTGCCTGTCCTATCAAATGCCTTTCGGTGGAGTGTACCGAGACGGACATTCCCTATCCTTTACCCAAACACAGGGGGATTTACAAAATCTATCGGGACAAGCATCGCTATTTTGACTACCAATGTGATGAGAGAGGGCTTTCTTTTTCAGAACCGGGCAGTTATCTGGTCTATTATTACAGCGTATTTTCCGGAGAACTATCGGCGGAAGAGCCTATCCCGGTTGCTCCGGAATATGATTCGGAGCTTTGCAAATATGTGGCATTTTCCGTCCTTCGTGCCGATGATCCCTCCAACCGTTTGGCAGATACTCTGATTGAAGAGTTTCACGGAAACTGTACTGCCATTCACGAGAGTATCGCAAAGAGACAAAGAAAACGACCAACACCCATTGAAACACCGGAGTGGAGATAGGAGGAAACGGTTTTGAATTACTATGATTTTTCCGGGGGAATTGTCAATCAGAAATCGCCCTATCTGATGAAAACCAACGAACTTTTGGATTTGACCAATCTGGACGTGGAGGGAGGCGGTTTGACCGTCAGAGACGGTACCCAACGAAAATACGGTCCCTTTTCGGGGGAGGTTACCAACATTCATAAGGCATTAAGCACCAAAGGACACGAAATCTTATTTGTGCAATGCAAAAACACTCTGCACATCCTGGTGGCAGGCGTCATGTGCAATCTCAGTATGACTGCAACCAACTTTAAGGTCCTTCCCGTAACCGACGGTTTTACCTTTCTGTACGGTGGAACAATCTGTCAGCTGAAGCCGATCTACCGCCGTGTGGACGGTGTCCTCATCGTCGAGCATCCCTGGGAGGGATACCTGGTGATTGAGCGTTTGCCTGAGGATTATTCTACTTCGGGAGATTTTCCTGCCGATTTATATGGCACCAATATCTGGGATGAAGAAACCAACATTCTCTATTATGCGAAAAGTCATACCGATGCCACTCGTGAGAACATCCGTGACTTGCTTGGTACCTCTCAGTTTGTGCAATTGGGGAAATTGGGCGATTTATTGCATATGAAACAGAAACAGGCGTTGGAAGCTGAGCTGAACCTGCGAACACTCTATTGCAGTCATTCCGGATTTGAACGTACAAAATGTTATTCTTTATCAGATGTTTTTGAAAAAGTAGCTACACCTGATGCAACGGGATTACTGGCAATCCGGTGTCCCTACATTGTGTGGCATCCCGCTTCCATGCGCTATTTTGCAGGCGGACATCCCGACCATCCTACGGCACTTTATATCAGTGAACCCAATGACTGGAAGACTTACTCCCAAGAAAATGTGCTGTACCCGCATTTGCATCTGGGGAAAATTACGGGTCTTTCCGTGGTGGAAAAATCGGTGGTAGTTGCATATGAATACGGTTGGAGTCATTATGTCGGCTCGGACCCCACCGAAGACGGGCAATGGTCCCTGTTAAGTGTGCCGGACGGTACTCCTTACGGAAAAACGGTTTGTTCTACGCCGGGAAGTGTCAGCTTTTTGTCTGAAAGCGGATTGATGAACTTTTCTTCTTCTATGCTGACGGTTCAGATGTTGTATTCACCCTCCAGTTCTTTGTACAAATTTTTGTCCAGAGATAAAATCCGATTGCCAAAACCTGAAAAAACAGCGTTTTCTTATTACAAAAACGGTGTTTTGTATTTGGTGATTGATTCCGTCATGTATCTGTATAATTTTTACCTTTCCGCCTTCCTTTGTTATGAGGGAATTACTTGCAGTTGTATGACAGAAGACTACGACGGGAATATTCTGATGGGGTCCGGAAGGTATGTAACGGCGTTTGCCGGTGGGGTATCTACCGATTATGATCCAAAAACCGATACCGACGTTCCTATTTCGTATCATATGACAGCACCGGTTTTGGGAACTGTCAAAGAAAATGAAATTGCCCGTTGTGAGGAAGTCGTGGTTAAAGCGTTGGGAATGCCCAGGGAGATTGACTGTTATCTGAAGCTTTCTTCGGAAAAGGAATCCCGGGAAGGAAAATTACTGCACACCAATCATCTGATGTACGGGAATACAAACTGGAAATACCGGTATCTTGACAGTGAATTTTCGGAATCCTTTTTCCCCTGGAAGGTATCGGGCAACATCTTTTTACTGGAGGTTTTTGGAACTGCCAATCCGGCGGATACCAAAAAACTGACCATTTTAAATATCTATCTTCACATCAGGAAGGAGAGAGATAAGCTATGACCGTATTACTATTGATTCTGATATTATTACAAGTGTTTCAACTCTTTCAATTCCGTCAGTTTGTCACACAGTGGAAAAAAGCCCTCACACCTCCAAAACCAACCTTACCCCCGAAAGCCAGGGGAAGTTTTGTGATAAAACGGATGGAAGAAAGGTTGAAGGAGGCACTCTACGAGTAGCACCTGTGACGGCTTGAGAAAAGGTGCAGAATTCGCGAATCTCACCACTCGCAGTATCCTATATACAGCTTCGGGTTCGATGTTCAAATTCTGCATCCTTTTCTCTGCGCCTTTGGGAATGGAAAAAAGCGAAGAATTCGCGAATCTCACCATTCGCAGTATCCTAGATACAGCTTCGGGTTCGATGTTCAAATTCTGCAGCCTTTTCTCTGCGCCTTTGGGAATAGAAAAAAGCGAAGAATTCGTGAATCTCACCACTCTCGGTATCCTATATACAGCTTCGGATTCGATGTTCAAATTCTGCAGCCTTTTCTCTGCGCCTTTGGGAATAGAAAAAAGCGCAGAATCTGTGAATTTCACCACTCGCAGTATCCTATATACAGCTTCGGGTTCGATGTTCAAATTCTGCATCCTTTTTATCAAAAAAGGCATAGGATTTTATAGTGATCCTATGCCTTTTATTTGGCTTGTATTCTTTTTTCAAGCAGCAAGAAAATAATAAAAAACCCGCCGGACCGTTGCCCCAAGATAATATTAGAAACCTGCATGTGCAGGTGGGTGCTTACCCTCAGTCGCACGTTCCCCATACGGCCGTAAAGGCGGTGGGCCTACAATTGACGAGAGGAGATTGGCTCCCTTATAAAAAGTGTTGGTTCTAATAAATACCCGGCTGACGTGAACGGCAGGATTTTTCGTTGCACACTTTAAGTGTGTTATTATTGTATCATCAATCAATGATTTTTACAAGTGATTTTTGCTAAAAAAATCTGGAAATTTTTTAGAGTTAACGGATGGTATAAGAACCTTTTACCATTAAGATAACGTCAGTAGTTGCCGAAAAGCCTCTTCCGTCATCACGGGGAGCAATCAAAAGATGATTGCTCGGAGCAACGGTTCCTCCGGATAAATCCACACCGTCAGTGGTATCACAGATGCCGCCGCTTGCGGAAGAAATGACAGATGCCGAACCACTTCTTACGATAAATTCACAGCCTGCACCTGCCACAAAGGTTTTTCCCTTTTCCACGGTGATGACGGAGTAGACGGTAGTTTCTGCGATTTTAGTTTCTACCTTGGGCATAAAAATTTCGTTTAAGTAGCTTAAGGAAATCAGCGGGTCGTCTCCTGATGCCAGTGCAGATACCGTAACAACAGTGCCGGCAACCAGAATCACAGGGAACAGTTTTTTTAAAAATTTCATGGGTAGTTTCTTCCTTTCTTTTGTGATAAGAAATCCTATAAAATGGTGCCTCCGCCCACCACGGTGTCACCGTCATACAATACAACAGCCTGTCCTTTGGTGATGGCTTTCTGAGGCTCCAAAAACGTAACTTCAATGGTGTTTTTATCAATTTGTCTGACAGTGGCAGGCTGTTCCTTCTGATTGTATCGGATTTTAGCTGAAACTTGAAGCTCGCCTTCAATTTTATCCAAAGATATCAAATTGATATCCGTAGCACGGAAGGTAGATTGATACAGTTCATCAATCGGTCCCAAAACTACGGTGTTGGTTTCTAAGTTTTTGGAAATGACGTACATGGGGCAAGAAAATGAAAGCCCCAGCCCCTTTCTCTGACCTACGGTGTAGTGAATAATGCCCTTGTGGGTTCCGAGGATGTTTCCGTCTTTATCAACAAAGTTCCCCTCGGGAAAAGAAATTCCCCGATAACGGCGGATAAATTCCGCATAGTCACCGTCCGGTACAAAACAGATGTCCTGACTTTCCTTTTTGTGGGCGTTTTTCAGCTCTTTTTCCTCAGCAATTTTTCTGACATCCGCTTTTTCAAGCCTTCCCAGGGGAAATAAGGTGTGAGACAATTGATGCTGAGTCAAAGAATACAACACGTAGCTCTGGTCTTTGGTTTCATCGATTGCTTTTTTTAACAGATAACGTCCCGCCGTTTTGTCATATTCCACACGGGCATAATGACCTGTGGCAATTCCGTCCATTCCCAGAGAGAGTGCTTCTGTCAGCATGGCATCAAATTTTAAATAGCGGTTACACAGAATGCAGGGGTTTGGCGTTTGGGCAAGCTCATAGCTTTTTGCAAACCGTTCAATGACCTGAGCTTCAAAGTTTTTGGTCTGGTCGCAGATATATAACGGGATTTCCAAACGGTCGGCAACTGCTTTGGCATCTTCGATATCTGAAGAAGAGCCGCAGACTTTTTCATCTTCACAGCCACCGTGCAGAAGCATGGTAATGCCTGCTACATCGTAGCCTGCTTCTTTGAGCAGTACGGCACAAACCGAAGAATCTACACCACCGCTCATTCCCACAGCAATTTTTTTCTGATTCATAAATTGATTCCTTTCGCAAAAACGCTATTTCAGTAGCTTTTGCAATTCTTCCATAAAGGTGTTGATATCACGGAACTGCCGGTAGACCGAAGCAAAACGCACATAAGCAACTTCGTCTACTTCTTTTAGTTTATCCATCACAAGCTCCCCGATACGTTCGCTTTCCACTTCCTGCATCAGTTCGTTGTTTAAGGTGGTTTCCACTTCGGATACCATCATTTCCATCATATCAATGGAGACCGGACGTTTTTCGCAGGCGTGCATAATTCCCCGAAGAAGCTTCTGACGGTCGAACTGTTCCCGGTCACCGTTTTTCTTAATCACCACCAGGGGTGCCAATTCCACCCGTTCATAGGTGGAAAACCGTTTTTCACAAGATAAACATTCCCGGCGCCGTTTGATGGAGTTGGTTTCCTCCAGACGTCTGGAATCAATTACTTTACTTTCTAAAAATCCGCAGTACGGACATTTCATAGGGAACACCCCTTCCTTTTTTGCTTTTCCATTATACTATACTCCAGGGGAAAAAATCAAGCAAATTATTATAATTTCAAGAAATTGTAAAATTTTTAAAAAAACTATAGCATTTTTGGGAAATGTGTGTTATAATAAATGGAATTGTTGTATGTATAATGGCGAAACTATATCAATAACACAATTTGTGTGGGATAAAAGAAAGGATTGAAACTTATGATTACCAATGAAAAAGCAATGGAACTGTTAAAGGAAGCAGGCGTTCTTTTGGAAGGTCATTTTTTACTGACCTCCGGTCGTCATTCCGACAGATACTTACAGTGTGCAAAAATTTTTAAAGATGCAAAATTGTCTGAACTGCTCTGTAAAGAACTGGCAGACCGTTTGGGTGAAAATAAACCCGATATCGTTTGCGGACCTGCAATCGGTGCAATCCTGATGTCTTATGAAGTGTCCCGTCATTTGAACGTTCCTAACATTTTTGCGGAAAGAGAAAATGGCGAAATGACGTTCCGTCGCAGCTTCGGTGTGGAAAAAGGACAGAAAGTATTGGTGGTGGAAGATGTTGTTACCACCGGCGGTTCCGTAAAAGAAGTTATCAAATTGATTCAGGAAGCAGGCGGTATCGTTTGCGGTGTTGGTTCTATTGTAGACAGAACCGGCGGACAGATTGATTTCGGTGTTCCTTATTATTCTGTTCTTTCTATGGCAGTAGAATCCTTTGAGCCTGAAAACTGTCCCATCTGTAAAGAAGGCAAACTGCCTCTGGTAAAACCCGGCAGCCGAAATCTGAAAGTTTAATGGTAGGAGCGTTTCTATGAATATTTATAAATACAGCGAACTCACTCCCGAAAAGAAGGAGTTTATTTTAAAACGTGCCGAAATTGATATCACCGCTTATATGGACGTGGCGAAAGAAGTTTCCTGGGACGTAAAAGAGAACGGAGACAAAGCAGTATTAAAATACACCGAAAAATTTGACAAAATTGCTTTGACATCTGAAACCATGAAGGTTACTCCCGAAGAAATTGAGGAAGCATACAACCGTATTGATGCAACTTCCAAAGAAGCCATTACTTATGCATACCACAACATCCGAAATTTCCACGAAAAACAGAAACCCGAAGAAATGTGGATGACCGAAGTGGATAAAGGCATCTTAGCAGGGGAAAAGACGACTCCCATTGAAAGTGTATGCCTGTATGTTCCCGGCGGTAAGGGAAGCTTTCCCTCCGTTCTTCTGATGCTGGGGGTTCCGGCAGTGGTTGCAGGGGTAGAAAAAATCGTAGTGGTAACCCCTCCCAATAAAGAGGGGAAAGTGGATGATGCCATTTTAACTGCGGCAAAACTGCTGGGGATTACCGAAATCTTCAAGGTTGGCGGTATTCAGGCGATTGCAGCGGTTGCATTCGGTACCGAATCCATTCCGAAAACCAGAAAAGTAATTGGTCCCGGCAATGCCTTTGCTACGGCGGCAAAACGTGTGCTGGCAAACTATATTGATACCGGTTTACCCGCAGGGCCAAGCGAGTCCATCATCTTATGTGACGATTCCACCGACCCCAAAAAAGCGGCATTAGACTGGTTGATTGAAGCGGAACACGGTCCCGATTCTGCGGCACTTCTGGTATGTCACAACGAAGCTTTTGTGCATGAAGTCTGTGCATTGGCAATCGAATATATCAAAGAATTGCCCGAACTGCGTCAGAACTTCATCAATACCAATTTGTCTACCTACGGCGGTGCAATCATTACCGACAATTTTGAGCAGTCTGTTGCGTTTGTCAACGAATATGCACCCGAGCATATGGAAGTGCTATGCGAAAAACCCTTTGATGTGCTTCCTCAGATTAAAAATGCCGGAGAAATTCTCTTGGGTGAGTGGACTCCTGTTACTTTATGTAACTTCTTAATGGGTCCCAACGCTATTCTTCCCACCGGTGGCTTTGCAAAAACCTACTCCTCCGTCGGCGTATTAGACTTTATGAAACGTTCTTCCTTTGGCTATGTAACCAAAGACGGTTTTGTTTCCGTAAAAGATAAAGCCGGAAACTTTGCAGAGTTGGAAGGTTTTGCGGCACATGCTATGGCGGTAAGAAAACGTCCTTTATAAGGAAACTTGAAAAATGGCGCAAAAACCATGAATCTCGCCCTCGGCGTACACTCAGTACGCCGTCGGGAAAAAGGCGAAGCCTTCTCGATTTCTGCTTTTTGCATCCATTTTTCCGCGTTTTGAGGATTGATTCATATTTTCGTTATGAATGAAATTCTTACATCAATTCAATAAAAAAACGGTATCGTCGGATACCGTTTTTTTATGACCGTTTTCTATCAGATAGATAAGGAAGCTGATGATCTGTTCTGACGATAAAATATGCGTAAAATCAAGGTTTTGAGGGGTTGAAACCCTTCAAAGCCTTTGCTGTTCTTGAAATTTTCATATTGCCGCTTTTTGATGCATTTTTTTGGTTTTCGCTAGAAAAGTGCTAGAAAAATATTAAAAAATATGACGAAGTGTTTCAGCGTTATTGAAAATTTTAAGGGAATGTAGTATAATTAAGTTAAGAAAAGGTACTTGACTAGTCAAAAAGCAAGGACAAACAAGACTCTCGCCAAATTGAGTGTGCTTGAATGAATTACAAACGAAAAAAGGTGTTTTATGAAATGGATAACAAAAAAGAATTTTTAGCGACGGAGCCTATCGGTAAGCTTTTGTTCAGACTGTCTATTCCGACAGTTGTGGCACAGCTTATCAATATGCTTTACAATATAGTTGACCGCATATACATAGGTCATATGCCCGGAGACGGAAGTATGGCACTTACAGGTGTTGGTGTGTGTATGCCCCTGATTATGCTTGTTGCAGCTTTTGCGGCGTTAGTAAGCTCAGGCGGTGCACCGAGAGCGTCTATCTTTATGGGTGAAAAGGATATTAAATCTGCAGAAAAGACACTTGGCAACTGCTTTAGTCTGCAGATTGTTGTTTCGGTTATCCTGACCGCAGTTTTGCTTAACTGGAACAAGGACTTGCTCCTTGCCTTTGGTGCAAGCGAGAATACAATCGGTTATGCAACCGATTATATGAGCATTTACGCCATCGGTACTTTGTTTGTGCAGATGACCTTGGGAATGAATACATTTATTACAGCACAAGGGTTCACTACTGTTTCTATGGTTTCAGTTATTATTGGTGCGGTATGTAATATTGTGCTTGACCCAATATTCATTTTTGGATTCCAAATGGGTGTAAAAGGTGCGGCACTTGCGACTATCATTTCGCAGATGCTTTCCTGCGTATGGATTATCTCTTTCCTTTGCGGAAAAAAGACGCAACTTAAGATAAGGAAAGAAAATCTGAAACTCAGAGCAGACATCATTCTGCCTTGTATCGCACTTGGAACGGCGGCGTTTGTTATGCAGTCAAGCGAAAGTGTGATTTCCGTTTGCTTTAATTCTTCACTCCTGAAATACGGTGGAGATATTGCAGTCGGTGCCATGACCATTATGACAAGCGTTATGCAGTTTGCAATGTTACCTTTGCAGGGAATTGCACAAGGTGCTCAGCCGATTACAAGCTACAATTTTGGTGCTAAAAGAGCAGACAGAGTAAAGAAAACCTTCCGTCTGCTTTTGATTACTTGCCTCACATATTCCATAGCACTCTGGGCGGCGGTTATGATAGCACCCCAGATGTTTGTTAAGATATTTACATCAGATACATCCCTTGCACAGTTTGCAGCGCCGATGCTGAGAATTTACCTCGGCGGACTCGGACTCTTTGGCATACAGATTGCCTGTCAGATGACCTTTACATCACTTGGTAAAGCGGCAAACTCCATTGTGGTTGCAGTTGTGCGTAAATTCGTATTGCTACTTCCGCTCATCTATATTATGCCAAGCCTTTTGGCAGACAAAACACAGGCGGTCTATATGGCAGAACCTGTTGCGGATATTATTGCGGTTACATTTACGGCAATACTGTTTACATTCCAGTTTAAGAAGGCATTAAAAGAAATAACGGAGGTGTGAAAATGAAAGTTGTTATTGTTGGAGGAGTTGCAGGCGGTGCTACGGCTGCAGCAAGAATCAGAAGACTTGATGAAAATGCGGAGATAATCATTTTTGAGCGAAGCGGATATGTTTCCTATGCAAATTGCGGACTCCCTTACTATATCGGAGGAGAAATCTCTGACAAAGAGGATTTGTTTTTGCAGACTCCTGAAGGATTTTGGTCCAGATTCAAAATTGATGTAAGAACGCTCCATGAGGTAACCAAAATAAACCGTGACAGAAAAACTGTTACAGTGTTGGATAAAAAAAGCGGAAAAGAGATTGAAGAAAGCTACGACAAACTCATTTTATCTCCCGGTGCAAAGCCTGTTATGCCTGATTTTTGCAAGGGTGATTGCAGTAACATTTTCACACTTCGCACAGTAGAAGATACGCTTAAAATCCGTGAGTTTACAGACAACAATCCGATTAAAACAGCGGTTATCATCGGCGGTGGCTTTATAGGGCTTGAGATGGCGGAAAATCTTAAAAACCGCGGAATAGATGTTACTGTCATTCAAAAAGGTGACCACCTTTTGAATACAGTAGATTCTGATATTGCATCATTTATTCACACAAATTTAAGGTCAAAGGGCATCAATATTCTTTTAAATGCCAATGTAAAAAGCGTTGAGAATAATATGGTTGTTACCGATTGTCAGGAGAATCTAGCCGATATGGTCATTGTATCTGTTGGTGTTTCGCCTGAAAATAACCTTGCAAAGGATGCAGGGCTTGCCTTGGGTGTAAAAGGAGCAATTGCAGTTTCTGACAATATGCAAACCTCGGACAAGGATATTTACGCAGTCGGTGATGCGGTAGAGGTTATAAACTTTATTTCAAAGGATAAGGCAGTTATAACATTAGCAGGCCCTGCCAACAAGCAGGGGCGAATTGCGGCAGACAATATTTACGGAATTAACAGCACTTATAAAGGCACACAAGGTGCATCGGTTATTAAGCTCTTTGATATGACAGTCGCATCAACAGGAATGACGGAAACTCAGCTTAAATTAAGCAATATCGCTTACGAAAAAGTGATTCTTTCGCCCCTTTCTCACGCAGGATACTATCCTGGTGCTACCGTTATGACCTTAAAGGTTATATTTGAAAAGGAAACCTATAAAATCCTCGGCGCACAAGCGGTAGGTTATGAGGGTGTTGAAAAAAGAATTGATGTAATTGCCACTGCAATTTTTGCGGGACTTACAGCGGACAAGCTAAAAGACCTT
>JAGAKI010000068.1 GCA_017625695.1 Clostridia bacterium | reverse complement strand
TGCCCCAAGTTTTCATCATAACAAAAAACAACTTTCTGATTATCCTGATTGGGGTCAAGATCAATTTCGTATTCCAACTTATGCCGCTGCAACTGGCGGACAATGATTTTATTGATTTCACTTGCCACTATCATTTTCCACCTCTTCCCAACAGCATCTTTTCTTAATAGCCATAACAAACATCGCAAGCCAGAGTGATCCGGCGATGGTTTGGATTATAACAAACTGCCACCAGATATTATTGCTTCTACGGGTGAAGTCAGGATAACTTACCAGATAGAAGTTCTCTCTCGGTCGGTGGATTTTTGCGTAGTTTGTCAGCAGTTGCGCTTCGATCAAATCGGTCGGCGAATAGTACAAATAGTTGGATTTGCCCAGATCCCAGCAGAGAAAATTGGCGGTGAAAAATTTTCCGCTGCACAACATTGGTGCATCTATAATGGTTTTGGATTTATCATTTTCCAGCAACGCTGTATCGTGTGCCAGCAACGCCGATAAAGTTGTCTGATTTTCCGCTTTGCTGATTTCGGCAAGTGCCGTTTGCACATCGCAGCGTTCATACTGCAATGCGGGCGTCTGCTGACTCCAAGTGTGGATATTCATTATGTAAAGCGCAAAAACAATCATCCATAATCCGTAGAACAGCCATTTTGAGTGTGCCTTGCATGCTGTTGCCGCAAGCGGAAATATCCAGCAAATTGAGCAGAATAAAACCAGCAACGCGGCAAATAAATCACCGCTTTCAAATGGAAATCGCTTGAAGTTAATGCTCCAATGGACAGCGTCTATGCCGGTACGCATATTTCCGTTCCAGAAACTCAACCCCTCACTTTTGGCTTCATTGCGTTCCTGCACATTGGAAAAGTGCTCCTTTTCCGGCAATTTTATTTCCACACTCAAAGGCAGCCGGTCATCCCTCATTCTGCAGAAGTGAAACAACATACTTTGTTCGTCGGTAAATTGATAGTAGCTAAAATAACGCCATTGAGGGCGTTCATTTACATAACCAGATTTTTTCTGATACGCTTGCAGATTTTTTTGAGCGAGGTTGTAGAATTTTTTAATACCGTAAGTTTTTTCGGCGTGAAACATAAAACCCTCATTCGTAACAGCGTAAGGCGGCAGATCTTCATTGATTGAGAACACCCAAAAAGAACTTATCCCGAGATAGATCAACAGCAAAACGATCGCCACCACCAAATCGCCGACATCACGCGGTCTTTTTTTCTTGATAATGTTCCACCCCACCAGAAAAGGAGTGCCCCAAATGGCAAGATGTACAATTATTGCTATCAAGGTACCCATAATTCACTTTCCCTTTTTCGTTTCCGTTTGCAAATTTTTTATGGCAATCGGGATTTTTCTGATGCTTCTCTTTCGTCCTTGCTTTTTTCGTAAGTATAGCGGAAATCTTTTAACTTTTGAGCAGAAATGTGTCATAGTTATCCGGCGTCAGAATTTCCGTTTGTGCGTCTGGATATGCCTTGCGGAATGATAACGGTATCCTGGCTTTAGATGCCGGATTCGCTTTCATTTCCCAAGCACATAATGTTTGGGCTGTTTTTTCAAGATAATCGACCTCTTTACTCTGCGGAGCAGTTGTTCTCCAAAAGAATTGTTGTGGAGGAAATGGTTGGTTCAGCGTATTTTTCAAGCGTTCCAGAATAAGGTAATTTTCCCACAAAGCCCCTTTATCTGTTCGGGAATCTATACTGCTGAAATTCCCCATGACCGCATTGCGGACACCCAAATCATAGAAATATATTTTTTTGCCTTTTTTGATCTCATTGCGTAAGTTACCACTGTATGCCCCCAGAGAAAATACGACGTAGGTTTTTTCCAGCAAATCAATATATGTTTCAACGGTTTTACGGTCGGTCCCGGTCAAAGAAGCAAGTTCATTCAAACTTACTTCAGAACCGACTTGCATGGCGAGTGCTTTCACAAGGTTATCAAGAATTTTTGTTTTCTTGAGCCCGTCGAGTGCATAGATGTCCTTAAACAGATAGCTGCCGACTAACTCGCTTAAAAGCCGTGCAGAATCTTCAAGATGGGTCACAATATCCGGATATGCTCCAAAAAGAAGCCGCTGTTCCAAACACTGTTTTTCTGCCAACAGTCCATTTTGAGCAACCATTTCAGAAAAAGACAGCGGCAAAAGCCGATATTCAAATTTACGACCTGTCAAAGGTTCGGATGTTTTGTCAGCCAATTCAAAGGAAGAAGAGCCGGACGCAATAATTTGAACTTCAGGGATCTCATCGGTAATGAGCTTCAATGCAAGACCGACATTGGGAATGCGTTGAGCTTCATCAAGCACAAGGATTTTTTTCTTGCCAAGAATCAATTTCCAGCGTGTAACCGTAACACGATCAAGTTCTGCCCGGACATCGGGACTGTCGCCATTCAACCAAATGACATCGTCAACCCACGGACTTGTAATGTGGCGGATCATCGTAGTTTTACCGCACTGGCGCGGACCATAAACTATAATAGCTTTTCCGGAGAACATACGGCTTTTGATCTCCGGCTCTAAATAGCGTGCTATATAAGTCATATCGGCTCCTGTTCCATTTTTACATAAGTTTTTTACTTTTACTCCCCAATATAACACGTTTTTTATATTTTTTCAAGAAAAACTAATGTTTTTGTGGAATAAACTCCATAAAAAATCAAGTTTTTATGGAATAGACACCGCGCAACAGAAACGGCTTGCCCCGTTCCCACAATGATTTGTGCCGGCATAAATCAATTCCCCAACGTTGTTTGTGCTTGCAAATTTTTTATGGCTGTCAGAATTTTTTCGGAAGATTCTCTTTCGTCCTCGCGGTTTTCGTAAGTATAGCGGAAATCTGTCAAATTTGCCTTGATCGCTTCGGATATCTGCTTGTTGCTAACTTTTTCTTTGCGTTTCTGCTCAATAAGAGAATATGTTTTTCTGCGCAACTGATTTGAATCTTTTATGTATCGCTCTTCACCACGGGGAGTTTGAATATCCAGGATGCCAAAGGAAAAAACGAGCGTAGCAATGGCCGATACCCAACTGTACCAGCGTACTTTCATCCCGATTACTACAAATCCGGTAATCACGATTGCAAGCGAAACGATTCCCAAAATTATATTTGCGGTATAAGATGGCATGGAAACGTATTCAACTTTTACGGTGTTATTGGCAAGCTGTTCAGATAATCCGGTAAAGAAATTCAAGGCACGTTCACCGGACTGAATATTGAAAGTAATAAAATCCAATCCCCGGTAAATGAAGGCAAGACCAATATTTACCAGACAGAAAAACGCTAAAATACCCCACCGCCAGCCTCTGGGAATCCGTTTCAGCGGAATTAAAAATCCCTGCAAAGCGAGCAGATAAATAATTGCTCCGCAAAAGAAATTTTGTTCAAAAGTACTCATGGATTGTTGACTTTATGTATTTTGCCGATAATCAATTCATAGAGCCGTTTGGAAACTGCGATGACAAAGAGATTTCCTATAAACAGCATTGTCAGATGTGGCATGAAATATACCCATAAAATAGAACGGTTTACCACATTGAGAGTCCGTATTTCCGGATTGACATAGCAAAAAATCTCTTTGCCGACCGGGTTGTCATCCACGATTTTTTGCAAATATTTTAAGCCGTTATTGGTAGGAATATCTGTAAAATAACTGTAACTGTTTCCGACAACAGTACCATCATTATGGCGGAATTGGTATTCAAAACACAAAAGATATGCCTCTTTTTTGTTTGCCATTTTGTATTCGATCCGAACTGCTTTTCTCTGATGGGGAAGTACCGGAGTCCGGCTGTATGCACTTTGCGCATCCCGGAGCTGCAATTCGGACTTTTCAACCGTTGCCGGTGTTTTTATCCAGTTTTTACTGGCAGCAACGCATTGCAATTTAAGAATAGTATTCTCATAACCATAGAGAAAAAAGAACAAAAACGGCAGCATCAATGCCGTTATCAGGATTTGAGATTTGGCAATTTTCCGATACTGGTCGCCGAATTTCAGAGGTTTGCCCAACAGTTCAGATAATCTGCGGCCGTGTTTTAACGCAAGTCCGCTGCTGTAAGTTGCAAGTAAGTTGAAATTTCCTTTGTGAAGCACTCCCAACTGGCAGTGCATATTATCTTTTCTTATCCAGATGCACTCAATTTCACTTATAGGAAAAGGTTCTTTGCCGTAATCGGCATCCGGATAAAACATGCCGTTTTCGATTTTCGCCCGCTTGCGGAGCAAATTTCCAAGCAGAATAACAAAACCAATCAAAAACAGAAATGCTCCACCGCCAAGCCACAATGCCGGAGTATCGGGATGGCTCTGCGGGTACACCGCAAACAGAAATATTCCGGCAAAAATAAAGACGCTGTAAAAAATCCAACTGGATAATGCAATTCCGCAATAAAT
>JAGAKI010000067.1 GCA_017625695.1 Clostridia bacterium | reverse complement strand
ACAACTTTACTCATAATTTCACACTCCAATCTTAAAAAATTTTGTAATTTTGAAGACACCTGTTATTACACCTACTGCACCCTTATACAATGCGGTCAGATGGCATAACAGACACCAACACAGCACCAGCAGATGCATTTTCCAATCTCTCCGCCGGGCTTTGCACGGCGATGTGAGCCTGCTTGGGGCGGAAAGCGCACCAAGCTTTATCCTGTTTCTATCATTTTCTCGTACTTTTCGTTCCTCGGGGCGCCCCATCAGGTGTTTTCTCGTACCTTCGTTTGTTAGTTCAAATCGATTTTAAGGGCTGACTATGCGGTTTATATGGCGGATACGAGGGGCTAACTTTTCAGGGTGGTGTAACTACCTTACCCCGAATAGTTGTATGCCTAACACCCCTGCTTAACCCCTTGTCAAACGCATATGTTGTTTCAATGCCGATATATATGCCGTATTCGAGAGGTGTATCTTTTCAGGAGGGGTAAACCCTTTACCGAATATGTTTTGTTTTCAAACACGGATACATCTATTCGATATATTTACTTAAAATCTATTTTTAGGTTTCAAACCTATTTGTCACACGATGAATTATGAGGTTATCTTTCTTGAGTAGGGTAACTACCTTACCCCAGAATTTTCTTCTCATAATTCTCTGTCACAGTCGTTCTCATTTTGCCGAAAATCAAAAACCACTTTTCTTTGGTTAATGTTTAACAGATTTTAATAGGGGGTATCAGCTAATTTACGTGACAGAAAAATAATTTTTATGCAGTTCATTTTGGATGCTTTTTTTCATATTCTTTAAGCATTTTTTGAGCTTTTTCCCGAGCCAAATCTTCCTGAAACTTTTTCATCTGCTGCTGATGAAAATACTCAACGGCATCTTGGATAGGCCTGATTGTATATTTCAAATTACCGTTTTGTTTTTTACCGTTTTTCAGAATTATTTCTGTCGGTTCCGTATAGATTAAACACTTATCTTCAAGCTCTCTTACATATTTTGCAACGGTAGTTATGCTTTTTATTTTAAGAGCCTTACCGATAGTTCTGTAGCTTGGGTAGCACTGATAAGTTTTTCTATCCTCAATGTATCTGAGATAAAAATAAATTGCCAGTGCGGTTGCATTCAAATCCAACTGCATAATTTGGTTCGGCATTATAAACTGATTCCGCAATTTGTTTTGCTGATTATATAGATAATTCATCAGCACCATCCTTTCGGAAGCAGTCATCAATTTCATCATTTCCGTATTCCATTTTTACAATTTCATCTGCCGTATAACGCAATGCATTATATAGAGCAGTTACGATATATGGAACAGGATTTCTGACTTGAATTTCAACCTTACCATCAACCAGTTTTCTCGGCATATTATTATCGACATAGACGATATGTTCATAGCTGATATTTTCTAATCGTTTACGAACAATTTCACGGGGAATAATTTCGCCGCCAACCGAAATTGATTCTGAATTAAACATAATCTCAATAGCCGATTCATAATTCTTTTTTGTCATTCCGTTGAGTTCATATGTTTCTGCACGATCCATCACATCCTCTATTGATGATAGATGGTTATTAATAAAATAATTAATATTTTTATTTATATATTTATTGCAGTCGTCTTGTACACCACCTTGTTCTTCAGACACACCAGAGGGTGAGTCATCAGGAATACTGACGATGGTATTTTCTGCAACCTCATCATCTTCATCGGTGGTTTTTACACACACCACATAGAGATTTGAAGCAGCTCCTCCAGACTTTTTCTCTCGATTCTCTTTGGTAATTATTCCGTATTCAATTAAATTCTTAATTCCATTCTTTGCCTTTGACAAACTCATTCCGGTTTCTCTTGCAATAGTTTCGTAAGAGGGGTAGCAGGAAGAGCTGCATCCTGATAATTTCATCAGGTAACAAAGGATACGAAATTCATACACATCGAGCCTTGAGTCGTTAATAAATTCGTTAGGGATTATTGTGAAGTTTCCATTTAGTTTCATTAAAGTTTTCCTCCTTAAATTCAAATAAAAAAACACAGAGTAGAAATTTTCACTCTGTGTTTTGGAATTGATATTGAATTTAGGACTGCGGTTCAAATTCATAAAAAAGATATTTGACAGTAAACGATTTGCCGTCAAAAATCCTTGCTTTTCAAACCGCTGAAAACCGCATAAAATAACGAGATGACCTTACTTACAGTAAAATCATCTCGTTATTATGGTGCAGCTGATGGGACTTGAACCCATACGAGAGTGTTCTCACTACCCCCTCAAAGTAGCGCGTCTGCCGATTCCGCCACAGCTGCATATTTTCTGTTTTTATAAGTTCTCCGAAAAGAACAATAGAGATTATAACAAAAAAAGTGTGGTGTGTCAAGTTTTTTTAAAAAATTTTAAAAATTTTTAAGAATTTACTTGATTTTTTGGGAAAACTGTGATATCATTTCTTAGTAACATAAAATTGAAGGGTAGAATTCTGCCCATTTGCAACGGAAATCTCCGGGGCAGAACAGAATAAAATATTAAATGAAACAAGGGAGTTTTGAAACATGAGCGCAGCTATTATCGCAACTTTAGTTGTACAGATTATTTTATCTTTAATTTTAGTGGTTGTTGTTTTATTCCAGAGCGGAAATCAGCAGGGATTATCCGGTAGCATTGCCGGCGGTGCTGAAACTTTCTTTGGTAAAAACAAAGGCAGAACCATCGATGCAAAACTGAAAAAATGGACCTCTATTATTGCAATTCTGTTTTTAATTTGCTCTATCGCATTAAGCTTTATGGTATCCAATCAGCAGGCAGCTAACGAAGCTACCGATATTCCGGTAGATATGAGTGCAGTATCCGGTGAAACCGCTCCTGTTGAAGTAGTTCCCGCTGACGGTGAAACCGCTCCTGTTGAAGTAGTTCCCGCTGACGGTGAAACCGCTCCGGTAGAAGATGTTCCCGAAGATGTAGAACCCATTACTGCTGAATAATTACTTATTTTTCATATTGAAAATCAGCCCGGCTTTTCTAAAAAGAGAAGTCGGGTTATTTTTTTATTTATTATAATATCTGCCGAAATATTACGATTGTCTGAATATAAAAAAAATATTACTTGCGATAGAACGACTTTTTCGACAGTCTGGCCCTCCCCTTGAGGGGAAGGTGGGTTTTGCAAAGCAAAACTCGGATGAGGTGGAAACATAGAACGTTCGACGCTTGCAGTTGCAAGCTACACCTCATCAGTCACTTGTGATCAATCACTTCGTGACAGCTTCTCCTCCAAGGAGAAGCCTTTTTTTCATTACTTCAAATTTTTTTGGGAAAAAGATTGAAAAATTTCCATATTTATGCTATACTAATGCCAAATTAACAGACAAAATCCGGGAGGTATCTATATGAAACAACGAATCTCATCCCTGCTGTTGGCACTTTGTATGCTGATGACCGCAATGGCAGCATTTCCCATTACCGTAACGGCGGCAACCGAGAAAAGCTATACCTGCGGTGAAAATGTAACTGCCGTTTTGGCGGATGATGGCACCTTAACCATTCGTGGCACCGGTGCTATGTATAGTTATTCGAGTTATTCAAAAGTTCCCTGGTACGGGTATCGAGCTAATATAAAAAAAGTTGTGATAGAAAGCGGAGTCACCACTATCGGGGAATATGCATTTTACGAATGTTTCCGATTAACCAGCGTAACCATTCCGGATAGTGTCACCACCATTGAGCAGGGTGCATTTTACAATTGTTCCGGCTTAACCAACGTAACCATTCCGGACGGCGTCACCCGCATAGGGGATCATGCATTTGGCTATTGTTCCAGCTTAACCAACATAACCATCCCGGCTAGCGTCACCACCATTGAGCAGGATGCATTTTCCGAGTGCTATAGATTAACCAGCGTAACAATCCCGAACAGTGTTACCACCATTGAAAGTTGGGCATTTTGGAAGTGCACCAGTTTAACTAAAATTCAGGTTTCCGGGGAAAATCCTAATTATAGTTCGTTGGATGGCGTTTTGTTTAACAAAGATCAAACAATTCTGATACAATATCCCATAGGGAAAACAAATACCGGTTACAGAATCCCAGACAGTGTCACCGACATTGGGGTTCATGCATTTGCGTATTGTGATAGCTTAACCGGTGTAACAATTCCGAATAGTGTCACTACCATTGGGCGTGCTGCATTTTCCAATTGTCATAGCTTAACTGACGTAACCATTCCAGACAGTGTAATCACTATAGGGGAGCGTGCATTTGAGGATTGTTACAGCTTAACCAACGTAACCATAGGAGACAGTGTAACCACCATAGGGGGGGATGCGTTTTACAATTGCACCAGCTTAACCAGCGTAACTATAGGGAACAGTGTCACTACTATAGGGAGTTATGCGTTTTACCATTGCACCAGCTTAACCAACATAACCATTCCGGACAGTGTAACCACCATAGGGAGTTATGCGTTTTACAATTGCACCAGCTTAACCAGCGTAACTATAGGGAACAGTGTCACTACTATAGGGAGTTATGCGTTTTACAATTGCACCAGCTTAACCAGCGTAACTATAGGGAACAGTGTCACCACCATAGGGAGGTATGCATTTGCGTATTGTGATAGCTTAACCAGTGTAACCATAGGGAACAGTGTAACCACCATAGGGGATTCTGCATTTTGCGGTTGTTCCAGCTTAACTGGTGTAACCATCCCGGACAGTGTAACCACCATAGAGAGGGATGCATTTGAGCATTGTAACAGCTTAAAAAGTGTAACCATTCCAGACAGTGTAATCACTATAGGGGGTTATGCGTTTCGTGCTTGCACCAGCTTAACCAGCGTAACTATAGGGAACAGTATCACTACTATAGGGAGTTATGCATTTTTGAATTGCACCAGCTTAACCAGCGTAACCATCCCCGACAGTGTCACCACTATAGGTAGTTCTGCATTTTCCGATTGCGACAGCTTAACCAACATAACCATTCCTGATAGTGTAACCATTATAGAGAATGATGCATTTTCCGATTGCGACAGCTTAACCAGCGTAACTATTCCGTTCAGTGTAATCACCATTGAGGCTGGTGCATTTGGATGTTGTAGCAGTTTAACTGCAATCAATGTGCCATCCGGGAACACTAATTTTACCTCCGTTGATGGCGTTCTGTTTAATAAGGATACCACAAGGGTGGTAGCATATCCTGCCGGAAAAATGAATACCGCTTA
This sequence comes from Clostridia bacterium, assembly GCA_017625695.1. GTDB lineage: Bacteria > Bacillota > Clostridia > UMGS1840 > UMGS1840 > SIG452. The sequence goes on along the minus strand of JAGAKI010000067.1, from coordinate 24,531 downwards.
TATTGTCCCGGACAGTGTCACCACCATAGGGGATTATGCATTTGAGGATTGTGACAGCTTAACCAACATAAACATTCCGGACAGTGTAACCACCATAGGATTCTGTGCATTTAGAGATTGCGACAGCTTAACCAGCGTAACCATAGGAGACAGTGTCACCACCATAGGGGATTATGCATTTTTGTCTTGTGACAGCTTAACCAGTGTAACCATAGGGAACAGTGTAACCACCATAAGATACCGTGCATTTGATGGTTGTCGTAGCTTAACCGATGTATATTATAGCGGTACACAAGAACAATGGAACCGCATTTCGATTGGTTTGGATAATACAGATTTAACCAATGCAAACATTCATTATAATTATGGTAAATATGAACCGACAGGGGACATTGCGGTTATCATCCCCAATGACTCGGGGTATATGCCGGAAGCAATCAATACCATCACCATTAACGGAAAAGGGACGGCGTACGGACGGTTTCAGATTTTAAAATCCGACGGCAGTATCGCCAAACGGGTACGGGTACCGTATTCGGTGGATAGCGGATTCCCACAGGCAGTTACCACCGATGACTACGGCTACGCTACCGTTGCCATTGGAAATATTACCGAAAGCCGGGATTACACAGTAACCTTTTTTGGGAACGGGATTCAGAGCAAATCCGAAGTGATGCATGTTACGGTAGAACCCTTACATTTTAAAAGCGGAGCAGAAGTCATTTTTGAAAAAGGAATTCAGCTGGGGATTGGCGTAGGAAGCGAATATGAAATAGGAGATTTGAAAGCTTCTGCAGGCATTTTTGGCTTGGATTTGGTCGGTACTTGTAAAAACACTTTTTCTTTTGATTATGAATACAAAAATCAGAAAAATGCCATTGAACTGGTTTCCAAAAGTGATTACAGTGCCGCTTTGGAAGCAAAATTGGGATTATTTGCCGAAGCAGGCGAAAAGAATTTAGGAGGCATGGAAGTCGCTTTACCCAAAATCACCGGTGATGCCGGTGCAGGAATTATTTTTGGTGCCGGTTATGAAGATGAGGATTTTAATCCCAATGACCCCCAGGATATGGATAAATTATCCCGGTTTTTATTACTTTCGGTTGCCGGAACTGCGGTTGGTAATGTCACTTCCTATATCATTGCACAAATGGTAGAGTCTCCGGTCAATACCTATCAGTTGGGAACCGTTTTCAAAGTGAACGGCGGAGTGAAAGCAATGGAAACCGAAGCCGGAGCACCCAATTTGAAATTTGGCGGAACCATTGGCGGATTTGACCGGTCTACGGTATGGAGCAGCTTGGCTACCATGTATGAGGACGGTTCGTTGGATTATGCGGCATCTGTAGATAGCGGAAAAGGCGGAGAACTGTTTCAGGCAGGCTATAAAATAAAAGGGGGAAATGATTCTGCAGAGGCGGCCTTCGGAGCAGATTTTTATGACAATTTTGCCAAAGAAAGTCTGCAAGTAACGGCGGAAACCGATCCGGATTTTAAATTGGAGAAGCTGTCAATTTCCTCGAAAAAGACACAAGAAACCTCCAAATTACATAAAACAACCAGCACTTCCACTGTCAATACGATTACCTATGATGACCAGGCGGCGAAAGCAGTAGCAGCTTCTTATGATATGATAGACGATTTTACCAAAGGGGAAAAAGCGATTTTTAATAAAAAAGAGCTGTTTCAGGTATTGGATAAAATGTCCAATTCCAATCAAACAGGAACTTTTACCACCAAACAGCAGAAAGAAGAAGCTTTGTCGTTCCATTTACCCTTAAAATTAGCGGGATTTGGTTTGGAATTTGGTGTGGAGGGTGCAGAATCCTATGATTATGTGTCCGAAAGCGGAATCTGGGAAAATGGTACTGCCTATATCCAGGCAAAGAATGATATCCAGACAGAAGTGGAAGCAAATACACTTACCTTTGATCGTATTTTGGGGTATGCAGAAGACAATATTGATGTGATTTTAAACAGCATTTTTGAAGCTGCCGTGGGTATGACGGATGAAGCTCTGGCACACGGACAGGCAACCTTGCAAAAGATAGGGGATAAGGTTTCCGGCTTCGTTGCAAAAATTGTTTCGCCCAAGTCGAAAACCAAGGCTATGAGTATTTTAACAGTAGAGGATGAGGCTGCACTGTTTTCTACCTCTTCTCTGGCAGTAACAGTCGGCGACCCGTATATCATCAGCGTGGAGGATGCAGACGGAAATGAGTTGACTGATTTTTCAGAGCATCCGATGCTTCTGACTTTGCAATATACTACCGAGCAGTTGATCAGTGCGGGCGTTTCTGACCTTTCTACCTTATCCATCGTTCGTTGGGATGAAGAAAAAGGGGTTTATGCTAACCAAGGCGGAACGCTGGATACCTTAAATGCTTGTGTAACCCTGGAAATTACCAAACCCGGACAGTATTTGCTGGCAGTCGATAATTGTCCGCCGGCAATCACACAGTTTGACGTAACCCAAGGGATGAATCCTCAAATCCGTGCCATTGTCAGCGATATGAGTTCAATCAGCGAATTTCAATTTTCAATTGATGATACCATCCTTCTGGATCAGAGCAATTTTGAAGAACACTATCGTCACGCTACCGGTGAATTCTATTATGCGACCGAGGGACTTCCTGCGGGGGAACATACTGCAACCATTTATGCAAAAGATTCTTTTGGAAATGAAATTACCGAAGCTGTTTCTTTCACGGTGGATACTTTGACTTCTGCGATTACCAATGTGACAGTAATCCCCGAAATCATTTCCGAAGAAGTAACTGTTTCAGCGGAAGTTTCCGATGCAAATCTGGTGCTTTTAAATGCGGAAGTAACCGATGCTTACGGAGAAACTGTGCAATATTCTGTGGATATGACAGAAGAAAACGGTGTCTACAGTGCCAATTTGCCTGACATTGAGAACGGCTCTTTGGTAGCAGTTTGGGTATCTGCTTGCACTCCGTCCGGAAACAGCAGTGCCAGTGAGAAACAACAGGCGATTGTGATGAAGTCAACCGAATCGGAACCCGTGATTGTCATTACCAATGTTTCTGATAACAAGGTGCATGTGAAATGTGCAGGATTTGACAGCTCAAAAAATCAAACCATATATCTTGGTTTGTATAGCGCAAACGGAAAGCTGTTGCAAATTCAATCAGCAAAACCGGACGAAGACGTGATTTTTAGCGACGTTTCCAGTAGTGGATATGTCCGTGCGTTTATATGGGAAAATACTGATCCGGTTTGTAAAGCAACCAAACCGATATTGTTTGTTCCGGATACAGAAACGGAAAATGATTGAGTCAGAGGCATTTTCGGTTTTAAGCTCCTGCGGGGACAGAAAAATCTGTCCCTGCAGGGAATATATTATATATAATAGTATATAATGTTGGCGAATTTTTGAAGAAAAGAAAAAAATTGAAAAAAACTATTGACAAAAAGAGACGAATCTGTTATACTAAGCATTGCCCTTAGTTTAGGCGTTATTTTTTTGTGCAAAAAAACATTTTTGTTTTCTTAAAATAGCGATTTAGAAAAAAGCAGAGAAATCGTGATTTTTAGGGCAATTGAATTTGTAAAAGAATTAATTTTATATGATTGGCGGAGGTGTGTAAGATGAGAGTAAAAATTACTTTAGCTTGTACCGAATGTAAACAGAGAAACTACGACACTATGAAAAACAAGAAAAACGATCCCGAAAGATTGGAAATGAACAAATATTGCAGATTCTGCAGAAAACATACTCTGCATAAAGAAACCAAATAATAGGGTTTTGGCTTTTAGCATCGGTTACCGATGGAAGAAAGAGCATGTTAGAATGCTTTTGGAAAGGAATGAATGAATCATGGCTGAAAAGAAAGAAAATGCTATTGTAAAATATTTCAAGGGCGTTAAATCTGAATTTAAAAAAGTTACCTGGCCGTCATTCAAACAGATTGTGAATAATACTACCACCGTTATCGTTTCTGTAATTGTTGTTGGTTTATTTATTTTTCTGTTAGATACTGCTTTTGGAGCAATTCTGAATCAGTTTATTAAGTAAGGGAGGCGACTACAGTTTTATGGAAACTGCAAAATGGTATGTCGTCCACACTTTTTCCGGTTATGAAAATAAGGTAAAAACCAATTTGGAAAAAATGGTTGAAAACAGAGGTCTGCAAAACAACATTGTGGAAATCAAGCTTCCGGAAGAAGAAGTAGTTGAAATAAAAGATGATCAGAAAAAAGTAACCAAACGTAAAAAGTTCCCCGGTTATTTGTTTTTGAAAATGACAATGGATAACGACACCTGGTATATCGTAAGAAATACCAGAGGGGTTACCGGCTTCGTTGGTCCAGGCTCCAAACCTGTTCCGTTGACAGAAGATGAAATCATCAGCATGGAACTGGAAAAGAGAGTCATCGAGCTGGATTTCGAGGTTGGCGACGATGTTCGCATTACCGAAGGTTCTTTCGAAGGCTTCATCGGCGTGGTGCAGTCCATCAATATGGCAGAAGAAAAATTCACTGTATTGGTGTCTATGCTGGGTCGTGAAACTCCGGTAGAATTTGAGTTTGGACAGGCCGAAAAGGTCGAATAATTACATTAGAATAAGCGCATTTTATGCACTTAGATAACAGCAAGGCAAAAGTTTGCTTTGCGTGGGAGGGTTGAAATGTCTGCTTGGACGTTTCGGATCCCGCATCATTACCACATTTTTTCTTAATAGGAGGTGTTCTTTATGGCACAGAAGGTTGTAGGCTTTATTAAACTTCAGATTGAAGCAGGTAAGGCAACACCCGCACCGCCGGTTGGTCCTGCATTAGGTCAGCACGGTGTAAACATTATGCAATTCACCAAAGAATTCAACGAAAGAACTAAGAACGATATGGGGTTAATTATCCCGGTTGTTATTACGGTATATGCAGACCGTTCGTTCTCTTTTGTTACCAAAACTCCGCCGGCAGCAGTACTGTTGAAAAAAGCTTGTAAAATCGAAAGCGGTTCCGGTGTACCGAACAAAACCAAGGTAGCTACCGTTTCCAAAGCTGATTTACAGAAAATTGCGGAACAGAAAATGCCCGACTTAAACGCAGGCTCTATCGAAGCAGCAATGAGCATGATCGCAGGTACTGCCCGCAGTATGGGTATCACTGTAGAAGAATAATTCACAGAGATTCATACGAAACGTGGGAGAGATTTTATAATCTCGCAACTCGGATTTTTCTAAAATCCGGATTTTTAAATTAACCACAGGAGGATAAATTATGTTTAGAGGTAAAAAATATCAGGATGCTGCGAAACTGATTGACAGAACCAAGCTTTATGATTCTCAGGAAGCTATGGAACTGGTTTGCAAAGCAGCAAAAGCTAAGTTCGACGAAACCGTTGAACTGCATGTAAAACTGGGTGTAGACTCCAGACACGCTGACCAGCAGGTTAGAGGTGCGGTTATTCTGCCCCACGGTACCGGTAAAACTGTTCGCGTTTTAGTATTCGCGAAAGGTGACAAATTGGCAGAAGCAGAAGCTGCTGGTGCTGATTATGTTGGTGCAGATGAACTGGTTACCAAAATTCAGGGTGAAAACTGGTTTGAATTCGATGTTGTTGTTGCAACTCCCGATATGATGGGCGTTGTTGGTAGATTAGGTAAAGTATTAGGTCCCAAAGGCTTAATGCCCAACCCGAAAGCCGGCACCGTTACCATGGATGTTGCAAAAGCAATTGCTGATATCAAGAGCGGTAAAATTGAATACCGTCTGGATAAAACCAACATCATCCACTGTCCGATTGGTAAAGTTTCCTTCGGCGCAGAAAAACTGCTGGAAAACTTCAACGCTTTAATGGGCGCTGTAATCAAAGCAAAACCGGCAGCTGCAAAAGGTCAGTATTTAAGAAGTGTTTCTGTTGCTTCTACTATGGGTCCTGGCGTAAAAATCAACCAGTCCAAATTATCTGACTAATTTCTTTTGAAAAATATAAAAAATTCCTTGACAAAACCGTAGTTATATGGTAAAATGTTTAAGGTTTGTTCCAAAGACAATAGGCGGTTGAACTTTCAACCTTAAAATTTGCCTATCGAGGAAGACGATAAAATTTGTTATTCATAACGTATTTTTTCTAACTGTCCTCATTTTGTCTTTGTGAGGACAGTTATTTTTTGGTAGATGGAGGTGTATGTAAAATGCCAAGTAACAAAGTGTTAAAAGCAAAACAGCAGGTTGTTGTTGAATTGTCTGAAAAAATGGCAAGAGCGAACTCCGGTGTTTTAGTAAACTACTGCGGCATTACCGTAGAAGAAGATACCGCTCTGCGTAAACAGATGAGAGAAGCAAACGTTGAATACAGCGTTGTAAAAAACACCTTATTAAACTTTGCTGTAAAAGATACCGATTTATCCGGTTTGTGCCCCTACTTAGAAGGCCCCACCGCATTGGCAATCGGTACTGATGATCCGATCGCTCCGATTCGTATCGTTAGCGAATTCATCGAAAAAAACAAAAAATTAGAAATTAAAACCGGTTTCTTTGAAGGCAGAATGTTAGAACAGGCGGAAATTGAAAAAATTGCAAAATTACCGTCCAAAGAAACTTTACTGGCAAGAGCATTTGGTGGCTTAAAAGCTCCTATTACTGCATTTGCAAGAGTTATCAACCAGATCAAAGAACAAAAAGAAGAACAGGGCGCATAATTGTTGCCTGATTTCTATCTCAAAATAGGTGCGAAATCGCACAGAAAATGGAGGAATTAAAAATGAGCGAAAAAATTACTAAATTAATCGAAGAAGTTAAAGAATTAACCGTGCTGGAACTGGCTGATTTAGTTTCCGCATTAGAAGAAGAATTTGGCGTAAGCGCTGCTGCAGGTGCTGTAGTAGTTGCTGCTGGTGCTGCTGCAGGCGGTGCTGCTGCTGAAGAAAAAACCGAATTTGACGTTGTTATGACCTCTTTTGGCGACAAAAAATTAGACGTTATCAAAGTTGTTAGAGAAATCACCGGCTTAGGCTTAAAAGAAGCTAAAGAAATGGTAGAAGGCGTTCCCTCTAAGATCAAAGAAGGTGCTTCCAAAGAAGCTGCTGAAGAAATCAAAACCAAATTAGAAGGCGCTGGCGCAACTGTAGAACTGAAATAATTTCAGTCATATTTGGTAAATTGTGGGGCTATTGCAATCTATATTGCGGTGGTCCCATTTTTTATTGCTGGAAAAATGGCGCAGAATGGGTTAAGTTCACCCTCGGCGTACACTCGGTACAGCCTTGGGCTTCGTCAAAGCAAAGCTTTGATTCGCTTTTCTTTTTTGGTATTTATTTTTTCGCATAATATGTATGACATCGTTGTAGGGGACGGTGCCCACACCGTCCCGCTTCTGTTGAATCAATAACCAATTTTGCGAAATCGGCAAACGGGCAGATGTGGATATTTGCCCCTACATAGTAGCTGTAGAGTGAGGTGGCATTTTCTGCGAAAAATTTCTTGAAATCTGCATTTTTTATAACAAAACACTTGACAAACGGGGACTTTTATAGTACAATACCTTAGTCAAGTGTTTTTACTTGACACTAAGATAGGGAGAAATGTTCTGATGAAAGAAATCAAATACGGAGTTTTGCTTGATTTTTACGGGGATTTACTCACCGAAAAACAACGCAGAGCATTGGATTTATACTATAACGAAGACTATTCTCTCTTGGAAATCGGAGAGCATTTGAAGATTTCACGTCAGGGTGTTCATGAATGTATCAAAAAAGGTGCCGAACATTTGGAAGAGTATGAAAATAATCTTCAATTGTATGAAAAAGAGCTTCAAAAAGAAGCAGTCAAGAATGAAATTTTAGCAAAGCTTTCTGAGCTTGCTGTGAAAGACTTGCAAGAAATTAGAAACTTGTTAGATACACTATAAAGAAAGGGGAACCGCTGATGTTTGATTCCTTAAAAGAAAAGCTTGACGGCGTTTTTAAATCTCTGCGCGGAAAAGGAAAACTGTCGGAAGAGGATGTAAAGCTTGCCATGCGGCAGGTGCGGCTCTCTCTGTTGGAAGCTGATGTAAACTTCAAGGTGGTAAAAGACCTTGTTGCTAAAATTACCGAACGTGCCATTGGAACTGAAGTGTTAGAATCTTTAACTCCTGCACAGATGGTAATTAAAATTGTAAATGAAGAACTGATTGCCTTAATGGGTAGCGGTAATGAAAAAATTAAAATTGCTGACCGTCCGCCAACGGTAATTCTGCTTGCCGGTTTGCAAGGGGCAGGGAAAACTACCACTGCGGCAAAACTGGCACTTCATTTAAGAAAGCAGGGCAAAAAGCCGCTGTTAACCGCTTGTGACGTGTACCGTCCGGCGGCAATTGACCAGTTAAAAACCCTGGGTGCAGGACTTGGAATTCCTGTCTTCACCATTGACGGTTCCCGTGATGCGGTAAAAATTGCAAAAGACTCTTTGGATTTTGCAGTCCGCAACTTAAATGATATTGTCATCATTGATACTGCGGGTCGTTTGCATATCGATGATGAAATGATGGATGAAATCAAACGAATTAACGAAACTGTTCATCCCACTGAAATTCTGTTGGTGATTGATGCTTTGTCCGGGCAGGATGCTGTAAACTCTGCAAAAGCCTTTGACGAAGCACTTTCCATTGACGGTTTGATTTTAACCAAATTAGACGGTGATTCCCGTGGCGGTGCAGCATTGTCTGTCCGTGCTGTGGTAGGAAAACCCGTTAAATTTGCAGCAGTCGGTGAAAAACCGTCTGACTTAGAACCTTTCTATCCCGAACGTATGGTTTCTCGTATCTTAGGGATGGGGGATGTACTTTCTTTAATTGAAAGAGTCAGCCAGGAGGTTGATGAAAAGAAAGCACTGGAACTGGAAGAAAAACTGAAAGAAAACAGAGGTATGGATTTTTCTGATTACCTGATGCAGATTCAGCAGATTCAGAAAATGGGTTCCATCAAAGATTTGCTTGGATTCCTACCCGGTGTGGATAAAAAGGCATTGGATGGTGCCAACATTGATGAAAGAAAGTTTATTAAATCTCAGGCAATTATTCAGTCTATGACTGAAGAAGAACGAAAAAATCCCAAGATTATGTCCTTCTCCCGGAAAAAGAGAATCATTGCCGGAAGCGGCACTACTATTCAGGACATCAACGGCTTAATCAAAGAGCTGGAAATGATGAACAAAATGATGAAGGAATTCAAAAACAACAAGAAATTTGCCCGTAAAATGAAAGGCATGATGGGCAGTATGGGAATGAAAGATTAAAAAACAGCAATTCCCTTTTTAACAACGTTTCAAAAAATATTTTTATAGAAAGATGCCCGAAATCGGGCGAAAGAGGAGAAAAAAATGGCAGTAAAAATCAGATTAAAAAGACTTGGCGCAAAAAGAGCACCCTTCTACAGAGTTGTAGTTGCAGATTCCAGATACCCCAGAGATGGTAGATTCATCGAAGAAATCGGTACCTACAATCCCATGACCAACCCCAACACCATCAACATTGATGCAGATTTAGCTAAAAAATGGTTAGCAAATGGCGCTCAGCCTACCGATACCGTTAAAGTATTACTGAAAAAAATCGACGTAATTAAATAATAACGGTTTAGGAAAGGATAGCGAAAAATGAAAGATTTATTGACCTTTCTGGTAAAATCTATCGTGGAAAACGAAGATGCCGTTGTAATCGAAGAAAACGAAGGAGAAAACGCATTTATCTATAAAATCAGCGTTGCTCCCGAAGATATGGGCAGAGTAATCGGCAAACAGGGCAGAATTGCTCAGTCTATCAGAAGCATTGCCAAAGCGGCAACTCCCAGAGATCGCAAAAAAACCATTGTGGATATTGTGTAAGTCTCTGTAACAATTAAGATGGCAAGTGTTCCTTTTGGAATACTTGCCATTTTCCAAACAGATAAGAGGTGAAATAATGGGTGCTTTCATGGAACTCGGCTATGTGAATAATGTAAGAGGATTACGGGGAGAAATCAAGGTAATCCATTATTGCGATTACAAAGAATTTTTTGAAGAACTGGATTCGGTAATCATTAAAAACACCGAATATGAAATTGAAAGTATCAAATACTATAAAGACCAGGTAGTGTTAAAACTGGCGGGTATTGATACAATAGAGCTAGCAGAAACTCTGAAAAATCAGACAGTTTATGCCGAAAAAGATGCGTTGCCTCCGCTTCCCGATGGTGTGTTTTACATTGCGGATTTAATTGGCGTGAAAGCATATCTGGAAGATGGTACTTATGTGGGAGAAGTGACAGATGTCATTCAGAATGGTCCCACTGATGTGTTGGAATTAAAAAATGATGACGGAAAACAGATTTTAATTCCCAGAGTGACAGAGTTTGTGCCTTATCTTTCCGTCACCGAAAAGAAAATGACAATTACGCCCATTGAAGGGCTGTTATAGAGGTTTGGGTATTCATATGAAATTGAGTATTTTAACCATTTTTCCCGAAATGATTGAAAACTTTTTGGGAGAGAGTATTATCAAACGTGCCAGAGATAAAGGGATGATCGAAGTTTCTGCGGTAAACATCCGGGATTTTTCCCAGGACAAGCACAATCGTGTGGACGATTACCCTTTTGGGGGGGACTTGGGGATGTTATTTAAGCATGAACCCGTTATCCGTGCTTTTGACAGTCTGACAAAAGAGGGAGAAGAAAAGCCTTTCTGCATTATGATGTCTCCCAAAGGCGTTCCTTTTACCCAAAAAGTTGCCAATGAACTGGCAAAAAAAGATAATATCTGCATTATTTGCGGTCACTATGAGGGAATTGATGAACGGGTGAACGAAACCATTTGCGATTTGGAATTATCCTTGGGTGACTTTGTGCTGACCGGCGGGGAACTGGCAGCTGCAGTAATGTCGGATGCAATTTTACGATTGGTGCCCGGTGTTCTGGCAGAAGATGATTCTTCCTTACAGGAAACCCATCAGGGAGAATTGCTGGAGTATCCCCAGTATACCCGTCCTGCCGAAACAAAATACGGAAAAGTTCCCGATGTATTGCTGTCGGGTCACCATAAAAATATCAATGCGTATCGCAGAGAGCAAAGCCTGATGGCAACTCTTGCCAAACGGGAGGATTTGTTTCTGCAGACAGAATTTACCAAAGAAGATATCAAATATTTAACCCATATTAAAACGATTTTAGAAGAAGGAATCAAACAGTATGATTACAACCAAACAGAGAGCAAACTTAAGAAGTCTGGCAAATGATTTGCCGGCACTCTATCAGATTGGGAAAAACGGGATTTCCGATGAGTTTTTAGCACAGATGGAGGAAGCACTGGAAGCCAATGAACTGATTAAAATTTCCGTGCTGAAAAACTCTTTTTACACCACCAAAGAAGCGATGGTTGAGCTTTGCGAACGCTTAGGTTGCGAAGCTGTTTCTGCGGTTGGCTCCAAAGTGGTGATTTATCGCCGTTCTTCCAATCCGAAAAACGTGAAAATTGAATTGAAATAAGCGAGTGATACTATGAAAATCGGGGTATTTGGCGGTACCTTTGATCCTGTTCATCAGGGGCATATCGAACTTTGTAAAACTGCCATCCGTGAACTGGATTTAGACTGTTTGTATGTGATGCCAAACGGAAATCCTCCTCATAAGGACGGACGGACCGATGCATCCCATCGTTTGGCAATGGTCGAGCTTGCCTTTCGTCATCTGGAGAAAGTAAAAATCTCCGATTACGAAATCAAAAAGGAAACCCACTCCTACACCTACGAAACTCTTTCGGATTTTAGAAAGCTTCATCCCGATGATGAGATTTATTTCTTAATGGGGATGGATAATTTAAGCTATTTCCCCAATTGGCGTCATCCTGAAATTATCTGTCAGTTAGCAAGACTTGTTTTTTTCGGACGTGCAGGATATGAACAGATCTCGGAAGGAGCGAAACAGATTGCAAAGCAATTTGGTGTGGAGCCGATTCTGATTCCTTTCGATTGGGATATTTCCTCCACCGAAATCCGGGAGGAAATCGGGCAGGGAACTTATCTGTTTCATCAACTTCCGTTTTTGGTATATCAGTATATCATCCGAAAAGGATTATATGGATGCCCTGCGGTTGGAGAATATGATTCCTACGAAGAGAATTTGAAAAACTATATCGAAGAAAAACGGTTTCTTCACAGCATCGGTGTTGCGGTAACAGCGTACCGCATGGCAATCCGTTACGGTGAAGATCCGAAGTTGGCTTATTTTGCGGGACTGCTTCATGATATTGCAAAACGGATGCCGTTGGAGAAGCAGTTAGACCTTTGTAAAAAAATTGAGTTGCATCCTGATGAAGTGGCTTATCCCAAAATGTTGCATGCTCCTGCAGGTGCGGGATTTGTGAAAAAGAAATACAATATCAAAGATAAAAAATTGCTGTCTGCCATTCGGTACCATACCATGGGGCATCGTGATATGACCACCTTTGACAAACTGATTTATATGGCAGATTATATTGAACCATGCCGTGATTTTGATGGGGTAGAAGCCTTGCGGGAAGCTACCTTCTGTAATCTTGATACGGCAATTATCAAAGGAATCGATACCACCATTTTATCTCTGGTGGAAGAACATTTAAAAATATCTCCTGTACTGCTTGAGGTAAGAAATGACCTTTTGGAGCGGGAGCAGAAAGGATGCTGATGATGGAAGCATTGGAAAAAGCGATTCACTTAGCGAAAATTTTAGACGATAAAAAAGCAGAGGAGGTTACCGTATTAAAGGTAGCGGAAACTTCTTCCGTTTGGGAGTATTTTGTGATTGCATCAGGTACTTCCAACACCCACATCAAAGCATTAGCCGGTGAAGTGGAAGAAAAAATGAAAGACATCGAAGCACCGCTTCACATTGAAGGTTATGTGTCTGCAGAGTGGGTGCTGATGGATTATAATGATGTTAACGTAAACATTTTTCAAAAGGATTCCAGAATGTTCTACAGCTTGGAACGTCTGTGGCAGGATGCCGAACAGATTGACTGGAATCAGGAAAAGGAGGCGTAAGCCATGTATAATTTTACCGAAATCGAACAAAAATGGCAAAAAATCTGGGACGATCAGCAGACTTTTAAAGCGACGGACGATTTTACCAAACCCAAATTTATGGCGTTGGTAGAATTTCCTTATCCGTCCGGTCAGGGACTTCATGTGGGACATCCCCGTTCTTATACCGCACTCGATATTGTTGCCCGTAAAAAAAGACTGGACGGCTACAATGTGCTTTATCCCATGGGTTGGGACGCATTTGGTCTGCCCACCGAAAACTTTGCTATCAAAAATAAAATTCATCCCAAAACTGTTACCAAAAACAATATCGCAAACTTCAAACGGCAGTTAAAATCCTTGGGATTCTCGTTTGACTGGTCCCGTGAAATTGATACCACTGACCCCAACTACTACAAATGGACCCAGTGGATTTTCCTCCAGTTATTTAAAAAAGGGCTGGCATACAAAAAGGAAATGGCAGTAAACTGGTGTACCTCCTGTAAAGTGGTATTGGCAAACGAAGAAGTTGTGCAGGGTGCTTGCGAACGTTGCGGAAGTGAAGTAGTTCGTAAAGTAAAATCTCAGTGGATGTTAAAAATCACCGAGTATGCACAGCGTTTGATTGACGATTTGGACGAAGTGGATTACATCGACCGTGTGAAAGCACAGCAGAAAAACTGGATCGGCCGTTCCACCGGTGCCGAAGTAGATTTCACCACCACCGCAGGAGAAAAATTAAGAGTTTATACTACCCGTCCGGATACCTTATTTGGTGCGACCTATATGGTAATTTCTCCGGAACATCCCAACATTGAAAAATGGGCGGACAAACTGGAAAACTTAGATGAAATCAAAGCATATCAGGTAGAAGCTACCAAAAAATCTGACTTTGAAAGAACGGAACTTGCCAAAGATAAAACCGGCGTTGAGTTAAAAGGCATCCGTGCGATCAATCCTGTAAATCAGAAAGAAATCCCGATTTTCGTATCCGACTATGTTCTGATGTCTTACGGTACCGGTGCCATCATGGCGGTACCTGCTCACGACGAACGTGACTGGGATTTTGCAAAAGCATTTGATCTGCCCATCATTCAGGTTGTTGCAGGCGGCGATGTACAGAACGCTGCTTACACCGATGTAGAAGAAGGCGTTTTGGAAAACTCCGGTTTCTTAAACGGTTTAAGCGTGGCAGATGCAAAAAAAGCGATTATTGAATACTTAGAAAAAGAAAAATTGGGCGAAGCGAAAGTAAACTACAAGCTTCGTGACTGGGTGTTTTCCCGTCAGCGTTACTGGGGGGAACCTATCCCGATTGTACATTGTGAAAAATGCGGTGCAGTAGCACTCCCTGAAAGTGAATTACCTTTATTGTTGCCCGAAGTAGACAGCTATGAACCCACCGATAACGGAGAAAGTCCGCTGGCAAATATGACTGATTGGGTCAATACCACTTGTCCTTGCTGTGGCGGTCCCGCAAAAAGAGAAACCGATACTATGCCTCAGTGGGCAGGTTCTTCCTGGTATTTCTTACGTTATATGGATCCTCACAATGACAATGCATTGGCATCCAAAGAAGCGTTGGAATACTGGGGTCCCGTAGATTGGTACAACGGTGGTATGGAACATACTACTTTGCACTTACTCTACTCCCGTTTCTGGCATAAATTCTTATATGACATCGGCGTAGTTCCTACCAAAGAACCTTATGCAAAACGTACCTCTCATGGTATGATTTTAGGGGAAAACGGCGAAAAGATGTCCAAATCCAGAGGAAACGTGGTAAATCCTGACGATATCGTAAGAGATTACGGTGCAGATACTATGCGTCTTTACGAAATGTTCATCGGTGACTTTGAAAAAGCGGCTCCCTGGAGTCAGCAGGGCATCAAAGGTTGTGTCAGATTCTTAGAACGAGTACACGCCCTGTTGGATATGATTCAGGAAACCTCTACCGGGAAACTGGAAAAAGAAATTCATAAAACCATCAAAAAAGTGTCTTCTGATATTGAATCTCTGAAATTTAACACCGGTATCGCAAGTCTGATGAGCTTATTGAATGCCATTTACGATAACCGCGGTTTAACCAAAGAAGAATTAAAAATCTTCATCACTCTGTTAAATCCCTTCGCTCCCCACTTAACCGAAGAAATGTGGGAATTACTTGGCTTTGAAGGAATGTTAAACCAGACCTCCTGGCCCAAATACGATGAAGCAAAAACCGTGGATAACGAATGTGAAATTGTCATTCAGTTAAACGGAAAAATCAAAGATAAACTGGTGATTGCTGCAAATCTTTCCAAAGAGGAAATCGAAAAAACCGTAATGGAAACCGATGCGGTAAAAGCGATGATTGACGGAAAAACTGTGGTTAAGGTAATCGTAGTACCCGGAAAATTAGTAAACATCGTAGTAAAATAATAAAAGAAAGGTGTGGGTTTTTCCACACCTTTCTTAGTTTTTTTATGTTCGTTTTTTCTTTGCTGTCAAAGAAAAAACGAACCAAAAAAAGAAACTGCCGCCTGGTATTTCCGCAATTTCAACTGCCGTCTTTCTATAACTGTATTGAATTGCGAAAATAAGGGCGGATTTTTTGCGTTCGTCGTTCGATAACAATGAAATTTAGTCTTGACAAAATCCCCAAATAGTATACTGACATTACCACACAAAACGAAAAGAAGAACACGGTAGGGAATTTTCCTGCCGTGTTCTTCTATTAGGAAACTGTAAGTTTTTTCCGAAGTCCTTCAATAATTTTCTTTTCAATACGGGAAACCTGAACTTGTGAAATGTTTAACTGTTTTGCTACTTCATTTTGGGTTTTATCCTGAAAATACCGCAGTTCAATCACCGTTTTTTCCCGTAAGGGAAGTCGGTTTAACAGTTCATGAAGAGCCAGATGCTCAATCAGTTTTTCTTCTTCATTTTCACGGGCGGGGATTTTATCCATCAGCATTGCAGAGCCGTCATCTCCCATTGGTGCATACAGCGATTCGCAGACAGGAGAATAAGATAAGGCAGTTACCACATCTTCTTTTTCCAGATGAAGCGCTTCTGCAATTTCTGTAATTTTAGGTTCTCTGAAAAACTGATTCTGATAGCGTTCTATATACAGATTGATTTTATAGGCGTTTTCTTTGATGGTCCGGGACACCTTTACAGTACCGTCATCTCTTAAGAAACGCTTGATTTCCCCCATAATCATGGGAACCGCATAGGTAGAAAACTGCACTTCATAGGAAAAATCAAACTTCCAAATGGCTTTTTGCAGTCCGATACAGCCAATCTGAATGGCGTCATCCAGTTCAATCCCACGATTTAAAAATTTCAGTGCAATTTTTTTCACCAGTCCCATATTGAGAGAAAACAGTGCTTCAGTTGCTTCCTGATCGCCGTTTTTTGCCCGTTCAATCAGGTTGTTGTTTTGGTCGAACAATACTTTCACCTCACTTGATTGCCCAACAGTTGATTTTTTAGGTTATGTATGTTCAGCGTCCAGATACTTTTTCATTACGATGCGGGTTCCTTTTCCTACTTCCGATTCCACATTCAGTTGATCCATAAAGGTTTCCATCACCGTGAATCCCATTCCGGCACGTTCCTCGTTTTCTTTGGTGGTAAAAAGAGGCTCTTTCGCTTTTTCAATATCCGCAATTCCTTTGCCTGAATCGGTGACGGAAATTTCTACAATCTTTGTGTCAAACAGCCGCATTTCCAATGTGACAATTCCCACGGTACCGTCATAACCGTGGATGATGGCATTGGAGACAGCCTCCGAAACGGCAGTTTTGATTTCTACCAGTTCTGAAACCGTGGGGTCAAGCTGAGAAATGAAAGCTGCTGCCGTTACACGGGCAAAGCTTTCGTTTTCAGATTTGGAGAGGAACATCAGCCTCATTTCGTTGGTTATTTCCATAGGGTATTCAGCTCCTTTTCGGTTTCTATCATCCGGCAGAGTTCATTCAGTTTTGCCAGCTGAAACATTTTCAGATATTTTTCGTTTTGGGTATATACCAAGACTACGGCACCGATGGCGGCAGCAGTTTTACAGCCGTTGGCAATCAGTCCGATGCCTGAGCTGTCCATAAAGGATAATCCGGAAAGAGAGTAAATAATTTTTTTATAAGAACCTGTTGAAAGTTTCAGGTCAATCCGTTCCCGTGCAGTAATGCTGTTGTGATGGTCCAGTTCCCCGAAAAGGGCAATCATCAGGACCCTCTCTTGCTCAGAAAACCTGATTTCCACAAAAAACGCCTCCTTTTATGAAACAAATAGAAAGGTAATAATTTCGTTATCTATTGTAGCATACGGGAAATGAAAAATCCTTTGTAATTTGTCGTCAAAACGGAAAAATCGCTCGACATTTTCCTTGGTTTTTTATGGAAATCAGTTGATTTTTTTTTTGCAATGTGGTATCATATATAAGATTGATTGACAAGGAGGATTTCAGAATGAAACAACGAGGCTTTGAAGTAGCCAAGGACTTTTTAGACCAGGATATCAGATTGCCTGAGCGTTCCACCAAAAACAGCGCAGGGTACGATTTTTTTGCCATTGAAGATATGGTGATTCCTTCGTTTTATCAGCAACTTTTAGAAAAGGTGGTTTCTAAAGAACCCTTAAAACCTACCCTGATTAAAACCGGCATCAAGGCATATATGGGAGAAGATGAAGTGTTATCAATCTATAACCGTTCCTCCAATCCCGGTAAAAAAGGCTTGATTTTAGCGAATTCAGTCGGAATTATTGATAGTGACTATTATTCCAATCCCGATAATGACGGTCATATTATGTTTGCATTCTATAATTTTATGCCATTTTCTGTTACCATAAAAAAAGGTGACAAAATCGGACAAGGAATTTTCACCAAATTTTTAAAAGCCGATGGTGATAACGCCCAGGGGGATCGTACCGGCGGTTTCGGAAGCACCGGAAAGTAATCGGAAGATTTTGGCGTTTGTCACACGGTGTTCACAAATATGTGTTACGCTGTGAAAGATTGATGAAATAAAAGGAGAATTTTTAGTTTGAAAAAGTTATGTTTATTGCTGATTGCATCCTCGCTTTTGCTTGGCGGTTGCGGTAATGTAACCGAAGGTGGGGAACACACCTATACTACCTCATCCGGCGAAGAAACAACCCAAACCACCCAAAATGAGCAAACCAAAACACCTCAGCAAACACCTGCCAATGAGCAAAATACCAATAAAGGAGATACCAATATGAGAGCAATTGTTACTATGAAAACTGTTACGGTTGATAAAACCGATGCAAAAAAACCCATTGTTACCATTGAAACTGAAGCAGGCGGTGTAATTCGTGCAGAATTATATCCAGACGTGGCACCGATCACCGTGGATAACTTTATTTCTTTAATTGAAAAAGGATTCTACAATGGTCTGATTTTCCACAGAAACATCCCCGGCTTTGTGATTCAGGGTGGATGTCCCTTAGGGAACGGCACCGGCGGACCCGGCTATCAGATTAAAGGTGAATTTGCATCCAACGGCGTGGAAAACAACTTAAAACATACCCGTGGTGTTTTGTCTATGGCAAGAGCAATGGCACCCGATTCTGCCGGAAGCCAGTTCTTTATTATGCACGCAGATGCTCCCCATTTAGATGGCGACTATGCGGCATTCGGTAAAGTAATCGAAGGTATGGATGTAGTTGACCAGATTGCAACTTCCGGTCTGTAAAAAATGAAAATTTGTGTGTTGGACAGACGGACTCCCCAAACAGTCCGTGATTATCTTCTCACAAAAGGAATTCAAGTAGTATTCACCGAAGAGGTGGCTTCTCTGGAGCCACCTCTTAATACACATACGGATATTCAGCTTGCAAAGGTTGGAGATGAATTGGTTTGCGAGCCGTCATTGTGGGAATACTACCGTCAGTTTTTTCCCAATGTGAAAGCCGGAAAAACCCGGTTATCTCCGGGATATCCCAAAGATGTGGCGTATAATTGCCTTACGGTCGGAACCTTTTTCTTTCATCGGTTGGATGTGACCGACCCTGTAGTTCTGGAAGCAGCAGAAAAACAGGGATTCCGATTGGTTCCTGTCCGACAGGGATATACTGCCTGTTCCACACTGGTGGTTTCAGAAAGGGCAGTGGTTACAGCGGATGAGGGAATGGAAAAGGTTTTTCAAAATTGCGGACTTTCGGTTTGTAAGATTCCCCCAGGAAATGTTATTCTCAAAAACTTTCCCTACGGCTTTATCGGTGGGGCAGGCGGCAGAGTTTTTGACGATGAAATTCTGTTTTTCGGAACCCCGCGGGAAGAAAAATTGTTCCGGTTTTTAGAAAAACACAAAAAAACACCCATTCTTTTTCCCGGAATTCCCGAGGATTTCGGTGGACTCGTTTTTTTGACAGAAAACCCATAAAAAATAAAAAAAATTATGAAAATCTCTTGACAAATAAACTGCTTTGTGGTATATTATTACAAGTCAGCATTTGTAGTTTTATATGCCGGTGTGGCGGAATGGCAGACGCGCGCGACTCAAAATCGTGAGGGAAACCGTGGGGGTTCAAGTCCCTTCACCGGCACCATCATTATAAAATCAGGTTAAAAAATGGCTGATATAAACTGTTATATCATATGTTTGGAGGTGCAATCAATCATGGCAAAATGTGAAATTTGCAACAAAGCTACCACTTTTGGTATTCAGGTTTCTCACTCTCACAGAAGATCCAATAGAACCTGGAAACCCAACATCAAAAAAGTAAGAGCAATCGTTGACGGTGCTCCCAGAA
The DNA here is from genome assembly GCA_017625695.1 of Clostridia bacterium. Taxonomy (GTDB): domain Bacteria; phylum Bacillota; class Clostridia; order UMGS1840; family UMGS1840; genus SIG452. Next base: position 4,798 of record JAGAKI010000067.1, on the reverse strand, counting down.
GAATTACCGTTTGCTCTAAATGCTTAAAATCCGGCAGAGTTATCAGAGCTATCTAATCGGAAAAATGCAAACAAGAAAGAGCTGTGTGTATGTCACACAGCTTTTTTGTTGTATCTGTAAATAGAAATTGATAAAAATTTCTTGCATCCGACTTTGGCATATGCTATAATAACGGTAGAGAATCTATTGAGAAAAGGACCTTTGACTATGGAACGAAAAAGCGGTGTTTTAATGCATATATCTTCTCTGTTTGGAGAGTTTTCCATTGGAAGCTTCGGGGAAGAAGCGAAGCAGTTTATAGATTTTTTAAAAGAATGTGGATTTACCTATTGGCAGGTGCTTCCCTTTTGTATGGCGGATGCCTATAATTCTCCCTATCAGTCTTATTCCGCTTTTGGGGGAAATCCTTATTTTGTTGATCTGAGCATCTTACATAAGAAGGGACTTCTGACCCGGGAAGAATTGGAATCTGCGAAACAAAAAACTCCTTATGTGACAGAGTATGAACGGTTGTGGGAAGAACGGTTTTTGTTGTTGAAAACGGCTGCCGAACGGGTGAAAAACCGTGACGTAATTGAAACTTATATTGCCAAAAATCCCCATTTGCAAGATTTTTGCCGTTTTATGGCATTGAAAGAAGCAAACCATCATCTCCCCTGGAATGAGTGGAAAACCGAAGCGTTTGATGCAGATATTTTCTTTGCCTGGAAAATGATTCAATATGAATTTTTCACCCAGTGGGAAACGGTGAAAACTTATGCCAACGAAAAAGGCGTAAAAATCATCGGAGATATTCCTATTTATGTTTCTTATGACAGCTGTGACGTTTGGGCAAACAAAGATCAGTTCCAATTGGCAGAGGATGGGAGACCGACCTTGGTAGCGGGCGTTCCGCCGGATTATTTTTCAGCAGACGGTCAGCTTTGGGGGAACCCTTTGTATGATTGGGATGTAATGAAACAGGATGGTTACCGTTGGTGGCAGGAACGGATTTCCCATATGGCAAGGTTGTTTGATGCCATCCGCATTGACCATTTTCGTGCGTTTGAATCCTATTGGGCAGTACCATTTGGTGCAAAAACAGCCAAAGAAGGAAGCTGGAAGGACGGTCCCCGTATGGAATTTATCCGTGCCATCCGGGAAGCTGCCGGAGGATCTCAGATTATTGCGGAAGATTTGGGGGATATCACTCCCAAAGTGCATCAGTTGGTAAAAGACAGCACATTTCCGGGTATGAGAGTGTTCCAGTTCGGCTTTTTATCTGAAGGGGACAGCTTGCATAAACCCCATCACTACCCGAAAAATTCGGTTGCCTATACAGGGACTCATGATAATAACACTTTGCTTGGATATTTATGGGAATTACCCGAACATTTAAAAAAAGAAATGCTTGCCTATTGCGGACACGAGGGCGATTGGGGCAACGGTTGCAGAAGCATCATCCGCACGGTGTATCAAAGCCATGCAGATTGGGTGATTTTACCCATTCAGGATTTACTGTTTTACGGTTCGGATACCCGTCTGAATACTCCCGGAAAAGCAGAAGGGAACTGGCAGTTCCGCATTACCAAAGAACAGCTGAATTCGATTGATAAAGACTATTTTCGTGAACTGAATATCCGTTATTCCAGAATGTAACACCACTGATTTTCAATCTCAAAAGGAGGGAACAGTATGAAAAAATACGGCTTTTTTACGATGATTATTTTCGGATTGTTGTTTATGGCACTGTCTGCCGGTGCATCGGATTTGGGGTATGTTACAACAACAGATATTGTTGCTTTTATTGATTATTCTCCCATTGAATCCTATAATTATAAAGATAAAACCTATATTGTGGCGGAAGACCTTTTGAATTATGGATTTGACGTGGTGTGGGATAACCAAACAAGAGAACTGAAAATCGACAGAAAACCACACAGTTTTACTCCTTATATTTCGGATTTTGTCAATGAAGTAAAACCGCCCCGCACGTTTAAACCCTCGTTTTTGGTATATCCAACGGATATTAAAACCTATGTGAACGGGGAACTTGCAGAATCCTATAATATTGATGGAAGAACCGTTTTGAATATTGACTTTTTGTATCATTGGGGGAATTGTATTTATGATGACGCCGCAAGAAGATACGAAGTTCGGATATTAGAAAAAGAAATTGCAGATACCGATGAATCTACTCAGACGGTTGATGAAAGCACCGATTACTACAAGTATGTCAAAACGGTTACCCAAAAAGGCTTCTATGAAAACGGGGAACTGATTTACGGGATTAAAAAAAACGTTACCACCAACCGATTTGGTGACAATGTTGATATTACTATGGGGAATTTCAAAGAGAATAAAACCATTGTCTATACCAAATCCTATATGTATTTTGATGAAATGCTTATGTACTATCTGGATGCTCCTGCCAAAGTCAATGTAGCCGGAGATAGCCTGACACCCGGCTATACCCTCTGGTTGGATCAGAAATCGGTGGTCAAAGTGGTCAGCGACCCGGCGTTTCGTTATGGGGTAAGAATCAATAAGATTTCGCCTGTGCCGGGCAGTGACGGTTCAGAAGCTATGTATTTGAAAGCAGACGGAATGTTATATGCCATTCGTTATGGGCAAGAAGATGCCGAAGGCTTTTACGGGGAATTGTTTAAAGACGGAAAATCTGTCTACAAAGGAAACATTTATTATGATACCTTTAGCTTTGGATTCCCAAGTAATGGATATCTGCAAAACAAAACCTTTTTGGTGTTGTATGCTCCCGGCTATACAGACTCCAATGGTATCATTTATTATAAAGATGATTCGGTAGACGGCAACGGAAGTATCTATTATAAAGGTCAGGTTGTGAATGGTGTTGCCCACGGTGAGGGGGTAATGTTTGCCTACGGTGCAAGAAATTATGATACCGAGCTTGCGGAATCTGTGCTTGTTTATAAAGATAACGGTGTCATAGAATCAATTCCCAAAATGGGTGAAAATGTTCTGTATCAGGGAGGATTCTTTAACGGACTCTTGCATTCAACAGGGAAAATGTATACTCTCGGTGGAGAGATTTCATGTCAGGGAGAATGGTTAGCAGGAGTCTTAAATGGAAAAGCCATTCTGTATTCCAATCCAGCAGAAAATATTGTGGGATTGTTGTACGAAGGTGAAATGGCGGATAATAAAAAGTCCGGATTCGGAATTGAATATTCTGAAAAAGGAAATCCCCTGTATGAAGGCTATTATCAGCGGTTTGTGGGAGAGTTCAAAGATGGCAGCTGGCATCACGGCAAATGGTATGAACTGGAATACAATCCGGAAAAGAATCTTCACGATATCTATCTGTACTATGAAGGCGAATTCCGTTATGGGGAACAGCAACACGGAACTCATTATAAATACTATAACGAACAGACCGGACAGTTTGAAGTGAAAACCGGCTACTTTGACAACTGGAACTATGTAGAATAAAAAAAGGAACCGAAGGTGTGTTTCTCAAAAGGATGTTTCCGAAAAAAGCCGATTGAGAGAGAAATAAGTACAGTTATTGAAAAATAGCTGTACTTTTTCTTTTGCTCAAAAAGGCTATATGAATTTAACACAAGGTATAAGTCGTATCGAAATGATGCGGCTTTTTTATTTTAAGAAATGGAGGATTTTCAAATGATGAAATTAAAAGGTAAATTTACAACTATACTCAATAAGATTATTACTGATAAAAGTATCAGTGGAAATGAATTTAAGATACTGTGTTATCTTTGTATGCGGTCGGGTAATGATAACGCTTGTTTTCCTTCTCTTGATACTATACATCAAGATACAGGTATCGGTTTAACAACTGTTAAGAATACGATACCAAAATTGGTTGAGCAAGGATATATTATAAAAATCAATCGTAAAAAGAGCAATGGCTCTTCCACATCGAATCTCTATCGGTTGACAAACAAAGCGCTCGAATAAATGGTGGTTTGTTTTTGACTGAGGTGGTGTGAAAAACGACTACAAATAATACTAAGTTAATAATAACATAGGGTTATTGGATAAGAATAATATAGCCAATAAAACAAAACGATTATTTAATTGATTAGCTTCTCTCAAAGAGATTTGCAAATCAATTATTTTTTTATTCCAATATCCCTAAAAATTCTCTGACCGAGAATTTGAGAATTTCCCAGACTTAGGTCTGGGGCAAGCATAGCGTCCGGCTGTCTGCCTGCTGCGAAGCGCCTCCCTGAAGGCGCTTTTTTCTCGGGCGGAAGCCCGGACCCACTTACTATATTTTTAAGTTAGGAGAGATTTATATGAAAGACAACAGAAGAAGAGATATGACATTGACGATAAGAGTTACGGAGAAAGAAAAACTATATATAAAGAAGCGTGCAGAAAAAGCAGGCCTCTCTACTACCGATTATATAGTCAGACTTTCTCTCGAAACGCCTATCTTTATTCCGGTTAATATGCACCCATTTTTATTGGAACTTAAGCGTATCGGTAATAACATTAATCAGTTGACAAAGAAGGTTAATGCTAAGGTTTTTTCATCGTATAATTTTGAAGAATTTATCGAAGCAATTGACAAATTAACTGAGCGTATTGGCGAAGCTGGAAGGAGGCAATGATGGCAATATTAGTTGCAATTCGTTCAACCAAACAAAGCCCGAGTGCAATGCGCGGACTCATCAATTATTGTCTTCAGGAGAAGAAAACTTTTGATATAAATTCAGATAGAAAACTTATCACCGGAGTGAACTGTATCCCTCAAAATGCTTACACTGAATTTATGACAACCAAGGCAGTATATCATCAAGAGAGAGGAGTT
>JAGAKI010000066.1 GCA_017625695.1 Clostridia bacterium | reverse complement strand
ACGGATTGCGGATGCAGCAGTTGCTTTAATCTGCACATAGTAGATACCTGCCTGGGGTGCAGGAATGGTGAAGGTTGCAGTTTTTCCTCCACCCTGAAGATCAATGAAGCCGTCACTTCTTGCGGAAGCACCGGTTCCGCCGGTTAAGCAAGCTGCTATGGTAGCACCGGTTCCGGGCATATTGATGGAAGTGCTTGTTACGTATGCGGGAGTTTCACCGGGAACAGGAGTAGCAGTAGGTGCAGGAGTAGCAGTAGCCTGCGGCCCGCCGTTGGGGTCTTCCACTAAAGATACACCACGTAGATAAATACCGTTACCGGAATTGGTGTTTGCATTGAAAGTCAGGATTCTGTCACCTCTTACCAGGTAGATGGAAGAAAGTGCTTCCACATAGGAGGAGTGACTGCTGCTTCCAATAGATCTGGGATATTTTGCGGTTTCACCTTTGGGGCTAGTAACCATTATATCGTCATAGAGGGTACTGCCGCCTGTAGAAGAGCCTAAAATTGCATTTACATTATAGTAACCGGTTTTTGGAACGCCAACTTTTACTTCAACAGAAGCAGCCGAGCTGGGCATAAAGTACAATACGTTGCCGGTGTTGGTAGTGGAAACGCCTTTTAAATTGTATGCGTATTTCACCATTTCGCTGTAAGTCATGTTGGAGGGAGCCGTGGGTTCGGTTTCACCGCCGCCTACTAATTTAACGTCATCCATAGTAGGAGTAACACCGTTATCCACTGCCACCTGAGAAGCAATCAGTTCCACAGAAGTTAAGGTAACTGCTTCAGAACCGGTGTTGGTCAACTTCAGCACGTTAGAACCTCTGGGAGAATATAAGAATTCATATCCGCCTTCTGCGTTCTGATAATAGTAAGCATCTTCAGAGGATACAGGAAGTTCTGCAAGATACTTTGCATTAATCTGTGCTTCCAAAGTGGTATTACCACCGGAGGATTTTACCTGGAAGTAGTAGATACCTGCTTTGGGAACGGGCAGTTTGAAGGTAACATAACCGCTTGCCTGAATGGTCACGCTGTTACCGCTGCCGGTAGCACCGTTATATTCGTTAACATCACCCCACAAAGAACCTGCAGTTCCCATAGAGTACAGAGATTCGGTGGTGATTAAGCTTTCCGGAGTAATGGTACCGGAACCGCCCTGACCGGGAGCTTCTAATTCCAGAATGTCTAATGCCATCTGAGGAACATAGAATCTTCCGTTTTCATATACGGAAACCATGCCGTCCAAGTTGATAGACTGATCGTTATACTTTAAGATAGAAGTATTTCGTTCAATGGATGCATTTACAGAAGTAAAGGTAAAGATACCGGTATGTTCATTGGAGGACATTGCATGCCCTAAGTTTCTGTGACTATAGTTAACAGTATAGGGTGTGTAGGTACCTAACGAAGTAACATCCACAAATAATTCCTTGTTTAAAGCAGCCGTGTCTACGCCCATAATGTTTGCCAAATAAGGAGCAAATACAGTGTTTTCAACCACATAGTTATCAAAGTTGGAAGCCACACCGGGATTGGTGGACAAACCAGCAGGATAAGCTACCCCTGCAGGAGCATATAAGAATACGCCACCGTTTCTTGCGGTGTGCTGTTTGGTTTCCCAGGTTAAAGCAGAAGTTCCGGGGATGATACCATTTTGAATGTTGGAAACTGCAGTTGCCTGGTTCACAACATTCATACCACCGGTGTCATGGTCAGGAGCCATAAGAACTAACGTATCGTTTCTGCCTTTTGCATATTCCACAGCAATTTTACAAGCTTCGTCAAATGCAATATAATCGCCAATCATTTCCAGACCGTTGTTGTCGTGTCCGCCACCGTCAACCTTGGAGCCTTCTACCATTAAGAAGAACCCGTTGTCGTTTTCTAATGCACGGATTGCAGCAGTGGTCATTTCTGATATGGTAACATCGCTTGCAGTATTCTGATGGTCGAAAGCTGCCTCTCCGGAGAATAAGTTACCCCAAATTTTATCGCCTTTTTTCACAGCATTTAATTCAGATCTGTTATCAATAATGTTGTATCCTAATTTCTGAACTTCAGTCTTTGCTTCGGGCCATTCAGATTTGGAGAATCCGCCGCCTAAGATAACATCGATTCCCTGATGTGCAATCTGACGGGAAATGGACGGATAGTGATCACGATGAGATTCATGTGCAGAGAATGCTGCCGGAGTTGCATTGGAAAATTCATAGGTTGCAACCATACCGGTCTTTTTCCCTACAGACTGCGCAACTTCAATTAAGGTTGCACTGGGAGTCAGATCAGGTTTTACTCCAACGTGGTAGGTATTGGTTTTGTAACCGCCTGCTAATGCAGTACCTGCTGCTGCAGAGTCGGTAACTGCATTATCAGCACAGTAGGTTTTTTCGGAACCAATCAAATAGTCTTTCATGTACATGTAATTAACAGTCTGTTTGGTAGCATAAGGTGCTACGGAGGATTTGATGCCGCCTGCTTGTTTTACGGCATCAGCCAGATAGAAAGACGCCATAGATCCACCATCGGGAATCATAAAAATGATGTTCTTAATCTGTGGTGTTGCTGCCTGAGAAATAATGCTTACCGAGGACAGAAGCATCAGAACAGTCAGCAAGAGTGACAAGAGTCTTTTGAGTCTCATAAAGTCTTCTCCTTTTAATCATAATGATATTTTTTTACACTACAATATTATCACATCTAAACAAATCTGTCAATAGAAATTGATATTTTTTTTGGTTTTTTTTACAAAAAAATTACAGAAAATGGCAGTTCAAGAAATAATTTTGTTGTCCACTAAAAAAAGCAAAAAAAGCTTGAGATAGATTGTTGCCTACATTCATTCCGGTTGCGTAATATCCTGTTTGGCACTCGAAGAATTGCAGAATAACAGTAAAAACAGATTTAATTTCAGGATGTCCTCTATGAATAACCGAATCATGGTACAGTCATTCGGAATTTTCGATGTATACTTTCTGATACATCCTAAGAGAACTCTATCAATGATACAGAGCAAACCTACAGGAAAACCTCACAAACGCTATGATATAAGGCGTTTGTGAGGTTTATGTTTCATATAATTATTCCTTTGGTAAATTTTCCAACTGTTTTAGAATCTTTTCCATAATAGTTACCAGTTCACGGGATTTTCTGAGCGTAATGGTACGAATGGAAAAATAAGGTTTCGCTCCCGCTCCAAACAAAACTTTCCCTTTATACTCGCTGCCTAAATTGAGTACCGCGGAAATCAGTTCCTGAGAAATTTCTTTCATTCGGAAGGTTACCGTTGCTGAGTTCTCAGAAACATCGTAAATTCCCAACCGTTCACACATGGCACGAAGATAGGAAATTTCAATTAAGTTCATAGTTTCTGACGGAATATCGGAGAAACGGTCAGTCAATTCGTCTATCATATCGTCCACATCTTCACGGGTTTTGATGAGCGAGATTTTTTTATAGATTTCAAGCTTGCTTGCATGGTCGGAAATATAGTTGTCGTCCAGAAATGCCGACACCTTGATATCCACCTGACAGGTCACTTCTTCCCGGACAGTTTCCCCTTTTTGTTCACGGACTGCCTCATCCAACAGTTTCAGATACATATCATAGCCTACCGCATCCATATGACCGTGCTGTTCGGAACCCAAAATATTTCCCGCTCCACGGATTTCCAAATCACGGAGTGCAATTTTAAAGCCGGACCCAAACTCGGTAAATTCCTTAATGGCTTTTAATCGTTTTTCGGAAACTTCGGTGATGGATTTATCCCGCTTATAGGTCAAATAACAATAGGCAAGTCTGTTAGAACGCCCTACTCTTCCCCTGAGTTGGTACAACTGTGCTAATCCCAGATGGTCTGCATTTTCTACAATCATAGTATTGACATTGGGCAAATCCAAACCGGTTTCAATAATGGTGGTACAAACCAAAATATCAATTACTCCCAACGACATCCGATAGAAAATTTCTTCCATTTTTTCACGGCTTAGTTTTCCGTGTGCAACTTCCACCACTGCATCCGAGAATCGTTCCCGTAGCTTTGCTGCGACGTTGTGAATGGTTTCCACACGGTTATACAGATAAAACACCTGTCCGTTACGGTTTAGTTCTTTCTGAATTGCTTCGTAGATAATCGCCTCGTGATACTCCAGCACAAACGTGCGGACAGGATGACGGTCGCAGGGCGGTTCTTTCAAGGTGGAAACATCACGGATCCCCACCATTGCCATATTCAGAGTACGGGGAATCGGTGTGGCAGACAAGGTTAGAATATCAACACCGTTTTTCATTTCCTTGATTTTTTCTTTATGAGCAACACCGAAACGTTGTTCTTCATCCACAATGAGAAGTCCTAAATCCTTAAACTCTACATCATTGGAAAGCAATCTGTGCGTACCGATGGCAATGTCACACATTCCGTTTTTCAAATCCTTAATGACTGCATCAATCTGCTTTTTGGTACGGAATCGGGATAACAGCCCTACTGTAACGGGGAAATCTTTCATACGATTGACAAACGTATTGTAATGCTGTTGTGCCAACACGGTAGTAGGTGCAAGATAAGCCACCTGCTTTCCGTCACAAACTGCCTTGAATGCTGCACGAAGTGCTACCTCGGTTTTGCCGTAACCTACATCACCGCACAACAAACGGTCCATCGGACGGTGACTTTGCATATCTTTTTTTACATCATAAATAGAAGTCAACTGGTCATCAGTTTCCTCGTAAGGAAAGGTGCGTTCAAACTGAATCTGCATATCATTATCTTCTGAAAAAGCAAACCCTTCTGCAGTTTCTCTTTTCTGATACAAGTCCATCAGCTTTAACGCCAGATCCTGACAGCTTTTTTTCACTCGCTGTTTTACCTTATCAAAGTCTGTACCTCCCAATTTATTCAGTCGGACAGCTTTGGAGTCGTTCCCCACGTATTTATACAGGGTATTCAGCTGATTTACGGGGATATATAAATAGTCGCTTCCATGATAACGAATTTTGATAAAATCCTTAGCTTCCCCCTCTACCGTCAGACGGTTAATTCCCAAATACTCCCCGATTCCGTGAACGGGATGCACCACATAATCGCCCACTGTCAGGTCAGAAAAATTGGTGATGGCATTTTCATTTTTTACCGCTTTGTGAGAACGTTTTTTTCGGTCAGCGGTGTAAATATCCGAAAAATACACAAATTTCAGTTCAGGATAAGAGAATCCTTCCGTAAAGCCGGGAACGGGCAAAATCTGCACTTCTCCCGGCACAAAGGAATAAGCTTCGGTTACCGGTGCATTCAGTTCATAATTGGAAAGCGTATAGGACAGCTTTTCCGCTTTGGAACGGGTTTTCCCGGGAATTAAAACCGAATAGCCATCGTCTAAATATTCCTTTAATTCCTCCACAAAAATGCCGATACTGCCACTTGCAGAAAGCACCGATTTGGTGGGTAAGTTGATTTCACGATTGGGCTTTTTGGTGCCATAATGATTCTTGATAAAAGAAAAATGACAAACACTGTGAGAATAAAAGGTTTCCATCTGTTCGGCGGGGTCCTTAAAAAAGCTCAGGTTTGCTTTATGAATCAAGTTTTTTTCACATAACTCCAGCAGATATTCATAATGTTCCCGATAGAGTGCCTCATGCGCTTCAAAAATACCGTTTGGGTCGTCTGACAGAAACATAAACTCCTCATCGGTATAAGAGAACAACGGTGCAAGAAAATCTTTTAAAAACGGGAAATAGCGGTCATAAGATTTTAATTTTCCATCGTTCTTTAGACGTTCAATGTCACGGGACAACACTCCCAGCAACTCGCCGTCAGCTGTTTTGGTTTCCTGTTCCAAAGCCGCAATCAACTCTTTTGGGTCAGGAACCAAAAAATCATCGGCAGAGGTAACAGTTGCCTCGGTAATCACTTCGTAAGACAGACGGGTGATGGGATCAAAGGTACGGATAGAATCCACCTCGTCACCGAAAAATTCAATTCGGTACGGGATACTTTCGGTGTATGGAAATACATCTACAATCCCCCCTCTAACCGAGTATTGACCGTGGCTTTCCACGATATCTACCCGTTCATAAGAGGATAATTTCTGAATGAGTTTCTTTGGCTCGTATTCGTCACCGATTTTTAAGGTCACATTGGAATCTAACAGCAGTTCTTTTTTCACTACCGGTACAAATGCAGCACCGGGCGTTACAATATATAACCCTTTTTCCTTTTTGGAAATGGCATTTAAAAACTCCAGCCGTTCTTTTTTATCAGCGGTATCTTTGGCATCCAGTTCATAATAACAAAATTCATAATCAGGCAAAAAATAAACGGGAATTTCATAAAACTCTGCAAAGCTTTTTAGTTTTTCCCCTTCTTTTCTGTTTCTGACCATCAAAAATGCCGGACGTTTTTCCGAGAGAATCAAAGCAGTAATGATATGTGCTTTGGCACCGTCGGTCAGTCCGGTCACAGAAGTGATATTCGGTTGTTTTAAGCGGATGGCTTCTTTTAACTCTTCAAAAGGCTTGTAGCCGTCTAACAGAGGAAAAAAGCCGGCAGTCTTATTCATAGATTACTCCGTTCCTTCGCCAATTCCTTTTTTATTATAAAGGTTCATCGCCTTTTGAGTGTCCCCTTTTAACATGTATTCCATAGCTTCCACCGCATTTTCTACCGATGCGGAAAAGCCTTTCATTTCTTCCTTTGAAAATTTCCCAAGTACATAATCTGCCAGGTCCCGCTGTCCGTTGGAACCAACGCCTAAACGGATTCTGGGAAAATTATCTTTTCCTAACAGATAAATAATATTCTTCATCCCGTTATGCCCCCCTGCGGACCCTTTTTCACGGATTCGCAAAGAACCAACCGGCAGGGAAATATCATCATATACCACAATGATATCCGAAACATCAATTTTATAAAAACCGGCAGCCTGCACCACCGCTTCCCCGCTTAAGTTCATAAAGGTTGTGGGTTTTAAAAGAATGACCTTTTCCCCATTGATGTTTCCCTCTCCCAAAAGAGATTTAAACTTAATTTTATTCACCTTGATGTTATATTTTGCCGCTAAGTAATCCAAACACAAAAAGCCTGCATTGTGGCGGGTGTATTCATATTGTTTGCCGGGATTGCCCAGCCCTACTATCATATGCATATTCTGTTCTCCATATGTTTTGTTTGAAATAATCACTTATAATATTTCATTATACTATAACTAAAAGAAAAAGTCAAGCTACTCCGTTCGCTGCTTCATTACACTCTGTGTAGGTTTACAATAGATGTGTTACACTGCAAAAATGAATATAAACTTCACAGAGAATTCATTGACAAATGATAGTAATAATAGTATAATGAGAAAAGATATTTTTAGATTTTTTCAACTTGCGATATGTTGTGTTTCGCAAAAAGGAGCAATTATGATTAAAAAACTGTTAGGTTGTGTCAGAGAATATAAGAAACCGTCTGTTTTAGCCCCTGTTTATGTCACCTTTGAAGTATTGCTTGAGGTACTGATTCCCTTTTTAATGGCAAAACTGGTAGACTTGGGTATCAACGGCAACAACGGACAAGGTGATTTTCGTTATATTGTAATCGTTGGGATTGTATTGATTGTACTGTGTGCTCTTTCCCTTTGGACAGGGGTATTGGCAGGAAAATACGCCGCCATTGCTTCGGCCGGCTTTGCTAAAAACTTAAGAAAAGATATGTTCCATAATGTGCAGAATTTTTCTTTTTCCAATATTGATAAATTCTCCACTTCCGGGATTGTAACCCGTCTGACGACTGACGTGACCCATCTGCAACATGCTTACCAGATGATTATCCGTATTGCGGTACGTTCCCCCATGATGCTGGTTTTCTCGCTGATTATGGCATTTACCGTAAAAGCTGACCTTGCGATGATTTTCTTAGCGGCAGTTCCGGTATTGGGGATCGGTCTTTACTTTATTATGACCCACGCTCACCCCATTTTTGAACGGGTATTTAAAACTTATGATAAATTAAACAATGTAGTGCAGGAAAATCTTCGTGGAGTCCGTGTAGTAAAAGCTTACGTCCGTGAACAACACGAAGAAGAAAAATTCAATGGAGTTTCTACGACCATTTATTCCAACTTTCTCCGGGCAGAACGGTTACTTGCCTGGAATGCACCTTTAATGCAGTTTTGTATGTACGGCTGTATGCTCTTTATTTCCTGGGTAGGTGCCAATTTAATCGTGGCAGAGACTATGACTACCGGAGAGCTGATGAGTGTTATGACTTACGTGATGCAGATTTTAAGCAGTCTGATGATGGTTTCCATGATTTTTGTTATGCTGACCATTTCCCGTACAGCAGCGGAAAGAACCACAGAACTGTTAAACGAAACCTCCGATATCACCAATCCACAGCAGCCCGTTTTCCACGTACAAAACGGAGAAATCATTTTCAAAAAAGTGGACTTCAGCTATGCGGGGGATTCCCATAAGCTGTGTCTTTCTGATGTGGATCTGACCATCCAATCCGGTGAAACTGTAGGTATTTTAGGCGGTACCGGCAGTGCCAAAACTACTTTAGTGCAGTTAATTCCCCGATTATATGATGTAACTGATGGTGAACTTTTGGTGGGAGGAGTCAACGTCAAAGATTACGATTTAGATACCTTGCGTAACGAAGTTGCGATGGTATTGCAAAAAAATGTACTGTTCTCCGGCACCATCAAAGAAAACTTACGCTGGGGTAACGAAAATGCGACCGATGAAGAAATGATTCATGCCTGTCAGCTTGCCCAGGCAGATGGCTTTATCAACGAATTTCCTGACGGCTATGACACCTTCATTGAACAGGGTGGTTCCAACGTGTCGGGTGGGCAGAAACAACGTCTTTGTATTGCAAGAGCGTTACTTAAGAAACCGAAAATTCTGATCTTAGATGACTCTACCAGTGCGGTAGATACCCATACCGACGCTTTAATCCGCAAAGCCTTTTTGGAAGAAATCCCCGATACCACTAAAATTATTATTGCACAGCGTGTTTCTTCCATTATGGAAGCTGATAAAATCATCGTAATGGATGACGGCAAAATTTCAGGCATCGGAACCCACGAAACACTGCTTAATTCCAACGAAATTTATCGTGACGTATACGAATCCCAGACGAAAGGAGGAATTTCTGATGTCGCAAAATAAAGTCCCTCCCAAATTTGACCCCAATCGATTTGCACCCCAGAAAAAACCGGATAAGAAAACCATTAAACGACTTCTTACTTATATTTTTAAAGACTATAAGTTTTCCTTCTTTTTGGTGGTTCTCCTAATCATTTTCAGTACCGTTGCCAATGTTGCAAGTTCTGTATTCTTGGGAATACTTATTGACGATTACATTACTCCCTTGACTCAAATGGAAAATCCCATCTTTACGGGACTGATGAAAGCACTTGCTGTGATGGCGGTGATTTATCTGATTGGTATTTTCTCTACCCTGATGTATAACCGTATTATGGCAAAAATTGCACAGGGAGTTCTCCGGGATATTCGTAATGATATGTTCTCCCATATGCAGAAACTCCCCATCAAATACTTTGACACTCATCCCCACGGGGACGTTATGAGTTATTACACCAACGATACTGACACTCTGCGACAAATGATCTCTCAAAGTTTGCCTCAAATGTTCTCATCACTGGTAACCATTATTTCCGTACTTTGTGCCATGGTTGCCACCAACTTGTATCTGACGATATTCACTCTGCTCTTTGTGGGTGTCATTTTGAAAGTGACCGGTGCAGTTGCTAAAAACAGCGGTAAGTATTTTGGAAAACAGCAACAGGCACTCGGAGATGTGAACGGCTATGTAGAAGAAATGATTCACGGTCAAAAGGTCATCAAAGTATTCTGTCACGAAGAGAAAAGCAAAGAAGAATTTGACAGAAGAAATGATGAACTCTGTGAAAACGCAACCAACGCCAATAAGTTTGCCAATGTGTTGGGGCCTATCAATAATAACTTAGGACATCTGCAATATGCCTTGCTCGCTATTTTAGGAGGCGGCATGGCAATTTTAGGATTTGGTGGATTGACCTTAGGGAATATCGCTACTTTCCTGCAACTCTCCAAAAGCTTTAATATGCCAATTTCCCAGATTTCTCAGCAAATCAATATGGTAGTAATGGCAATGGCGGGAGCCAAACGTATCTTTGAGTTATTGGATGAAACTGTGGAAGAAGACCACGGCTATGTAACCTTAGTCAATGCGAAATATGAAAATGGAGAATTAACCGAAGCGGACCACCGTACCGGTCTTTGGGCGTGGAAACATCCCCATTCTGATGGCACCCTCACATACACGGAATTAAAAGGTGAAGTGGTATTTGACGATGTGGATTTTGGTTATACCGAAGATAAAATCGTGCTGCACAATGTGAGCCTGTATGCAAATCCGGGTCAAAAGATTGCCTTTGTAGGTGCCACCGGGGCAGGAAAAACCACCATTACCAACTTAATCAACCGTTTCTACGATCTGGCTGACGGAAAAGTCCGTTATGACGGCATCAACATCAACAAAATCAAGAAAAATGACTTACGCCGTTCCCTCGGTATGGTACTTCAGGATACCAATCTGTTTACCGGAACCGTAAAAGAAAATATCTACTACGGAAAGCCCGATGCTACCGATGAAGAAATCATTGCAGCAGCAAAATTGGCAAATGCTCACGGATTTATCACCCGTCTGCCCCAAGGGTATGACACTCCTCTTACCAACAACGGAGAAAGTCTTTCTCAGGGTCAGCGTCAGCTAATTGCCATTGCCAGAGCGGCCGTGGTAGACCCACCGGTTATGATTTTAGATGAAGCGACCTCCTCCATCGATACACGTACCGAATCCATCGTACAAAAAGGGATGGACAGCTTAATGAAAGGCAGAACCGTATTTGTGATTGCTCACCGTCTGTCTACCATTCAGAATTCTGACGTAATTATGGTATTGGACCACGGCAGAATTATTGAACGGGGCAGTCACGAAAAACTCTTAGAAGAAAAAGGAAAATACTACCAGCTCTACACAGGCTCGGTAGAATTGGATTAATATGATGGAAAATGAATTACAAAAATATTTTCTTGGTCAGGAACTTCCCCAAAACGCAGAAGCCATTGGTGAGTTGTTTCAGAATGCGAAAAAATTCTCCGACCTTCTGATGATGTACCAATGTGCCATCCGGGAAGTCCGAACCAAATTTGAAATTTTAAATGACGATTTATCCCTGCACAACAACCGCAATCCCATTGAAATGATTAAATCAAGGGTGAAACGTCCGCCCAGCATTTTAGAAAAAATGAAACGGAGAGGCTGGGAGTTATCCATTCCCTCCATTTTAGAAAACTTAAACGATGTCGCAGGTGTCCGTGTCATTTGTTCCTTTGTGGATGATATCTACAACGTAGCAGAAATGTTTACCCGCCAGGATGATGTCACTGTTTTGGAAGTTAAAGATTATATCAAAAATCCCAAACCAAACGGCTACCGCAGTTACCACATGATTGTAGAAATTCCCGTCTTTTTTGCCCACCGTAAACAAAATGTCAAAGTAGAAGTTCAGCTTCGTACCATTGCTATGGACTTCTGGGCAAGCCTGGAACACGGGATGAAATACAAAAAAGATATGCCCAATGCTGAAGAACTGATTTCAGAACTGAAGGACTGTGCGGATATCATTGCTGCAACCGACCTTCGGATGCAATCGCTGAATGAACGAATTCATACAGAAAATACGGAATATGAAAAAACCGGAATATCAAATTGATATTCCGGTTTTTTATCATCTTTTTATGTGGGATTACCCTTGGGTAATTAAATCTTCCGGGCGTTCTTTTTTGATTCCGAAGTGATACAAAATTGCATCTACGCTTCGTTTGGAAGCCAGACCGTCGCCGTAGGGATTAACAGCGTGTGCCATTTTGTCATATTCTTTGGAATCGGTCAACAACGTTTTTCCCATAGAATAAATATCTTCTTCTTGGATTCCCGCAATTTTTACGGTACCTGCCGCTACTGCCTCGGGACGTTCGGTTTCATTACGAAGTACCAGCACAGGTTTGCCCAATGAAGGTGCTTCTTCCTGAAGCCCGCCGGAGTCCGTCATAATCATATACGCACGGTCCATTAAATTATGAAGCTCACAAACATCCACAGGTTCAATCAGAAATACATTTTCCAAATCTCCAAGCACCGAGAACGCAACTTCTCTTACCGCAGGATTCAAATGTACGGGATATACTACCTGCACCTCATCTTTGAACTCTTCTGCCAAACGTTTGATGGCACGGCAGATATTCTGAAGAGGTTCCCCTAAATTTTCACGTCTATGCGCAGTTACTACGATAATTTTCTTAGAAAAATCCAAACTTCTTAAGGTTGCATTTGCAAATTCATAATCGTTTCTGACGGTAGTTTTTAAGGCATCAATTACGGTATTTCCGGTAATAAAAATTTTAGATTCGTCTTTCCCTTCTTTTAACAGATTGGCTTTGTTCTGTACAGTAGGTGAAAAGTGAAGCTCCGTTAAGGAACCGGTAAGAACTCTGTTCATTTCTTCCGGGAAGGGAGAGTATTTATCGTATGTACGAAGCCCCGCCTCAATATGCCCTACCGCTGTCTGCTGATAAAATGCCGCCAAAGCCCCTGCAAAAGTAGTAGTGGTATCCCCGTGCACCAGTACGATATCAGGCTTTGCTTCTCCGATTACCTGGTACAATCCTTTTAACACATTAGAGGTAATGTCCACCAAAGTCTGACGTTCTTTCATAATATCCAAGTCATAATCAGGCTTAATATCAAAAATTTCCAACACCTGGTCCAACATCTGACGGTGCTGTGCAGTAACCGCTACAATGGACTGGATTTCATCTCTGGATTCCAGTTCCTTTACCAGGGGAGCCATTTTAATCGCTTCCGGACGGGTACCAAACACGGTCATAACTTTTAATTTATCCATAAAAATACCTTCTTTTTATTTTTCCGAAGTACCTTCCCTTTCCTCTTCAATCTGGTTGGAAAGGCCTTCTTTTTTTGCAAGATTGTCCAAGAAATCCTGCTCATAGTTTTTGTTTTTAATGTACAGCAGTCCGCCGCAATAATACAAAACAGAAACAGCAAACATGACCAAAGTACGTTTCCACCCTTCGGTAATGAGTACAATTGCAGTCAGGGACAACAATCCACTGATGGTACACATAATCGCCACGGCTTGTCTCTGGGAAAAACCTGCATCAATCAAACGGTGATGCAAGTGGCTGCGGTCCGGTTGCATAATAGGCTCTCCACGGAGCATACGACGGAAAATAGCAAAGCTGGTATCAAACAAAGGAAGTCCCATTACCAACAGCGGAATGACAAAAGTAATCGCCGCATAGCTTTTAAAGAATCCATCTACCGACAAGGTTGCCAACATGTAACCTAAAAATAAAGCACCGGTGTCTCCCATAAAAATTTTTGCCGGATTCAGATTATAGGGTAAAAATCCGATGGTTGCACCGGCAATTGCTGCCAATGCTACCGCACAATGGGGACTTCCAAAGACCAGCGAAACAAACATCAGACAAAATGATGAAATAGATGCGATTCCACCGGCAAGTCCGTCCAAACCGTCAATCAAATTCAACGCATTGGTTACCCCTACAATCCAGACAACTGTAATGGGAACTGACAAGGCACCCAGCACGTAGTTTGCCTGATTGGAAAATAAATTGATACTGGTCACAAATTCTACCCGAAGTCCCATTAAAACAGGAATCAACGCAGCAATCAGCTGAACTCCCAGTTTCACAACGGCACGAATGGGTTTTCTGTCATCTAAAATCCCCAGAATCACCAACACGGTTGCCCCTGCAATGATACCTACGGATTTTGGTTCTAAAATTCCGCCAAAGCAGAGATAACTGACCAGAAAGCCAAGATAAATTGCCAGACCACCCATACGGGGAATGGGTTTGGTATGCATTCTGCGCTGATCCCGTGGTACGTCCACCGCACCGATTTTAAACGCCACAACTCTTACCAAAGGAACTGCAGCAAAGGAAAACAAGAATGCAATTGCAAGGCTGAATATTAAGAAAATTCCGTTATCCACCATAAGAACTATTCACCACTCAAGTTAAGTAATTATTCTTCTTCCAAGGCTTCTGCCAGCCAGTATTCGGCAATATCCAGTGCCTTGAACATTCCTTCACGTTCTACTTTTTTGATGATTTTTTCTTTTCCGCCGGTATTGGTCTGTAAGGATACGGTTACTTTAGAAGTGATATCGTATCCGCCTACCGGAGTTGACTCGGTAATATTCATCATAATAACATAGCTATCCTCGGGATTTCCATAATAAATGATGTTGTCTTTTCTGGCAATGAGTTTGCCTTTGTAGCGCAAGGGTTCGCTCATAAACTTCACCGTATGCCGAGTTTTTTATAAACGGCATCCTTTCTTTTTCATCCAATTTTGTTGAAATGCCTAACGAATATCCTTCGTTAGGCAATGCATTTTCTTTGTGATACCGATATTAAGCGTTTTGGCTGTTTGCTTTGATTTCCAAAAAGTTATTCATTTTTTCAATTAAAGCATCGCAATCGGTATTATGCACCATACAAGCTTCTTCGATGGTTTCGCCTGCTGCGGAAGGACAACCTAAGCAATGCATTCCGATGGAAAAAAAGAAGGGGGCTAATTCCACATCCACTTTCAATACATCTGCAATGATCATATCTTTTGTAATTTTCTGCATTTTCATTTCTCCTTATCAAAACAAAATTTAAAGTTTGCCACCGATTCTGCCCGAAAACAATAGCAAACATCACTGTGCAACAGTGACAGTAATCGTAAGACTTGCACATTCAGTCTTACGATTATTATTATACCACAAATTCCCGAAAAATCAAGTAATAATTTCATTTTTTATGAAATATATTTAAAATGATTTTCCCCTTATTATTCTGCAGAAATATTTTCTTATTTTCACCGAATTTCAATATAAAAGGAGAGATTGTTATCATCCAGATTTTAAAACTGATGTTTTCGGTTGCCGGAACTCTCATCGGCGCCGGCTTTGCCACAGGAAAAGAACTGCAGCTTTTTTTCAAAAGTCCCGATATTTCTTCTCTTTTTCGATTAGGATTTTCTTTGGCACTCATGGCAGCAGTCAGTCTTTTGTACTGGAACCGTCAGAAATGTGAGTGTTCCCCTACCCGGCTGTCCCGGTGGCTGACGCCTCTATTTCTTTTGTTTTCAGGAGGTTCCTATTCTGTCATGCTCGCCTGCGGAGGAGAAGCCCTGAGGGAAAGCTTTTCTCTCGCCTGTCCGTTGGGAATTCTCGTTACCTGGGGAATCACGCTATTCATTTTACCTTTTGGAATTCAGGGAGTTTACCGGTTTAATCTGATTGCTACTCCCATCCTGATTGGTGCAATGATTGTAATTGGGTTCGCCTCTTTGCTTCTTCCGGTAGGACTGTTTGGTACAACCGAATCTCCCACCGTTAATATGCTGACCTACACCGGATACAATCTGCTGTCGGTACTCCCTTTTTTGTCTGCTCTCCCTAAAGCAACCAACATAAAAACCGGACGTTACGGCATGATAGCGGGTTTTTCCTTGGTGGCATTTGCCGGAATTCTTCTAAAAGCTGTGTTAAATCTCCACAACGGAATTCTTGCTGAAGAAGCAATCCCAATGTTAAAAATTATGGGTCTACTCGGCCCCCATCTCTCATATTTATATACTGTAATGCTCTATGGCTCCATTTTAACCACTGCCGTAAACTGCCTGTATGCAGTCACCAAAGGAACACACAGTTTTACAGTCTCTCTGATCCTTCTGGGTATGGGCTTTTTAGGATTCAGCACACTTTTGGAAAAGCTGTACTCCTTTTTTGGGTATCTTGGCATTGGAGTAATTGTGTTAATCGTGTGGGACAGCATCAAAAATTCATCTGCAAAGAAAGGATTTTTTAAGTATGACAAATGAGAAAAACATCATTCAGAACATCATTTTGGAAAACCGGGAAAAACTATCGGTTTCCGGTGTATCAGATATTCTGACCTTTGACGAAGAAGAAATTATGCTGGAAACAGAGCTTGGTCAGCTTCATATCAAAGGAAGCGATTTGAAAGTTGAAAAGCTATCCGTAGACACAGGAGAAGTAGTAGCAAAAGGCAGCTTTGACAGTCTGACCTATACAAAAAACACAGTAGAAAACAGAGGAAGCTTTTGGAAAAACGTCTTCCGGTAAGGAGAATGACTTTGGCTTTTTTAATGGATATTTTCGCAGGAACGGTATTGGGCTTGGGATATGATTTTTTAAAGGCAATCCGTCGCCGTACGACACACAACGCAATTTTAATCTGTTGTGATATGCTGTTCTGGCTGGTTTCCTGCAGTATGATTTTGTTTGTATTTTTTATCACCTCGGATATGAAGCTTCGTGCCTACGAATTTTTTGGACTTCTCACCGGAATTTTTCTTTATTTTGCTTTGTTTACCCGTTGGTTGTTCCCTTTGTGCGAAAAAATTGCTCATTTTTTACAACTTTTTTTCAAATTCCTCTTTACAAGTCTTAGTTTCTTTGGTATAATAATAAAAAATGGTGTTTTGTTTTCAGTTAAGCCTTTGTTATGGATTTGGAAATGGCTGAAACGGCTCCTGGGCATCCCGATACATGCCTGGAAAGAAAACTTGAAGCTTGTGAAGAGGATATGAGACTGTGAAATTATTGAAACGGAAAAACCTGTGGATTTTCACCCTGGTTGGTATGTTTGTTTATTTCTCTTTCTTACACTATCAAACCTACACAGATTATACAGTGCTTAAGAAAGACGAAAAAATATATACGGAAAAAATTGCCTACGAACGGGAAAAACAGGCAGAATTGGAACGGTTGGATCAGAAGGCCAGCAGCCAGAAAACGGTGGAATCCATCGCCAGAAGCAGCTTAAACTACTTAAAAGAAGGCGAAATTTTATTTGTAGACGGTGACAAAAAATAAGAATCAAATTTCATGATAAAATTTGATTCTTATTTTTTTATGTACTTATTTAAGATTCAATAAACGTTCTGCATTTCCATAGAAAATCTTCTCTTTTTCATCGTCTGACAATGCCAGTTTTTCAATATTTTCGATTTCCTTTTTGATATGCCACATGGGATAGTCTGTACCAAACAGGATTTTATCCATGTCATGTTTTTTAAGAATTTTCACTGCCAGTTCGGGAGAAATGAATTCCAGGGTAGAGGAAGTATCGAAATAGATATTTTCTCCACAGAGAATATCCATAGAATCCTCCCAGGTAGAATATCCTCCCAAATGAGCACCGATGACCGTTAAGTTAGGAAAATCCCGTAAAATCTGCTTGATTTTGGTGGGATGAGAATAATCGTATCGGTAGTCACCAACATGAAACATAATGGCAAGCTTACCCGACATCATTTCATAAATATGATACATTTCGGGAGATAAAATATCAATTTTCCCGAAATCAGGGTGGAATTTGATTCCTTTCACCCCATTTGCCAGAAGCTTTTCGATTTCTCCTTCGTTATCATCATAATCGGGATGAAGAGTCCCAAACCCAATAAAATCGGTATTTTTGGCAAGTTCGCCCAACAGGAACTGATTGATATGAGATACCTGGTCAGGACGGGTTGCCGTGGAGTGAATCAACATTTTATCCACACCGTATTCTTTCCACTCTGACAAGAGGTCTTCACAGGTGCCTCCGCAATGCATCTGGATATCGTAAAAATCACCAATGGCTTTTACTGCCTTTTCGGCAATCTTCTGAGGATAAATATGACAATGACAGTCAATGATTTTCATAGGATTCGCCTTTCCGCTAAAAAATAAGTTTCTCTAAAATCGGGTCAACTCCAAATGCCCGTTTGATTTCTTTGGTTGCTTCTCCTTTCGGAGAAGCATTTTTTGTTTTCTCTGCTAATATCAATAGATTTTTCGGAGTTTCCAGAGGAGAAACAAACTCCGTTGCCGTCACATTGTAGCCGTGTTCTTCCATGGTTTTTACTCTGTATATATCAGTTAACAGGTCCGAAAATCGCTTTTTAAAAATGCCGTTTTCAAAGAGATACGGCATTTCTTCATTCCCGATGGTGGGCAAAAATTCCTTATGACAACACGGGGCAATGGCACATATTTGGGCACCATTATTCACCGCCGCTGCAATGGCAAAATCAGTCGCCACATCGCAAGCGTGTAAAGATACGGCAATGTCCATCCGTGTGGGCGGTTCAAATTCTAAAATATCCGCACAGTAAAAATCCATATTATAGTATTTTAATTCATCACGGATTTTTTTAGAAGCTTCTACCACATCATCTCTGATATCCACTCCGATGATGCGACATCTTCTCTTTAACACATCGCAAAGGTAAAAATTCAAGAAAAAGGACAAATAAGATTTTCCGCAAGCCAAATCATACACCATGATTTCACGGTCGGCGGGAAGCTTTTTAATATAAGGAACCAAAAGTTCTATAAAATGCTCCGCCTGGGTGAATTTTCTCACATGGGTATTTTTTAATTTTCCCTGGTCAGTAACAAAATCCAAAACAGTTAGCAGTTTATTTGCCGCTTTGGGCGAAATCAGATGTTTTTCTTCCGCCTTGGATGGTTCCATCACACGGTTATCACTTTTGGTAGTCACATTTTTGGCATCTCCGTGAAGAATCAGTCTGCCGGTACGATCCGCATAGGTAAGTTCCAGTTCATCATAGAGATTTGCTTTACTAAGCAAAGAGGTAAACAATTCAGGAAATAAACCTTTCATGCACTCTTTCTGAAAAGTCAGCTTGTAGGTTTCCCCATCAAAAGAAACAGTGAAGGGATACGTCACAGCACCGGACTTATACTGTCCCGACACTTCTAAAAACAATGCCTGATTCTCTTCCCAACGGGAAAGAATTCCACCACCAAATAAATTCAGCTTTTGTACAGTTTGCTTATTCAAAAAAATCCCCTCTTAGTTGTACTTTTTAACCCCAATATCACGTCTGAAATGTGCATCGGTAAAGGAAATTTTCGCTACGGCATCATATGCTTCTTTAATAGCATCGTCTAAATTTTTACCGGTTGCAGTCACACCAATCACACGTCCGCCAGCAGTCAGAAACTTGCCGTCTTGGGCTTTGGTGCCTGCGTGATAAATGAAAATATTGTCTTTTTCTTCTGCTTGATCCATCCCGGTGATTTCGTAGCCGGTCTGATATTTTTTAGGATATCCGCCGGATGCCATAATGACACAAACACAAGCATTATCTTCCCATTCAATCTTGATTTCCTCTAATTTTTCGTCAATAATTGCATCAAAAATAGTTAAAAGATTAGTTTTTAATCTGGGAAGCACTACCTGAGTTTCCGGGTCACCGAAACGGGCATTGTATTCAATCACTTTCACGCCGTTTTTGGTTGCCATCAAACCGAAATAGATCACCCCTTTAAAGGGTCTGCCCTCCGCACGAAGACCGTTAATCGTGGGCAGGAAGATATGTTCCATACATTCTTTTGCTAAATCTTCGTTATACACACGGCTGGGAGAAAAAGTCCCCATACCGCCGGTATTTAAACCTTCGTCATTATCATAAGCACGCTTATGGTCCTGTGCAGATACCATAGGCACCACGGTTTTTCCGTCGGTAAATGCCAATACAGAAATTTCGGGACCGGTTAAAAACTCTTCAATAACCACTGTGGTACCGGAAGCACCGAATACCTGATCCACCATCATTTCGTTGATGGCAGTTACCGCTTCTTCTTCATTTTGTGCAATGATAACACCTTTGCCAAGTGCTAACCCGTCCGCTTTGATAACAGCAGGATAGGTGTTTTCTGCTTTTAAATATGCGATAGCAGAATCTGCATCGGTAAAGGTTTCATATTTTGCAGTGGGAATATTATACTTTTTCATCAGTTCTTTGGAAAAGGCTTTACTTCCTTCCACAATTGCTGCATTTTTACGGGGACCAAAGGCACGAATGCCTGCCGCTTCCAGTTCGTCCACCAAGCCCAGTACCAACGGGTCATCGGGTGCAACCATAACCATATCAAACTGTTCTTCTTTAGCATATGCCACCAATTTGTCAATTTCAGTTGCTTTGATGGGAACTAAAGTTGCCAACTGTCCGATGCCACCGTTTCCGGGAGCACAGTAAATTGCAAGGTCGGGATTATCCCGTTTTAAGCATTTGATAATGGCGTGTTCTCTTCCGCCGCCGCCAACAACTAATATTTTTTTACTTGTTTCACTCATTGTCTTTCATTCTCCTATCCGTTAATCAAAAGGAAATAGGGAATTTTTGAAAAATCCCCTATCATTTTCCTATTTTAGTGATGGAACAAACGGTTGCCGGTAAATACCATTGCAATGCCGTATTTGTTACAGGTATCAATTACATGGTCATCACGAATGGAACCGCCGGGCTGTGCAATAAATTCTACCCCACTCTTTCTTGCACGTTCAATATTATCACCAAAGGGGAAGAATGCATCGGAACCAACCGATACGCCGGACTGGGTTTTCAGCCATTCCAAACGTTCTTCACGAGTGAATACGGGCGGTTTTTCGGTGAAGAACTGTTCCCATACGCCATTTTCCAATACATCCATATATTCATCGGAAATATACACGTCAATGGTGTTATCACGGTCGGGACGGCGAATGTCGGGTTTGAATTTCAAGTTTAATACTTTCTCATGCTGTCTTAAATACCAAACGTCTGCTTTGTTTCCGGCCAGTCTGGTACAGTGAATACGGGACTGCTGTCCTGCCCCCACACCAATTACCTGTCCGCCTTTTGCATAACAAACGGAGTTGGATTGGGTATATTTTAAAGTAATTAACGCAATCATCAGGTCAATTTTTGCACTGTCGGGGAAAGATTTTACGTCAGTCACAAAATTGGTCAACATAGTTTCATCAATTTTCAATTCGTTTCTTCCCTGCTCAAAGGTGATCCCAAACACATCACGACGTTCAACAGGCTTGGGAGTGAAATCCTTGTCAATCTGAATGACAGTATAGCCGCCTTTTCTCTTGGATTTCAAGATTTCCAGCGCCTCAGGGGTATAATCGGGTGCGATAATACCATCAGAAACTTCCTTGGCAATAATGAAAGCAGTTTCTTTATCACAAGTATCAGACAATGCGATAAAATCACCGTAGGAAGACATTCTGTCTGCCCCTCTTGCTCTTGCGTATGCACAAGCCATGGGAGAAAGCTCGAACTCTTCCACGAAGTTAATTTTCTTTTCTAAATCGGAAAGGGGTAATCCAACTGCTGCACCTGCAGGACTTACATGTTTAAACGATGCTGCCGCAGGAAGACCTGTTGCTTCTTTTAATTCTTTTACCAGCTGCCAGCTGTTAAAAGCATCCAAAAAGTTAATATAACCGGGTCTGCCGTTTAAAATTGTGATAGGCAGGTCATATTCTTCCGTAAAAATTCTGGAGGGTTTCTGATTGGGATTACAACCGTATTTTAATTCTAATTCTTTCATGCTCCTCGGTCCTTTCCTATGTTTACTTATTTTTGTTGATGATTCTGGTTTCATAAGAACCGTCTTCCAAAGAAATGTATCTTACAAACAAGGAAACCTTGTTGTCTTCGTTTAAGTTGGTCCATAAGGTATTGGTGAATGCATCAATATCCTCATTGATTTTTATCAGTTCCGGTTCACCGTAGAAAGAAGGAATGGGATTTCCGTCACATTTGTAGGTGTGAATAAAATGTCCTTCTCCCGCTACAGGCTCGGAATATTCATAGAAGAATCTCTGACAGGATTCCCCATTGCCCATCGCACTTTTTAAAATAGACATTTTATAAGAGAATCCTCCATCTACCGTCAGTTCTGCAGAAATTCTGGGGGTAAAGTTGGGAGCATCGGGTTCAAACTCACGGGTACGCAGAGCTTCTTCAAAGGTTTTTCCCTCTTTTAAGAAATCATACACAGTATCGGTCTGGTCACCGTTGGTTACCACGGTTTTGTTCCCCAACACACGAACAGGTGCATAAATAATCAGAGACGGATCGCTTAATTTGGATGGGTCGAACGCTTCAGTACGAATCCCCTCTCCCTCAGTCACGAACACACGGTTCCGGCTGTTTTCACTTCTTCCCATAATGAAATATGCGGTTACGGCAGTTTTTCCATCCTGGGATATTCCAACGATGATACCTCTGCCCGGATAAGAGTTATTCTTCAGTAATTTAGCAATCTGATTCATTCTATCTGGTTCCTTTCTTACGCTTTCCCTGATAACACTAACTCACAGGCTTTGGGTAAAATCTTCCATTCAGCCTGTTCCATCACCCGACGTTGTAACACTTCGGGAGTGTCCCCTTCTTCCACCATAACCGGCTGTTGCAGAATGATTCTGCCGCCGTCGGTGATTTCGTTTACAAAATGCACCGTTGCACCGGTCACTTTGACCCCTTTTTCCAATGCGGCTTCGTGAACTTTCAGTCCGTAGAAACCGTCTCCACAAAACGAAGGAATGAGTGACGGATGCACATTGATGATTTTTTCGGGGAATTCTTTGATTATTTCTTCTCCGATGATGGATAAGAAGCCTGCCAATACGATTAAATCCGGTTGTTCCGCTTTTAACTCGGATAGCAACGCTTTCTGATAACTGTCATTATCCGCAAAGCTTTTTCTTGCTATCACCACGCCGGGAATCCCTGCGTTTTTGGCACGCTCCAATGCATACACATCCGGTTTGGAGGAAATTACTTTGGTAATTTTGCCGGACACAATCACATCTTTCGCATCAATCAATGCCTGGAGATTGGTGCCACCGCCGGATACTAAAACCACAATCTTTTTCATTAGATCAGTTTCACTCCTGCATCACCGTTTTCCACAGTACCTAAAATGTATGCTTTTTCACCTAAGGATTCGATGATTTTAATAACGCCGTCTGCATCGCCTTTGTTCACAGCCATACACAGACCGATACCCATATTATAGGTGTTATACATATTTTCTTCAGAGATACCGCCTTTTGCCTGCAACAGTTTGAAAATAGGCAATACGGGGAAGGAATCTTTTTTGATGACTGCCTGAGTTCCGTCGGGCAACATTCTCGGAATGTTTTCATAAAAACCGCCGCCGGTGATGTGAGAGATTGCTTTCACTTTATACTGAGACAGTACTGCCAGTACAGTTTTTACATAGATTTTTGTGGGGATGATTAATGCTTCCCCTAACGTCATGCCAAGTTCATCGTAATATACGCCTAAATTTTTCTTAGCTTCTTCTTCGGGACCATTCAGTTCAAATACTTTTCTTACCAGAGAGTAACCGTTGGAATGGATACCGGAGGAAGCCACACCGATTAACACATCCCCTTCTGTTACGGTAGAACCGTCAATGATTTTATCTTTATCCACAACACCAACAGAAAATCCTGCCAGGTCATATTCGTTTACGGGGTAGAAACCGGGCATTTCTGCGGTTTCTCCGCCAACCAATGCACATTCGCCTAAAATACAACCGTCGCTGACACCTTTCACGATTTCAGCAATTCTCTCAGGCACGTTTTTACCAACTGCCAGATAGTCTAAGAAGAATAAGGGCTTTGCACCGGAACACACGATATCATTAACACACATTGCCACACAGTCCTGACCAACGGTATCATGTTTGTCTGTTAAGAAAGCAATTTTCAATTTGGTACCAACACCGTCAGTACCGGATACCAGTACCGGATTGGTATAGTTGCCGGTTTTAAACAATTCAAATAAACCGCCAAAACCGCCGATATCAGTCATTACGCCATTGGTAAAAGTTTTCTTTACGCTGTCTTTAATCAGTTCTACGGAACGATATCCTGCATGGATATCTACCCCAGCCTGTTTATATGCTTCATTCATAGTTTTTTGCCCCTCTTTCTTATAAGCTTGCAACTTCATCCTGAAGTTTTTTATCTTTGGCACGAACTTCGTTTGCCATGTTCTCTTTCATTGCTTCTAATTTTGCTTCGATATCTTTGTATTTTAAGGAAAGAATCTGCAGTGCTAAAATTGCTGCATTATCGCCACCGTCAATGGCTACAGTTGCCACAGGAATCCCTTTTGGCATCTGCACAATGGATAACAGCGCATCCAATCCGTCCAGGGTAGACGCCTTAATGGGAATTCCAATTACGGGCAAGGTAGTAAATGCCGCCAAAACACCGCCTAAATGAGCAGCCTTTCCTGCAGCCGCAATAATAACTTCAAAACCGTTTGCTTTCGCATTTTTGGAAAACTGTGCGGCATCCTCGGGAGTTCTGTGGGCAGACATTACTTTTACCTCAACATCTACTCCGTAATCTTTTAAGGTTTTGATACATCCTTTTAACTGGGGGAAATCAGAATCGCTTCCCATAATGACTGCAACTTTTGGCATTTTTTACCGTTCCTTTCCTGATGATTTCAAATTTCGCCGGATTCGGATCAAAATATCCTACCCCAACATATCATATTCAGTATAACATAGCCTGTCAGAAAATGCAAGAGAATCCGACCATTTTTTTCTATTTTTCCTCCTTGTTTCTGATCCGTTTTTGGTATCATACTTTTTTTGAAATCATTTCGGTATATTCCCACAAAAAATCACATATAGTGAAATGAAAATAAAAAGAGCAAGCTCGAAAAAACATACCAAAGGAGAACCAATATGACAGAAGGAACCGTAACAAAAACTGTTTGGAGCCAATCCATCCCGCAAAAAATCGAATGGGACCTGAACGTACCGGATTCCAAACGGGATATTTTAAAAATCCTGTCCCAAACCATTCATGCATATATGAACGACTACCAAATTAAGGACAACTTATTCACAGCAAACGTAACCGTATGTGCCAATCTGATGTACTTACCCGAGGGATCGGAGGAACCGCAGATCGCCGCCTTAAGCCATACCGATACGGTAAGAATCAAAGCTGATTTACCGTCGGAATTAAGCTGGGACGGTTCTGAGATAGAACTTCACGTTACTCCCCACTCTCCCGTTCTGATTAACTCAAGAAAGCTGGGAATCCGAGGGCATTTAACTCTCACAGTAAATCTTGTAGAAAATATCCGTCTTCCCGAGCCAAGCTATCCGGGAAATCATCTGCAAACTCTGTGCGAAGTAGTAGACACCTACTCCACTCCCGTACTACGGCAGGAACAGTTTCCCTACGCCTTAAGCTTTCCTCTTCCAAGCGGAAAGCCTCCTGTCTCGGAAATTTTAGAAACCTCCGTCCGCATCGTAAATCCCGAACTGAAAGCCATTTCCAATAAGGCTGTTATCAAAGGGGATATTGAAGTGAAAATGCTCTATATTTCTACTCTTTCTTCAGTAGAAACCGTAGAATTCTCTTCCCCCTTTACCGAGATTTTAGATGTGGGCGACTTAGAAGATGAATACCTGATTACCTATGATTTAAAGCCTTGTATTCTTACCGCAAGCATCCTGGAAAACGAAGAAAACGAAGCAAAAAACATCAGCTTCCAGGGTATGATTACCGTACAGATTCATGCCATTAAACCGGAAAGTGTTTCTTTGATTACCGATGCCTACAGCCCCAACTATCAGGTGAAACTGCTGAAAAAATCTGCTGCCTTTGAACATTGCTGTCTTTTACCGCAGGATAATTTCACGTTAAAAGAAATTCTTTCTGTCTCCGATTCACAACTGGAAGAAATTTTAGATGTAACCTGTACTCCTCTGCTCTCCGGTGCCAAAGCAGAACATCAAAAAATCCGTTTAAACGGCATTCTCTCCTGTCGGATTTTATATCGTACCGCCGGCGGAATCCATTGTGTCACAAAAGAAATCCCCTTTGAACAGTCCCGTGATTTTCCAAAAAACGAACCCTGTTCCGACATCTCTGCCAAAATCGAACTTCAGCATTTTTCCTATCATATTTCCAACCATAACAGCATCGAAATCCGAAGCGGCATCACCTATCACATCTGTTTACATTCTACCTGCGACAAAGAATATGTGGAAGCCATTTTGGTAGATGAAGATGCTCCTCTTCAAATTTCCCGTGCCCCTATCGTTGCGTATATTATAAAACCCGGTGATACCCTGTTTCAGATTGCCAAAAAATATGCCACTACCGTTGACCGCTTAAAAGCAGTAAACAATATCGACAACGACAAAAATTTAAAAGTTGGCAGTTATTTGATTATTGAGTAGTTCTTTCAACTCATTAAAAAAAGTCAACAGAATGATTCGTTTCCTAATAAAAAAATCACCCCTATGGTAATTTCTTTCCTTTTACCATAGGGGTGATTGTTAGCTATCAGCCATTTTATTAAACTTTTTAATACCTTTTAATTGAACACACCTTCTGCAAATCCATAACGCCCAGATTCATACCATGCATATTCCGGAACAATTTCTATCTTCATATGCATAGCTCCATTCAATGCAATATTGACATTTTTAACACCCGAATCATGATTTAATGATACAGTTTTCGCTAAATTACCATCCAAATATACATTTAATTCTCCATTTATCTTTGATGTGTTATCTATATGTCCCACTTTAAATGACAAGGTAGAATATTGACCATTTAAATTAAATAAAGCAAAGGATTTTAAATTGTATATACAAGCATCCAAAGTAAAACCGTTTGTATATTCTTTCCCCGACATTGTAAACTTTTTATTGCTGCTTATTAAATATTCTTTTCCATTCTCATATTCATATGGTTTACATATATCCATCCAACTTTGTGATACTCCGGGAATCTGCCCCAAATATACACTTTGTGTTGTACCATCCCAATGAACCGATTTATCAATTGCTTCTCCGACAGCACGAACAGGAAGATAAGTAGTTCCGTTATAAATAAACGGTTCTACTGCATTTCCGTTCGCATCTTTCGGTTCAATTTTCACTCCATCTACATAAATCTTAATATTGTTGTAAATCGCTTCTATCGTCTCACTACCCGTTTTTGCAACTGCAACACCGCTAACCACTGTGGCGCCAACCAAAACGCCTGTCAAAAATCCTTGTAATCTTTTTTTCATAACGCTATCTCCTTGAGAATTTTTATTTTATAATATCACAATTTGAGATAAAAGTCAATATCTCATTATGAGATTTACTATAATAAGTTCCAGAGGTGATAAAAATGAGATTAAAAGATTTACGGGAAGATTCCGATATTACGCAAAAAGAACTTGCTGAGTATCTTCATATTAAACAGAATACCTATTCCCAATACGAAAACGGTCAACGACAATTACCAATTGAGGTTCTCATCGCTCTTTCAAAATACTATAAGGTATCTACTGATTATATTTTAGGGTTGACCGATAAAAAGTAAAAATACTTCGAGTATCAAACATCCCCTCTATGTCATTCTGAGAAAGTAACGCGACCGAAGAATCTCTTTTGGAATACGAGATTCCTCGCTGCACTCGGAATGACAATCAAAATACACGAAATCAAACAAAAAAATGGCTTACAGAGTGTTCTGTAAGCCATTTTTTGGATTTTATAAACCGAATTTCTTTTTGAATTTTTCTACACGTCCGCCGGTGTCTACCAGTTTCTGTTTGCCGGTATAGAACGGATGGCATTTTGCACAAATTTCCACGTGCAGGTTTTCCTTGCTGGAGCCGGTTTCATAAACCGCGCCACAAGCACAGGTGATAGTGGTTTTTTTGTAATCCGGATGGATTCCCTGTTTCATTGTGAATACCTCCTTATACTAATTCGATCACAGACATTAAAGCTGCATCGCCACGGCGTTCGAAAGTTTTGATGATTCTGGTGTAACCACCGTTTCTTTCAGCGTATTTCGGAGCGATTTCTTCAAACAGCTTTTTCACAACATCTTCTTTGGTGATAAAAGCCAGCGCCTGTCTTCTTGCATGTAAAGTATCTTTTTTAGCAAGAGTAATCATTTTTTCAGCCAATGCTCTGGTTTCTTTTGCTCTGGTAACGGTAGTTTCAATTTTACCGTGTTCTAACAGAGCAGTCACAAGATTTTTGAGCATAGCGATTCTATGGTCTGTAGGACGACCTAATTTTCTGGTTCCTGCCATTTTGACATAGCCTCCCTTTTTAATCAATTCCCTTTCGGGTCAGGTTTATTCTTCTTCCTGCGCCAGAGTTAAGCCCAACGCTTCCAGTTTTGCAATGACTTCTTCCATGGATTTACGACCTAAGTTTCTTACCTTAATCATTTCTTCCTGAGTCTTTTTGGACAGGTCTTCAACATTGTTGATACCTGCACGTTTCAGACAGTTGTAAGAACGAACAGACAAGTCTAAATCCTCGATGGTCATTTCCAAAACTTTTTCTTTGTAGTCTTCTTCTTTTTCCACCATGATATCGCTGTTCTTTGCTTCGTCGGACAAACCTACGAACAGAGACAGATGCTCGCTCATGATTTTTGCAGCCCAACCAACTGCTTCGTCAGCAGTCAGAACGCCGTTGGTCCAAACTTCCAAAGTCAGTTTATCATGGTCGGTTTTGTTACCTACTCTGGTGTTTTCAACAGTTGCATTTACCTTCTTTACAGGAGTATAAATGGAGTCAACCGGAATTGCACCCACCGGCAGAGTCGGAGTTTTATTGAGTTCTGAAGGAACATATCCGATGCCATGGTCAAACACAATTTCCATATAGAATTTTGCATCTTTGTTTAAGGTTGCAATATGCAGTTCGGGATTTTTGATTTCCACTTCCGCATCCGGTTTGATATCGCCGGCAGTCAGAACACATTCGCCATCTGCTTCTAAAATCACGGTTTTTGGACCGTCGCAGAACAGTTTTGCCGCGATATTTTTAACATTCAGAATAATTTCGGTTACGTCTTCCTTCACACCGGGAATGGTGGAGAATTCGTGCACCACGCCGTCGATTTTCACGCTGGTGGGAGCAACGCCTTCCAAAGAAGACAACAGAATTCTTCTCAAGCTGTTACCAAGGGTAGTACCATATCCCCGATTTAACGGGCTTAAGGAAAATTTAGCATAATCACCGCTGGGTGACCGGTCTAAAAATTCGATATTGGGTTTTTCAATTAAAATCATACTGTGACCCTCCTCACCTACTGGTGTTCAATCTTATTTTCTAACTTTTCGGAGTTTTTGCTCTTTGGGTCAGCTATACTGACTTACTTGCTCCTTCCGGCAAATAATATGCCGGAAGAAACAATATAACAAAGTCAATATCTTATTTGGAGTACAACTCAACGATTAAGTGTTCTTCAACTTCCAGATCAATTTCTTCTCTGGTGGGCATTCTTACGATAGAAGCGCTTAAAGCGTTTTTATCTAAAGATAACCACATGGGAACAACTTTAGATTCGGTAGTTTCTAAAACAGCTTTCATCTTTTCAGAGCTGCGGCTCTTATCTTTAATGGTGATGGTATCACCAGCCTTCAGTAAGATGGAAGGAATGTTAGCTTTCTGACCATTCACTTCAAAATGACCGTGTCTAACCAGCTGTCTTGCTTCCGGTCTGGAAGTAGCCCAGCCTAATCTGTAAACAATGTTATCCAGTCTGGATTCCAAGATGATCAGTAAGTTTTCACCGGTAATGCCTGCTTTTTTAACAGCCATTTCGTAGTAGTTTGCAAACTGACCTTCTAATACGCCATAATATCTTCTTGTTTTCTGTTTTTCACGCAGCTGAACGCCGTATTCAGACATTTTCTTTCTTGCCTGACCATGCTGTCCGGGAGCATAAGCTCTTTTAGACAGGGCACATTTTTCAGAAAAACATCTGGTACCTTTTAAGAAAAGTTTCTGATTTTCTCTTCTGCAAAGACGGCACACTGCACCTGTATATCTTGCCATTTGTTTTGCACCTCCACTTTTATTCTTTGGCTTATCGCCAAAATCCTGAATTTCAAATAATAATGTTCTCCAAAAGAGATTATACTCTTCTTCTCTTCGGAGGTCTGCAACCGTTGTGCGGGATAGGAGTTACATCTTTAATCATAGTAACTTCCAATCCAGCAGTCTGCAGTGCTCTGATTGCAGCTTCTCTACCGGAACCGGGACCTTTCACGAAAACTTCAACAGTTTTGAGTCCATGTTCCATAGCAGCTTTTGCAGCAGTTTCAGCAGCCATCTGTGCAGCAAACGGAGTGTTCTTTCTGGAGCCTCTGAAGCCCAGACCACCTGCGGATGCCCAAGAAAGTGCATTACCTGCAACGTCAGTGATGGTTACGATTGTATTGTTGAAAGAAGACTGAATATGAACTGCACCTTTCTCAATGTGCTTCTTCTCTTTTCTTCTTCTGGTTGTTCTTTTAACCGCTTTAGCCATTTGATTTACTCATTCCTTTCGTTAAAGTGTATCTCTACACTTCGATTCTTATAGGGGACAGACATCTTAACCTGCCCACTGTAGGGAAAACCCAAGCAAAAAGATTATTTCTTTTTGTTAGCCATGGTTTTTCTGGGACCTTTTCTGGTTCTTGCATTGGTTTTTGTTCTCTGACCTCTGCAAGGCAGACCTTTTCTGTGTCTGGTTCCTCTGTAACATCCAATTTCAATCAAACGTTTGATATCCATTGCAACGTCACGGCGAAGATCACCTTCAACTACATGGTTTTTGTCGATATTATCTCTTAATTTTGCTACTTCGTCATCGGTTAAATCTTTTACTCTGGTGTCGGGATTGATTCCGGTTTCTTTTAAAATTCTTCTGGAAGCAGAAACACCAATTCCGTAGATATAGGTCAAACCGATTTCTACTCTTTTTTCTCTGGGTAAGTCGATACCAGCAATTCTTGCCATTTGAATCTACACCTCCTGATTTTCTCGTGTTTGATTTCGTATAGTTTGTTGGCGGTTTCCCGCAAAAACGATTAGTGAAACCGTTTTCCCCTGCCAGGCAGGGCAGTCGGAATAGATTTTAATCTATTCCTATATGAAGCAAACATCTTGCAAAAAAGACATACAGAGGAACTCTGTACAGCCGCGCCTTTTTCACAAAAAGTTTGTTTTTGCCGCAACGCGGGCGATGTGTAATTTTACGATTAGCCCTGTTTCTGTTTGTGTTTAGGGTTTTCGCAAATTACCATGATGTTTCCTTTTCTGCGGATCACTTTACATTTTTCGCAGATTTTTTTTACAGACGGTCTTACTTTCATGAGTATTTACCTCCTATTATTTCGCTCTCCATACAATTCTACCTCTGGTTAAATCATAAGGAGACATTTCCAAAGTAACTTTATCTCCCGGCAGAATTTTAATGTAGTGCATTCTTAATTTTCCTGAGATATGAGCCAGAATTTTGTGCCCATTTTCTAATTCAACCGTAAACATCGCATTGGGTAACGCTTCTATTACGGTTCCTTCTAATTCAAGTACATCATCTTTCGGCATAATTTAAACCTCCGTGCAACTGTTATTCTTCTGATTCAGCATCTACCAACGCCCGAAGCATCTTACGAAGCTCTGCATTAGTGATTTTTTTGCCCTGGCTGATTTTTTCCAAAATCCGCTCATTCGCAGTATATTGCGACAGCTTTAAATGCTTTATCTTCTTTTTCTTTGGCTTTTCCAGCTTCCGTAACGCTCCGTCCGCAATGAGTACGTAGTTGGGTTCCGGAATATCTACCACCATAAAAATCCGATCCTTATCTCTCCCGCTTACAGAAATAACCAAGTCAGCTATCTGAAACATCCTTGCCCTCCTATAATGTGGTTAAAATGACGGGTTCGCCGTCGGTTATAAGAATTGTATTTTCATAATGTGCAGAAAGGCTGCGATCCAAAGTTTTGAATGTCCAGTCATTTCTGGCATCCAGATAGACATTATATTTACCAAGGTTAACCATCGGTTCAACAGCAATGGTCATTCCGGGCATCAGCTTGGGACCTTTTCCCGGTGTTCCGAAATTGGGGACCGAGGGGCCTTCGTGCAGATTCGCACCAATGCCGTGTCCTTCCAGATCCCGGACAATAGAATATCCATTTCCTTCGATAAATGTCTGAATCGCTGCTGAAATATCTCCAACTCTGTTTCCTGCCACTGCCTGTTTCATGCCAAGGAAAAAGCTTTCTCTGGTTGCATCAACCAACTTCTTTGCATCTTCTGAAACAGTTCCGGCAAAAGCAGTGTCTGCACAGTCGCCATGATATCCTTTGTAACAAGCGCCACAGTCAATACTGACGATATCCCCCTCCTGGATTACATAATTTCCGGGGATACCATGCACTACTTCGTCATTTACCGACACACAAATATGCATCGGAAATCCATTGTAACGGTAAAAAGATGGAATCGCATTGCATTTTCTGATAAAGCTTTCTGCGATTTTGTCAAGCTCGATGGTTTTGATCCCCGGCTTAACTGCCTCGATGGCTTTTTGCAAAGCCCCTTTGGTAATCTGTCCTGCTTTTTTCATCAGTGCAATTTCTTCTTTACTTTTGATATATATCATAATGTTACACCCAGCGCTTGTAACGTATTTTTAAAGGTTTGGTCAATACTATCTTCTCCGTCCACTTCATATAACAGTCCTTTTTGACGGAAGAACTGGATGAGTGGTTCGGTTTGTTTATGATAAATTGTCAAACGCTTTTGAATGACTTCGGGCGTATCGTCAGCCCGAACCTGTAATGCTGCTCCGCACACATCACATACTCCATCAACTTTGGATGGATTATATTTTATGTGGTAGGTTGCTCTGCAGTTGGGACATTCTCTGCGTCCGGTCAACCGGGTAATGATTTCAGAATCGGAAACCGACAACAAAATTGCCTTTTCCAAATAAATTCCTAAATTCGGTAAATTTTCTGCCTGGGTTTCATTTCTGGGGAACCCATCCAGAATGTATCCGTTTTTACAATCCGGTTGCTGCAACCGCTTGATGAGCAAAGAAGAAACCATTTCGTCGGAAACAAAGTTTCCGTTTGAAATCAAGGCATTGATTTCTTTGCCCAACTCGGAGCCGCTTCCTATCTCATCCCGGAGCAAAGCTCCGGTTGAGATAGTTGGAATTTCTAATTGTTTTGTTAATGTGCTTGCCAAGGTCCCTTTTCCGGCACCCGGAGCACCTATTAATGTTAAAACCATAGTTATATACCGGTATGATTTATTCTAAGAATCCTTTATAATGTCTCATCAGCATCTGAGATTCAATCTGTTTTACAGTTTCAAGTGCAACACCTACTACGATCAGTAAGGA
The DNA here is from genome assembly GCA_017625695.1 of Clostridia bacterium. GTDB lineage: Bacteria > Bacillota > Clostridia > UMGS1840 > UMGS1840 > SIG452. The sequence continues at coordinate 50,127 of JAGAKI010000066.1, read as the reverse complement.
AGTTCCACCGAATGCAAATGCAGGATTAATGTTTGCCAATAAAGACGGTAACACTGCGATTAACGCAATGAAGATTGCACCAATCATAGTGATTCTGTTTAAGATCATACGGATGAATTCGCTTGTGGGTTTTCCAGGTCTTAAACCGGGAACAAAACCGCCGTTTGCTTTCATGTTGTTTGCCATTTCAATCGGATTAAACTGAATTTCAGTGTAGAAGAAAGTGAACAGGATAATCAGAATGAAATAAATGATGGAATACCAGATGTTACCGGGAGAGAAGAAAGAAATCAATCCGCCCCAGAAACCGCCGGAAGCAGCAGTTTTACCGAACATCTGACCGATAGTTGCGGGGAATGCCATAATGGATACGGCAAAGATGATGGGCATAACGCCTGCCATTGCAACTTTAATCGGAATGTGAGTGCTTTGGCCACCATACATTTTTCTGCCAACCACTCTTTTTGCATACTGAACAGGAATTCTTCTTTCTGCATTGTTCATCAGAACAACGAAGCCGATGATAGCAACAATGATGATTGCCATCAGGATGAGCAGTAACCAGTTAACATCGTTTGCAAAGATTGCATAAATTGCAGACGGTGCACCGGAAAGAATACCTGCAAAAATGATTAAGGAAATACCGTTTCCGACACCTTTTTCATTGATCTGTTCGCCCAACCACATCAAGAATGCGGTACCTGCAGTCAAGGTAAGAACTACAGTGAAGAATGTAGCAACACCCTTATATGCAGGATCAGCAACAGTCAGATAAAGACCTGCAGCCTGAACGAATGCTAAAACAACGGTTACGTAACGAGTAATCTGACCGATTTTTTTTCTTCCTTCTTCGCCTTCTTTGGACATTCTTTCCAAAGCGGGAATTGCAACAGTCAAAAGCTGCATAATAATGGAAGAGTTAATGTACGGGGTAATACTCATTGCAAAAATGGTCGCGTTCTGAAGTGCACGTCCAGACACGATATTCGCTAAGCTGAACAAAGTGTTACCGCTACCGCCGAATAATTCGGACAGCAACTGTTTGTTTACAAAAGGAACAGGGATGTGCGCACCCAGTCTGAACACAATCAGTAACAGAATTGTGTATAATAATTTCTTTCTCAGATCTGGGATTTTCCATGCATCTTTTAATATGCGAAACATATTAAATCACCTCAGTCTTTCCACCTAAAGCAGTAATTTTTTCAGCAGCAGCTTTTGAGAATCTCGCAGCTTTTACTGTCAGCTTCTTGGTAAGATCTCCTCTGTTTAAAACAACAATTCCGTCATTGATTTTGGAAATTACGCCGGTTTCTTTTAACAGTTCAGCTGTAACTTCAGTTCCGTTTTCAAATCTTTCTAAATCGGAAAGATGAATTTCGGTATAATTTTTAGCAAAGAAATTGTGGAAGCCTCTTTTGGGGAGTCTTCTTGCTAACGGCATCTGACCACCTTCAAAACCAGGTCTTACACCGCCGCCGGATCTTGCTTTCTGACCTTTATGGCCTTTGCCGGCTTGTTTTCCGTTACCGGAAGCGTGACCTCTACCTTTTCTGTAACGCTCTTTTACGGAACCCGGAGCCGGAGATAATTCGTTTAATCTCATAATATTTACACCTCCGAATGAATTTTAATTTTAGACTTCTTCACAGTCTACCAAATAAGATACTTTTTTTACCATACCTCTGATCTGAGGTGTATCATTATGGATTTTTTCGTCTCTGATTTTTTTCAGGCCTAATGCGTTTGCAGTCTTAATATGGCTGTCAAGACGACCGATCAGGCTCTTTTTTAAAGTAACTTTTAATTTAGCCATTTTTAAAATACCAAGTGTTGAATCTACAAAGCTTCAAACACGTTTCCTTTCTTTCGGACTCATCTTATTTGTTTCTGATTCCGGTAAAATCGTTCTTATTTCACGATTTCAGCGGGAGTTTTACCTCTTTTATCAGCCACTTCTTTTAAACTCATTAAGCTCTTTAATCCTTCGATTGTAGCAGATACTACGTTTCTGGGATTGTTGGATCTTAAGCATTTGGTTCTGATATCTCTGATACCAGCCAGTTCCAGTACGGCTCTGGCAGGACCACCAGCGATAACACCGGTACCTTCAGCAGCAGGTTTTAACAACACTCTGCCTGCACCGAATTCACCAATAACTTCATGAGGAATGGTTGTTTTATACAGCGGAATTTCCACCATATTTTTCTTAGCATCCTCAATACCTTTTCTGATAGCATCCGGAATTTCAGCTGCTTTGCCCATGCCGCAACCTACTCTGCCGTTTTCGTCACCTACAACTACCAAAGCTGAGAAACGGAAGGTTCTACCACCTTTTACAACTTTAGCAACTCTGTTTAAGGCAACAACTTTTTCTTTAATATCCAGCGTAGCCGGATCAAATTTAGTTTGACTCACGATTGTATTTCCTCCTTATCACTAAAGTGTAATTAGAACTGCAGTCCGCCTTCTCTGGCACCTTCAGCCAAAGCGGCAACGCGTCCGTGGTACAGATAGCCGCCACGATCGAATACTACAACTTCAATACCTTTGGCTTTTGCTTTTTCTGCAACCAATAAACCAACTTTTTTCGCAGCTTCAATATTTCCGCCGGGATTCTTACCGAATTCAGGGCTTAAGGTAGAAGCGGAAACCAAGGTAACACCTGCAACGTCATCAATAATCTGAGCATAAATGTGATTTAAGCTTCTGAACACATTCAGTCTCGGTTTCTGTGCAGTACCTTTAATATTATTTCTGATTCTGTAATGTCTTTTTACTCTGGCAACATTACTGTTTTGCTTTTTAACCACTGTTTATTCACTCCTTTAAACAATCTGATAAAACAGCTAAGGAACATAACCAAACGATTATTTCTTCTTAGCGCCGGTTTTACCTTCTTTTCTGATAATAACTTCATCAACGTATTTAATACCTTTACCTTTATAGGGTTCCGGAGGTCTTTTTTCACGGATGTTGGCAGCAAACTGACCAACTTTCTGTTTGTCGGGACCTTTTACGATGATTTTATTCGGTGTGGGACAATCCAGGGTGATACCGTCAGATTCTTCCATCTCAACCTGATGAGAGTAACCTAAGTTCATAACGATTTTATTGCCCTGTTTTGCAACTCTGTAACCAACACCGTTGATATCCAGTTCTTTGGTGAAACCAGCGGTAACGCCGGTAATCATATTGGAAAGGATTGTACGAGTTAAACCGTGCAGAGATCTATGTGTTTTTTCTTCACTGGGTCTTTTTACGGTCAGTTCGTTGTTTTCCAGTTCCAGAATCATTTCCTTGTTGAACTTCTGTTCTAAAGTTCCTAAGGGACCTTTTACAGTTACTAAGTTTTCAGCGCCGATTGTTACTGTTACTCCATTCGGTACGGAGATCGGCATTCTTCCAATTCTTGACATCTTCTACCCCTCCATTACCAAATGTAAGCGAGAATTTCGCCGCCGACATTTTCCTGTCTTGCTTTTTTATCGGTCATGATTCCTTTAGAAGTGGAAACCAATGCGATACCCAGGCCTTTTAATACCTTCGGCAGTTCATCGCTTTTTGCGTAAACTCTGAGACCCGGTTTTGAAATTCTTCTCAAACCATTAATTGTTTTAGTTTTGTTTGCACCGTATTTCAGGGTGATTCTGATAATGCCCTGAGTGCTGTTGTCAATCAGCTGAAAATTCTTGATATAGCCTTCTTCTAACAGAATTTCAGCAATTGCTTTTTTCATATTAGATGCGGGAACATCCACGGTATCGTGTTTCGCTGTACCTGCATTTCTAATTCTTGTAAGCATATCTGCAATAGGATCTGTGATCTGCATTGTATAGCCTCCTTTTTTAAGGTATTGTTTATCACGCCGAGGTGATACGACTTACCTAAAACCTTGTTAATTATTTCAAATTGGGCTTTCGCCCGGACATTTCTGCCCAAACGGGCAGAAATTGCGAAGTGATTGATGTCTCAATCTTACCAACTTGCTTTTTTTACACCGGGAATCTGACCTTTGTAAGCCAGTTCTCTGAAGCAAATACGGCAAATAGCATATTTTCTCAGATAAGCATGGGGTCTGCCACAGATTTTACATCTGTTGTATTCTCTGGTGCTGAACTTCTGAGGTTTCTGCTGTTTATTAATCATAGATTTTTTAGCCATTTGTTTCCATTTCCTTTCACTTTACTCTTGTGTTTGTGGAATTTTCAGAAATCTTACGCTTTGATAAAGGGAGCACCCATCAGAGTCAGTAATTCTTTTGCTTCTTCGTCAGTTTTTGCAGTCGTAACGAAAGCAATATCCATACCTCTGATTTTTTCTACTTTATCATATTCGATTTCCGGGAAAATCAGCTGTTCTTTAATACCGAATGCATAGTTACCGCGACCGTCAAAGGAGTTTGCACTAATACCTCTGAAGTCTCTTACACGGGGAAGAGCGACGCAGAATAATCTTTCAATGAATTCATACATTCTTTCGCCACGTAAGGTAACTTTACAGCCAATGTTCATACCTTCTCTTAATTTGAAGTTAGAAACGGATTTTTTAGCTTTGGTCAGAACTGCTTTCTGACCGGTGATTAAGGTCAAGTCTGCAGCTGCGCTTTCCAATGCTTTTGCGTTGTCTTTTGCTTCGCCAACGCCGATGTTGACAACTACCTTGTCGATTTTCGGAATCTGCATAACAGATTTATAACCGAATTTACTCATCAGGGCAGGTGCAACTTCATTTTTATATAAGTTTGCTAAATTAGACATTGTTCAGTTTACCTCCCTTTGATTAGTCGCCTAAGGTTTCAAGACATTTTTTACAATATCTTACCTTTTTGCCGTTGTCCAGGATTTTCTTACCGGTTCTTACTGCTTTACCGCATTTGGGGCAAATGAGCATTACTTTGGAAGCATAAATCGGACTTTCCTGTTTTACAATACCACCGGTCTGACCCTGAGCTCTGGGTTTGGTGTGTTTGGTAGCCATATTAACGCCTTCTACGATAACTTTACCTTCTTTGGGAGATACTACCAGCACTTTTCCCTTTTTGCCTTTGTCTTTACCGGAGATAACCATAACCTGGTCATCTTTTTTTACATTAACTTTCTTATACATCTTTATTACCTCCCTTACAATACTTCAGGAGCCAAGGATAAAATTTTGGAATATTCCTTGTCACGAAGTTCTCTTGCAACAGGGCCAAAAATACGAGTTCCTCTCGGATTTTTGTCATCTTTAATAATTACAGCTGCGTTTTCGTCAAATCTGATGTAGGTTCCGTCCTGACGGCGAACACCTTTCACGCTTCTAACGATAACAGCTTTTACAACATCGCCTTTTTTCACAACTCCGCCGGGTGTTGCTTTTTTGACAGTAGCTACAACCACGTCGCCGATGTTAGCGTATCTTCTTTTAGATCCGCCAAGAACTCTGATAGCCAGTAATTCTTTTGCACCGGTATTATCAGCTACTTTCATTCTGCTTTCTTGCTGAATCATTGTAATCCTCCTCTGCTTACTGACAATTGTCGCAAGCGTTTTTATTAACGGTATTACTACCGCAGAAACATTCTTATTTTGCTTTTTCAACGATTTTTGTAAGTCTCCATCTCTTGTCTTTGGACAAAGGTCTGGTTTCCATGATTTCAACTCTGTCGCCGATGTTACATTCGTTGTTTTCATCATGAGCTTTGAACTTAATAGTTCTTTTAATGATTTTTTTGTAAATCGGATGCTTTACAGAATCTTCAATCTTAACAACGATGGTTTTATCCATTTTGTTGCTTACAACTTCGCCGATTCTAACTTTTCTAAAGCCTCTTTCGGACATGATTTAGTTCCTCCATTTCCGCCCTTCACCAGAAATCCGGGAAAGGCGATTCTAAACCTCACGGGAAAATTATTGGTTAATTCCCAGTTCTCTTTCTTTTAATACGGTCTTAATTTTCGCAATTGTTTTTTTAACTTCTTTCATTCTCATGGGGTTATCAAGTTGATTGGTGGCATGTTGAAATCTTAAGTTAAAAAGCTCAATTTTCAGCTCAGCGAGTTTCTGATTAAGCTCCATATCTGCTAAATCTCTAATATTCTTAATCTTCATCGCTTTCTACCTCCACTTCTTTTTCGCGGAGAACAAACTTGGTCTTAACAGACAGTTTGTGCTGCGCAAGTCTCATAGCTTCTCTGGCAGTTACTTCATCAACGCCGGAAAGTTCAAACAGCACTCTGCCGGGTTTTACAACTGCTACCCAATATTCGGGAGAACCTTTACCGCTACCCATACGAGTTTCAGCAGGTTTTTCGGTTACCGGTTTATCGGGGAAAATTTTAATCCAAACTTTACCGCCTCTTTTGATATAACGATTGATCGCAATACGGGCAGCTTCGATCTGGTTACCGGTGATCCAACCGGGTTCGGTAGCCTGAATACCGTAATCGCCGTAAGTTACTTTATTACCTCTTAAAGCTTTACCGGTCATTCTGCCTCTGAATTGTTTTCTTCTTTTTACTCTTTTAGGCATTAACATAGCTTATTTTCCTCCCTCTTGAGTATTTTTTTTCGCATTTTTGCTTTCAGGAAGAATTTCACCTTTGTAAATCCATACTTTAACGCCTAATTTACCGTAGGTGGTATTCGCTTCTGCAAAACCGTAGTCAATGTCTGCTCTTAAGGTCTGCAGCGGAATGGTTCCTTCATGATAATGCTCAGTTCTCGCAATTTCAGCTCCGCCAACACGGCCGGAAACGGAAGTTTTAATACCTTTTGCACCGAACTTCATAGTTCTCTGCATGGACTGTTTCATCGCTCTTCTGAAGGAAATACGTTTTTCCAACTGAGCTGCGATGTTTTCAGCTACTAAAGTTGCATCCATTTCAGCGGGTTTCACTTCAACGATGTTTACGTTAACGTTTGCTTTTCCGCCCAGCAAGTTTACAACAGAAGCTCTGATTTTTTCTAATTCTGCACCGCCTTTACCGATTAACATACCGGGTTTTGCAGTGAATACTTTAACGAAAATTTTGTTTGCTTTTCTTGCAATTTCAATTTTGGAAATGCCGGCCTGATACAGAGATTTCTTTAAGAATACTCTGATTTTATGGTCTTCTACCAAAGTATCGCCGAATTTGTGATCCGGAGCATACCATTTGGAGTCCCAATCTTTAATAACGCCGACTCTTAATCCATGGGGATTAACTTTCTGACCCATTACTTATACCTCCTACTCTTTTTCTTTTACAACCACGGTAATATGGCTGGTTCTTTTTGCAATTCTGAATGCTCTACCCTGTGCTCTGGGCTGAATTCTTTTCAGAATCGGTCCTGCGTTTGCAAAACATTCGGAAACGTACAGGTCGTCTTTTGCCATATTATGATTGTTTTCCGCATTAGCGATAGCTGATAATAACAGTTTTTCAACCAGCGGGGATGCAGCTTTGGGGGTATGTCTTAAAATTGCCAAAGCCTGACCAACGGGTTTGTTTCTAATTAAATCGATGACTATCTTTACCTTGCGGGGAGATATTCTAGCATAACGGAGAGTTGCTTTTGCCTCCATTTTTATTCCTCCTCTTTCACCCTTAGGTGGTTCTAATATTTAGTGTGTTGCGGGATTTCAAATCAGTCCCGGATTATTTTGAAGTTTTTGCACCTGCGTGACCTTTGTAGGTTCTGGTAGGAGCAAATTCGCCCAGTTTGTGACCAACCATATCTTCAGTTACATATACGGGAACATGTTTTCTTCCGTCATATAATGCGATGGTATGTCCAACGAACTGCGGGAAAATGGTAGAAGCTCTTGACCAAGACTTCAGAACTCTCTTTTCGCCTTTATCATTCATTTCTTCAATTCTTTTCAAAAGTTTGGGGTCCACGAAAGGCCCTTTTTTGATTGAACGGCTCATATTGTTGCCTCCTTCTAGATTTTTTCGCACAGGATTGTGCGTTTTATCGGGGTACCGTATCCGACCTTGGTCGGACTACGGTGAATGTCGATGATTATTTACCGTTTCTGGTCTTCACGATCAGGCGGTTAGTGATTTTCTTTTTCTTTCTGGTTTTCAAGCCGAGAGCCGGTTTACCCCAGGGAGTAACAGGAGCCGGACGACCGATGGGTGATTTACCTTCACCACCACCGTGGGGATGGTCACAGGGATTCATAACAACACCACGAACGGTAGGTTTGATACCCATATGTCTTTTTCTACCTGCTTTACCGATGGTAACGTTTTCATGCTCTAAGTTACTTACCTGACCGATGGTAGCTTTACATTCGATCAGAACTTTTCTAACTTCGCCGGAGGGAAGTCTTACCTGAGCGTAGTCACCTTCTTTAGCCATCAGCTGTGCTGCATTACCTGCAGAACGAACTAACTGACCGCCTTTGTTTTTGGTGATTTCCACGTTGTGGATGATGGTACCAACCGGAATGTTTGCCAAAGGCAGAGTGTTACCGGGTTTGATATCTGCGGTTGCGGAAGAAATAATTTTGTGGCCAACTTTTAATTCGTTGGGAGCCAGGATGTATCTCTTTTCGCCATCTTCATACTGAACTAATGCGATATATGCGGTTCTGTTCGGATCGTATTCTAAAGTCAGAACAGTTGCAGGCATATCCATTTTGTCACGTTTGAAGTCAATGATTCTGTATTTGGATTTGTTTCCGCCGCCTCTATGTCTTACGGTGATTCTACCGTAGGAGTTTCTGCCGGCGTGTTTTTTCAATTTAACAAGAAGAGATTTTTCAGGTTTTACATCAGACAACACGGAGAAGTCAGGTGCAGTCATATATCTTCTTGACGGTGTAGTCGGTTTATAAGTTTTTACTGCCATTATCACTCATCTCCTCTCATTATTGTAAGCTTTCGAAGAACTCGATTGTTTTGTTGCCTTTTAATTTTACAATCGCTTTCTTCCAGTCGGATTTTTTGCCAGCATGTACGCCGACTCTTTTGTTTTTACCGATTACGTTGATGGTGGTAACCTTATCAACTTCTACTTTGAAGATTTCTTCAACAGCTTTTTTAATTTCAATTTTGTTGGCATTTGCGTTCACTTTGAAAGTGTACTTTTTATCTGCCAGCATGTTCATGGATTTTTCCGAAATAATCGGAGCAATGATGATATCGTATGCGTTCATCTTAGCAGTACACCTCCTCTAATTTTGCTACTGCAGATGCTTCGATCACCAGTTTGGTGTGATTTAACACATCGTAAGTGTTGATGGTATCAACTACTGCAGTTTTTACACCGGGTACGTTGTTTGCAGAAGCAACTAAGTTCGCTTCTTTTGCACCGGTAACCACAAATGCTTTAGTATCTACTTTTAAGTTTTCTAAAATTTTAACGAAAGATTTGGTTTTGATTTCGTCCATAGCCAGCTTATCCACAACAACAATGTTGTTTTCTGCTACTTTTGCAGATAAAGCGGATTTTAATGCCAGTCTTCTGGTTTTTTTGTTTAAGGTGTAGCTGTAATCTCTCGGTTTGGGACCTAAAGCCACGCCGCCACCTTTCCACTGGGGAGCACGGATGGAGCCCTGTCTTGCACGACCGGTTCCTTTCTGTTTCCAGGGTTTTGCACCGCCACCGCTAACTTCGGTACGGGTTTTGGTAGACTGTGTACCCTGTCTCTGATTTGCCAGGTAGTTTTTCACAGTCATATGAAGTGCAGCACTGCTGATTTCCACAGCAAAAATCTCATCTTTTAATTCGATTTCGCCGACTTCTTTGCCTTCAATATTATATAATGCTACTTTAGGCATCGTATTTCCTCCTTCCAGCCAAAGGCTGATTATCATTGTTTTGTCACCCAAGCGGGTGAAAAGCAGTTTCTATATCACTTCTGTGAATTACTTGGAAGCTTTCACAGAGCTTTTAACAGTAACCAATCCGCCTTTGGGACCGGGAATTGCACCTTTTACAAGGATCAGGTTTTTGTCTTCCATTACTTTCACGATTTCTAAGTTCTGAACAGTTACCTGTACATTACCCATGTGACCGGGAAGTTTTTTACCTTTGAATACACGAGACGGAGAAGAACAAGCTCCCATAGAACCTGCACTTCTGTGAACAGGACCAGCACCGTGGCTCATAGGAACACGAGACTGACCGTGTCTTTTAATGGAACCCTGGAAGCCTTTACCTTTGGAGATACCGGTTACATCAACCGCATCGCCTTCAGCGAAGATGCCTGCTTTGATTTCATCACCAACATTGTAAGAAGCGGTGTCATCCAGTCTGAATTCTCTTAAGAATTTCATGATGGAGGTGCCTGCTTTCTTAAAGTGGCCCATTAACGGTTTGTTGGATTTCTTTTCTTTGGTTTCCACAAAACCAACCTGAATTGAGTTGTAACCGTCGATTTCTACGGTTTTCTTTTGGGTAACTACACACGGACCTGCTTCAATCACGGTAACCGGAACAAATTTGCCAGTTTCGGAGAAAAGCTGAGTCATGCCAACTTTTTTACCCAGAATTGCTTTTTCCATAATTTTTTCCTCCTATGGTTATTGGTTGGGGGTTGCCCAACATGACCTTGGTACCCCGTAAATTTTCGAGGTATCAGGCGGGCGGATTTTCGCCCATGCGAATTCTCTTTGACACAGGTAAGAGAAAATTCGCATACTATTATATATATGGTATAATAATAGTCGATTTACAGTTTGATGTCGAATTCTACACCTGCGGGCAGGTCTAATTTCATTAACGCATCAACAGTTTTTGCGGTGGGGTTTAAGATATCGATCATTCTCTTATGAGTTCTCATTTCAAACTGTTCTCTGGAGTCTTTGTACTTGTGTACCGCTCTTAAGATAGTAACGATTTCTTTTTTTGTGGGAAGCGGAATGGGACCGGATACTCCTGCACCAGTTCTTTTCGCGGTTTCCACTACTTTTTCAGCGGACTGATCCAAAATAACGTGATCGTACGCTTTCAATCTGATTCTGATTTTTTCTTTCATTGCTGCCATAACCGTGTTTCCTCCTAAAATAATTAAATTTTTGTGTGTTCTGTTTCGGCTACACGGATAATTTTTCTGACACTTACCCTCGTGTTTCACACCTATTCCATAAAATATCCCGAAGATTTTTATAGCGAATTATAAAAATTTTCGGGCATCAAAAAGGTAACGATGTGAGTACACCAGATTGTTATCATATATTACCGTCTTTTAGCCGCCTGGTTTCAAACCAAACATACTCCGTGGAAATTCCCTTCAAAACAGCCGGTTTTCACCGTTTTGAAGCCACCTTCCACTTCATCGCATAACATAACCTTTGATATTATAGCAGATTGTTTGTCAAATTGCAAGTCTTTTTTGAAAATTTTTTAAATTTTTTTTAAAAAGTTTTTTCTATCATATTTTTCGGAAAAATATAACGAAAAAGGCTATTCCAAAAAAAATTTTAGGAATAGCCAAGCATATGGGATTATTCAGTTAAAATACCATTCTCGTTTTCTACCACCAAAAAGATTTGTTCGGTATCACCGGTTTTGGCATTGAGATAAATGAGATAGTCACGGTTATGAAGTTTTCCTTTTAACTCATAAGCATAGACCTCTTGTCCGTCGTCTTTGGGAATCAAAGCACGGTTCACAGAGGAAATATCCAGCCCCGGATTGACATGAGCTTCCACAGAAAAAGGAACAAACTCCGGAGTCTCACGCTCTCTATGATTCATCAGATATCCTTTGGCTTCATAAGCAAGAACTTCCCCGTTATCCAGAGAAATCCGAAGCTTCATTAAATCGGGATATTCTTTTACATCTCCGTTTAAGGGACAAACATTCAATGTAAGAAATCCATCGCCGATTTCATAATAGCTGATTGCAACATTTCCATGTCCCAAAGCAGACAAAAATTCCATGGCTTTTGTTTTTGCCTGTTCCACCGACAAATTAGCAGTATGATTCTCTTTACTGTTTAAATAGTATAGTACTTCCCCGCCTTGTTTTGTGATATCAACGGTATACTCAGTATTATCCGAAAGCTTCCCCGAAAAACTGTAGGTTTCGGGAACACTGTTCTGAGACTCTCCGATACATTTGATGCTTTTAACCCGATCAGTTCCCAAAAATACTCTCGCTGCTTCCTGCGCCTCTTTTTTGGTCACAATTGGTTTATCAGACAGATATTCTGCATTTCGTTGATCCAAATGGTCAGAGAATGCACCATCATAAATCAGATGAGGATAATCGCCAAATTCCTTTTCCAATACGGTAAACTGATTATCATCGTCTGTCTGAGTCGCCGCCTGTGCTTGTTGGGTCAGGGAAATCATATCTGAAAAAGTAATGGTCTGACCGATGTAGGATTCCTCCAACTCTTCTAACGTCCCGGTCAGTCGGTCCGCATAAGAAAGAAGCTTCAGCATGGTATCGGTGTCCGTTTCGGAAAGCGGCTGATTTTGTCTGCTTTTATCTGCAAGATAAACGGTGTAATCTCCTACCTGAGACAGATACTTCTGGGTTTTATCCAGACTGATATCCGTAAGCGGAAGTTGCCCCAAGGAACTTTTGGCAAAGGAAGCATTGGCGGTAATTTCATGAGCAATCTGATTGAGCATCGCCGGTTCCCGTGTGAGAATGGCTTTGGATAATGCCACATCAATTTTACGGACACTTTCAGTCAGTTCGGTAAAGGCACGCCGGTTCTGATTTTCAATATACCGAAGATTGGCGGCATTTTTTCCGGAAAGGACCCAGGAGACGGAAGCCAACAGCACCAATGCCCCCAAGGTAACTCCCATCCATTTGGTTTTTATTCGATTCACGATGATTTCTCCCTTCTATTTCGCAAAACGGTGATTGCCGATGGTTTTAATCACCGGTCGGGACCAGATCCATTTGTTGGTGGCGGTTTTGGGATTGAAATAGTAAATGGCACCGCCGCTGGGGTCCCAACCGTTCATCGCATCGGTACAAGCTTTATAGATGGTAGATTTGGGGTCAATAGGAACATTGATTTGTCCGTCTGATACCGCGGTAAAGGCACCCGGCTGATAAATCACTCCGGCAACGGTATTAGGAAAAGACGGATGCCGCACCCGATTTAAAATGACAGCTGCCACGGCAACCTGCCCTTCATAGGGTTCACCTCTTGCTTCTCCGTTGACGGCACGGGCAATCAGTTGCAGATTGGTTTCATAGGTATTGGCAGAATAGGCTTGTCTTCCGGTTTGAGAAAACACGGTGCAGACAAAGAAAAACGCCAGTACACAAAGAAGTCCGATTTGTTTTTGTTTCATAGAACTCTCCTTTTCGACGCACAAAAAATGCCAGTATATTTCTATACTGACATTTTGAGCAAAATATTCGATTTCTATGCAATCAAAAATCTTACAGAGCAGCTTTTGCTTTTTCTACCAGAGCAGTGAAAGCAGCAGGATCTGCGATTGCAATTTCGGATAACATTTTTCTGTTCATTTCGATGTTTGCTTTTTTCAGACCGTTCATCAGTCTGGAGTAGCTGATGCCGTTCATTCTTGCAGCAGCATTGATTCTTGCAATCCACAACTGTCTGAATTCTCTCTTCTTCTGTTTTCTGCCGATGTAAGCATAAACCAGAGATTTCATTACTGCTTCATTTGCAGTTCTGAACAGTTTGCTTTTTGCACCTCTGTAACCTTTTGCTAATTTTAAGATTTTTTTATGTCTTCTTCTGGTGACAACAGCACCTTTGATTCTTGCCATAGTTCTTAGTATCCTCCAACTTCTATAATTTCAAATCTTAGAAAAATGATTCCTTAAAATCTTATTTGTAGGGAATCAGTTTTTTGATAACTGCTGCGTTTGCTTCACAAGCGTAGCCGCCCATTCTTAAGTGTCTTTTTCTCTTAGTGGTTTTTTTGTTTAAAATGTGTCTTCTGCCGGCTTTCGCTCTTTTTACTTTGCCACCTTTGGTCAAAGAAAATCTTTTAGCGGCACCTCTGTGTGTCTTAATTTTAGGCATGATAATTACTCCTCTCTTATTATATAAAATCTAAACCTAAATTACAATTTATTTGGGACCAAGAAACATAACCATGCTTCTGCCTTCCATTTTTGCGGGCTTATCAACCGTTCCAACCTCAGTAATCGCTTCGCCGAATCTTCTTAAAGTATCAGCACCTAAATTGGTATGTGCCATTTCACGGCCACGGAACCGAACAGATACTTTCACTTTATCTCCGGCTTTTAAGAATTTAATTGCCTGATTTAATTTGGTGTTGAAATCGTGAGTATCAATGTTCACAGAAAGGCGAACTTCCTTAATGGTAACAACTTTCTGATTCTTTTTGATTTCTTTTTCTTTTTTCGCCTGTTCAAAACGATATTTGCCGTAGTCCATAATTTTGCAAACCGGCGGAACCGCTTTGGGAGAAATCATAACCAAATCCAAGTTCGCTTTGATGGCTGCTTCCATGGCATCCTTAATGGGTAATACTCCCAACTGGTCGCCCTGGGCACCGATAACCCTCACTTCTTTTTCACGGATTTCCTCATTGATTGGTAACTCTTTCACGCTAATGGAAACGCACCCCTAACATTTTTTTAATTCATATAACCGTAAGTTATATGATAACGCACAAAAAAAGACGGATACAATCCGCCCTCACACAAAACACAGACAACCCCTGTGTAATTTCTGTAACCCGCCAACCATGATCGGCAAGGTGAGAAGCGGAAAACTTCTTCTTTCTTTATGAATTACTTTATAAGTATACCATATAATTCCGATTTGTCAAGTGTTTTTTTGAATTTTTTTATTTTTTCTTCCCTACTGTTCTATCCCGCTGTTTGCCCTCATATAAAGCTATATATAATAGTATAGTTAACGGAGGTTATTATGCGTCATCAGATTCCTCTTATTTTTTTGGGAATTGCTGTTTGTCTGTTTCTGTGCTGCAGCTTTTTGTTTCCCACCATTCCAACCGCAAAAAATCAAAGTTATATCAAATGGGTGGAATTTAACATTCCTTCCAATATCTTATATCAGGCAATTACTTTAGATATTGAATCCCGCAATTCGGAAGAAAGAATTGACAGCATCCGGCTTTTAAGCTTTCTTGCAGCAAAAAACGGAGGCAATTTTAAAAATATCAAAATTCAGGATGTGAAAGACGCAGCAAACTATTTATCCCAAAACCATCCCACCGACTTAAAAAACTATTCTTATTATTTACAGGCATACAGTGCTATCATGAATGGTTGGCTGGGCGAATATGAAACCCAAGTAAAAAATGCGGACGGAACCACCCGCACTGTATTAAAATACGGTCTCACCATTCGCCATCCGGTAAAAGGAGGCTATTCCGATTCCGACGATTTCGGAAATCAGCGAAGCTACGGTTTTCAACGAAAACACCAGGGACACGATTTTTTCACTGCAACCGGAACTCCCGTTTCTGCCGTGGAGGACGGTGTCGTGGAAGTTATGGGATGGAACCGCTACGGGGGCTGGAGGATCGGCATCCGCAGCTTTGACGGACAGCGTTACTATTACTATGCCCATCTGCAAAAAAATACTCCCTTTGCCAAAGGTATAGAAGAAGGACACACGGTAAAAGCCGGTCAGACCATTGGCTACGTAGGTCAGACCGGCTACAGCTTCAAAGAAAATGTAAATAATATTAACGTACCACATCTGCATTTCGGGATTCAGCTGATTTTCAACGAAGTGCAAAAAGACGGTAACAATCAAATCTGGATTGACTGCTATCAGATTGCAAAGCTACTGCTGAATCCGCCTGCACCGATTGTTGTGGATACTGCTGTTACCTCTTAAAATTGCGATTTCGTAAAGTGATTTCCGGATCAACCTGATACTCCACAGATGCTCCGAATCCCGTTTGAAACAGCAGAGGCAAATCCAATGTGCGAAGAGTAAAACAAGCCACGTCTCCACGGGTAGCAGGAGCATCCTGCATAAAAGAAATACCGTTTGTGATTCCGTTTTGAGCAGCAACCATCATCACACCCATTGGATATCCACCAAAGCTTTCCGCCTTAGGCAGATATCCGCAAGCAGCAGTCAGCATTTTTAATACTTCTGCATAGCTGACCTCCCCATCAGGACGGAACGTTCCGTCAGGATATCCATTCACAATGCCTTGTGATTTTGCAATATCAAGATATCCTGCTGCCCAATGATTCGCAGGTACATCGGAGAATACGGAAGCTGTCACTACATTTTTGACTGCAGTATCTTCCAACGCCAAAAGCCGACATACAATCACCACCATTTCAGCCCGGGTTACAGTTTGATCCAATAAAAGCTCCCCTGCATCATTTCCCGCTAAAACAGAAAGCGAAACCAATTCTTCTGCCGCAAGGTGCTGTGGTGATTTCTCTGCAAATACAAGCATAGTTCCCAAAAGAGTCATAATGACGGTAAGTATCAAAAGTTTTTTTCGTAATTTCATAGTTTTCTTCCTTTCTTTTTTTCTGTTGAAAGGCTGACACTCATCTGTCACTGTTTGAAAAAAACGTCCCTCCCTTCCTTATGATTTGACAAATAAAAAGTGCGCAGCCAACCCAAGAGCGGAAAGCTACGCACCAAAAAACGTACTGCCCCGTCTCTAAAGGTTGCTACACACTTTTCAAATCATAACACAAACAATTGCTTGAAGGTACGACGAAACAAGAGCATACGCTTTTTGCAATATCAGCGTGCCCCTCAAGCAACACAGTTATACAGTTGTGTTTTTTCTATTTGAAAAGATGTAGCGAAATTATTGTACCATAAATTTCCCGTTTTGTCCACATTTTTTGTAAAATCTTTTCTTCACGTAAAAAGAACGGCAGAAATCTGCCGTTCTTTTACCATTGATAAAAATTACTAAAACAAGCTGACTACCCACTGGAGAAAGCCCATAGCACCGGTGGTGATAAAGGTTGCTACCATAGTACCAATCAAAATAGCAGGCAATGCATATTTTTCTCTCATATCAAGAAGTGCCGCAATCATAGAGCCTGTGATGGCACCGGTACCCGGTACGGGAAGTGCCACGAAGAAAAAAAGTCCCCAAGCAGAATACTTCTGAAGTTGTGCTGCTTTTTTATGGGTTCTTTCTTCCAGTTTTACGGCAACTTTCCGAAAGAGTTTGGTCCGTCTCAAAAATGCCAGCAAAGGACGGAATAAGTAAATGATAAAGGGTACGGGAATCATATTCCCCAAAACGCTTAAAGCGTAAAGTTCCCAGTAGGGCACTCCGCTATCCATAAAGAACAAGATGGAATAGCGTGCTTCCACCATGGGAATCATGGCAGAAAGCATAATCTTAAGCCAGGTGGGAATGGGTAAATTGACAAAAAAATTCTGTACTGCTTCTTTCATAATTCTTTCTCCGAACAGGGACCGGATGCCGCTAACACCAACGGCACCCCCATCTCATTCAAAAATTACTCTTCTTTGGGTTCTTCTTTTTCGGGTTTTACACAAACGATGTTTAAGTCAGCTAACTGTTTCTCATCCACAAAGTCAGGAGCATTGGTCATCAGTTCAGATGCATTCTGCACTTTGGGGAACGCGATAACATCACGGATAGAATCGCAACCTGCCATCAGCATACAAAGTCTGTCCAGACCGTATGCCATACCGCCATGCGGAGGAGGACCGAAACGGAATGCATCAATTAAGAAGCCGAACCGTTCCTGAGCTGCTTCCTTGGTGAATCCGAGTACCTGGAACATTTTTTCCTGGAGCTTGGTATCAAAAATACGGATACTGCCACCACCGATTTCGTTACCATTTAACACGATATCATACGCTTTTGCACGAACTTCACCGGGAGCGGTTTCCAGTTTATCCAAGTCTTCATCCATCGGCGCGGTGAAAGGATGATGTTTTGCTACGTAGCGGTTTTCTTCTTCATCAAACTCTAAGAGCGGGAAGTTTACCACCCACAGGAAGGAGAAGGAATTTTCGTCATATAACTCAAATTTCTTAGCCAGATCACAACGCAAGCTTCCTAAGACAGTATAAACCACATCGGTTTTATCCGCAACAATTAAAATAATGTCGCCCGGCTTTGCATTTGCTTTTGTAAGAACTCTGTCTAACTGTTCTTCGCTCATAAATTTGGCAATGGGAGATTTTACACCGTCTTCATTCACTACGATGTAAGCCAAACCTTTCCCGCCATAAGTTTTTACCAGTTCACCCAATGCATCAATTTCTTTACGGGACAGTTTTGCACCCATTCCTTCGCCATTGATACATTTTACACTTCCGCCATTTTGCAGAGCGTTCTGGAACACGGTGAATTCCACATCTTTTACTTCTTCGGACAAGTCCACGAGTTCCAGTCCGAAACGGTTATCCGGCTTATCGGAGCCATAGCGTTCCATTGCTTCCTTGTAATCCATTCTCATAAAGGGAGTCTGGATATCCATATCCAAAACTTCTTTGAATACTCTTTTTAAGAAGCCTTCGTTCATTGCAATAACGTCATCCATTTCCACGAAGGACATTTCCAAGTCAATCTGAGTGAATTCAGGCTGACGGTCTGCTCTTAAGTCTTCATCACGGAAACATCTTGCAATCTGAATGTATCGGTCAAAACCGGATAACATCAGAAGCTGTTTATAAAGCTGAGGAGACTGAGGCAATGCATAGAATTTTTCAGGATGCACACGGCTGGGTACCAGATAGTCTCTTGCACCCTCCGGAGTAGACTTGGTAAGATAGGGAGTTTCAATTTCCAAAAATCCGTTTTCATCATAATAGTCTCTTGCAATTTTTGCAATTTTGTGACGCATAATGATGTTTTTCTGCATTTCGGGACGGCGCAGATCCAGGTAACGGTATTTTAATTTAATCTGGTCATTTGCCTCCACGTCGGATGCAATGACAAAGGGAGTGGGTTCAGAAACGGACAATACGCGAAGTTCTTCTGCCACAATTTCAATTTCCCCGGTTTTAATATTTTTGTTGAACGCACCGCTTCTCTGACGAACAGTCCCTTTTACGGCAATTACATATTCGTTGTGAACACCTTTTGCCTTATTCAAAAGTTCTACATTGATGGTTTCATCAAATACAATCTGAACCAAACCGGTTCTGTCACGAAGGTCAATAAATACCAAGGAACCAATGTCTCTTTGTTTATTCACCCAACCCGCAACCGACACGGTCTGTCCGATAGAGGAAGAATCAAAATCGTTCGCATAGTTGGTGCGTTTGAATCCTTGTAAAGTTTCTGCCATTATTTTTTCATCCTTTCTCACTATCCTTCGGTGGTTTCCGAAAGGATATCTGCAATTTGTTCCAATGCTACCGTCACGCTTTCGCCGGTTTGCATATTTTTGAGCTGATACTGGTTTTTCGATACTTCTTCGTCTCCCAAAACCACGGTATAATTGGCACCGATTTTATCGGCATATTTCATCTGTGCTTTTACGGAGCGGCAATTGATGTCATATTCCGCAGAAATTCCTCGGCTTCTTAAGTCAGAAACCAATTTCCACGCTACTTTCTTTGCATCGTCTCCAATGGGAATCAAAAGAATCCGGGGTGTAGTGTCTGCTACAGGAATACTGTCACCCAATAACAGAAGCAAACGTTCCAGCCCCATTGCAAAGCCGATGCCCGGAGCATCATTACCGCCCAAGTCGGCAATCAAGCCGTCATATCTGCCACCGCCTAAGACAGTACCCTGTGCACCGATGTTTTGGGACACAAATTCAAATACGGTTTTGGAATAGTAATCCAATCCGCGAACAATGCCTTTGTCAATTTTGTAAGAAACGCCAACCGTATCCAAAATATTGGTTACTTCTTCAAAATGGTTTTTACAATCCTCACAAACGCTGTCAAAAATGGTGGGTGCGTCAGCAATCAAAGACTGACAGATTTCCGACTTACAGTCAAAAATCCGCATGGGATTTTTCCCGAGACGTTCCTGACAGGTTTCGCAAAGGGAATCCTTTTTTTCTTCTAAAAATGCTTTCAGCTTTTCATTGTATGCTTTCCGACATTCTTTACAGCCGATATTATTTAAGTTTAAGGTAATATTTCCAATCTGAAAACGTTTGAAAATTTCGTTACCGAATAAGATAGCTTCCGCATCTGCCAGCGGGGTGGTGGTTCCCAGCATTTCGATACCGAACTGATGAAATTCACGGAGTCTGCCCGCCTGAGGTTTTTCATAACGGAAACAGGAAATCAGATACCACAGCTTCAAGGGAAGCACACCGGCATAGAGTCCGTGTTCCACAAAGCTGCGGGCAATCCCGGCAGTTCCTTCCGGACGCAAGGTGATACTTCTGCCACCTTTGTCCAAAAAGGTATACATTTCTTTGGTTACCACATCAGTGGTATCCCCTACACCACGGGCAAACACTTCAGTTGCCTCAAAGGTGGGAGTTCGTAATTCTTTAAAGTTAAAATCTTTGGCAATCTGCTTTAACACAGATTCCACATACTGCCATTGGTAGCTTTCCCCGGGCAGAATATCTTTGGTTCCTTTTGGAGCGCTTAATTTTGCCATGAACGGATGCGTCCTTTCTGTTTTCTATATTTTATTCTCGTATACGCTATAAGAAGAGAAGGTTTCCTCTGTCAATCCCGGGTATTCCTCCTCTTTGGGAAGCAATGCAATCTCCAGCACTTCCCAAAATTCCGACACACTCATAAAGTTAAAATCAGAAAAAATTTCTTTTGGAATATCTTCCAGATCTTTTTCGTTTTCTTTGGGAATAATAATATCAAATACTCCTGCACGGTGGGCCGAAATGGCTTTTTCCTTTAATCCACCGATGGGAAGCACTTTCCCACGAATAGAGATTTCGCCCGTCATTGCCACGTCATTGCGGATTTTTCTGCCCGTTAATGCAGAGGTCACTGCCAACGCAACGGTAATCCCTGCAGAGGGGCCATCCTTTGGTGTAGCACCATCAGGAAAATGAATATGAATGTCTTTGGTTTTATAAAAATCCTTTTCCAGTCTCAAAGAATCAGCAATGGAGCGGATATGTGTCAAGGCAATCCGTGTGGATTCTTTCATCACATCGCCTAAGCTTCCGGTTGCCTCAATCTTCCCGGTTCCGTCCACCGCAACCGCTTCACAATAGAGAGTATCTCCTCCGGCTGCGGTCCAAGCAAGACCCATTGCCGTTCCAACTTCAGGGAAACGGTTTTTCGGATCAACCGTGTACTTTTTCTTTCCTAAATAACGTTCCATCGTATCTTCTGTTACGGTAACAGATTTCTTTTCTGAAATAAGCAGTTCTTTTTCAATCTTCCGAATCAGCGTCACAATGGTACGTTCTAAATTACGAACACCTGCTTCTCTCACATAATAATCAATCATACTATAGATTGCACTGTCTTTTATCTGCACAGTTTTTTTGGTGATGTTATGCTCCCGATATTGCTTTTTCAAAAGATAGTCGGTGGCAATCCGATATTTTTCATAGCGGGTATAACCGGAAAGTTCAATCACTTCCATACGGTCCAGCAAAGGACCGGGAATGGTTTCTAAACTGTTGGCAGTTGTAACAAACAACACTTCTGACAAGTCAAAGGGCAAATCGATATAGTGGTCAGTAAAGGTGTTGTTCTGCTCTTTATCCAACGCTTCCAGCAAGGCACTTGCAGGGTCCCCCCGCATATCCTTGCCCAGTTTATCAATTTCGTCCAGCAAAATCAAGGGGTTCTTAACACCTGCAGTACGGATGGCAGCCATGACTTTTCCCGGCATTGCCCCCACATAAGTACGTCTGTGGCCACGAATTTCCGCCTCGTCATGCACACCACCCAAAGACATCCGCTGGTATTTTCTGCCGATGGCATCGGCAATGGATTTCACAATGGAGGTTTTTCCGACGCCGGGAGGTCCCACCAGACACAAAATCTGAGATTTAATCCCTGGATTGAATTTTTTCGCCGCTAAGTATTCCACCAGTTTTTCTTTCACTTTATCCAGACCGTAATGATCACGGTCCAATTTCGCAATACATTTTTTGATGTCGATATTTTCTCTGGTGGTCTCGGTCCAGGGTAAATCAAACACGGTGTCCAGATAGTTTCTTTCTACCATGGTTTCCTGAGAATGGGGATGCATTTTTTTATAGCGGTTGATTTGCTTGGAAAGCTTCTCAAAAGAATCTTCTGAAAGAACGCAACGAAGCTTTTCCAGCTTAAGAACATATTCCTCTGCTTCGGAATGAAGGTCTTCCTCTTCTCCAAGCTCTTCCTGAATAGCACGAATCTGTTCCCGTAAATAATATTCTCTCTGATTTTTGTCTATCTGAGTTTTGACCTTTGCCTGAATGTCAATTTCAATCTGCAACAGGTCAATTTCTGCAGTGAGAATTTTAATTAGCTCAACCACACGTTTTCTGGGGTCTAAAATTTCCAACAAATACTGTTTGTCTTCGTAATCAATAAACAGGCTTCCACAAATAATATCAGTCAATTTTTCGATATCGTTGGTAGACACGATTCCCCCCATCACATCAGGAGAAATTCTGCCAACCAGTTTGAAATACTCTCCATATACATCTTTCAAAGAACGGATATGAGCTTCCAGTTGCTTGGATTTTCGGACGGGACGACGTCGGGCACAACGTTTTACCTGAGAAAACAAAATGCCGTCTTTTTCATAGACCGAAAGACTTTCCCCGCGGATTCTGGCATCTACCAGTACACGGACACAGTGATTGGGCAAGCGAAGCAACTGTTTCACAGTAGCAATGGTACCGATGCGGTAAAAATCCCCCTCTTTGGGGTGTTCTACTGACGGGTCTACCTGTGCCAGCAGTAACACCGGCTGATTATGCTGCATCGCATACTCAATGGCTTCTACGGAAATTTTCCGTTGGGCATCCAGATGCATCACCGTGTATGGAAAAATAGAAACGCCCCTTAAGGGCAACACCGCCATTTCTTCGGTGATTACCTCATCTATCAGATTATGATTTTCGTTTGTCATAAAAATAAACTCCTCTTTTTGACCAATCGAATCTGAGAAAATACAGAACACGTCACAACTTCCTGTGCGTATATTATAAAATGGTCATACATATACATTAAATAATATTATACAACATCTTACAAAAAAAAGCAAGTAAAATTTTAAGCTTTTTCTAAACTCTGCAATCTTTGTGACAAAACACAGAAAGAAGGCTTCTCTTTCATGAAAAAAACAACCCTTTTCCCGCTTCTTTGTTTCACCGTTTTTTTCTTTTTTTTATGGCTCTTAGCCGCCTGTTTCGGTTTCTTTGGAAAAGAGTATATTTCTGCTCCAATCAAAGAATCAAATTCTAAAAAATCCGCCCTTACGGTCCCTGTTCCAAAAACAATCACACTGTTGCATCAGGGAACAGTCACCGCCCTTTCGTTGGAAGAATATCTTTACGGTGTTGTGGCTGCCGAAATGCCCGCTTCCTTTGAAGAAGAAGCACTAAAAGCACAGGCAGTTGCCGCAAGAACCTATACCGTAAACCGTTCCCAAACTCCGAACCCAAACCATCCCGATGCCAACGTCTGCTCAGAATCTTCGCATTGCAAAGCCTATCTCCCTCCGGAAGAACTGTCCCGCAAATTCCAAAATGAGCCACAACTACTGAAAAAAATTCAAACAGCCGTGGATGACACAAAATCTGAAATTATCATCTACAATGGGGAACCCATTTCTGCTGTGTTTCATTCCACTTCCTCTGGAATGACTGAAAATGCACAAGATGTATGGGGCAACTCTGTCCCCTATCTTTTGTCGGTGGTTTCAGAGGGAGAGGAAGCCTCTCCCCGCTATCAGGAAACCAAAACTTTTACTCCGGAAGAATTCATAGAGGCACTAAATCGAGGAGAAAAAAAGGTTTCTTTTTCTGAATCTCCCGCTGAATGGTTTGGCGAATGGATCAAAAATGATTCCGGAAGCACCAAATCTCTTACCATCTGCGGAATTCCCTTTTTGGGAACCGAACTTCGCTCCCTGCTGGGACTGCGTTCCACCCACTTTGAAATTTCGGTAGCCGATATCATCACCGTCACTACCAAAGGCAACGGTCACGGGGTAGGAATGAGCCAGTACGGTGCCAACGATATGGCAAAACGAGGTTACAGCTATGAAGATATTTTAAAAAAATATTATACCGGAGTAGAAATTGCCAACCAATAAAGGTATAACAGTCTTTTTCTTCGGGCATACTTCTTTCAGATACAAACCAATAAGGAAGGATGCAAAAAAGATGAAGAAGAAAAAAAATCCGCTGATATTACTTAGTATTTTGGGGGTCATCACCACCTTGTCCTTTGTGGCAGGAAACACCATATCTACCCGTCACGAAAAGGAATTATCCCAAATTACCAATCAGAGCATCACACCCCCAAAAACCACGCCGGTACCCACACCGAAACCAACCCTGTCTCCCAAACCGGCACCCACACCACATCCCACAGTTGTCCCCACACCGGAACCTACCCCAAATCCCACTCCCGTGGTGATGATTCTCCCGGCAATGGGAGCCGAAGTCATCGGAGAATATACCGATGAAGTGTTGGTATTTCATCAAACCTATGGAGACTACCGTGCCCATACGGGACTGGACTTTTCCGGTGAAAAAAACACTCCTGTTTGTGCGGTATCAGACGGGATTATCACAAAAAATTATTTTGATTTTGAACACGGTTACACCATTGAAATTGAACACGATGACAATCTGACAAGTATCTATCAGAACTTATCCAGCGACAAAATGGCACAAGTGGGACAAGTCGTCCGTCAGGGAGATGTCATCGGAGCAATGGGCGATAGCGGAATTTCAGAAAGCCATCTCCCCTATCATCTGCATTTTGAGTTAAAGCAAGACGGCTTGTCTGTGAACCCCAGAGATTTTTTTGAAACCTCCCTGGAATACGATATGGCAAATTCCGAAGAAGAATAATCAAATTTTTTCGTTTCACACAAAACAGACTGACTGAAAAACCCACAGGCAGTCTGTTTTTACTTTCATAGCAGATTACACGAAAAAAGATGTTTAAAACAAAAAATTTCGTAACAAACGGAGAAAATAAAAAAAATCGTCATTTTTTTCAAAAAATGTTTGATTTTTTTTTCACAATGTAGTATAATGTTTATCGTGGAAAATTTTGTATTAAAACTTTATTATATATACGAAAATCGAGGAGGATTTTTACTATGTTAGTATCCGCTAGCGAAATGCTTAAAAAAGCAAAAGAAGGAAAATATGCTGTTGGTCAGTTCAACATCAACAACTTAGAATGGACCAAAGCAATTCTCTTAACTGCACAAGAATGTAACTCCCCCGTTATTTTAGGTGTTTCTGAAGGAGCAGGAAAATATATGACCGGCTTCAAAACCGTTACCGCTATGGTAAAAGCTATGGTAGAAGAATTAGGCATCACCGTTCCCGTAGCTCTTCATTTAGACCACGGTTCTTACGAGGGTGCAAAAAAATGTATCGAAGCGGGTTTCTCTTCTGTTATGTTTGACGGCTCTCACTACGGCATCGAAGAAAACATCGAAAAAACCAAAGAAATTATCGCAATTGCAAATGCAAAAGGCATTTCTGTAGAAGCAGAAGTTGGCTCTATCGGCGGTGAAGAAGACGGCGTAGTTGGTGCCGGCGAAGTAGCAGATCCCGATGAATGTAAAATGATTGCAGACTTAGGCGTAGATATGCTGGCTGCAGGGATTGGTAACATTCATGGTAAATATCCCGCAAACTGGGCAGGTTTAAACTTTGAAGCTCTGGATGCAATTCAACAGAAAACCGGCACTATGCCCTTGGTATTACACGGTGGTACCGGTATCCCCGCAGATATGATTCAGAAAGCAATTTCTCTGGGTGTTTCCAAAATCAACGTAAACACTGAATGTCAGCTGAGCTTTGCAGAAGCTACCAGAAAATATGTAGAAGCAGGCAAAGACTTAGAAGGCAAAGGATTTGACCCCAGAAAACTGTTGGCACCCGGTGTTGAAGCAATCAAAGCTACCGTAAAAGAAAAAATGGAACTGTTTGGATCTGTGAACAAAGCATAAGTTTGATAGTATTATCTTGACAACATAAATAAACAAAAGGCATCGGTTTTTTCCCGGTGCCTTTGTTACAAAGACGGAAAGGAAAGACTTACAATGGAAAAAGCAGTATTAACCGTTATCGGAAAAGACAGAACCGGGATTATTCATGGAGTGTCCGGCGTTCTTTTGGAAGCAGACATCAACATTATGGATATTTCCCAGACCATTATGCAGGATATGTTTACTATGGTCATGCTGGTGGATATCGAAAAATCCAAAATTGAATTTTCTGCGTTGAAGGAAATTCTCAGTAAAGAAGGCAACCGCTTGGGTGTAGAAATTACCATTTGTCACGAGCAGATTTTCAATTCTATGCACAGAATCTAAGAAAGGACTGCCCGACTATGATTAACAACTACGAAATTATTGAAACTCTCAAAATGATTAACCAGGAAAACCTGGACGTAAGAACAGTTACCATGGGGATTTCCTTGCGTGACTGTGCTCATTCTGACCCCAAAATTGCCTGTCAGAACATTTATGATAAAATTACAAAATATGCAGAAAAATTAGTTCCCGTTGCCGAAGGAATTGAAACAGAACTGGGAATCCCCATTGTGAACAAACGAATCTCTGTTACCCCCATTTCTCTGGTGGCAGAAAGCAGTCACACCGATAATTACACCTGCTTTGCAGAAGCTCTGCAGAAAGCGGCTGACGAAGTGGGCGTTAACTTTTTGGGCGGGTTTTCGGCATTGGTTCACAAAGGATTAACTAAAGGGGATGATATTTTAATCCGTTCCATCCCGGAAGCATTGACTGTAACTAAAAATATCTGTTCTTCTGTGAATGTAGCCTCCTTAAAAACCGGTCTGAATATGGATGCGGTAAAACGAATGGGCGAAGTCATTGTAGATTTAGCACACCGTACCAAAGACCAGGACAGCATCGGCTGTGCAAAACTGGTAGTATTTGCCAATGCAGTGGAAGATAACCCCTTTATGGCAGGTGCATTCCACGGAATCGGCGAACCGGAATGTGTGATTAACGTGGGGGTTTCCGGTCCCGGCGTAGTACATTCTGCCTTAAAAAAAGTAAAAGGTGCCGATTTTGAAACGGTTGCAGAAACCATCAAAAAAACAGCATTCAAAATTACACGTACCGGTCATTTGGTAGCCCAGGAAGCGGCAAGACGCTTAGGTGTGCCGTTTGGTATTGTAGACTTAAGCTTAGCTCCCACTCCTGCCATCGGTGACAGTGTTGCCAGAATCTTAGAAGAAATGGGATTAGAGCGTTGCGGTACCCACGGTACCACCGCTGCTTTGGCGTTGTTAAACGATGCTGTAAAAAAAGGCGGTATGTTTGCAAGCTCCTTTGTTGGTGGCTTATCAGGTGCTTTTATCCCGGTTTCCGAAGACGAGGGTATGATTGAAGCGGCAGCCATGGGTGCACTTTCCTTAGATAAACTGGAAGCTATGACTTGTGTTTGCTCAGTGGGACTGGATATGATTGCCGTTCCCGGCGATACCCCTGCTTCCACCATTTCCGCAATTATTGCCGATGAAGCGGCAATTGGAGTAGTCAATCAGAAGACCACTGCAGTTCGTGTAATCCCTGCTTACGGCAAAAAAGAAGGTGATTTTGTGGAATTCGGCGGCCTTTTGGGAAAAGCTCCTGTCATGGGAGTACATCCCTACAGCAGCGAAGAATTTATTGCACGTGGCGGAAGAATTCCTGCTCCCATTCAGTCTTTGAAAAACTAACAACTTTCAAGCAATTTCTAAAAAGCAGAAAAAAGTTCCGATTTTTCCAAATTTTCGGAACTTTTTCTTCTTTCTCATCGTCCAAAAAACAAAAAGTTTTGTTTTTTCATTCTAAAAAAGGAGTTGACTTACTATGAAATTCACAAAAATACTCGCACTGGTTCTGTGCTTTTTACTGGTTTGTTCCCCCGCACTGGCACAGAATGAGTCTGAAAAAATGAAAGAAGTATTAACCACAGCAAAGACCATTCTGACTGTTCCCGAAGAGTACAACGAATTCTCTTATCGTTCCCGGACCGATACAGACGGAAGTGTATACTGGACATTTAACTGGTCGGGAGAGAAAAAAGGAAATGTGGATGCTACTCTTTCCGAGGACGGTTTTTTATCTTCTTATTATGCCTGGATTTACACCGATTCTTATGATGATACATTAGCCAACTATACACACGACGAGGCAAGAGAAATTGCCAAAGAATTCATAAAAAAAGTAAATCCCGAACTGTACCCCAGCCTTCGGGAAGTAACTCCTGACGGGGAAAACAGAAATTCCCGTACCGCATATTTTGTATTCCGTGAATACCACGAAGATATCCCTGCATTTTCTACTACTGTTTCTGTGACGGTTGACAAAAATCACGGGATTGTAAGAAATTACAACGGTGCAAGAAAAAATGAATATACCAAAAGCGTTACCGCCGAACTCACAGAAGAGGAAGCAAAAGCTTTATATCTTCGTGATATCGGCATCCAACTGGAATATCGGATGTACTACGATTATCAGGAAAAAATCTACAACGTATTTCCCGTGTATTACATAAAAGACACTTCCGGAAGCTCCATCCACGCAATCACCGGCGAAGTGATTGAGCCTTATTTCCCGGAATCTTATCTGTTTGGCAAATTAACCAACGCTCCCATGGCAGATGCTACCTTAAAAGAAGAGGCTGCTGCAGGCAGAGTGCAATTCACCCCGGAAGAACTGGATGCTCTTGCCAATGTAGGAGAAGTATACTCCCAGGAAGATGCTCTGACAATTGCTACGGAAAAAATCTCCGCACTCAAAGACTATACCTTGCGGAGTGCCTCCTTACAACGGGATTACCATGATGAAACAAAACTGCTTTGGTATTTTGAGTTACAAAAAGAAAACAGCTATTCCTATGCCAACGTGCAAATGAATGCAAAAACCGGACAGTTATTGGGATTCTCAATTCCCCAAAGTGAAGGTGAAAACAAAAATTTCACCAAAGAATCTGCAAAAAAAATTGCGGAAGATTTCCTGAAAGCCGAAGCTTCTGACGTATTCGGATTCACCGAATACACCGAAGAAACGCAAAGCTATGTTCCCCTTGCAAAAGAGGATTCTCTTCCTCAAAGCTATTACTTCACATACCGGAGAATGGAAAACGCAATTCCTGTCAATGCAAACCGTCTGACGGTACGGGTAGATGCCAATACCAGACAGGTAACTTCTTACAGCCGTTCCTTTACCGAAGGGCTTACCTTCCCCGATATTTCAACTTGTATGAGTGAAGAAGAAATCCTGGAGATTATGGATGAAGCAATGGAATTCACTTTGGTATATCTACCCACTGAAGATGGAGAAAACAGCCTTGCTTATACATTTTTAAACCCAAACAGTCAGATGTTTGACCCCTATACCGGCAAAATCTTAAGCTATGACGGTACTGTGGCAGAAGATGCATTCCTCCCCGAATATACCGATATCAAAGGTCATTGGGCAGAAGAAATGATTCTGACACTGTTAGACAATGGCTATTACATCAGCGAAAACGAATTTCGCCCCGATGACGCCATCACCAAAAAGGAATTTTTGAAACTGTTTCAAATGATTGGCAATGACTCGGAAGAACAAATCAACGAACTGATTGCATCCATTGAAGAAATCGAAAAGGAAAGTGCAGATGCCAATGGCATTTTAACCAAACAAATGCTGAGTCGTTATTTCGTCTATCGTATGGGATATCAGAAGGTTGCGGCAATGGACCACATTTTCCGTTATCCGTTCCTAGATGTAGCACGGGCAGACAAAGCCTTCCTCGGAGATATTGCTCTGGTAGCCGGAATGGGGATTTTCCGTGGAAGTCCCGACGGGAACTTCTATCCTCAGAAAGAACTGACCCGAGCAGAGGCAGTCAGTGCAATCTATCATTACTTACAGTCATCAAAATAAAAGAAGGTAAAAATTTCATAAAGCAAGAAACCCAACCTTTCTTGCTGTCCTTCCTAAAAAAATGGATGGTACCGTTTTGTTTCGGTACCATCCATTTTTTGCTATGTAGAAAGAGGCAACTGCGACTTGTCAATCCGTATGACATATTCAATATAAGCATCGGTTTCACTTTTTTTGGTGTTGGCAGGAACACCTGCCTTATTCATCATTTCCACTGCCTGTTTCACAGTATTGGAAAAAATCCGAATATCACGGAAAAGCGGAATCATCCGTTTTTCTTTTTTCTCTCTGGAAACCTGCTCTCCAAGCAGTCGTTCCACATATTGTTCGGATTCCAGCACATTCAGATTCTTCTGAATGATAGTATTTAATGCTTTTAACTGAAGCTCTTCTTTTTCAATCCGCAAAAGTGCTCTGCAGTGCCGTTCCGATAAATGATATTCCACCGCTTTGGCTTTTACCCCGTCACTTAAGCGTAACAATCGCAGCTTATTGGCAATGGTAGACTGTTTTTTTCCAAGCTTAAAGGCAAGCTCGTCCTGGGTATAGCCAAATTCCCGAATCAATTTATCATAAGAAACTGCTTCCTCAAAAAACGTAAGGTCTGCCCGTTGCAGATTTTCGATTAATGCCATCAACGCCGACGAATCCTCATTCACATTCATAACAATCACCGGAACTTCTTTTAGTCCAATCAGCCGGGCGGCTTTTAATCTGCGTTCCCCTGCAATCAGCTCATAGGTACTGTCCCCTAAGCGGCGAACTGTCAAAGGCTGGATAATTCCGCAGGCACGAATGGACTCCGCCAATTCAAACAGTTTAGATTCTTCAAATATTTTTCTGGGTTGATTGGGATTTCTGGTAATCCGGTCCACCTCCACCGAAAGCACCCGATTCCGATTGTCTAATCGCTCCATCAGTTTCATTGATTCACACTCCTTTTTGAAAAAAATGGTATTTTTTACCAATTGTTGATTTTATTATACCAGAAAAATAAAAAAAGTAAAGAAAAATCGTTCGACACAATCCCGGCATACCTTGTGTAAACCTGTCGGAATTCCAAAGAAAAACAAAAAACAGACAATACCTTGGCGAACCTTGTTTTCTACCCCTGTTTTTCTTCCTGAAAACTTCAGCAAAATTACTGTTTTAAAATGATAGAAAAACAGATAAAATCCTTGATTACGATTGACATTTTCACCAAAATGTGGTATATTGTATAAAGAGAAGTTTTAATTTTTAAAAACCCGAGAAAAATAATTGGAGTATTCCTATGAAAAAATCAATCAAAACAGTTGGATTTATGTTTCTGATGATTCTTCTGTCTAAAGTAATGGGACAGGCACGGGAAATGCTGATTGCACAGCTGTACGGTTCCTCTTCGGATGCCGCTGCTTTTTATGCCGCCAGTGCCCTCCCTTTAAATCTGTTTGATATTGTCTTTGCTTCGGCAGTTAGCTCTGCCTTTATCCCGGTATATAACACCTATGTAGAACAAAAGGGACCTGAAGAAGGCGACCGCTTTGCTTCTGCCTTTTTCAATGCCATCTTCATCGGCTCGCTGGTTCTGACCGGAATTCTGATTTGTTGTTCCTCCGGCTTAATCAGTCTGGTTGCCGGCGGATTGGTGGGGCAAGTGCGGGAAACTGCCATTTCCCTGACAGTAATTCTCTTACCCATCATTTTGTTTGCCTCCCTTGCCTTTTCCTTTGTAGGATTGTTGCAGTCCAAGGGAGAATTCAACATCCCTGCAGCAATGAGTCTGATTTCCAACGGAATCGTAATTATCTATCTATTCTGCTTCAATCGCTATTTCGGTGTACGTGGTCTTGCGGTTTCTCTTCTGTTGGGATGGGTACTGCAATTTGCCATTCAGATTCCGGTAGCCATCAAAAAAGGCTTTCGGTATCGTCCTATTTTAAAACACGAAGGATTAAAAACAGTTGTAAAGCTTGCCTTACCCGTTATGGTAGGCACCTGGATTCAACCCATTTCTGCCATTATCAATAATGCATTTGCCTCCGGCATCGGCGACGCCAATGCCATCCCTACCTTAAACTGGGCAAACAAACTGTATCTGATTGTATCCAGCGTATTTACGGTCAGTCTGACCAACTACATCTTCCCCCGTCTTTCCAAACAATCGGTTACAGATGACGGAGAATCCTACAATCACACGCTAAGGATTTCCTTTCTGCTGATTGTGATGGTGTTAATCCCCATTTGTTCGTTGATGCTGGTGTTTAAAACCCCTATCATCGAAATTGTATACAAACGGGGCGCCTTTACCGACAACGATTTATATCTGACAGCAGGAGCCTTTTTCTACTATTCCTTGGGAATCCCGTTTTACGGATTGCTGGACTTGCTGAACAAGGCATACTATGCCAGAAAAAATATGCTGATTCCCTCGGTTACTGCTGCGGGTGCTATCCTTTTAAATCTGGTGTTATCTTTCTTCTTAAAGGATATTATGGGGTCCTTCGGACTTGCACTTTCCACCAGTCTGACAGCAGTGTTTACGACAACTGTACTGTTTCTTCTGTTAAACCATGAGCTGCACTTCATCCAAAAAAAAGATTTACTCTGTGTGTTACGATTTGTCATTTACGGTGCTGTTATGTTTCCGCTATGCACACTTTCCTATCAACTTCTGCCTATGAAAACATCATTAGTAGGCAACATCCTGGCGGTGGGAATCGCTGCCATTATCGGACTTTTGCTATACGGCGGTTGTCTATGGTGTTTCCACAGTGAAGTCCGGGAATTTCTGAAGAAAGGATCTCAAAAACAATGAAGACAATAATTGAAAGCAGTAAAACCTACCAGATTTTGAGAAAAATTTTTCTGTTTCTGTTGCCTCCCTTTCGGGAAACCTTCATCTACAAATTATTTATGACAGATTTTAATACCGAACAATGGGAAAATTCTGTCACCTACAAATTTCTGTGTAAAATCCGGCAACTGATTGGCTGGTTCCATAAACTTCTGACCGGCTCCTTTACCTACCGTGCCATTCACAAACGGTGTCAGGTCACCACGGTATCCAAGATTTTCGGAAGCAGTAAAGTTTTAAATCGCTGCAGGGTATCCGGCGAGGGGTACAGTTTCTCTTTCCTGATTTTCCTGATGCTGTTGTTTTTAGCAGGAATTCTGCCCACTATGGTAGTAGTCGTGCTCACCGTATTGGCATTGGGATTTTCGTTACTGGAATCTAAATTCCGTGATAATCTGATGCTGAACAAACCCATTTTTACCGATATGCTGATTGGCTTTTATCTGATTGCTTTAATTTTGGGGCTGTGGCTTTCCATTGACCCGGGTAAATATCAGATTTTCCTGGTATACTTTACCTTTGTTGGCTTCTATTATGTCGTACGTTATTTTGTTTCTACCGAACGCAGATTGATTCTCAGTATTTCATTCTTTACCCTTTCCGGCATTTTTGTTTGCGGATTCGGACTGCTTCAGTTTATCACCGGAAAATATCAGACCACAACCTGGACCGATACCAACCTGTTTACCGATATCGCCGGCAGAATTTACTCCACCTTTCAGAACCCCAATGTATTCGGCGAATATCTGTTGTTCCTGGTTCCCCTCTCTTTGGCAATGTTCTTAATCGCAAAAGACAAGCTGCATAAAACCATTTACGGAATCTGCTGTGCGGCTTCTGTCATCTGTATGATCCTGACCTACTCGAGAGGATGCTGGTTAGGACTCATCGCAGGATTGGGTCTGTTTGTCATCTTGCTTTATAAAAAGGCTTTAATCCCCATCGGTATGGTGGCCCCCTTTTCTATTTTCCTGTTACCCCAAAGCATTTTAAACCGATTTATGAGTATCGGCAACTTAGAAGACAGCTCTACTGCATACCGTGTTTACATCTGGCGCGGAACGGTCAAAATGCTGGAAAAATACTGGCCCATCGGTGCTGGGCTGGGAACACACTCCTTTGAAGTTGCCTATGCTCCTTTTGCATTGCCGGCAATTACCGCACCTCACTCTCACAGCTTGTATTTCCACTTGATGACCGAAGCCGGGATTTTTGCATTACTGACCTTTGTAGTTCTGATGTATGTAATTCTACGCCAGTTGTTTCTGGTGTACAAACATCCCAAAAATCGTGAAATGCAGATTTTGTCTATCGCATTGGTCAGTGGTTTTGTATCATTCCTGATTCAGGGATTCTTTGATAACACCTTCTATAATTACAGAATGTATATGCTGTTTTTCGCCTTACTAAGTCTGGCGGCATCCCTATATGTGGTAGGAGGCGATGAGTCAAAATGAAAATTCTGATGGTCATTTCTGATACCAATATCGGTGGTGCAGGCAAATGGATTATGGAATATTTCCGCTATGCCGATAGAAACCGTTTCACGATCAAAGCGGTCATTCCCACCGGTTCACAATTAAAACAGCTGTATACCGATTGCGGTCTTGCGGTTATTGAATGTGATGGCATTGCAGACCGGAGCTTTTCTACCGACGGTATTCAAAATTTAAAAAAGATTTTCAAAGCAGAAAAGCCTGACATTGTTCATTCTCATGGTACGATGTCTGCCAGAATCGCTGCGAAACTACCTTTTTCCGGCGTAAAAAAAGTAGTTTTCACCCGACACAGTGTGTTTGAACCGAAAGGGTTCTTCACCACACCGGTTGGAAAAATCGTCAATCGCCTGATTCACACCTTTACTTGTGATAAAATTACTGCCGTGTGCGAAGCTGCTAAGAAAAATCTGACAGACACCGGCGTAGACCCCAAAAAAATTCAAGTCATCTACAACGGCGTAGATGCGATTCCGGCACCGACGCCAGCACAACGTGCTGAAGCCAGAAAGGAATTCGGAATTCTGGATTCTGAAATAGCCTGTACCATCAGTGCAAGACTCAATCCTGTGAAAGGACACCGTTACCTGGTTGAAGCAATCCACCGGATGTCATCTCTTGACAATATGAAGTTTTTCATTGCAGGAACCGGTACCGAAGAGGTTGCATTAAAAGCGATGGTGCAACAGTACAATCTGGAAGAAAAAGTAATTTTCACAGGATTCTTATCAGACGTATCCAAACTATTATATGCCACGGATATTCTGTTAAACTGTTCCTACGGAACTGAAGCGTGCAGTCTGGCAATTTTAGAAGGGTTCTCTTTGGGAATCCCCTGTATCGCCACTGATTATGGCGGGAATCCGGAACTGGTGAAAAACAAAATCAATGGAATTGTCTACCCCACCAACGATGTAGAAGCACTGAAAGAGGCTCTGGAAAGCATTCAGTCTGAACGTTGTCAGATAGAAACTCTTTCCGTCGGTGCAAAAGAAACCTACCAACGGGGCTTCACCGTACAAATTATGGCAAAAAATATTGAGAAAGTATATGAGGAATTGATCTATGAATAAGGTTATGAAATATGCAATTGAAATTGTGGTTATAATAGCCATTCTGTTGGCTGCTTTGTTCGGCATTTCCAAAATCAGTCCGAACCTGTTCCCAAGCAAACAATCACAGCCTCAGCTTGGAGATAAATATGAGCGAAAAGAAATCCTGGTGACTTACGAAATCCAGAAAAAAAATCCGGACATTCTTTCCAAAATCAAAGTTGGAGACGAAGTCTTTGACTACAACAAAACTTCTTTACTGGGGGAAGTGGTTTCCGTATCTGACATCACCCCCTATCGTTATCTGACCAAAGACTATGATACCAATTCTTTTGTGTTAACCCCCTTAGAAGGTTTATATAACAGAGAGCTCACGGCATCTGTAGAAGCAGATATTTTTGAAAAATACATTATGGCGGGGGCTACCGACTTGAAAATCGGCTACACCATTCCCATCATCAGCGAAAACTATCTGCTCAACGGTGTCATTACCAAAATTGAAATCTTAGATGAAATTCCGGAGGATAACAACAATGATTGATAAAAATGGAAAATTATTCGGCAAAATCAACCTCTTTGACCTCATCGTAATTATACTGCTTGTCGTGCTTCTGTTCGGTGTAGCATACAAAGTCTTTCTGATGGTTCCCGATTCTGCGACTCCCACCGGAAAAGAACAAGCGATTGACATAACCTTTGATGTGCAGATTGAATCTGTAAGAGAGGCAACCGTCAATACCTTTCATTTAAACGATACTTTGTTTTACTACAATTCAGAAGAAGACCTCGGAAAAATTATTGCAATAGATTCCAAACCTGCAACAGATGTATTGGAAACTCTGGATGGTACTGCAATCAACGCTCCTGTGCAGGAACGCTATGACCTGATACTGACTGTCAACGGAAAAGGTATCCGATTTGAAGACGGTACCATTATGATGGCAAAAACCAGAATTGTAGATGGAATTGAACTGCAGGTGGCAACCCAAACGGCAAAGTGCCTCGGCACCATTCAAAATCTTAAATGGAAGTAAGGAATCTTTTGGAACTGGAAGCTGAAACAGACTATCGGAAACTGGACTATTTCTTAAAATCCAAAGGTATCTCACGTCGGATTATCACAAAGCTGAAATTCCAAGAAGGCCTTTTAATAAACGGTATCCCGTCAACCACCATACATCCGGTTGCAAAGGGAGATAAAATCACGCTCCGCTTCCTGCAAGAAGATACCCTCTCCTGTAAACCTCAAAAAGGTCCCCTTTCCATTCTGTATGAAGATGCTGACCTGTTAGCAGTAAACAAACCGCCCAAAATGGCTACCCATCCGGCACTCGGCACCAAAGAAAACACGTTAGGGAACTATATTTCCCAATATTATATGGACAATGACTCCCCCATGCCCTTTCGTCCCGTCAGCCGACTGGATAAGGAAACCGGAGGTGTCATCATCGTGGCAAAACATTCATTTGCTCACTCTGTACTGTCAGAACAAATGCAAACTAACCTGTTTCAAAAAAAATACCTGGCATTAACAGAAGGTGTTTTTCAAAAAGACAGTGGTGAAATTATACACCCCATTGCCAGAGAATCGGAACAATCCCTTCGCAGAGTTTGCCGGGAAGACGGCAAATATGCCCACACTATTTACCGTGTATTGACACACAACGAAACTACCTCTTTGGTAGAACTGGAATTAAAAACCGGTCGGACCCATCAAATTCGGGTACATTTAAATGCAATCGGGCACCCCATCATCGGCGACCCTTTATACGGAACTGTAACCGGAGACCGTTTGTATTTACATTCTTATCAAACGATATTCCGTCATCCAATTACAGGAGAACGGATTACCATTACCGCACCTTGCGATTTTGAAACCCTGTTATAAAAATACAGAAAACGAGGAAGAACCCCAATGATTATTTATCCCGCAATTGATATTAAAGATAATAAATGTGTCCGTTTATGCAAAGGCGTATACGAAGACACCACCGTATATTTTGAAAATCCGCTGGATGCCGCAAAAAAATGGCAGGCAGACGGCACCAAATATCTTCATTTAGTAGATCTGGACGGCGCCCGTTACAAACAGCCCTACTGCAAGGATATCATCCTTGCAATCGCGAAAGAAACCGGTCTGTTTATCGAAATCGGCGGTGGAATCAGAACCTATGAAACCGCAAAAGAGTACTTACAAAATGGTATCAGCCGTGTGATTTTCGGCACCTCCGCCGTAACTGCTCCCCAAGAGATTGAAAAAACTGCTTTGGAATTCTCAGGGAAAGTTGCTGTTGGTATCGATGCAAAAGACGGCTATGCCGCAATTGACGGCTGGATTGACACCAGCAAAATCAGTGCCCTAGAACTTGCAAAAAAAGCGGAAGCAATGGGTGCGGACACCATTATCTACACCGACATTGCCACTGACGGAATGTTGTCCGGTCCCAACCTAAAAACTATGGAGCAAATGAAAAACCATGTTTCCATTGACGTTATCGCCTCGGGCGGGGTCAGCTGTATGGATGACCTGATTCACTTAAAAGAAATTGGTGTGGACGGTGCCATCGTCGGAAAAGCCATCTATACCGGAAATGTAGACTTAAAGCAAGCAATTTTACAGATTTAGTCTGATAGTATCCTAGAAAAGGAGAGAGAAAAAAATGTATCTTCAGAACATAAAACTTTCTAATTTCCGAAGCTACAGTTATCTGGACCTTTCCTTTTCCGACAAAACCAATATTATCTGTGGCAAAAACGCTCAGGGGAAAACCAATATCATCGAAGCTATCCATTATTTTTCTACGTTAAAATCCCACCGTTTTGTGTCAGATAAGGAACTGATTCTATCAGGCTGTGATGCAGCACAACTGCAAATTCTCTTTCAGAAAGATGAAAATTCCACCCGCAGCCGGAAAATGAAAATTTCTCTTTCCAAAACTGCAAAACGGGAACTGTATCAGAACGACATCAAAGAAGACAATGCTTCGTTTTTAGGCGGATTTCATTCGGTGCTGTTTTCTCCCGAGGATTTGAATTTAATCAAAGGAGAAAAAGAACAACGACGAAAATTTCTGGATGCGGACGTGTGTCAGATTCGTCCCCGTTACTACAAGATTTTAAAGTATTATCACTCAATTTTACGAAGCCGAAACAAGCTGCTAAAAGAAGAACACGTAGACCCCGCCCTGTTTGAGGTCTATACCGATAAACTAGTGGAATTCGGCACCGAAGTCATTATCTACCGTGCCTTATTTGTAGAACGACTAAAAGAAACTGCAAAAAAAATCTATTCCGAGATTGCTACCGGAAAAGAAAGTCTGACCCTTCGTTATGAAAGCGAATTATTTGACGAATTTGTAGAAGACCGTCAGGCAATCCGTGACTGCTTCTATCAGAAATTAGAACAGGTGAAATCAGAAGAACTTCTGTTTCGTACCACACGTGTAGGTCCTCACCGGGATGATCTGGAGTTTTTCTTAGATGATAAAAACGTAAAGATTTTTGCTTCCCAAGGACAGCAAAGAACCATTATTTTGGCATTGAAACTGTCAGAACTTATCTTCATCAGGGAACTGACTGGTTCCTATCCGGTGCTGTTATTGGATGATATTCTGTCTGAACTGGATCGGGAACGTCAGGAAAGTCTGTTTGCCTATATACAGAACTGTCAGACTATTATCACCATCACCGATGCCCAGAAATTTGAGGTTCCGGGTGCAAAAACCTTTTTGGTGGAACAATCAGTGGTAACCGAACAATAAAGGAAGCTGTATATGACTAAAAAAGAATTGTTTTTCAAACTAAAAGAACCGTTGGATCAGTTATACAAAAACCCCCGCTGTACCCTGGATTATACTACCCCATTTGAATTGCTGGTGGCAACTATTTTATCGGCACAGTGTACCGATGCCCGGGTGAACATTGTCACCAAAGAAATTTTCCCCACCTACAACACCCCGGAAGCATTTGCTGCCCTCTCGGAAACAGAAATTGCAACAATGATTCAATCCACCGGATTTTATAAAAATAAGGCAAAAAATATCCGCACTTGCGCTTTACAGTTAATTGAACGCCACAATTCTAAGGTTCCAGATACCATGGAGGAACTCACCAAGCTTGCTGGAGTCGGCAGAAAAACCGCAGGTGTAATTTTAGGTGAAATCTATGGAAAACCGGCAATTGTCATCGATACTCACGCAAAACGTCTTGCCAACCGTATGGGATTAACCAAACAAACAGACCCGGTAAAAATCGAATTTGAACTTGCAAAATTTATTCCACCGGAATTTCAGTTTGACTTTTGTCACCGGCTGGTAGCACACGGCAGAGCGGTTTGCAAAGCACAAAAACCTGCCTGCAAAATCTGTACATTAAACGGGATTTGTAAATACGGAAGCAAAGCAACAAAAAAAGGATAAAATCCATCCTTTTTTTATAAAAAAGTCTTGACAACCAAAAAAATATATGATAAAATATAGAAGCTGTTTGAAGGAACAGCCACATATGGTGTGCGGATATGGCGGAATCGGCAGACGCGCTAGCTTCAGGTGCTAGTCGGGGCAACTCGGTGGAGGTTCAAGTCCGTGAACCCTTTTTAAGGGAGTAATCAAAAACGGCTTGTGTAAATGCTAATAACTTAAAATTTAATATATGCGGACGTGGCGGAATTGGCAGACGCGCATGGTTCAGGTCCATGTGCTCGCAAGAGCATAGGAGTTCAAGTCTCCTCGCCCGCACCACTTTGATGAGGCTCGGTATATGTTGTACTGAGCCTTTTTGTTGTCCATTTATTGAAAAACAAGCTAGAATATAGTATAATTATTTCGGGAGGCGATAAAATGGCTGTAGTTGCTCGTAATGCATATAAAGGATATACATATCAGGAATATATACATCTCTTTTTTACTGCTTTGATGGATACTGAAAAGAAGATAGCCGAGATTGAGGCAGAAATAATCTCTGAACATAACTTTGATGACCTTTATATTTTGTTTAAGGATCAGACAAAGTATTTTGTGCAAATAAAAAATTATCCTCAAACAGAACTCTCAGACATATCTATTTCAGATGATGAAATCACAATAGGAACTAATAAAAGTAAGTTTGCTAATAATGCAATCAATATAGTAATAATAAACACTAGTCTTATAAACGAAACTAATGCTATGGTTTTTGGTCTTCCTTGCGTAAAGAAAGACAATGTATATATTATTCCTTTAACATCTGAGAGAATAGGCGAACTTTTGAATGATATGTATGCTGATAGTAATAGGCAAAACATAATAGCTGCATTCTTAAAAAACAGAATTTCCAATGCAGAATTCACATTAAAAATTCATGAGTTGCCACCCTTAAATAGAATATCAATCGAGCTGGATGACACTACTGTGTTGTTACGAAATGTCTTTGATGAAATAAATGTAGGCATTCAGTTTGTTGTAGGCAAACCCGGTGTAGGAAAAAGTCATTATGTAAATGAATTGATTCACAAATTTTCAAATTCTATTATATATCGGTTTTGGATCAATTCCCAGGATCCACAAAAGCAAGACAGGTTGAATTACAAAACATTTCTAAAAGACTTGGCCATTGCAGTTTTTGAGTCAAGCAAATCTTTTACAGAAGAAGAATTGATAGAAGAAATTATAAAACAAGATAAAATTATTATAATTGATGGATTAGATCACATTGAAAACTACAATTGCCGAGAATTACAAAAATACTTCGACTTTTTTGAAAAAATAAGCCAAGCAAAAGTAGTTATATTAACGCGTCCTCTAAAACACGAAATCAACTATCCCATTTCAGAACTTACCGACTGGTCGTTTGATGAAACATATGAATATTTAAGCCAACTATATAAAAACCTTAGTTACGGAGATATAAACAACATTTATCAGATATCCGGAGGATATCCAATAATAACCTATTTTTTAGCTGAACATTTTCAATTACATAATAATATTTCTTTTGTATCAGAAATCAATAGTATAAACGAATTCTATGATCAACTAATATCTTCTGTTGATACAAAGACTGCACTTGGTTTCTTTGTAATTAATGATTCTTATTGGCAAATCGACGAAATTAAATCAGTGGTTGATAACGATATAATATCTAATCTAATTTTAGAATTTATCAGCAAATATCCATACCTTTTTAATAAAGTTGCCAATAGAGTATCATTAATACATGACAGCTTAAATACATAGGCAATATGGTAAATCACAGAAAAGAAAAGCCTTTTAAGTCAAAGAAGTTCAGGGATGTACCAAAGGATGAATGGATTGTTGTAGAAAACACCCATGAGCCAATAATAGATAAGCAGACTTTTGATGAAGTGCAAAAACTCCTTGAAAGTCGGGCAAGAGAAACCAAAACAGGTGAAACACAAATCTTTGCCAAGATAATAAAATGCATGGATTGTAAAAAAGCCTTGGTGTTCTCCAATGCAACCAAGTCTTATGTATGCAACACATATAACCTAAAGGGTAAGCAATACTGCCCATCCCATTACATAAGGTATGATGAGTTATATGGTGTAGTCCTTGCCGACATCTATGCAAAGACAGTTCTCTTAGAAACCGACAGAGATGCCCTGTATAAATCGGCACTTAAATGCAACGAGCAAAAGATTATGGCAGAAACCAAAGATAATCAGCGAAAGCTTGCAAAAGCCAACAAGCGAATCGGCGAGCTTGAGCTCCTGATTAAAAAGACATATGAAAATTCAGTCTTAGGAACTTTATCAA
The DNA here is from genome assembly GCA_017625695.1 of Clostridia bacterium. Lineage (GTDB taxonomy): Bacteria > Bacillota > Clostridia > UMGS1840 > UMGS1840 > SIG452. The sequence goes on along the minus strand of JAGAKI010000066.1, from coordinate 8,070 downwards.
GCGAGAGAATGGCATCACTCCTCGCAGGATATGAAGAGGAACAGGCAGAATTAAAAGCCGAAGCATCAAGAATAGAAAGCGAACTTAATGAATATCACAAGTCAAAAGATAATGCCATAGACTTTGTAAACTTAATTGAAAAGTACATTGGAATTAAAGAACTCAACTACGAGATTCTCCATGAGCTTATAGACAGAATCGAAGTCGGCGAAAAGTATGAATATCAGGGCGAAACTTATCAGGATATAAATATCTACTACAAATTTGTCGGAACTGTTGAAATTTTAGAAGATTTGTGTTATACTAAGGATGCAAGTTAATAAGAATAAAAAGCTTGTAGATATAAGGTGCGATACAGGGCACTCCCTTAAAAAGAGTAACAGTCCTCTTATCCGCACCAAAAAAGAAGTTATCCTACAGGATAACTTCTTTTTTTCATTCCTTGTACTAACCTGCAAACAAAATTCCGTCAAACAATTCTTCCGGTTTCATCCCGTGAATGGTATGATAGTAATGCTCAGCATCCAAAACCGTCTGTACCCTTAGAATCGTACCGTCCGACTGTTTGAAATAAGCATAAGTTTCGTTATCTGTGCTGTAATACAATACCTTATCCCCTTGTTTCAAGATTTGATTGCCGGTTACCGTTTCTTTATCTTCATCATAGATTTCTGCTTCAAAATCTTGTAACAAAGAAAATTCCAACATTTGCTCATCGTCGAAGTGGAATCGCAAATCACGGGTTTCGGGAAGACCATTCTGGCCTACTGCATAGGTTTTATAGCCGGAAACTGTAGATAAATGCTGTGTACGGCGTTCCAACTGAAATGCTTCGGGATTGGTAAGCACATCGTAGGTGAACATAACGGTTTCTTCTTCACGAAGTCTGGAACGAAGTCCGCCGTCTGCTTTTCCGATTGGTGTTACGCTGTCGGAAAACTCATAACAGCGGATATCTCTGTAGTCACTGTCCTGCAACAACTCTGCGTACAAATAGTTTTTACCGTCTTTCGTGTGTAAAAGGGTTGCTTTTGCTTCGTAGAACCAGGTTTCTTCTTCGTGATATGTATCGTTCACCGAAACACTCAGATATCCGGTATCGGTTGCATCTTCATCGTTGTATGCCGAAAAGAAAAGCTCATCTACCTTACCATCCCCGGTGACATCAGTATAAAAAGGTGTGTAGGATAAAAATTCTACTCCGTATGCCTTTGGAACTTCCTGGTATTCGCTTTTTAGGATATCAGGATATTCTTCATTAGACAAAGTAACTACTTGCACTCCAGCTGCATAGGATGCGATTTCGTAGGGTGAAAAGTATACAGTGATACCGTTATAATCCAGCGTCCAGGAAAGCTGTTCTACATCACTTAGTGCATTGGCAATTATAGCTTCGTCATACTCTTCATGAACGCTCCAGAAAACCTTCAGTTGTTTCTTAATTGCCTCAGTCAAAGCATTCGTATCGTTGACAACCTGAGATAGTTTTAAAGGTTCCCCCGTTTTGGTATCAAAATTCTTTCCATAGTAGAAATAATTTCCATGCGCTCCGCCGCCGTAAGAATAATCACAACACAAAAAGCTGGTAACCCTGGTATCTGCACGTCGGACAGCAAGATTAATTTTGCTTTCATAAGTAACCGTTTGACTGTCCATCATCTGTGAATATTCCTTACCGCTATCCAGGCAGTCGTTCATAAATTTCATTTGTTTTTCCATAGTTTTCCGATTGTAAGAGTCCAACGCACGGGAAAGCCCGGAATACTTCGTTTCATCCCCATTGCACAGAAAAATTTTCGGATAAGAAATCGTTACCAATTCCTCATAACGATCTGCATAAAGCTCTGATTTTTGTTCTTCTCCTACCGTTACACAAATGGGTAAAACGCTTTCGGAGGATTCTTCGGCAACGCCCGGATGTTCTCCGGTCGAATCAGATTTTGCACATCCTGCCATACCAACCACCAAGAATATGCTCATCAAGTATATAACCAGTTTCTTCATATGATTCTACCTTCTCTCATACATTGCTTTTTTCTATTGTAACATAATCCGATTATTTTTTCAAGGGAATCAAAAAAAACACTACACCCGTTTTTTCCCGCAAAAGACAATTGACACTCCAAAAAAACTGTGCTACAATATACCAAAAAGGAGGAATTCGCATGATTCAAAGCTATTTCGGAGGCGGCAAAGGAAAAACCAGCTCCGCCGTTGGAAGCATCATCCGCTGTTTGGGAAGTGGAAAAAAAGTGCTATTTGTACAATTTTTAAAGAATAATGATTCCTCCGAACTGGAAATTTTAAGAAAACTTTCCGGTGTTGACATTTTGGTATCCGAAGAACCCTACCATTTATTTGACAACCAGAAAAGCGAGCGAACCGGCCCCTTATCAAGGGCATATCAACGATTGCTGGAGCAGATTACAACTGTGATTTCAGACTATTCTCTTGTAGTATTGGATGAAATTCTGGACGTCATTGATTTCGGCTATCTTCCGGAAGAAACATTGTTAACACTGTTGCGTCAATTCAAAGACTGGTTGGAATTCATTCTGACCGGACACAAAATCTCCCCTAATATTGCAGATATTTCTGATTATATATCGGAAGTAAAAGAAGTCAAGCATCCCTATCAAAAAGGAATGTCTCCCAGAAAAGGATTTGAATACTGATATGAAAAACTCCTATGGCAATTGTTTTGCCATAGGAGTTCTGTTATAATTTCAATAATTCAATTAATTTAGGAAGTGCGGGTTCAAACGCGGCACCGTACCAATGATTGGGAATCTGTTCGGTCACTTTAATACATTCCATGGTATATTCTGCGGCGATTTTTGCGGCATCGTAAGCAGAATTGCCTCTCATCAACGCTCCTGTAAAAGCAGAAGCATAAATATCGCCGGTACCGTGACAACTATTGGGAAGTAAAGGATGTTCATAATACCGGTATTCCCCGTTTTCATATACCACAACGCCGGTAGTTTCTTTTGTGTAAGATACACCGGTTAATATCACATTTTTGCATCCTAATTCGGACAATTTTTCAAGCAAAGTATCTATGTAGTCTCTGTCATAGTCCGTGCGATATTCCATATCAGTCAAAAAACAGGCTTCGGTGATATTGGGGATTACGTAATCTGCCTGTTTACAAAGAGGCTTCATAGCATTGACATAATTCATATCAAAAATGGAATAGAGATTGCCGTTGTCTGCCATTGCCGGATCTACTATGGTAACGGTTCCATCTTTGGAAGTTTTTTCAAAAATATCCAGTACATAAGCAATCTGTTTTTCGGAGCCTAAATATCCGGTATAAATGGCATCAAAGAAAATGGTTTCTTTCTGCCAATGTGCCAAAATGTCAGGCATATCATCGGTTAAATCCCGGAAAGTAAAACCGGAAAATCCTGCAGTATGGGTAGATAAAACCGCAGAGGGCAACACGCAGGTTTCTACACCGCAAGCGGATAAAATAGGCAAGGCTACTGTCAGTGAGCATTGTCCTACACAAGAAATATCCTGAATGGTCAGTATTTTTTTATAATCCATTTTGAAAAACCCCTTTACTTTTTTTACTAAATCTATTATAATAAAAATCTGAACATAAGTAAATATTCAAAAAAGGAGTTTTTTATAAGACCAGATGAAAGAGAAAAAATATGTATTCCTCTATCGGGAACTGAAAAACAAAATCCTGTCGGGACAATATACTACCAATCAAAAGCTCCCCTCTAAACGGGTACTTGCCGACCGTTACGGAGTCAGTGTGATTACGGCAGAAAAGGCGTTGTTTCTTCTGATAGAAGAAGGATATGTAACCCCAAAAGAAAAAAGCGGTTATTTTGTATCTGCTCTGGAGCTGTTACCAACAGAAAAAGCTGCACAGAGTGCTACTATTACGCTCTTGCCGGAAGAAAGCCAAACCGCACCGCAGTTTGAATATGATTTATGGTTCAAAACGGTACGAAAAGTCCTTTTAGAACAAGGCAAACGACTGTTCATCCAATCTCCCAACAAGGGAACTGTGGCACTTCGGAATGCCCTGTCACAGTATTTGCTCCGTTACCGGGGAATGGTGGCTGACCCCCGACGAATCATCATCGGCTCCGGGTCGGAACAGCTATATGAAACAGTGGTTAAGCTGTTGGGAAGAACGGTAACTTACGGCATCGAGAACCCCTCTTACGAAAAAATTGAAGCAGTTTACAAAGCAGAAGGAGCATCGGTAAAAAAGCTTCCTATGGGAAAAGACGGAATTACCCGTCAGGCACTTCGTACCAATGACTTCGGCGTACTTCATGTAACACCGTTTCAAAGCTATCCGTCCGGTGTAACTGCCTCTGCTGCCAAACGGTATGAATATATCAAATGGGCAAAAAATGAAAAGTTCATTGTGGAAGATGACTTTAACAGCGAATTCTTTCTGCCGGGAACCCCTATTGAATCCCTCTTTTCAATGGACCAAAATCAGCGGGTCATTTATATGAATACCTTTTCTAAAAGCATTTCCCCTGCCATCCGAATCGGATATCTAATTCTGCCGGAAGCTCTGCTTTCCCGCTATGACGAACTACTGGGAAACTTCTCCTGCACCGTTCCTGTGTTAGACCAGTACATTTTAGCCGAATTCTTACAAAGCGGAAATTTTGAACGGCATTTAAACCGCATCAGAAGAAATATGAAATAAAACAGTCCCAACCGATCATTCGGTTGGGACTTCTCTGTTTGTGATAGCCTAAATCAATCCTTTTTGTGCCGCACGCCACAAGAATGTCACAATTTGAGCACGGGTACAGGTACTTCCGGGGCTGAAGGTTGTATCTGATGTTCCGTTTGTGATACCTTGTTCAACCGCCCAAGCGATAGCTTCTTTGTAGTTTTCGTGCTCCGGCTTATTAAGGTCGGTGAATTTCAAAGATGCACTGCAAGCAGGTTTTCCTGCAGCACACCAGATATAATATACCGACATCATACGATTACAAGACTTGTTCGGATAAAGTGCATAATGTTCTACCATTCCGTTTTTCTTTGCCCACTGTGCAGCCATATAGAAGTAATCCGTGCCTCTTACATCTGCAAATTTAATTACTTCATTCTCTTTCAATATGGGGCTTCCTGCCGCACGCCAAAGGAACGTAAGAATTTGTGCTGTACTGCACTTATCATCAGGCGAGAAGGTTATTTCGCTTGTGCCGTTTGTAACCTTCTTTTCGAGTGCCCATAAAACAGGCTGATAAAAATACGCATCCGCCGCAACATCTATAAACTCTGTTGGAAGTGTTGTACCTTCACGCACTTCACCTGCTGCGTCGATTGCCATATCTGCATACTCTGAATCGGAGTAATTATTTGTAACCGTGCCGCCTGTTGTTTCCATAACACCCTTGATATAAACACCGCCGCCTGCAACACTTGCATAGTTATCAACGATTTCGGAATTACCGCTCATACGGAATCTTGCAGCTGCATTTTCTCTCTGAACATAAACACCGCCGCCGAGTTGTGCTTTGTTTCCTGCAACAGTACCGCCCTGCATTACAAATTCCGAGTCATACTGCATATACACACCGCCTCCGGCAAGGTCAGCCTTGTTGAGTGAAATCTGTCCGCCCTTCATTTGGAAAACGGACTTGTCATTTACCCATACACCGCCGCCGTTAGCTTCTGCTTCCGCAGGGTTATACCGTTGATTAGGATCAATTGCTTCATTAAGACTGATCAGTCCGCCCGTCATTGTAAATGTGCTTTGTGTCCATACACCTGCACCGTGTTGTGCGAAGTTTTTGATGATATTACCACCGGTCATATAGAAGTTTTTACCCTGATTCCATAGACCACCGCCGCATTTGCCGGCAACATTTTCTGAAATTTCACCGCCCTGCATTTCTATATTACCGTTATCATTATTCCACACACCTGCACCATATGTTGCTTCGTTGTGATATATTCTTCCGCCGAAGATAATCATTTTAGCATCACCGCTGTTTGCGTTCCAGAGACCGCCGCCGTAGGTAGCATCGTTGTAGCAGATTTCACCGCCGTACATATAGAAATTGTAGTTGTTCCAAAGTCCGCCACCATAGGCAGCACTGTTATTCCTAAGCTTTCCGCCGTACATAACCAAAGTACCGCCGTTATGGATACCTCCGCCCATTTGGTTTGAACCACCCGTTATTACACCTGTCTGCATTGCGGAGCAGTCGCAAAGACGGAGCTTGCCGCCTGAATTTATGTTAATTACACGATTGCCCTGTGGGTCATCAATAGCTGTTTTTTGAATTTTGTAGCCATTAAGACAAATTGTAAGCTCTTTATTACCGGGAACATTTAAGGTTTCGCTTCTTTTTACATCTCCTGTCAGATACACAAATGCTTTATTGTCGATATATGAAATTTTACTCTTACCGTCCCAAGGCTGAAAGCTCTGCGCTGAATGGCTTTTGTGTTCTCCAAGAAGAATATTTCCGCCACAGAAACAGTGATTCTGATGAGGCATACCCACATTTGCAAAGGTAAAATATATCGTTCCTTCGGTATCAGATTCACCCTTATATGAAAATCCTGCCTGCTTACCGTTTACCATAAAGTTATATTTATACCAGTCATCAATAAACATATTGAGGCTCGGCTTTACAGCAACATCGGCAATGAATTTATATGTTTCACCGTATTTGAAACAACCGTTTTCATCAAAAGTGCCTTCCCATTTTACGCTTGTGACATAGGTACTTGCACTGTTTGGTGTTTTAGCTCCGTAGTCGGGCGTTTCGCCCACAACCGGTTCACGCAGGTTCTCAATGGAAATCATCTCTACGGGTGTTGCTTTTCCGTAGGTTGATGAGCCTTTAACTTGCTCGGTTCGTACAACAAACTGTATCACAGCCGCTTTGGAGTCTTTTGAGGAATCTTCTGTCTGAATTATTACCGGATCGCCGTTTACCGTGAATGTGTTATCGGAATTTTTTGCGTTGAAAACGCCTGCCGAGTCATCTGCCTTCAATACGATATAGGAAACATAGTCCTTGTGATCTGCAAAAAAGCCGTCTTCGTCGAATTCGCCATCCCATTGAATTTTCGCCACTGTAACACCCGATGCACCGGTAACTGTTCCGGTCTGTGTAGGTGCTTTACCAATTTCAGGAGGTGTAATGGTAATATGTGCCTCTTTGATTACATTCGCCGAGGTTACGGGATTTTCTACAGTTGTATCGGATTGTTGCGTTACAGTTTCGGGCACTTCAGAAAACTGCGGAATTTCTTCCTCGGTCTTGAAAGTATAGTAAACAACCGCTTGTGTGGTGTCTGCCGAAATATCTTTAAGCTTTGCAATCTTGCCGTTTACCTTTACAGTGTCCTTAACATACTTGATATACTTGGTGTCCTTGTGTTCATCCTTGAGCTTCACGGTAACATAAACAGTATACTCCGTGCCGCTTTGAAAGCAATCGTTTGCATCTAATTCGCCTTTCCATTCCACATTAACAACCTTTGTACTGGCAGTTTTAGGAACATATGCGTTGCAATCGGGTTTGTTGCCGACTTGCGGTACTTCAACCGTAACATTAAAAATGTTTACAGGCGATTTAGCAGATGCCGATACACAAAAGACGCTTACAAGCATACTCAAACACAAAAGAATACTTAAAAATTTTTTCATTTTTATTGTTTCCTCCTTATCTCAACGCCCTCTTTAAGAATGTTACTATCTGACCTCTCGTACAGGTCATATCAGGTGAGAAGGTTGTTTCAGATGTACCCGAGGTTACACCGTTTTCAACCGCCCAGGCAACCGCCTGTGCGTAGTCCGAACTGTCAGATACATCAGAAAAGTTTCCGCTGTAAGAAGTAGCAGGTGAATCTGCGTTTTTCCACAAATAAACTACCGTTGCACTTCTTGTACAAGGGGTATCGCCTGCAAACAAGGTGCCTGATACCATACCCTTGCTATAAGCCCATAAAGCAGCTTTATAGTAATAGTCTGTCACCTTAACATCGGTAAACGGATTTTCTATAATAGCTGAAGGCGAGCCTGCAGCTCTCCACATAAATGTTAAAATCTGTGCTCGT
>JAGAKI010000007.1 GCA_017625695.1 Clostridia bacterium | reverse complement strand
TATCAACATAGGGAAGATGTGTCGGAATTGCGGAACTGCGGAAAAAAGACATCGCCAGCATCACAAAAACCGCACCGAACCCGTAAACCGGAATTACCGGACCGTTTAAAAAACCACGGTTAATGAAATGCCCTGCGCGAATCGAGCAGAACGTCGTCTCCCACACCCAGCCGAGAAAGCTGTATATTGCAAACCAGATGAAGAGCGTAACAATATTTATCATTTACCGCTTTGTTTGCTGTATAAGATATAATAACTGAAGATTGCGGCAGAAAAATAGACAAAATGAAATTCAAGTAAAAGGGAGGAGATTATTCTCTGCGAACTCCCTTAAATGCAGAACCATCTTTCTTTCCTGCAACGAAGCGACCTGTTGCGGCATCACGTTTCCGATATCCGCCAGGGGTTTTTACCTGACTTCTGCCACGAACTGCACCATTTCTATATCCTGAACCCGTATTTGTTGCCATATAATTTACATATTGTCTTTAACTGATATATACTTTAGTGAGTGCAAAATAGAATACTGTACTTCCACGCTGTGGATAGATGAAGAAAAAAAACGCTGATAACGCAGATGCAGCCTTCGGCTGCGCAACGCGTCGCTGTCGCTCATAAACTCGCGACCTGCTGTCGCAGCCGCTTTGGCGTTGATTTGGGATTTGAAGATATAACTCAGCAGCTCCAAAGCGGCTGCGACAGCAGGTTTTGCCGGCAGGCAAAACAGCGACGAGCTGCGCGGGCATTAGCCCGCATCAGCGCCATCAGCGTTTTTTTCCAAATATGACCAAAACTAATCTCATAAACATTAGTTTAGGAGATAAGCACAAAAAGTAAGATGGGGAGAAATCCAATTTATCTAAACCCAAAAAGAGAGTCAAAATCATTTTTAGATTGTTTTGACTTGGATTTAGAGGATGATTTGGAGGGGGTAATGTCAAATAAAGAACCAAAACCACTATTCGATTTTTTAGATTTTGAACTTGACATTCCAAAGATTGAATCTAAGCCACTTTGAGATTTGGACGATTTAGACTGAGATGGTTTCTTTGGCTGAACTTTTTTATAGTGTTCAGGTTTCACACCAATTTTCTTTAATTCGGTTGCCGTACATTTTCCAGAATCATATTTTGAGTGGCAGTTTGGACAAAGTGGAATTATCTGCGTACCTCCCTTTGATTCTGCTTTTAAGTGAGCTTTTTCTAATGTTGGGAACGCTACTCCCTCTTTCCCACCACAGATTAAACATTTATAATTAGCTCTGGCTTTGATTGCTTCCCACTCAACCTTAGTAACCATGGATATAAATTAGACACTAAAATGAGATAAACATTATGAGGTAGATTAAAAAATAATTGTGAAATAGATTCTCTGGTCAATTATTTAGAATAAATCATTATTTTTACGTCTCATTGATTTTGGATAAGTACCAATTACTACTTTTTCAAAATCAGATTTACGCCGTCCATCACCTGTGCTCATTTTTCTGAGTTGTCCGGCAAGAGTTTGAGGTCCTCTTTTTGATGCCATAAGTATATTCTTATCTCTACTGAGATATAAAAACACGTGCTAAAATAACAACAATAAAACAGATAACAAAACCCGAGAGGGTGGGTTTTGGGATTTCTCCCAACCCGAAAACCTGTCCAAAGGACAGGAACGGGTGTGTGAAAGACTTACTCGAGGTAGTCCTTCGGGGTTGGAATCTCTTCCTTGAGGCCCTTTCTCTTACGGATACCCTTAACGATTTCCGGAAGCATACCCTGCGGGACCATTGCGAATCCTGCGAAGGACTGGGACCACATTGCACGACCCTCAGTTGCAGAGCGGAGGTCGCCTGCGAAACCGAAGAGCTCTGCAACCGGTGCCTGACCGTTGACAACGATCTGGTCACCCTCAACATCAGTGGTGGAGAGCATACCGCGTCTTCCCTGAATCTGGGAAATTGCTGCACCCATCTGATCCTGCGGAACAGTGATCTGG
>JAGAKI010000065.1 GCA_017625695.1 Clostridia bacterium | reverse complement strand
TTTAAAATCTTTGATTTTTCATTAGCGGAGCTACGCACTCATACATTCCGTAAGGATATGTATAGAAGTGCGCCCTTCGGGATTGGCTGCTTATTTCAGTCGCTATTTATGCCGTGTTTTTTCGCATTTTCACTCAAACTGTTTCTGCGTTCTTCCGAATACGGTGCGGTGAGTCTGAAACTCAATCTGCCTTTCTGAATTTCAAAAAGCAATCCGCCGTGTTCGTCATCATCTGTCAGCTTGCAACAGTCTGGATATTGTTCGCTGAATTCTGAAAGTCTGTTTCGTAAATCTGTATTATGGGTGCGGACATCGATGATGTCACTTTCTTCGTTGAAACAGATAACAGTATCTTTCTGTCGCTTGGTTAATCCTGTTTTCATAATTTTTCCTTTCTGCCGGATATCGGCTGATTTTTGTGATTTTTTCTCGGGTCAATAACCGTAAAAAGCACCGTGTTTTTCGATGCATTTTCTTAAAACGATGCGTTGGTCGTTTACGGTTCTTCCATTCGATTCTTTGCTAATTTTTCAACTCTTAACATCTCCTTTCAGGCATCAAAAAACAGCCACAAAATTAATCGTGACTGTCTTTGTCTGCTTGTTTGTTTTTCTTTGAGTGGTTGTCCAAAAATTCTCCGTATTTCTTCGAAACAAAATCTTCGTATGCCGTTGCGATTTTTTGTATGCGTTTGTAAACGGCACTCGGAGTTTTGTATCCCGCAAATTTTGCAATCTGTTCAAGTGTGCATCCGTCCATTCGCATCTGCAAAATACGTTTGTCTTTTCCGTCGAGCGTTTCAAAGAATGCTTCGACTTTATGTTTTGAAAGAATTCTTGTTTCAAAATCATCACGGGGTGACGGTAACTGAACGAGTAATTCTTCGCTGATTTCTTCGCCTGATTTGATTGCTTCATCAAGAAAAATCGGACTTTTCTTTTTGTTCCACGAGCAATACCACTTGTTGATGAAATCTCTTTTGTATGTGCTTTTACGTTCGCTGTAATCTTCCATTTGACGGTTATTCCATATTTCATCAATCATCGGTTGCCAGTTCTGTTCTTCAACAATCATATCCGTAAGATTACCGATGAGATTGCTGAACTGCTGATATGTAAGCCACGGGATTTGCATACCCTGCGGCATCGTAAACAGCTTTTGAAAACTCCATTCCATTTCATATTCGAATTTCATTCGGAAGTAATTCTGAATCACAAAGCACAACCGCCACAGCGGAAAGTCACCCGAATAATCTGTCCACTTGCCGGGTATATTGCCGTAACCATCACGGCGGGGAACCTGAATGAATTGCCAAACAGACCACGCATACGATTCCCATATCAGCTGAAGAAAAACATCGTCGCTAATCAGATAATCGTATTTATCCGTGTAAAGAACTTCATACGGATTTCTCGGAATTTCAAGATAATCCTTCCGTTTTATTACAAGCTCTTTGGGGAGAGCGTAAAACAACGGAAGCCACGCACGATGACTGTCTTGCGGAATGGTAATTATCTGATTCGGGAGTTTGACTATGTAACTGATTTTAGGGTTGTCCGATATAATTGCATCACCTCACTACGAAGAATTTTTATCATCCCACTTATAAAGGAGTGAAACAGAACGAATTTTTCCTAAAAACAAAACAATTTACATTTTGTTCAAAAATCCGCTTCAGAAAAAACTCCACTCACTTTATATGGAATGAAAGCAGATATATTTTTCCTACAAATTCAAAAAAGTTAAAAAATATTTGCCCT
>JAGAKI010000064.1 GCA_017625695.1 Clostridia bacterium | reverse complement strand
CATAAAGGTTGCTTCCAGATCTGTCTTGGAGTAACTGTTGCGGTCTTTTCCCATGATCTCGAAACATTCCTTGTATTCCATCAGGCGGTTTCCACAAGCCTCGAGTTCTTCATAAATCTGCTGGATCTCCGGCTTTTTCTTTCCTTTTCCGCAGACAAACAGGATATTTTCCTTGTCCGCGATCTCTTTCAGCCTGGTCTGGAGTTTCAGCAGTTCCAACGGAGAACAGCTGCTGATCTCTATGATAGAATTGTTGGACAGTTTTTTGTGTCTGGTCAGTTTCCGCTCACGATTTTTTCGTATTACTTCACGGACTTTGTCCATTCCCTCGATGATAAACATCTGTGCATGAGCAAAATCATACTTCTGATCATAACCATTTTCAGACAGGAAAGCATTATATCTTGTATAAAGTGCATCGATGTTGTCCAGCAGCTTTGCAAGATGATAATTGATTGTTCCTCTCCAGACAAATGTATATCGATTTGCATTCGCTTCAATTTTTGTTCCGTCGATGTAGAGTTCTTTCAGAGTTACAAGTCCTTCTTTTTCCAAACGGCGCACAAACTGGTAGTGCAGGTCTTCCAACACTTCATCGGTCAGTCTCAGATTTTTAAATTCATAGAAGGCATCTCTTTTCGGCTGTTGTCCCTTCGTCAGCCAGATAAATGCGAGATCCCTTTTGCAGAGATCAACGATCGTATCTACAGACCGGATTCCGCGCATGGCAGCATAAACAACTGTCGCATACATCATGATTGGGTTAAACCCGTTTCTTCCCTTGGTTGAATACTGGGCCAGCAGTCCAGAAAAATCGATATCCTCCATCACTTTTTTAAGGGTATAGACCGGATCGTCATCGGGTAAACACAATTCATAAAAACTAAAGTTAATTTTCTGTTGCCCTAAATCAAAAAATTCGTTATAATATTTATTATTAGTCATAGTTACATTATATCATGTAACGGAGAGAAGATGGTTATCGTTAGCCATCTTTTTCTCTTTTTATAGAAAAAGTCAGGGCGAGGAGCGGCTCATGTGAGCCGTCCCTCGCCCTCTCTGGTGCTGTCTATTTCCCGACAGCCCCATTATTGCTTTCTATTTTGTATCGGGCGATCGAATCCGCCACCGCGGGTATCTCCTGCCTTTTTATCTGAAAAAATATTCCATTTTTGCTGCTTTTTCCAGGAAAATTTCTTCAAAATAGGCACATGCAGAAAAATCCCTCTCAAATATACCACATTTCGCCCGAAGCAGCGGTATCCGCACTATATTTTTTGCTATGGATACATTTCCTGGCTTTTTCGCCCGATTTCATTCGCAAAATGGAATTTCTTCAAGCATTTTTTCTTCTGAGATACCGCCATCTCAAACCACATTCAAAAGCCCCCAGCAATCGCCCACCTATTTCAACCGGCTCGCCAGCACCGTCTTCTTGCTTGCCTCAATCTTTTCCATCTGCATCGGCCTGCGAAGAATTTCTGCCTGAATCGCACCGATGATCGCCACTTCACACATGCTTGCTACATGCAGATACTGCAGATCATCCGGAATATTGTTGCTGTAGCACACTTTGAT
>JAGAKI010000063.1 GCA_017625695.1 Clostridia bacterium | reverse complement strand
ATAATTTTTTACTTGCAAAGTATTGCATTTAATACTTTGTCGCTTCGCTCCAAAGTAACGCACTCTTCGAGTGCTTTAAATGCCGGGGGACACTGCGTTCCCCCGAACCCCCTAGCCGGTACCACACCGGCTTATTATTTTTTATTGTTTTTTGTCGGTTTCTGTTGTTGGTTCTTCTTGGTTTTTGTATGCTTGTCTCTCACGAAATTCATAGAACGCTGATAAATCACGACCATACATCAAGTCACGATACTCTGCATTTTTCGACTTGAGATACTCTCTTGTGAAATAGCAATTTTTCGACAAAAACTGATACCATTCTTCATTGTTCGACATACACCAGGAAACCAGGTTGTGAAAATACATTACACCGTTGTCATCGATAAAGGCGAGTATCTCTTTTTGGATACGGCTATTATCTTCCGCACAGTTGATTGTGGTTATGTAATTAGCACCACCGAACGCAATTACATCGTTTTTGTCATACTGTGCTTTTTCCGGGTTGTCCAGGTGACAAAGGTATCTTGCGTAACCCTGGGTTGACTGTATCTCTTCTCGTCCGGCAAAACCATTTCCAAAGCACTTTTCAAATACCGGCTTAATCTGGGTATCGTAATTCTTCTTTGAGTTGCCGTCAAACATTATCAAGACATGGTAGTGTGGTTTTTTAGGTGTACCACCTTCATTCACATCTTTGTCGTGTAACGGAGATACAAAGCCTTTCCACATTGTCCCTTTTAGTCTTTCCAACCAATCTGCCGGGAGACTGTCCGGATAAATGATTGTTGCAAATGCCCTGGCTCTGTTGTCTTCTGTCTTCTTTTCAGTTGTCTTCTTTGTTGCCATAAAAAAATCACTCCTTTTCATTTAGCACTAGATTCAGTGCATACCGGAGTGACACAATCATACATTTAGTTGTTGATTTTTAATAACAAAAATGCTACAATGTACTTGATAAGGACGGTGTCACTCCGAATGGCACTTGTATCCATTAAGGACAGTTGGCGCTGTCCTTATTTTTTTGTTTTCCACTTCTCAATCATAGCATAAATTTGAGTTTATAACAAGTTGTTTTTTGAACCCTTAAAAATGCCCGCAACCCCAGGAAATACAAGGGTTTGAGTGATTTTTGTGTCTGACCATTGACCTTTGACCAAAGGGGGAGTGTCGTAGTGACTCCCCCTTTGCCGGTGTCCATACTCGACACGACACCACTCAATAGGGACTCTGTCCCTAGCCGTTCCGGCTTACCCTGGTACTCTCAGGGGGTTCCACCCCCTGCCGTACGGCAACCCCCGGCAAGCGTCCCACGCTTGACCGGGACAAAGCCCCGGGAAATTCTTCCCAGGGCTTTTGCTTTTACATTTTGTGGATTGTAACAAGAACCCGTCAACCGTTGCCCTACGGCGTATCGGTTCCGCAGATCCACGCAAGCGTGGAACTGCTGCACCTTGCCGGTTGACTGAACCTTGTTACATAGTCGCACCAATCCACAAATGTTAAATGCCAGGTGGCATTATATCTTCCCAGGACGCCGTTTCTTCCCGGCTTTCTTTGTTTTTCATATCGAGCATTCTCTCATATGCCCCTTTAACATCGCATTTTGCCTTTTCAGACAGTTTTGAGTAAATACCCATACATTCTTCCAGTTTATCGTCTAAAATCGATTTTTGAGCGTTTAACGCATTTTTACGGCGTTGAAATTCTGCTTTCTCTCTGTCGAACTTCTTACGGTCTTCCCGGAACTGTTGTTTTTCTTCTTCCAGGTCTTCTCTTTCTTTGTCGATTTCTGTCTGTTTTTGTCGTAAAAGGTCGAATTGCATCGACAAAACAGCGTTATCAGACTGGTTTTTCTCAATGAGTTTATCTGCTATTTTCTCTTTTTCCGTGATTTTTTGTAACTTTGACTTATGTTTCAGCGTTACTATTTCTTCTGTGGACTTTTTCTTACTACCGTCCATAAAATCCAACCCATACTTTGTCTGTGTCATTTCGTGGATTGCCTGGTTAAGTTTCAGCATATTCTTTTTACTGGAAAATGCCTTACCATTCAGTTTTCCGTTTACTTCCGGTACCACATAAGCGTGTATGTGAGCCCTGGAAGTACGGTCTTTTCCGGTTTCAGCGTCCTTATAGTCGTGTATCTCGTCCAGGTGTAAATATGCCCCTATAAGGTTTTCAGCACCGTATTGTGCGTTGATGAGTTTCAGGGTATCAACCGTCCATTCCCGGTAATCCGTTTCGTCCATGTCTTCCGGTACCGGAATACATAGGCCGAAACAGGTCACTCTGTCCTTGCGGACATTCGCACCTGGTTTCGCATCCAGTTCCGCTATCCTGGTATCGTACAACTCACACGCCGTATCATAATCGCATACCTGGGCATTCTTCCCGGTTAGGTTTTTATCTATGTCCTGGTTGCTATGATTGTGTTGTTTTCGTTCGTCCATATCACAGTGCCGTAACATTGCTTTTACTTCCCCGGCACTTTTCAATTTTTCAAAATTCACGCTTGCCATTGTGTGTCACTCCTTCCGGTAATTTTTCTATGTGTCCGCACTTATAATTCTTTCTATGTGTCCGCACTTATAATTTTTTACTTGCAAAGTATTGCATTTAATACTTTGTCGCTTCGCTCCAAAGTAACGCACTCTTCGAGTGCTTTAAATGCCGGGGGACACTGCGTTCCCCCGAACCCCCTAGCCGGTACCACACCGGCTTATTATTTT
>JAGAKI010000062.1 GCA_017625695.1 Clostridia bacterium | reverse complement strand
TTTCATACAAAAGCTTATGTATCATTTCCTGGAGAAACTGACTGGAATTCTGGTTACGATTCGGCTCAACATTCCACAGGTAGTATTCGTCCCCAAACACTTCCTGAAAATTTTGAAAAGTTCTAAACTCGCATTTTGAAACCGCTCCGGCTATCAGACTGATTGCCACATTGATAGCAAATTCTGTAATCGCAAGTTCCATAACATCTGAAGAAAATTTTTCTGTTAAATAAACGGTTTTCTTACCGTTGAATAACCGTTTCAGTCTATCGACAAAATTCAAAATATCACTCCTGTCAATATGTTCTCGGACTCATATCAATATGAGCAACAGATGCGCTGCTTTCGGCAAGTTCTTCCAATATCTCACTACAGCAAAACGCCGCAACCATTGCCATAAATCCGTCCGTCTTCCTGGACTTTGGTTCTATCTTCCCATAAGAAATGTTTCCTTTGGAATCCAGTATTTTTTTTGCATTATTCACATACCACCGCATCAGGGAATTATCTCCCCAAATGATTTTATGTTGATTGAATACCCTGGTAATCTTCGGTGCAGCAAGCATAATATCGGACGGCCGCACAGTCTTAAGATTCCCGTCTTTTTTATTGTAGATAAACCCGGAAGCTGCAAGACGTTTTTTTATTAAACTGTAACGATATAAGTCCAATCCGCCAACGATGATGTTATACTTTTCTGCCTGTTCGTCAATCCAGCTGACAACCAAATCTTCATCTATTTCCTGCGTATCAACAATCGTCAGCAAACCATTGCTCTCTGCCTCTCGAATCGGATACTTGATTCGTCCTAAATCAGCGGAATGTTTACACACCCAGGTATGTGTAATCCAGTAGTACATTTCATCTACATAAAACAATATTCCGGCTGAAAAAAAGTCGTTAGTAGAAGCAGAGTCAATTCCGAATACGCCGGTTTTTCCGACAAGATTTGGGACTTCTCGTTTTGTTGCCAGGATATTGTCCCAAGAGGTTACCTCATTCTCGACATTCCCCATCGGAACATTCATTCGTTTTGTCATAAAAGAGGAATTCCCCAAATTATCAAACTTGAAATCCTCATATTCGTTCAGAAGCTCCGTCAACAAAGTTGGAAGATATTGCAAAGACGGGTTTGCTTTATCCCAATTTTTAACATCGTGTACTTCTTCCTTATCATCCAACTTACAAATAAACGGAAGAAAACCGTTGTCTGGAATTTCTCCATTCAAGATTTGATTCGCCCTCTCAAGATGGTGATCAAGTGGTCCGTCTCTGACATCCCCATTGGTGGTAACCGTTGTTGTTCTCGGGTGTTTTTTCTTCCCCAAGCCGGTCTTAAACACGTTGATACTCTTGTAATCCTCGTAAGCGTGTTCTTCGTCAAAATCAACTTTCCCGGGTCGTCCACCATCTTTTGTCTTTGCATTTGAAGTTCGGAAACGGAGAACTGATTTTGTCTTAATATTTTCAATCTTTTCCTTTGTCCAAACAAAGTGCATTTTCAATTTCTGTTGATTGTTTTCCAAAACTTGATACACATCGTCAAAGGTAGTTCTTGCCTGATCCTCTGCATTTGCACAAATATCGATATGATAATATTTCACTCCATTAATCGGAGTCAACAAACAAAAATCTTCAAATGCTAAATATCCGTTTTTCCCCAAGCCTCGTCCACCAAGGATAAACAAATGCGGCCATCGAAGCTCACCATCTGTCTTATACACACAATTGTGAAGTGCAAATACAAATTTTTCCCATGGAAAAAGTTTAAATTCAAAATACTTTTCAAGTGATAAATACTTTTCAAGCTGTTCTTCATCCAAATAAATATCTTCATGATGAAAAACACGGTCTATCAAATCACAAAGCAAAACCTGTTCCTTACAAACTCTTACCGATTCATTTCGCACAATATCCATATATTCCTGAATTGCCGGATGATATTGTCCTGCAGTATATTTCCCGATGGTTGTCGGTTTCTGTTTGGCGTTAGAGTTCATCGTCACCATCTCTGATTATTGTGTTTGTTTTGATATCCATTTCCGCAAGAAGCTTTGTCATCTGAGCAGACACACGATGTTGTTTATCAACGCTGTCGTTAGACTTTGTTCCTTCCTGACCTCCACCGTTATTGTAAGTAACAATGACACCACGTTTCCGAATATCAGCTGCAAGTAATTCCTTTGTTACCCAAAGATTCATATAATCTTCAACCAAGCTGATGAAGACTGGGATATATGCATTTTTGAACTGCAACTGTTGATATAAACCGTCTTTAATTTCCTTATAGATTTTTGTTTTCTTCAGACTTTCTGCAGTCACATTTCCTGTAATCTCATACTCATCTTTTTTTGACTTAGACACTACCCCACCCCCCTTATGCGCAATAACATCCCCTTTGTCTGAAACCGCCCCGCTGAATCCCGTTCCAAATTTTTTCCATTTTTTTGACCCGGGGGTGTCACCACCGTTCTTCGTTTATATATCCAGTTCTCTTGTGATGTTCCATATAATGACATTCTTCACATAAGGCAATCAAATTCAAATTACCTTCATCGTCATATTCAGACAAAGCTAAGTGCGGCGTTTCTTTGACGGGATGAATATGATGAACGACCTTATATTTTTTTACAATCCCAAGAGCCTTACATTTTTGGCATATTTTTTTTTGTTTTTCTGCAACCTTGTGCGACAACTTTCTCCATTGATAGCAAAAATAAAACTCGTCTAAACATCCGGTTTGAATCAATGAAGTAAGCCACTCTAAAAATTCTTCTGTTATATTACCACTGCCCCCTCCTCCGGCCAACATTTATTTGTGTGGTACTTACCCCTATGTGCTTGATGGAAGCACATTTTCATTTCTTACTATCTATTATAACACATATTTCTTCCCCTCTGTGGGCAACTTTTTGTACCTGAGTGCATTATGTTGTTTCTACTTTTGGCATAGCTGATTACCATTGATAAATCAACTTTTTTTTGCAAATACATGCTTCCTATTTATCGTGATTTACACCACACATTTTTTCCCCTCCGTAGGCAAAAAAAAAGACTGGAAATTTTGTTTTTTCCAGCCTCTTTTTCTTATCTCTTAAAAGAGATACGCCGCTTTTTCTAAGCAGAGTTCTACAAAAGCTTGCAGTAAGTCCGGTGCTAAATTAATAGCATTAAGTATCCCAACCAGAACGGCTACTGCCTGCCTGTCAACCGAAATATCATACAGCGATACTTCTGGGTGTGTGATGCCGAATGTCATGAGGGAATGGCCTTCGACTTCAATAATCATTTCATTGACTTCATATTGCATTTTTACACCTCCCTTCGTCAACTTTTTTGTCATCTACAAAGGTGAACAATCTATTTCAAAAGACTGTGCACCTTTGTTGATATGTGAAAGTGTATTCCACTTCCTAAATGTATTATATCATACTTTCGACAAAAATCAAGCATTTTCGAGTTTTTTTAAAAAAAAGCGGGCGTTTGCCCGCTTTTCTCATTGAACATATGAATATTTTATATAAATACCAAGCTCAAACGCTGATGAACCAGACCAATGCTTTTCTTTATTGTACACCACTTTTTCTAAAATTGATTTCATATAAACATTTTTATCTGATATATTCGAAGAATCGTATATGCTTAAAACATACCGAATTCTCTCTTTTGTTGCTGCATAATCAATGACAGCCTCACCTTTTTTACAAGTTTGAAGTTCCTGATGCAACGTATCTATTCTATCAGATATAACCTTATTTCTCTCTACAAAAGTTTCAATATCATAAACGCCCTGTTCCAATAAATTATGCAGATTCTCTTTTTGAATAAATAATTTCTTCAGTTCACCGTCAATAACATCAACTTTATCAATGTTATCGTCCGATGCATTTTGAAAATTGTTTTCACCTTCAAACTCCGTATCCAAGAATTCACGTAATTGTTTTAGAATTTCTGCTTCAACATAATCAAAACGATTTCCGCGCTGACAGCCAGGATTTACACAATACAATAAGACATTGGATCCATTTTGTTTATATCCCTGTTTTTGCATATTTCTGCCACACTTTCCACAAACGATAATTCCAGCCATTGGATTATTGGCACTTTTCTCATGCGGCAAAGAAACAGAAGAATTTTGCTTCATAAGTTCTTGTGCTTTTGCAAATTGTTCTTCGGTTATAAGTTTTGGAAAAGTCCCCTTCCCCACAATCCAATCTTCACGGCTGTTCACTTTCTTCCGAACTTTTTTTCCGTTTTTATATGTATAATTTATTCTATTATAGATGACATTTCCGATATATGTTTCATTTTTTAAAATATGACGAACAGATGTCCTGGTAAAAGGCGTTCCTTTTCTGGTTTTAACACTTAATGAATTCAGGTAATTTGCAATCCTTTGACATCCCAAATGATCCACAGTATACAAAGAAAAAATCATTTTAACAATTTTAGCTTGTTCTTCATTAACCTTAAGAGTAGGTCTACCATTTATATAATCCCTCTCGTAACCGTAACTTGGCTCAGACAAGCAATAACCATCACGAATAGTTTTTATTTTTCCAACCTTCATACGCTTGGCAATTTTTTTATATTCCATTCGTGCTATAAATGCTTCAAATTCAACTGCAGTTTCATCTGATTCATCAGATAAATTATGCACCTTATCTGGTGTAACAATCAAAGTTTCTGACTCTTGGAATGTTTCCATAATCAATCCCTGCTCTGACATAGAACCACGTCCCAAACGGTCAATATCCATACACAGAACAGCATCGTACAATCCGTTAAGCACATCATCCAACAGGTTTAGCATTTGCGGTCGCATTTCCAATTTACCACCGCTGACAACTTCTTCATATATTTTTACAACCGTATAGCCCTTTGATTTAGCCAAAGCTAACAACTGCTCCCGATGTCTCTGTAACACCTCTGCAGTATCCAGATGTTCTTCTGCCCTCGACTTTCTCAAATAGATTGCAACTTTCATACTTTTCTCCCCTCAATCCATTGATTAGCGTTTATTCAAATACTTTGCAACATAGTAAATAAATTTTTGTTTATATCGTCGGAATGTCCGTTCATCGGCCCCGGTCGGGTATCTGTCCCCGCTAATAATATTATTATAAATTGGCTCTCTATAAAATTCAGGAATTTTATCCATAGCTTTTTCAACAGCTTCAACCTCTGTTTCATTCGGAAAGAAAATAAATCCACTACTTATTAATTTTTCTGATATTGATTCCGCTATGTTATCCAGCTGATTTACACTGACATACCCATTGAGACTGTGCCCTATTGCATCTCGCAAATCGCTTTCTATATCACCGTCGGCATTTTTCATTCTCTCGTAATCTCTAATAACGTACACCATTCTCATATACAAATAATTAGGCAATCTGTAAGGATTTTTTTTTGCTTGATAGACTTTCATTATTTACACCTTCTTTCCAACACTACTTTCAACTTCCACCAAAACGTAGGAATCATACGGTTACACCGGATGCTACATTTACCGTCTTTCGGATAATCGTGGTATGTACGACAATAAGTACGCCCATTTCTTTTGCTCTGATTTTTACACCATTTCATAACAGTTCCTCCTATACCTGAATCAAAACACCAAACATTTGCTCCGCCATCTGGGCTAAACCAATTTTTTTATACCTGGCTACGGAACTGGCACTGAACAACATATGTTCAGCAGTATCTTCAATATTATGACCTTCTGCATAATAATACCACAGGGTATTTCGTACCCACTCGTCCGGAACCCTACTCCACGCATCCACAGTTTTCTCATATAAATATTTTGCTCTATGAAGGCTTGTCTCAAGTTCTTCACAGTATTCATCATACGCAGCATCGTAGTCTGTATCTCGATATTCGGAAAAAGATAGCAAAGCATTCTTCTTCCCGAATGTTTTTGCAATTCTTAGAAGTTGCTCATGCGTTTTCGTGTTGATTTCGATAAAATGCTCCAATGCTTTCACACGCTTTAGCATCATTTTCACTTGTCTGATGTAAGTTCCTGCTTCATGATAGGTTAATACACCTTCCATTTGTTTCATTTTGATTCTCCTTTATGTATTCTTTTTTTATTTCATAATAATACTTTGCCTGTGCCGGATGCAGAGATAGCACACCCTCTATCCTGGAAGTAAACTCTTTGATTGCTTCGGATTTGGCTTGGCTCATAGCCACATCAAAATCTGTTACGAAAGGTAATGGGTGTATTGTGTCATTGATATTTTCAAGGACTAATTTTTGCTTTTTGTTTTCCTCTTTCAACCTCTCAATCTCTGCTTTTTGTCGGTTGACTTCTTCTTCTATCACTAAAACGGCTTCTAAATACTTACGCTCACCTTCACAGCTTCCGTGTCGCAATATAAACATTGCTTTTTCAAAGGTCATAATATCGTTATCTGTCATTTGGTATCACCCCTCACCGCCTTTCCTCATTCGATAAAGGTGTGAAGCAACCGCAAACACACCGCTTGCGATAAAATAATTTGCGTTGGTTGTTACAATTCCCATAAATAACATTATCCAACTCAATATACACTCAATCATTCCTCGCCACCGCCTTCATCGGTTGGGTGGTCAGCATAGCACCAACTCTGTGGTGGTCTTTTTAGCGGTCTATGTCCTTCTATAACCGAACAACAATAATCTTCTTTGCCACATTCGGTATTGCTATAATAATGCGCCTCACACCCCTCGCACTTTGTTGGGTTATCTCCACAATATATAAAAAACTCACTCAACTCTTTCGGCTTGTCATAGATTACAAGGTCGGATATGTGCCAACCCCACCCTTGTTTTCCGTTGCCAAGATAATCCATAATTTCCTTGTCGCTTAAATGAGCATTTAATCTCAATCATTCTTCTGCCCCCTCTTAAAACGGTAAAGTATGATTTTTCAGTTTCAGGCTGATTCTGCTGAATAATTCAAAGAGTGCTTCCGTTTCCGATGTAGACAGAATGATGATTTCATCCTTGCTTCTATCAGAACGGTCATAATTGCGAAGAGTGACACAACCATCTGAATTAAAGCTTGCCTGACAGTTCGGAAGGTACTCATCCTGATTGTGGTCCGCTGTGCTGATAGATTCTGTCACATTGTTGTTTCGTTTTAATATTTTCATATTTACCTCCTAAAAGTAACAGTTACATTCAACAACCCTGCAAAGAGCCAATAGAATGCACTGAAATAATCTTTCTTCACAAAATACGGCACTGATGCCAATAGCTGAATGGCTATCAGTACGGTTGGTAATATCTGTTCCGGTTTCACCCAGAAACCACCTCTCGGATTTTATTCATCAGTCTGTTTGCTTCCTCATCAGGAATTCCCACGATGTCGGAATCACCTTTGTAAGTACCATACTTCAGAATGATAACATCACCAATCAAAAAGTCCAACGGATTCCGATACAATCGTGTGGCCAAAATATTCACCAGCTTATTTTTCAGCTTTCCTTCTTCGTCCACCGTTCCGATGAAACCGGGAAAGTCGGGAAAATAAATATGCTCCATAAATCCATCAATGGTATCACGCACCAGCTGATACAACGGTTCCCCATTTTTTTCTACATCGCATTGAGAAATTTTCCCATCTGCAGTGATAATAATTGCTTTCATTTCATAACTCCTTATTCAATCGGTAAAATCGGCAGTTCTCTCCAATGGGTGACACCACTCATAGAACCGGTACCGTGCCAATGTCCGTCAGCATAATAGGCAAGATTATGAGAGCGGAACCCTTTTTGCGTTTGGCAGCATACCAGACACCTCACATTCTCGTCAGGAAGTTTCTCCGTTACATCTATCCAGGAAGCTTTACTATTCCGGTAATCTTGTAATTCCTTTTCCAACAGCTTATTGGAATGTGTATATCTCTCAATCGTGGCCAGAAGTTTATCCTGGCGTTCTACCATACCATCATAGAGTTTTAACAACAACTCGATATCTGCAGGCGAAAACCCTAAATCTTCATATTCATATAATTTCTGCACGCAGGCAGTAATTTTCTCTAATTCGTTCGTCTCGTCCATACCACAAACCTTGATTTTGCCATCTTTTTCTTTGATGGTGAGACGGTCTTTTAATTCTTTCATAGTCTCCCTCTTTTCTTAAATATTACATTCCTCTTCATATGTACATTTCACACCGTTCAACGGTTCTGTTGCCAACTCTGCAAAATGACAATTCTTAATACAACAGCTACGACACACATATCTATTTTTGGTTGCAGGGCATTTAATAATATAATGATATTCCCGCTTACAGCTGCCACACCGTTGATTGATTCCCAATTTACCCATCACTCATCTGCCTTTCTATGATGTTTTTTGTGATGGCGTCAAAGTCAGGTATATCCTGATGAAAATTGTTAAGCGGACCTGCCTTGGTTGGTGTATTGTCTTTCTTCTCGGGAAAGAATCCTATCCAACCACGCTCAATAGATTTTTTTACAATGCGAATTTTTCCATCATCGCTGTTAGATAACTTATCCAAAGTTTTAAAACTGAGTTCAATCGCATAATTGGTAAGTGCTGCTTTAGTCTTTGCTTTCCTCGTTTTCAAATGCTCTTTCAGTACGAAACGCAATTCTTCATTTTGGGTGTAATTATCAATCATAGAGTCGAAGGAAAGTGCACTCTCACTTTCTTTCTTACTTACTTTACTTTTATTTTCTTTTCTTTTATTTTCTTTAGGCGGGTTTTTCTCGGAATAACTCGGGTTTTTCTCGGAATAACTCGGGTTTTTCTCGGAAGAATCCAAAAACAAGGTACACTTAATAAAAGGTTCCGTCTCATTTTCTTTCAGAACCCATATTTTTCGGTCAACCTCAATAATGCGTTTCTGTCCTCTTTCAGAAACCGCTTTCTGATATCGACGCTGTATACTGTGAGCAGTCAGCACATCGTCCGACACGAGAAGCTGCTTGTCCAGCATCGACCGCTCGCATAAGAATACTACTATCTGCTCTATTTTATCGGCGCTCATATTAAGGTCATTGGAAGCTACCAAATAAAAATCTCCATCAATCTTTAAATAATAGCCGTTTTCCTTGTATATTTCGGTCAGTATGTATAAATAAACTACAATACCATCTGCGCCATATTTTCCCCGGAGACTTTTTATCTTCCGGTCAGAAAAGAAATCTGTATCAAAAGGAAAGTAAGCAAGTCCTTTGGTAATAGGACGAGCCATATTATTTCTCCTTTATCTTTTTTTCAACAACCTCACGGTCAATCAGACCACGAGACATTTTATCTACCAATTCACCGTAAGACAATCCCAGCTTTCGTGCAGCAATTGCCATTTGACTTATGGTGAATTCAGGTTGATGCTTTCTGAGCCGTTTTATCGGCTCACGTTTGATATTTGCTTTCCTCGCACACGCCGGGCATAGATATTCTTTCGCTACCCGTTCAAAAACTTCACCGCAACGTCGGCATTCACACCAGAACCGAAATTCCTGTTTTTTCCCGGTTGCTATCGCCTGATAAATAATGTCCTTTTCTGCTTGCACCAATTCCCGATGCCGAAGATTCTTAGACACATTTTCAGCACTTGAACCAAGCAAGTCCGCCAACTGATGCAATGTCATTTTTTTGATTGCCAACCAATCGTGAATACATTCATTTTTTCTCATAGCAATCACCTAAAAAGGCAGTCGACCATCTTCGACAGCCATAAATTCACCGCTGTCAGATGATGCGGATTCTGCCGGCTCTTTACTTCCCGCAAAATCAATTTCTTCTACAATAACTTCTACTTTAGAATACTTCTTCCCATCCTTTTCCCAGACTCTCTGGGATAGCTTTCCGGTAATGGCACATAATTGTCCTTTCCGGAACCATTTACGAATATGTTCAGCAGTCCCTTTAAAAGCTACCATATCAAAAAAATCTGCTTTCTCCGCATCCCGGCGAACCGCTATGGAAAAGGTTGCTACAGCTATCCCGGCTGTAGTCATAGTATACTCAGGGTCCTTTGTTAATCTCCCGAGCAAGCAAACCTTATTCAAGATAATTCCTCCCTATTTTTTCAATAAATTCTTCTACCGTCCAGCCGTAATGCTCCATAGCAATTCGCTGAACCTTTTGTTTTAACCAGGTATCTAATGATTTGTTAAAATGCACTCCGTAATCAGAAGCATTGTGCCAATCGGCACGAAGCCAGACTTTCAGACCATATTGTTGCGATATTTTCCGAAGTCCATTTCCGTAGAAAACATGATGTTCATGCAGTCCAAACGGCGAACCGGTAATATAACAAACCTTTTCCGTTTGTACTATGCTTTTCCCCAAGCTTCCACCATCCTTTCCACTTCCTCGGGCGGCAGAGTGGGAATCCCAAGTCGTTGACATTCGGAAATAGTCCCGTCAATCAGATGTGCCATTTCTACGGTGTCATACTGACTACTGCCGTAAAAGCATTTCACTTTCCGCATCTTGGTTTCGTTGACTTCGCAATCGCCCATATCCACAACTAAACGCCACTTTCGTTTCAAGGATTCCATTTTTTCGGGTTCCGGTGCAATGGGAAAGATTTCAAAAACACCGTATCGCTCCAACATTCCTAAATACACTTCATCTTCCGAAGTCCTAAGAAGAAGCGCAATCTCACGAACCAACGCCCAAAAATAACGGTTTGCATCCAGTGAACGGTGCTTTCGTAGTTTTTTGATATCCAGCTCATAAACGTCTTTGTTAAACTCGATACCATCAAACACATTTCTGTATTCGTAGCAGACGGGAAAAGCGATTTCCAACAACCCAAACGGATTGATCCGAAAGGTCGGTTTATGAACATTGACTTTCATTGCCTGTCACCTGTTTAAATGCATCCGCCGCTGACGGAAACTCGAACTCCCCGCTATGGTCTTTTGCTTTCTCATCGGTCGGAAGTTCCACAAATTCATCTTCCATTGCTTCCGATTCCGAATGGATGCATTCAAAACTGATTTTTGCAATACGAAGAACTACACGGTCAAACAATCGCTTGAGTGCAGTTGCATACGGATATCCGTTTTTACAATTTCGCCGGCTGGCTTCCCCAACTTCAAAAATCCCCTGTTCCTGATTTCGGTATGTATATACCAGACTGTCACGATATCCGCTTTTATCCAGCGAAACACTCATCGGGTCAAATTTTTGCGCTGCAGATGCCTTATCATTCAGCTTCAGACATCCTGTATGCTTAATCACCAAGTTAAGATATCGGATAACAGAATGGTCTTTCGCTTCTTTTTTCAGAATCCAGAAATCATTTTCTGTTAACACCTTGTTTTTTTCCAAAAGTTCAAGCACTTTCCGCTTCGACATTTCATACTCCGGTGTTTTTTCCACGGGAATCATTTTATTCGCTTCTAATGAAAACTCTGTCTCCTGCTCCCCGAAGGAATATTCCTTCACCATACAATTTCACCTCTTGACATATTTTATTTAGTATGCTATACTGTAACTGAGTTTTTTTTCACCCAATCGGGTGTGCCTGTGTGCTTTGCCGAGCATACGGGCTTTTTTCTTTTTTACATAAAAATTTCATATCAGCCACCTAACGCATAAGCAATCATCCAAAACACCATAATGCCAAAGAATAAACAGCCTGTCCCGACTATCAGCTTCAACCCTTCCAGAAGATCCCGGTGAAGCTTTTGTTTTTTGATACCATATGTAACCCTTACATTTTCCAATGTAATTACTTTTGTTGACATAGATAAATACCTCCTGCTTGTCCGCCCTTTGCGGAGCGGGAAACAACCCACACTCCCGAAGAGGGAAGAATACTTCGGTGCGGAACGGCCCTCACCCCGCTCCGCGGCAGATTGTCCCCCACTCCGCAAAAGAAAGACATTTTTTTAATTTAAACTACTGCTGCTGAAACGGGTACGCCCTGCGTGCTAAATTGTGTTGATGCATCATGTTAACAATCCTCATGGTTTCATCCTTACGGCGCTGAATTTCTTCCGGTGAAAGATTATTCGGTGCCATAATTGTGACACAACGGGCATATTCTCCGGGACCACTGTACAAAACATCCGCATGATCCAAATCAACCCCCGCACGCACATAATCCTCTGCTGTAAGTGAGGACAGCGGCGATACCTGCGCCATTAAATCCTTATACTTTTCACTTGCTGTCATACCTATTTTCTCCTTTCTGTTCTATCCTATGTAACACCTGCTTGTCCGAATGATACCCTATTCGGTAAAAATTGCCTTTGATTCCCATTCTTCCAGAATCGCGTCGGAAAGATCCAGAACCTTGTTTCCCTGGGGAGAAATCTCACGTTTGTTCACATATCGGGAAAACTGACTGAAGGAAAGCTTCGGAAAACCACGTTTCTGAATCTCTCCCAAAAGGTCTACCTGCTTTTTTCCAAGAATCAAGAGCCTTACCTTAATATCCATAGTACACCTCCTAAAAAAATGTGTATTGATTTATCATAAAATGTATGATATACTGAAAGAAACATAAACCATTTTATGATGATTTAACCATATTATAATACAGATTTTTCTGTATGTCAATATAGGAATACAGTTTTTTCTGTATTTCTCGAAAACAATACAAAAACGCAACCCCAATTTTGTTGAGGTTGCACAAAATAAATTATTATCTGACAACGGATGGTTAACATTGGTATTTCATCGGTAAATACGCCATAATATCTCCCGGATGAAAGTCGCTGTTATATTTTCCCCGGACAAATTTTATTGCAATACGGAATCGCCAATAAAAAACTATAAGCGCACTAATATTGCATAAAATCTGAATAGTTAACCAAACCATAATTGCAAAAAGTATGTACTTCATAATTACACCTCGCTTTCAGAAAGGATAATAAAATGAAAATTGATGAAGATTTATTATTTAAGGTAATGAATACTGTCCGCAGACTTCCATTATTCAACAAGGAATACTCCGATTCTGATATCTATGAGATGATTTCCGAACAAACTCCCTGCTCCCCCGAACAAATCAAAACATATCTCCTGATTTTAGAATCGGAA
Source organism: Clostridia bacterium (assembly GCA_017625695.1). Classification (GTDB taxonomy): domain Bacteria; phylum Bacillota; class Clostridia; order UMGS1840; family UMGS1840; genus SIG452. Next base: position 21,300 of record JAGAKI010000062.1, on the reverse strand, counting down.
GAATGTTTAAAGCTCGGGACAGTAAACAGCGATAACACAACCGAATATGTCATCATTCAGGTGACAAGAAAAGGTATAGAATACACAAAGAATTCCATTTCTCCGGAAACCATCGAACGAATCAATAAAGTGATTGATGGCGTCAAAACAGCTGCGGAACTATTTGCTGTCGCATCTAAATTATTTTGATAATTTAAAAACCTTTTTCAGTGCTTTCTCTTTCTTTTTACGATTATGAAACCACACCCTAATATCTCTTTCTAAAAAATGTTTATCCCATTCCAATCGGACATAATTGAGTATGGATTTATACCAAGCTTTATAAAGGTCTATCGCCTCGCTGAGAATCATTTGCAGCGCAATTTCAACTACAATCACCGCTATCAGTGCATATAGCATTTTATCACCTCCCGAAAGGAATTTTATTATGCTAAACAATCGACAACGAAAAATGCTTCGCTTTCTCTATCGGAAAGGCGAATATAATGCAGTCAAATTCTATAAGAAATTTAAAATTTCCGAAGACTATGACGAAGAATATGAAAAACTGGTAACAAAGAAATATATCCTATTGGACTCCTCAAACAGCTCGCGGGCAAAGCATACGGTAGCTATTATCGAGAAAGGAATAACCGCCGAAGAAACCGTGCAAAAAGAAAATTTCCGATTCTGGTTTCCGACTATCATCTCTATCGTAGCATTGATTGTCGCTATATTAGCTTACATAAAGCAATAATAATTGCAGTAATACTCATAATACATTGTGGAACCCATGCCCACCAAGGTAATTTCGGATACATAAATCTCATCACTCACTTTCTAACAAAAAAGAAGTATAATCATTGCTAATAAGCTACAGAAACAGGATATAAAAAATGAAATCCATCGTCTGCGCTCACGAAACTTTTCGCATGAAGTCTGCCAAATCTTTTTTTTCTTGCATTCTTGTCTATGTGAGCACCCGATACATGTTATATACACATCCACACCCCCATTCTCATTCTAAATTGAAAGGATAATTTATTATGAATATTTCATTAACCAAAGAAGCCGACTATTTAATCTGCGAATTATATCATGTCTATCTAAATAACAGAAAAACCAAAATACCAAAGGTACAGGCAAGAAATTTCGGCAACCTAAGTCGAATCATAGAAAAACTATCTCTTAAAAACTGGTTACCGGAAGACATTGAAGAAACCTGCTTGGAATTACATCGTGCCGGGTTGTTAATATGCGAAACTGGGGACAACACCATCACCAATGCACAACTCACAGACGATGGAGTTATTTATATGGAACATCGCTTTTCCAACAATTTAGCATCCATCTTAGAACACATAAATCAAGTAAAAAGTCTAATTTCATTCATTTAACTAATGACTACCCAGTCGTCTGCCATCAAATCTTCAACAGTCGGATTCCATCTGGGTTTTGTCTGCCGGACAATTTCCCCATTGTCCCGCCAAACCATCAGAATACAATCTCTGCTATGGGTTGGTTTATATTTCATATAATGTCCGCGCAATCTGCTTCTGCGGCAAATACACCTTCCATGTCTCAGTGCACGCTTGATTGCTTTATGAATATACACATCCACACCCCCATTCTCATAAAATAATTGTTAATTATATTATAATACAGATATTTCTGTATGTCAAGTTTTTTTATATAGGAGATGAAAAAATGCTATCAACCAAACAACTTGCCAACAACATCCGAGCAGTTTCAAAACAAACAAAAATATCAGTAAAGTCTGTCCTAGAACAATGCGGTATTAACAGAAATTTTATTTACGACCTTGAACAAAATGAAACTCAGCCAGCGATGGACAAAATAATTGCTATCGCCAACGCATTTGGTGTTACACCTGAACATTTAATAAGCGAAACAAATTCCACTATTGAATGCAAATCAGTAAATACTGATACATACACCAATGAATTAGTAACCGTTTACCAAAAGTTGAATTCACAGAACAAAGTCAAGGTATTAAACTACGCCTATGAGCTTGCCGATGAGGAAGCTTCTCTCACTGCAAAATCTGTCGCTAAAACAGGGCAAGAAAAGAAAACCAAAGATATTACCGAATTGGAAATGTTAAAAAGGGAGTTGAAACAATCGTAGTCTATAACAGCATTCAGGCATCCTTTTTCTTCTGAAAGGAGTCGCAACAATGCTTGCCATCAAAATAGAAGCCCTGAGATTTGCCCTTCAGTTTCCTGAAAAGCTGACCTATGAAAATCTCAAGCACTACATTCATATCCATACCAAAATAAGAATCAAAGCCTATCAGGAAGACCCGGAACTGATATACGAGCTTACCCCCGATGAAAAAACTCCCGGTTTTATCTATTACGGGAATCAGACTTGTTTTATCTTTATCGACGAAGCCTGCTCTGAACCCGATAAAACGGAAGCACTTTTACACGAATTCTGCCATTTTATCAAACATTCCTACCGTCTTTCCTACCTGGAAAAGCCACGGAAACGAAACGAACTGGAGGCAGAAAACTTTGTTTATTATGTAGCAAAATATCATAAAAACTGCTATCCGTTATTTTGGTTCTTCAAACAGTTCTTTTCTTGGCTGGGCTGGATTCTGCTGATTCTATTGTTACTATTCACATTTACACAACGCAACGAAAACAATGCGGCTGTTCCTACAGTCGCAGAGCAAGAAACAAAAACAAACACCATAACAGAAAACATAGCAATTACCGAAACGGTTTACATCACCCCTACCGGGAAAAAGTATCACACCCAATACTGCGAATATATCAGAGTGAACGGGTTCCCCGTTGATAAAAGCAGTCTCCCGGAAGTGTATACTCCCTGCAAGGTATGTAACCCGTAACAAAAAACAAAAGGGATTGTCTGTTTGCTGTTATAATATAAAAAGGAGGAATCCCGCTATGAAAATAGGAATGAGAACCCCGTCTGTAAAGCGTTCCATCAAAGCAAGAACTACCGGGCGGATAACAAGGAGTGTCAAAAGTACCTTTAACCCGGCATACGGTAAAAAAGGAATGGGATATCTCAACAACCCAAAAAAAGCCGTCTACAATAAAGTTTATAATAAAACTACTGTCAGTTCCTATGATGTAGCAGACAGCATTTTGGGAAGTTCAACAAGCAGCAGCGGAACCTCTGCTTCTCCTTCCGGCTCCGCTCATCCCGTCAAAGAATATGCCGATTGGGGACAAATTCCAAAATATGACCTCAGACAGTTCAAGCAATGGATAGTCGCCTATTCTCTGGTAGGAGCAGTCGCCTGGTGTATGAGCATCGGATTTTCTATCTATACATCTGACATACCATATTACGATTTCAATTTTGCACACTTTTTCCTATATGCAATGGCAGTTATATCTACCGGGTTACTGATACAAAAAATCTGCTATGTCTTTTCCGTAAAAAAAGAAGTTAATCAAACAAGAAAAATTCCGCTAAGCTTAGACACCCTCATCAATGCATCGGATATTTTATGCCGCCACCTCAATACCGCACACAAAGCTACTATGTCCTTACTGACTGCAGAGGAACCTAAGCAAATCAATTTCTATTATAAAAAAGCAAAAAATGCATATTTGTCTGCAGTAAACATTGAAAACTTATTTACTTTCTCCGAAAGAACTCCAACCGAGCTGTTGAAAGAGTTGGAAAGTGCCAAAGAAGCAATCGACATTGTACAAGAACTGGAAGCTAAAAAATCACAAACATAAAAAAACAAGCCGGAAGCGTTGAAACTTCCGGCTTTTCACTACCAAAAAAATATAAAAAATTTTAAACTTTTTTTCAAAAAAGTATTGACATATAGTGCCCTATATGGTATAATATAGATACAGGGTGAGGGAAACAAACCCAAGTATTACGAAAGGAGAAAAAATATGGTAGAAAAAATAATGGCTACCCTGGAGTTGATAATCGGAATCGCAACCATCGTCAATGCGATACTCAAACTCAAGTAGTAGCCTGGACGGAACGGGGAGCTTGCTCCCCTTCCATCTACAGTATACCATACAAAAAAGAAAGATGCAAGTATTTTTTTCAAAAATGAACGATTTACTGATACCTTTGTTGGTATTATTACACGCAGTTTCATCTGACAATGCATCCATCTGGTCTGTTTTATTCTATGCTTTGGTACTTGTATGGCTCATTGTCCGCATCATTCAAACCATCAAACAGAAAGGATAACCCTAATGTCTCAAAAGCCTGATTATTCTCCACAAAAAAATTATTTATCAAAGAAAAAACAGCTTCGGGTATGGTTGGATTCAGAAAAATATGAACAGCTAAAATCTGCCACCCAGGCAAACGGAGAAAGCATTTACTCTATCATCAATAATTTTGTAGATGAATACCTGAAGAAAAACCAATAGCACAAAAAAGAGGGACCGTTTCGGTCCCTCTTTTCCTTATTCCTTATCCTGTTTCAGTTGTTCCAACACATCAAGCAGTTTTTGCGGAATACCAATATCAAGCTTCCCGGCATTTTCCAAAATAGAGATTGCTTCATTGGCAAGGTAAAAACCAATCACAGCAGAACGGAGCCACTCAACGCCAACAACTTGTCCGATGATTTGCGACACCATTACAACCAAAAGAATTGCCACCTTCTTCAAAATTCCACGGAAGCCTGTACCGGAATTCAATCGTTTTTCATAAATGGCTGCAAATACACCTGTTATGTAGTCAACAATTACCAACACCAGTAAAGCAATCAGAAGAATGTCAAATTCACCGAATAAGAAGTGCAACATACCGCATACAGCTCCTATCATCACTTTAATCAATTTCATCATATTGTTTATATTCCTTTCTCAATCAGATATTCAACAAAATTTTTCGCCAAACAATAATCGTTGGAATCATCTTCCAATTTTTTTAACCACAATGCTTTATCTGAAAGTATGCCACGATTGGAAAGTTCCCAAACAATGTCATTGACTGATGTAAGCCCTTTATGTTCTTTAATTTCTTTCTCCTGCTTTTGAATACCATGCCCTTTTAAAATACCATCGGCAATAGCCGTAACAACTTCCTCCTTCTTTGCCTGATACAGTTTCATATCATCCAAATCATCAATGAAGCAAACTTCAACCAAAGCATAACTTACACCCTGTTTCCCTTTGCAAACATTCATATTCTGTAAATTAGAACGGAGCTTCACACCTCGATTGGTAAAACCGAGTTCTGAAATGTTATTTACGATTAGCTGTTCAACAGTAACGGCTTTTTCAGAAGTGTGAACAAGGACTTCTGTACCTGTAGTTTTTCCATTGCCATTTTTATCATTTGCGGCGGCATTGAAATGCACTTCTAAAACATAATCGTATTTTTTAAAATTGAACGTAAGCAATTTTAAAAACTTATACATATTTTTGGATGTGTCGAAAACCTCAACCTCTGCATACGGTTTCAACTTATTCGCAAGAGAAGCAACAACTTCCCTTGTCAATGTAGCTTCCTGATATCCCAAAGCACAAGCTCCAGGGTCACCTTGTCCGTGTCCTGCAATTAAAAGTATTTTCATTGTTATTCCTCCCTTGCTTTCAGTTTACATTCTTCACAATAAACGAAATACTCGTTGAATTCTTCGGGTTTTGTGTCTCTCTGCCGTTGAATAGCTAATTCCTCATCAATGGAATACTTTTGACGAATCAGCGAAACCACCTTTTCGTCATAAGGAATCACAATTTCTTCGATGGTCTGTTCTTCGGCATCAGCGACATATTTTCCGTTCTTTAAAATCATCATACTATACCACCTCCGACACCCTTATAATAGTTCCGTTACGAATCATACCTCTTGTTTCTTTTGACGCGGTTTGTATTGCAACGCTTGACAATTCTGTTTCGGTTAAAATATCACCATAACCAACAGTGTCATAATCAATTATCGAATATGTTGTGTCACCATCTTTGATGTATCGCAAAAATCCCCGTCTTTTGAATGTGAAGTTCTTATCCCCATTCCGTTCCAATACACTTTCCTCATAAAAACGGTTTGTCTTATAATTTGCTGATAAACTTGCAAATGGAATAATCTGCTTTGCTGATGCTGATTGCATTGCCGTTTTGTGTCCGGAATGATAGTTTGAAACATTTTGTCTTGTTCCAAATACAGGTAAGAAATACGCGTTGTCTTCTCTCTGCACGAATTCTCCTATGACTTTAATTTTCATAGAACCCGTGCTTCCTTTTAGATTCCACGTTTCGGGAGTGTACGCTATTCTCCATACGCCTGCGTCCCTCATTTTGACGGTTTCCCCAATTTCCGTAAACTCAACGGGGAAGTTTTCAACAAGAACACCAGAAGCCGGCACCGAAAAAGAAAATACCGTTGAATATATTGTCGCATTTGTTCCTCTGGAATCTTTCAACATAAACTGACCGCTCGGAAGGGTATTGCCGCTTGCATCCTTTAAAGTAACATAATAAAAATCAGTTGTATTGAATGCAGAATCAAGCGTTCCTTCATAGGTAGGTTGGTTCGTCCATTCGGGAGGGTTTACCACATCTTCGTATAAAATAGTTTCTTTCGTCACGGAAGAATTGACAAGTTCTTTTGTTTCGTCCTTGGTGTAGTAATTACTTAGGTCTACGCTTCCGCCGTATTCCTTCCATTCGCTTTCCCACACTCTCGGTTCCCCTGGAACTCCTGGTGCTTTGTTGCGGTACAAAACGCCTGTGCCTGTGATTCTAATTTGTATACCGTCACCACTATTCGACACCAAACCGTCATATGTCACGAACAACAATTCAGGTCCATAGTTCAAAATTGAACTGCCTATGCTACGACGAATTGCTATCTTGTATATACCAAAATTGAAAACTCTGTCGATTTCTTCTTCTTCGATTTCTTCTATAATAGGGTTATTGGTCAAGTATTCTTCTACCGCTTCTTGAATCTGTTCGGGTGATACACTACTGGAACCAAGCATATCTAACACTTCGGAAGCAAGTTTTCTCTTCGTTACCGAACCATCCGCATGGTCCAACTCTGCAGCATCAATATGTTTTTTTGTCCAACCAGCAACCCCATCGGCCATATCTTCAAAATTTGCCGCCATCTGTTTCCAAAACTGTCTTAAGGTCGTCTTGCCGGTATAATCGCGTCCCTTCTTATATTTTGGTTCAAAATAATTCATATTAACTTAATCCCTCCACATCCATCGTTGTATTTACGTATGCAATCGCCTCAGGGATATATCCCGTATGGTCAATATAAGTTCCACGATCAATCCTTTTGTAGCACAATGCAGTCCATATAAACACCGCTCCACGTTCAGCAATGATAAAGTAGGATGTACTGCCATCTCTATATTGAACATGATCCCCTTTATTAACTGCACGTACTTCAACAAACTTTAAATTGCTAAACTCAAGTGGTAGGTTAGTGCTATTTGTTGTCACGTTATTACAAATCCACTGAAACATTTGTTGTTTCATGGCATCATTTGTATTTTTAGCGTTATAAGCGGTTGCGAATTTGTAGAAATATTCGCCGGCACATTGCAAACTTAACTGATAAATTGTGTCAGTGTTTGTTTCATGAGCCTCGCAAAATCCGCAAGATGCAATCGAATATGTCTGCACTCGATTACCGTCGATGTAACGCCGATATCCGTTCGAATCATAAATACTGTAATTCTTCGGAGTTCCATCTGCATAGAATTGTTCAATAATCTGGAGTCCTTTTTTTAATCCGTTTTTGCCATCAGAAGCACGTATGGAAACCATTGCACCATCTTCTGCCACCATTTTGAACTCATTCCCATGAAGATAGGTTTCACCGTAAGTACTCTTAAGTTCAATCAAATCCGTATTCAACGTTCCTGAATTGATAACATCAGCCGTTACGCTTTTCCCATCGATAAATGTAGTCCAGACCCAAGTTCCATCAGCATTTTTGGTGTCCGAAATAGCAAGTTGCCCATCCACGATTGCAATCGCTCCTCTGTTCCCGGCATCGTCTTCAAAACACCATAAATCTCCCGTCTTATGGACAGTAACCTCATTTGCTGCAAGCGCATCTGTAATATATTCACTTTTATTCTTTAAAAGATTTTCTATAAATGAAGCTTTAAGAACACCGCTTCCATTTAACGCATTGGAGAATTTCTCTTCTGAAGAAACTATTGATTTTAGTGTTTCCGAAAAACTTTTCGGAGGATTACCTAAGGTTACAGATGAATTCTGAGTCGAATACGGATAATACGTTGACTTTACTACCCTTTGAACAGTATCAATTTCCAAATCATAATCTGTAATTTTCAAACTGTCCCCCAATCCAATCTTATAGCTATCACCATAAAGTTTATATAAATCGACCAGACTGATGTTATAAGATAAGTTCGGCATATCAATTCGTTTTGGATTATCTTCTGAAAACTCATACTCCGCTTTTTGTAGAAGAATTTCAGGATCCGTTACATCCTTATATTCCCTATATCCTTCCCGTAACCCAATCACATCAAGAAGAGGAGAATCTATGTAAGGAAGTTCCCCGGACAGCGGCATATCATTTTTACCAAAAGGATATAGCCGTGTCACGATATCACTACCATCCTCTTCATCAGCAATAGATTTTGCATTAAATTTGGTTGATACATTCATTGTTCCGGCATTACTAACCAATTTTTTCACCAAAGCGATGTTATAATTATCAATATAAAGTTCTCCCTCTCCGTTTTTTTCTATCAGTGTTTTGACAATCTTCAATGGTGTAACTTTTGATAAATCATCTAAAAAGTCTGTTGGTGTGTCTACCCATTCCATTCCATTTGGCAAATGTGTCGTAACATTAAACTCTGTATCCGAAAACGCTACCGTCATAATATGTCGTGGGGTTTTCCCTATTTGCTTCGGAAAGGTAAGCAAAAGCTTTTGTCCGGCTTCCGAAACAATATGCAAAGCTTTAACCTCTCTGGTTGTTGCACCTGATTTTTTTCGTGCTTTTTTATATATTTTATAAATCTGTCCCTCACACAGTATCAGATAGCCTTGACGAAGAAACTTCCACTTTCCAACGTCTGTCGGCAACGAAAAAGTCAAAACAGGTGTTGCATTTATTTCTTGTGATATACAAATATCCGTAGCTTCATTCAGCGTACAAAGTCCATTTGATAGCCTCATATCATCCAATGAGGTACCAGGAGAATAAACACGAATCATTCCATCACCGCCCCATACTTAAAATAGAATTCCATAAAGATGTCAAGATTTGCTGTGCCATCTGTCAAAACTGTAATTAGATTTTCTCCAGGTGTAAAATCCCAATAATGACCTAAACTCTTAGTATTATCCGGAATCCCATTTTTAAGAACCTGGTTATTTTCAAAGTCAAACGAAACAACATCCCCATCTGAACACCCGCCGTAATACCGAATCTTTTTAGAATCCGAACACTTGATTTCAAGATACCCCCAATTTCCTGTCGCAGTAATAGAAGGTGCTGAATACCAATCGCCATAGTTTCTCACCAAAATATTTTGTTCCCCATTAACACTATGTTGGTAGTCTTCTCCGTCCAAAGCAAACGGTGTATCCAAAACAGTATTGCTATCTAAAATTATCGGTTCAGACGGCCGGTTATACAAATATCTTGAGAAAGGTTTAACGGTAAATGTCAGTTGAATTCTTCCTAATCTGCGAAGTTCATAGGTTACCTGTTCAATATTCTCAACTTTAGCCGTCCATACAGTTGTTGGCATATCATCAAAAATCAAATCACAATATCCTGCACACAGCCAATTTGCAATTTCAGTAAATCTGTAGTGCAAGTCATTCATGTCTGATGCTTTCACAGTCAGAACACCGCTGAAAGCACGATTTTCATAATGAGCACGGCCATCAATATTGACTTCTGAAAAATCATATTCTCCATCCCGTTCAGGCAAATTCTCAATAACCGTTTTTCTGGTTGGTAAAAACGGTCGAGTATTTGTTTTCCAATACGAACTGAATTCGTTGGTGTGGCGCCCATTAAAAGTAAATCCATCCAATTTTTTACACCCCCAATTTAAACTGATTAATAGAATAGCCGGCAAACATACTGGCAAGACCGGGATCTGATATTCTTTGATTATTTGTTTGATAATAATTATTATAATTCACCACAGTTGACAAAGGAGTACCAAACACATCCAAATTCAATTGGTTTAACCGGCTCAGAACATCAATAATGATTTCTTCAACACCTCTGGATATTTCGCCGACAGATCCTCCGGCAATACCATAGCTTTGAATCAGATTCTCCAAAATGGTAGAAGAAGAAGCTTGATAGCGTTCCCACGCATCATCCAGTTCTTCGAGTTCAGCTTCTTTTTTCGATTCACGCTTTGCCCTTTCTTCTTCCTTTTCGATATCCTCAAGTTCATCCAAAAGCTCATTATAGCGATTTTTCCCCTCAACAGTAACCGCATTTTTGTACAGCTTTAATTCCTCTAAAATATTTTCTTTTTTTTCAGCGCGTTCCTCTTCAGCTTCCAAACGGTCGATTTCATCATATTTATCAAGAATCTCCTGACGTTCTGCATCATAATACTTCTGCATATCAGTCATAATACTGTCGAAGTAATCCTGTGCATAATCAGTTTTCAGCTTGTAAATGGTTTTATAAATTTCATCCGCTTTTTCGGTATTACCTTCCTCTATGGCTATTTGCAGTACTTTAGTCCATTCTGCAATTTGTCCTGGCAGGTTCAGGCGCCCATAAAAGACTTCGTTATCTATCGACTTTTCCGCATTGCTGATTCTTGAACTGAATACAAAGTCCGTAAAACCAGCAATAGCTTCAGCAGCTTCTTCAGCTGTCATTTTTCCGTCTTCAACAGCTTTATGATATCTTGCACTGACCCTTCCGATAATGGCTTCCCAGGAATCTCCTGCTAAATCGCCGCTTTTGGCTAATTCAGACACATATTTTTCTGACAGTTTGAGTTGTTCATCAAGCGTATCTCTTGCACTCTCTTTGTTATGCTGAAACAATTCCAACTGAGTATCTTCAACAATATCTTGATATTTTCCAATCAGACGTTCTTTTTCTTCTTCAGTCAGATTATCCATCGCCATTACTTCGTTAATGTAGCCCTGGTAACGACGAATTCGTTCTGCTAAAACATACGAAATATCATTATCTGTATAATTACCATAACCCTCCTGAAGACTTTGCCACCGTGAATCGTCTGCCTCAATGGCTGAAACTCTCTCATCGTATCGCTTACCCGCAGTAGTTCGTTCTTCATAAACAAAATCTGTAAAACCAGCAATAGCTTCAGCAGCTTCTTCAGCTGTCATTTTTCCGTCTTCAACAGCTTTATTATATCTTGCACTGACCCTTCCGATAATGGCTTCCCAGGAATCTCCTGCTAAATCACCGCTTTTGGCTAATTCAGATACATATTTTTCTGACAGTTTAAGCTGTTCATCAAGCGAATTCTTTCCTACCTTTTTGGTGTGTTTAAACAACTCCAGTTGGGTATCTTCAACGATGTCGGTGTATTTACCAATCAGTTTTTCTTTTTCTTCTGCTGTCATATAATCCAGCGTCAAAATTTCTTTGATATAGCTTTGATATCGTTGAATGCGTTGCTTCAACCCATATTCATAATCATTATCTGTATATGTTCCATACCCTTCCTGAAGCTTTTGCCATCTGACATCATCTGCCTCAAAATCAGTAATTCCTACCTCATACGCTTTAACCCTTTCGAGGCGTTTTTCTTCTTCAGTCCCCTTCTTGAAACCCGGAACATACACGCTTTTAGCATTCATCATTCTGCGTGATTCTTCAGCCGTGTACACTTTATCGCCAGGCAAAAGTTTGGTTAATGCCGGCCCATCAGATTGAACATAACGGAACCTCCCGTTTTTGTCCTCTATAAATTCCAGACCTTCTTCATTTACAAAAGACAATTCATTCCGCTGAATTTCACCGCCATCAGCCGCACCCGGAAGCAATGTGTAATTTACCTGATTGGCTACTGGTCCCAATCGTGCTTTAAAACCTTCCCAATTGGCTGCAGAAAAGCTAACTTTCACTTTAGTATCGATTTCCTTAGGATAGCCATCAAGTGTAGTTCCAAGCTCTGTCGCTTTTTCATCAGCAAGTGCAAGTCCTTCTTCCAGCTTTTTAATTTCATCTTTGAGCAATTCCGGATTTTTCTTCATATCCCCCAATTCTGGGAATTTTTTCACCAGCTTATCCAGAGTTTCTTCAGAAATTTTTCCGGCTTTATTGAATTCATCCTCTGCTTTCTTCAAGTTCTTAAGCTTTTCAGTATTCTTCTCAATGGAACCATCCAAGCCGGAAGCTAATTCTATCAAGCGTTTTTTTACTAAAGCATTTTGTTCTAAGGTTTCGTTTCCGTCTTCAACCTTTTGGTTGTTTTGTTCAATCTCGGCATTCAGTTTTTCAACTGCAATCGTTTGATTATTCGCAAGCTGTATTATATCTGCTTCGATTGCAGTGCGTACACCCGTTAGTTCATAAGCTTTTTGTGCAACTGCATTCCGCTGTTCTGTTACGTCTTTTCCTTCAGCTTCCGCTAAATTTAAAGCTTTAATTTCATTTCGCAATTCCAACAGTGCAATTTTATTTGTTAGAGCAATATCTCTCTGCTTTTCGAGTTCAACATTAGAAGCCTCTAAATCAGAAATATCCTGACGCAATTTTGGTTCCTTGGCACTATTTTCCATAACCGTTGCCTGTAATTCCAATTTGCTTTGTTCTCTAAGTGAAGCAACGTACTGTTGGATTTTTTCGACGCTTTTGTCACGAATCCCGTTTTTCTGTTCTTCTGCAGAAATAAAGTCCCCGTAATTTTCAATAAACCATTGTTCCGTTTCATTCCGCTGAGCTTCCGCCTGCTCTAATTCTTGCTCAGTCAGCTTTCCGGAGGCAATTTGTTCTTTTAAATTGGCATATTTTTCAGCCATTTCATCCACAGTCGCAGTCCGCTGTTCACATTCATCAAGCTTCGCTGCTGCTTCTTCAGCGGCATCTCCCATATTGTAAAAAGCCTTATCAGCTTCATCCAATCCTTTTGCCAGTGCGATTCCACCAACAGTAAGTGCAGCAAGTGCAGCAATCGTCCAACCAACCGGCCCGGACAAAGCAGTCATCGCACTGCCTAACGCAGTCGCTCCACTGGCAGTCGCAGTCATCCCAGCAGCTGCAGTAGCTGTGGTTGGACCGATTGCCTTCAATACCGCTAATATCTTTGAACCATTTGTAATTAATCCGGATGTAACTTTCAACGTCGGTCCCAGTGCTGCAGCAAAAAGACCAACATTCAATACCGCATCACGCTGTTCATCTGACAAGCTGTTCAGCCAGTCTGCCAGACCGGATATGGCATCAGAAGCTTTATCAATATAAGGAACAGCGGCATCCCCAAACTTTTGTGCAGCTACCTGCATACTTACCATAGATTGCTGAAACTGAAATCCGGCTTTATTCACGCCATCACTTTGAGCTGCAAACGCTTCTTCGCTTGCCCCTGCAGCTTCATTCATTGCAGTTAACTTATTGGTAAAGTTTTCCGCCTGTGCTCCCGTTAACGCAAGCATAGCAGTAACAGCTTCTTTAGAAGAAACCAAATCAGATAGTTTTTCTTCGCTTCCGCCTGTTGCAGTTGTCAAAGCATCCAAGGTTCCTTTCAGTCCCAAGGTTTTCACCATTGCAAATCCGCTTTCATATCCTAACTGTGAAAGCATCTTTTTCATAGATTCAGATGGTTTCATAAGCCCGGATAAAATTGCACCATATTGTGTAGAAACCTCCGATGCCTTCCCTGTAACCCCGGTCAGAGTCGCATATACAGTAAATAATTCCTCCTGGGAAATTCCAAGAGCGTTAGAGGCAGGAACAACTCTGCCAATAGCATTCGCCAATTCCGGGAAAGTTGTCTGCCCTAATTTAACGGTTACAAAGGCTAAGTCACTTGCTTTTTGAAATGCATCTGCTGTAATGTCGTTATAACCTTTGGTAACTGCGGTAGTCAGTCCAATCGCTTCTTCAGTTGTCGCTAACCCCGCTGCCGCTGCCTTTGCGTTGATTTTTGTAATTTTCAATGTCTCATTTGAATCACCAATCGCAGAAATGACATTATAAACACCATTGGAAATATCACCGGTATCCTTTGCTACTTCAACAGCTAACTCCCGAATACCAGACTTTAATTCCACAACTCTTTCCGTAGATACACCTAAAGTCGAAATATTAGCTAAAGAAGCGTTAAAATCTGTCGAAAATTTAACAGCAGCACCGGCTGCAGCAACTAACGGGACGGTTACACTTTTAGTCAAAGCATTCCCGGCAGAATCCAATCCCCTGGTAATGTCTTTTGTTTTTTTGTTATATTCATCAAGTTGTGATTTAACCCGGCCCACAAAGCTTTCTTGTTTTTTCAGCTCATCATTTGTATTTTTCAGAGTAGTCTTCAGTTTTTCTTCCTGAAGCGTACTATCCTGCAAGCTTTTCTTCATTGCAGTAAGCTTCTTTTCATAGGTCTCTACCTGACGATTTGCTTTCTGAACCTCCTGGTTCAGCTTTTTTAAAGTCTTTTCGTCAGTATCTTTTGCTTTCTGAGCTTTTGTTAATTCTTCAGTCGCTTTCCGTTGCTTCTCTTTAGCATCAGACAACGACTGATTCAAACCATCAATTCCACTACGATACTTTTGTGTTAATCCACTTTGTTTATTGAGAATGTCACCATATTTTTCAACTTTACTTTTTAATTGGTCAATTGTGCCACCGGTCCGTTTCAACTGTTCATCCGTGATTTGAAATTCTTTTTTAGCACCGGACAGCTCTTCTTTCATGCTTCTGACTTCCGCATTAAAGTTTTTTGCATTAAAAGATACGCCAATATTTGGATTGCTCATAAAATCGCCTCCAATCAATTTTTATGATATCGTTCCCACTGACCACGAGAACGATCCAGAATACAAAAAAAGATAAACAAATATAAAAATATTTGTTAAAAGCTATTGACAAATATAAGAATATGTGTTATAATAATATCAAGAAGTGAGGGAAAGATATGAAAAGCTACTCTTCAAGAGAGGTAATCAAAATACTGCAAGAGGATGGTTGGTATCTGGTAGCTATAGAAGGAAGTCACCACCAATTCAAACATGATGTAAAGCAAGGCAAGGTCACAATAAAACATCCATGTAAGGATATACCACCAAAAACCTTAAAAAGTATTGGAAAGCAAGCAGGGATTCTGTTTTAAGAATCCCGCTTTCCCCCCGCATAATCGAAAGGAGCTTAGGTTATGAAACAACCAACCAACTATATTTATCCTGCAATTTTAACATTCGAAGAAGGATATGAAATTGCAGTTACATTTCCGGATTTACCCGGATGTGCCACCAGCGGAGAAACCGAAGCAGAAGCACTTCTGTGTGCCAAAGAAGCGTTAGGATTACATTTGTTCGGAATGGAACAGGATGGAGATATCATTCCGGAGCCAACCTCTGTCAAATCTTTAATGGAGGAATTGGATTCAAACGAATGCATTAGCGTGATTGATGTATTCATGCCTTCTATTCGCGCTGCACAAGAAAATAAATCTATTAATCGCACCGTGACTCTTCCGGCATGGCTCAATGCAAAAGCACTGGAAAACAACATCAATTTTTCTCAGGTTCTGCAAACCGCATTGATAGAAAAACTAAATCTCAAATAACAAAAAAGCACCCTCTCGGGTGCTTTTTTACTACAATCCCATACCGTAATAGTCTGGTTCCGCAGAAGGTTCCAAATCATACAGCATCCAGAAAAAATCTACCGGATGTTGATTGTCAAGCTCCCTCGGCAATATTCCGTGTTTTTTAAACAATTCAGAGTAAATTCCTACGATTCCGTGCCCGTCGTTATTTTGATAACTGGCGGGCTTTCTGCGTTTTTTAGTGCCAGCAACCTTTCCATCACACTGATGCAAATTTTCTGAATCTCTCCACAAAGGAATACACGTTCCGCTGCTGAAAGAAGAGAAAGAATTTCATTCGTAACCTTTGTCCCATCAAACATCTCATACAAAAGAGCCTCCGACACCTCAAGGTTATCCTTTCCCTCCGTTCTCAGTTCGTGCATCATACGATAGCATCGCATATCAAACCGTTTGGAAAAAACCACTTCATTGTCTAATTGTATACTAACTCTATCCTGCATAAATCAGCCTTCTTAATCGGGGGTGTTTTCAATAAATTTGGTACCATCCCAGTAATGTGTGGTACACTCGGTTGCGCTGTCAACCACATAAATCACACCTGCCATACCTTCCGAAGGAAGCACATCTACAATTGTAACTGATGCCGGTTCGCCATAAACAGTAGTGGCTACATTATACAGTTTTTCCAGAGTGGCTTTAGAGAAAAAGTTTGACACTTCCGCAGCAGTAAAACCATTTTCTGTACTATCTTTGTAAATTTTCCACTCATTATCAGAAATTCTTCTGGTAGAAGTGCCGGCAATCGTATCATACTGAGGATTAAAGCTGTTTGCCGCTTTAGTATTGACTGTATCGGTAGGCTGCTTAAATTTGGTTTTCAGCACCCAAACCAATCTCTGAACACCGTTAGAGAACGAACGGCGGAAACCAAACGCACCGTAAGGTGCTTCCCCTGATGTTTTGATACCGTCTGCGGTTACTTTTTCCCCGAGCAATAAGGTAAGTTCATCCGACGATAAGCTGGATTTCTGAATAGATACATCAGAACCGCTTACCTGCTCGTAGGTTTCAGTAGTGTTATCAGTATCAATATCTCCTGTGTTGGATTTTGGAGTAACGCTCACCTGCTGTGCATTTGGCAGAGGAACCGGAACGTCATATGTAGTCGCTTTTTCTGTATCACTTGTTAATTTCGCAAAATGAAATTTGTCAAGTCCATTGGTAAATACTTTTTCCATAACAATAACCTCCATAGTATTACATCATAATCTCAATTTTCAATGATTTGGAATACACTTTGGTATCCTTTTCGTAACCGTCAGAATCTACAGATATCACAGAATCCGGGAAACGATTCCCGAGTACCTTACGAATTCTTTTGAGGATTTCAGAGTAGTTTTTATTTTTGGAATATAAAGTGATACGATATGCACCGTTTTCTAAGATAGCTTCATTGTCAGCACCACCTTCCGGAAAAGAATAAAGCTCGACCACAATCAAACGTGGAAATTCCTCCATGTTCGACACCACGGAATATACCCGTCTAAATTTATCGGTCTGTCCACCCAGAAGTTCCATCAATTCCTTATCACTTCTCAAATAGTCTTTGATCACTTCTCGCAAATCATTCACCTACTCTGTTTTTGATTTCTTGCTTCAGCCGTTCAGACATAGCATTTACCGCCGCTTGACCGGCTTCTGCCCTTGCTTTATCCAGCCAGGGATGTGGCGGAAGCTTCGAAGTTCCCTGATCTATCATATAGAGATAACTTCTGTCACCCCGAAAGGATATCAGTCTATACTTGGTACCGTGTTTCGAGGTTTTCAGCCCTGATACCGTTACATTATCCTTGGCTCTGCCTTGCGGATTGGCTCCGTCACCCACCGGAACGTTGGCAATAAATTTCGGTTGTGCAGCCTGAATACCCGCTTCAATCACACTTTTTGCGATTTCATCGGTATCCTCGACCAATCCCTCCACCTGCTTAATCAAAGCATCAAACTCAGAATAATCAATCCCAAAGTCAAACCCAGTATTTCCTCTTGTATCAGCCATTTTGATACCTCTTGATTTTAAACTGAAGCAATTTGTTTTTCATTCCGACATTGTCAGGGGTACCGATGATTTCGTATACAACACCGGTATCATACGCCAATAGACGACAATCTGCTGAAATATCCGGATGATATCCAACAGTTATGGTAGCAACCTCCTCTGCACCAATCGCTTGTGCTTCATACACTTCTGCACCGAAAGCATTTTGACGGTTACCCAAAAATACAATCGGTTGGCCTGCAGAGGCAATCTTATCATACAACGGTTCATCGGCATCATCGTCATACCCGGTACATTGCAATATGTAAAAAGAAAAATTATTCGGTTTCTTTAAAAACATATTGTTTCACCTGCTCCCGTTGCCTTAGGGCGTTTAATTCCTCAACATAGCTTTTTTTAAACTCTGCCAATTTTTCGTTCCAGTCATACAAACAGTATTCCAGCAAAAGCTCCTGCTCAGCACCCGGCTCCTCAAAGTTCAGAGATTCGCTTCCTGCTACGTCCAGCAGGAAGCGTTTTCCCCGTTCCATCATTTCGGAAATCGCTGAATCGGTTTTTTCATCATCAAAGAATATATTGATTTTTCTCTTTACCTTCTCCAGCATACCAAATCACCTATTCTGATGCACCATCTACAACCTTAACTTCTTTGACAGGTGCTTTTAAGCCGGAAATATCCAGAACTAAGAAAGCATTATCATCCAGAGGCTGACCGTTTCCGTATAATCGAACAGCGTATACTCTTTCATCTTCCAGGAAACGGACGGAATCATCGTATTCAATCTTACCTTCTTTTGTGGAACCTAAAGCAGCAAAATATCTTTTAGAAAGACCTAACACCGCTTTTCCTTCCGGTAATGCAGTAACCGGAACAATCACGGTAGGATAAGGCAAAATGTCGTTGACATAGGTTCCATCGCCCTTACGGAAGGTAGTCCACGCCATCAATTTATTGAAGTAATCTTTGGGATTTACAACCAAAATCAGATTTGAAATTTTTCTTGATTTGCCGTTTGGACCATCCGCAATTTTAGACAACAAACCGCCATAAGTTGCAGGCTTTAAGTCTTTTACCGGGATTGCTTCTTTTTCCGGATATACCCCGCCGGTTACAGAAACATCATCCCCAACACTTCTGATCATACCGATAGGCTGGTTTTTACCATCACCGCAAACAATAGCAGTCTCTAAAGATGCCGCAATGACTTCAGATAAAATCTCTCTTACATATCTGTCTAACCAAACGGGACCTAAATCCAGCATTGCTTTGGAAACCGGTAAGAATGCTGTTAATTTCATCAACCCGGTATCTACAACTCCAATCGCAGCAGAAATCTCTTTTGTAATTTCTTCGGTTAACGCACCCCACGCCGCAAGTTCGACACCGGTTTTGTTTACCACCATTTTGATTTTGCCCATTGTATTTCTGAAATCAACCAATCCCAAAAGCGGATGGTCCTCTCTGATATCATCAAATACAGAATCAATCACAGTTTCCGGCATTGCAATTTCAATATCGGAAATTGCCTGTTTCGGGTCCTTGCTTCTCATTGCTGAAATAGTAGCTTCATAGAAATTCTGCTCTGCATCGGTCAGCTGACGGCATCCTCTCTGAGAAAGAATTAACGAATCATTTCTCTGTGCCAATTCTCTTGCTTCCTGCAAAATGGAATCTTGCAGATCATCTGCAAAGTCTGCGATAACACCTGCCAGCTGTTCCGGCTCACCACCATTAACAGCTTCCTGCAATTTCTGTGCGAATTCAACTTTTTTCTGTTTGATTGCATCTAAATTTTTCATTGTTTAGACCTCCTAAAATATTTTTTTACTCAACACTGCTGAAAAAACTTCCAAAAGGATTTTTCCCATTGGTCGGATTTTGCGGAGCTTGTCCGCTGAAGCGTTTTTGTGCCTGTCTTGCTTGTTCTACATATTCGTGATATGCCTGCTCCACATTATCTGTGCCGGCAGATTTTTTCTGCAGAACATCATCAGCAAGACCAAAAGCAATACATTGTTCCGCATTTAACCAGGTTTCTTTGTCCAGCATTTCTTTCAGATTTTCTTCCGTCAGCTTATCTCCGGCTCTGTCCAGATAAGTGGAACAACTTGCACGGTTAATGACATCCAAATCATCCGCTGATTTGCGAAGTTCTTCAGAAGTACCAAACACACCCATCGAAGCGTTATGAATCATCATTAACGCATTCTTTGCCATCGTAATGGTATCGCCACACATTGCAATCACTGAAGCAATACTGCAGGCATAGCCATCAATGTACACGTGTTTATTCGCCTTATGACGAAGCAGTTGATTATAAATAGCAAGACCTTCTTTTACACTGCCACCATATGAATTGATGTACACGTTAATCTGAGAAACATTTTCATGTTCGGAAAGCTTTTGCATAATGAAATTAGCAGAGGTTTCCGATTCAATCTTTTGACCGGTCCACCAATCATAAGAATCACCTTCTACGTAGTCGTAAATGAAAAGGTCTAACACATCCGATTCCTGTCGCACTCCATAACGCATTACCGTATTTTTATGCTTCACCTTCTCCACCTCCATTCTCTTTGTTTTCCTCATAATTTTTGGTTATGAAATATTTTTTTGCAAATCCGGTACGAAGCTCGGCATCTCTTGCCTTTCTTCGTAATTCATCAACACAATACATTGAACTCGAAATAAGCTTGTCAACTTGTTCTGCTTTCTGGAAAATATCAATGTGTTTGATACAGTTAGTATCAATCATCAGATAGTCTCCTTTGAGAACATCCTTTCCGTATCGTTTACGATTCGCCTCTTCTTGAATCATATCACAAAGAGGATCAATAGCAAACGTCAGCATATTATCAGTGGCATTTTCCACATCTGCGATATCGCCCCGCATCAAAGCAGGCGGAATTTTAAAAGCCTGGCCGACCTTTTCAAAAGCTGCATCGGTAATTTTTCTGATATCATCAATCTCGGATGTTGACTTCTTGGTACCGTCTCCCGCAGGCTGTGTGAAATCATAACCTTCAAATAACGGGAGAACAGCATTCTTACCGTTAAAATACGTAGAAAAATAGTCGTTCATCAATTTTTTATAATTTTCTTCAAAATCAGGCTTTCCTTTGGCAATAGAAGAAATCTTCAAAATCCCTTTATTGCCACCGGATTTGATATACTTTTCAATCGCTTCTCCGGAAAGTTTTTCATACCCACGACACAGTTCAGAAAACAAATCTTTGATACTGTCATTATTCAACTTCAGATACATTACTTCATCCATCGAAAACGTCTTGGAAAAAGTAAAATTATTTTTGTGTACCCGGCTGAAACGGTTGGCGTTAACCGCATACTCTTCCTGATAAAAGCCATCGGCGACAATAAGTTTTCCTCCCACATCCAAAATCAAACATTCGTTTTCATACAAAAGCTTATGTATCATTTCCTGGAGAAACTGACTGGAATTCTGGTTACGATTCGGCTCAACATTCCACAGGTAGTATTCGTCCCCAAACACTTCCTGAAAATTTTGAAAAGTTCTAAACTCGCATTTTGAAA
>JAGAKI010000061.1 GCA_017625695.1 Clostridia bacterium | reverse complement strand
TGGTTCATCCTCTACTGTTGGTAAATCATTTTGTTACTATAGCATCTTTCCACGAGAATTTCAATCTTTTAATATCTCATTTTTGCATTTTTTAGAAAATAAAAATCCATCAGACAGTTTCCTGCCTGATAGACAAGAGTGTGTTGCTTATTGTTCTTTCTGGTTTGCGATACTTTCACGGTACATTTTCAGATAACGCAGCATCGCAGGTCTGGAATGCCCCGGAATCGCCTCATCGTTGAGCAGCTCATTATCTGTGACCGGATACGGATGATTTGCGATAAATTCTTTTCTTGCTTTGGCGGAGGCTGTACGCTGACAGAACCCCAAATCCAAATATTTCTGGATCAAATCGTGAAATTCTTTGCCCCACACAAGACTTCTGGCTGTATGGTAATCTATTCTATTCAAATGTCTTGCAACGTGTTTTTCGGCAAACTCAAATGGCTTTGATACCGGAAAAAGCTGCATCTGTTGACGTGATAAACTCTTATGCCACAAACTGGATAAAGAGTAAAGCTGCCGCAAACATTCTGTGTCATCGGTATCTTTCAAGGCAAGGAGCTTCCGGCACATTTGCCAGGCTTGGGAAATTCTTTCAATACATTCTGCCGGTGGCTCCGGATATTTTGCCGCTGATTCATAGACAGATTCTATCATATCTGTTTGCACAGCAAGCCGTTTCGTTCCAATAAACAATACAGCATTATTCTGTTCAAAAAGCCATTGCTGCAAGTCATCAAGATAAATGGCTGTTTTCTCCGGAAGTTCTTCACTGTCAAGATTGGAATAGTTTTGAATACTCAATGCGATGGCATAGGAAAGCAGATTGCGAACAGCGGTTGCTGCTGCAATCTGTACTGTCATTCCGGGAGTATCAAGAGCCGGAAAAACCGTCAACGCAGATGCGTTGATCAATGTCGGTTCTTCGGCTCTTGCTTCTTTCAGCCGGGTCTTCCATTGTTGGGCATTTAGTGTCATTTTTAACATCTCATATTTGAGTAATTATAACTTATACCGCTTTTACGGAAAAGTCAATCTCAAACCGTCAGAAAGTTTGTTATTTTATGGTTTCCATTTCAGAAACTCCGCGTTTGGTTCTGCATTTTTCAACGAATTTCCGGATACTTGAACAGGTGATACGGGAAGTTCTATGACCGAGTTTCACCAATTCCAGCTCTCCCGCATTGACCAGATCGTAAACACCTTTTACCGTCCGATCCAGAAAGCGAGCAGTCCGCTGTACTGAAAACATTTGCAGGTCTTCCAACGGATTTTTTTCCATGTCCGGAATTTTGTCCGACTCATCTGCCGTGATCAGGCAACGCAGTTCTTCCATTTCATCTTCCGGAATCACTCCACATTTATGAAGCGGTTCCACAACTTGAAGCAAAGTTTCAATTGTTTCTTTCTTTAACATATATATCCTCCTATTGTTATGGGGTTTACTTTCATATTATACTATACAGGAAGATACATAACAAGCACTTTTCATTCGGGGAATGTAACGATAACACAGATGTTACATCTTTTCATCATTTGGCAGCAATTTCACAGCATCAATGGTCACTTCTTCGCCGGAACTGATCTGTAATTCATTGGCGGCAAGTTTGTCAATAATTACATTTAACTGCAACAGTTGTATTTCTGTGGCCTCATTTACGAAAGAGGTGATCCGTTCCCGCAGAACATCACGAAGCGGAGAGTATTTTATGTTCTTCACTTCCGGTTCTTTGGAAATCAATCCACGCATCAGTGAAATTCCCTGCAAACGGGCTTCCCGGTCGGCATGACTCTGATAATGTCTGGTCATTGCAGATGTCAAATGCCCGACAATACTCTGAACGATAGGCAGTGGTACACCGCGGATACCGGCGTAATAACAAAAGCAATGCCGTAAACTGTGGAAATCTTTGACGCTTTGCACCCGTTTGCGTCCGGGAACACTTTTACTTGTCGCTATTCCAAGCGAATGGAGATAGCCGAGAATTTTTCTGTTCAGAACGCCGTGATGAGTCAGATAAAGTTCAGCGGCTTCCGGAACAATATACTCTTCCATGCCGGAAACCGACCATTGTTTTTCCAGAAAATCTGAAAGTTCGTATTCAATGGGAATATGCACCAGTGTTTTAGTTTTCCGGGTGATCCGGTGGATTTCTTTTTGGAAGAAATCAGGATTGCCGTCTGCATCGAAAACTGTCATTTCCACATCTTTCCAGCGAAGCGTAGCAACATCCCCCAGGCGTAATCCTGTGCAAATTCCAAGAGTGAACAAGGCTTTCTGCAATGGCGGTGGATTGGCAAAGATCAGTGCCAGTTCATCTTCAGAAAAAATTTCCCGTTCCACCGGTTCCAGTTTTAATGGTTTGATATGGAAAAACGGGTTTTCTTCCAGAGTGTACCCCAAATCTGAAAGCAGGAATGTAAATACCGCTTTGCAGACAGACTGATAACGATTCAGAGTGGTATTGCTCAATACTCCACCTGATTCATAATCTTTGAATGGTTTGCGTTGCGGGCAATTTCCGGCAATATATCTTATTGACCGGTTCCAGCGACCGTTTTTACGGATGTAGGCAATATAGGCTTCGGCGTGTTCCTTTTCAACTTCGTCCAGCGTCCGTAAATTGAAATTGTCTTTGAGATACGAAGCAAAGTCATACCAATACCGTCTGTTGACTTTTTCAATTTGAGGAGAAGCTACCCGTGTATGCGGTTTTTGAAGATGAAGATCAAAGGCGTCATCAAGGGTGATTGTCAGGCGGGCTTTCAGTTTTTTCAATTTTGCCCGTTCTTCCAGATACTCGGTTCTGGTATCAACTTCCTTGATCCGTTTTCTGCGTTCAAGAAAATCTTTTGCAGCAGCTTCAGCCTCCCGCTGAGTGGTGATATGCTTGCCATTGGCAGTTTTCAGAGTTATGGTTTTGCGTTTACCATCGGAATCATAGTATTGCAGATAAAAATGTCCATTCGATGGATTTTTGCTTATTGATCCGTTACCATGCTGCTTTCGTTTGGAGTTTTGAGAAGCCATATGCAGTCCTTTCACGATTTTTCTGCGTTTTTCGTCATCATACCATGATTTGACGAAAAACGCAACGGAAAAAGACTTGAAAAATGTAACTGGATGTGTTATATTAACGTCATGTTAGATTAAGCTGAATGTATTGCAGTTTTTGAGTAAAATCACTCAAAACCGTAATATTAAAAACAATCCGGAACAATGCGGATTTCACCTCAAAGCGACTTCTGCTTATTTCTGCTTTTTTTGCATCGACACCATCCAAAACACCGAAAAATTGAGCTGAACAGAAGTTTTGACAGAAAAATTGAAAAATTCTGCCATTAAAAAGTATTGTAAATCACAAATACTTGATAATCAAGAAAAAGGAATAAACAAAGGTCAAAAATTCTGCACCGGCAGGATAGTGATCATCGCGATTCTCGCAGGAATGTTACTGCCGGCATTGAACAATGCAAGAGAAAAAGGCCGCTCTTCAAGCTGCGTCAGCAACTTGAAACAGGTCGGACAAATTGAATTGTTCTATGGCTCTGATAACGATTCTTATGTCTGCCCCACGCAGATTAATGGAAAAGCATACGG
>JAGAKI010000060.1 GCA_017625695.1 Clostridia bacterium | reverse complement strand
GAGTGTTGATTAAAGGCAAAAGTTGTTGTTGAAGAAACAAAAGGAATGCCAAGTTTCAGTGCAACCGCTTTTCCCCATAGTGCCATGGAATCTGCCACGATACAATCAGGTTTAAGTTCTGCCATCTCTTTGCAAACCTTGTCATCAAGAGCCAAAGTGGTATCTACCAATATCTTTGTCGAGAATGCCAAGTCTTTTCCCACACGGGTAGAGTCTTTGGCACTAAGTTTCTGCTCCATATCATAATCGTCACAGGATATAAATGTTGCACCTGCCGACTCGATTTTTTCACGCATAATGTTATATGAGTAGTACCACACCTGATGTCCGCGAGAAATGAGTTCCCTGACAACACCCAAGGTGGGGTTAGTGTGTCCGTGTGCAGGAATACAAAAGAAAACAATTTTGCTCATATTACTTCATCTTCTTTCTTGTACACCAGGATTTTTCGTTACATTCGGGGCATTTAAGATGTCTTGTAGTTAGTGTATGCGCACCCCAAACATATGCCCTAAAGGTCGGTTTGAATGTGTGTCCGCACTTTCTGCATTTATAAACGCCTGTTTCGTAATCAACCTTTGCGGCGTAGAAAATTGCAATCCAAACCAAAACCACCGAAACCGCTATAAGAACAACTGCAGTCGCAGTATTTATAATTTTTTCTTCCGCAAGAATTGTGCTTACAACAAGCAAAGCGATGCTTAAAACTACTCCGATAACAGATAATATTATGTTACCTTTATTTTTCATTTACATATTCTCCTTCATTTATAACTTCTATGTAAAAACTGACCGGTCTGAATCCGTCATTACAGGAAATCATAGCCGACTTTTTGTTTTTCATCCAGCCATCATAGAAATTTCCGCCACCATTTGAAAGCTCTTTCACAAAGTATTCCATACTTTCCCAAGCAGAATCACACATATTTTCAGGCTTTTCTCCGCCAACGGAAATAAACTCCTGACCAAGCCTCATATCACAGGTGTGCTCAATTAGGTTTTCATATTTTTCTATCAAATCATCATACTGTGCCATTTTCATGACGGTAATTCTACAATTTTGCATTATCCTCACCGCCCCCGCAATTCTAATATTTTCTCTTTTATCTTATTCGCTGTTTTGATAAATTCTTCATCACCTTTGCCTGTGGGATCATCAAGGCCCCAGTCTGCACGCTCTTTGCATGGAATATTGGGACAATGAACATTGCATCCCATAGTGATAACAATATCAGGTTCAGGAATGTCTGAAATCAGCTTTGAATACTGCCCAGACATATCAATGCCGAAATGCTCTTTCATAATCCGCACGGCATCTTGGTTTATCTGTGGTTTTGTTTCTGTTCCTGCAGAATAGCAGTCATATTTTTCTGAAAGGTACGCTTTTCCAAACGCTTCTGCCATTTGACTTCGACAGGAATTATGTACGCAAATAAATGCTATTTTAGTTTTTGACATGGAAAGGACACCTTTCTTCTATACATTGATTATTTAGCTTTGAGCGTGAACATTCAATTTTGTCAAGCTCCATATGTATGCCAAGGTTTTCAGCAGTAAACTTGACCGCCTCGCGAATTGCAAGATACGAATCTCTTTTACAGCAACGAGGTCCGCCGTTTTTACCGATTGCAGTAAGTGCTTGCCCCGTCATTTGATTGGAAAGTCCCCAAGTTTTGCTTGCAAGCGGTGTTGACTTTGTTATAATCGACATATACATTCCTGTGCTGATACCTGCACCGCATGCACCCCAAAATCCGCATGCTCCGCCTGGAACTTGATTTCCCCTTGCATACATTTCGGATAGAGCAGTCGGCAAATCAATCTCTCCGCCTGCGTTTTTATATGCAGTAATAAGTGATGCTCCCACCATAACATGATGCTCGGGACCGTGCATATGACAAAAATCCATTGACATCATCTTTTCTAAAATCTCAATTGGATTTTTGGACTTTTCATTTAAAGCTAACGCTATGATTTCGTCCATTCCGTTTGTGTGGCACTCGCTGCAGACATAATGCCCGTTTACGCATCTTGTTTTGCTGTTTTCTTTTTTGTGGCAAATCACACATTCCATCATTGTATCCCTTTCCAGATACTCAAGCGGTGCTTTGCAAATTAAACATTCTTCACTCATTTTTCTACCTCATATGGCCAATCAATGATACCGCCAAATTCTTTTACATTGGTGTAACCAAGTTTTGCAAGACTTTCT
>JAGAKI010000059.1 GCA_017625695.1 Clostridia bacterium | reverse complement strand
CGGGAAGTGTAAGATTGGGTTATCCGAGATCAACTTATTCCTATGTGAAATATTATACAAAAACGATCTATCACAACGATTTATTTCCAAATAGTCCGTTGTCAATACAGAATTGATATAGGCTCTCTGTCAATAGTTGGGGATAAAAAATCCAAAAAAATATAGAGAAAAATAGAGTGAATAGAGCAAAATCTGTTCACTCTATTGTTTTGGGCAAGAGAAAAGGATTCTGGCACGAAATCTATTAAAAGAATGAAAGCCGAAGGCATTACGTTTGAGCACTTTAATACGGTTGTTGCAGCCTTCGGTAAAGCCATTGGAAAAAGGACAGTCAAAGGAATTCAGAATCGGCAGAAGCCATCGCTGATAGGTACGGGCACAATTGACAAAGGACGGAATATCGGAATCAAGCGCATCTCTGATCCAGTCCCGGAAGTCTTGTTTGACAGCGGAATGATCTGTAACAGAAACATCTTTGATCGTGTCAAGAATACGATAGAGCTGTTCCTTCAGGAAATAGGCGTTAGACAGATCTGCAGATGCATACAGCATAATATTGACCTGCTGTTTTTCATCATCAGAAAGCGAGGAAGCACGTTTCAGAAGCAGTTTACGCGAATGCTTGAAATAGATACGATGGCTCTTGGAAAACTTCTTCTGAATTTCTTTACGAACATGCTCAAAGGCCCATGTTGCCTGCCGAACCCAGTGATACCGATCAATTACATATAACGCATTGGGGAAATATGTTTTTGCGATTTCTGCGTACGGCTTGTACATATCACTGACAAAATATTTGACGGAATTACGGTCATATTTCTTGAAATAGTCGATCAAATCGCGTTCATAACGTGTCGGAAGAATATCTGTAATACGGTGATTTTGGATATCCGTCAGGATGCACTGGTATTTTTCTCCGCCGCTATTCCCGCGGAATTCATCGATTCCAAGCACTTGCGGCAGTTCCTTTGGAGCCGCCATCTGCAGTCTGTCGAATCTTCTTGCAACAGTAACTGCAGATATTCCATAGTTTTTTGCGATTGCTGTATAATTTGTTTCTGTGCTACATTCTTTCAGAATTGACAGTGTTGTTCTTTTCGTTTCACGTTGGTATTTTTCCAGCCAATGATTCTTCTCATAAAATCGCTTGCCGCAGGAGCACACATATCGTCTCTTTCTCAATCGAAGGATGACTGTTTGTCCGAAACATTTCATGTCCCGGATTTTTTGCTGTCGATAATCGTGGATTTTCCTTGTTTTCCCGTGACATTTCGGACATTCCTGCTCCTTTTTCTGCTGTTCGACCTCGATTTCTATTTTCCCTTCGCTTTCCTCGATCTTTTTTACCGTTACCTCTTGCAATCCCAGCAATTTTTCGGTATAATATTGATTGAGCATATCTGTTCCTCCGATAAGTGTTTGTGTGGTAACTACATTTTATCAGATTTTTCAGATATGCTCAACCTTTTTGTTGACGTTTACCCCAACATTTATTATAGAACCCAAATTTCTGATTCTCATAACCAAAAATGCACCGGATGCACCAAACGGATGCACCCGGTGTTCTTTTATGCGGTTTTTACCAAATGGTCATTCTCTGTATTACAGCGATTCCACTTCCGTCTGCTCATCAT
>JAGAKI010000058.1 GCA_017625695.1 Clostridia bacterium | reverse complement strand
GCCCGGGAAGATAGATAGTTGCCGGTTTTATGAAAAAGACCACCTCACAGGGTGGTCTTTTTGCTTTGCTTGAAAAATGAGTCAGAATCCGTGAATCTCACCCTCGGCGTACACCCGGGTACAGCCGAGGGCTCCGTCAAGGCGTTGCCTTGATTCGATTTCCACATTCTGCTCTCATTTTTCTTCGCAAATATTTTTTAAAGTAAATGAGTCAGAACGGATGAACCTCACCGCTTGGCGTACCATTATCTTGTAGGGGACGGTGCCCACACCGTCCCGTTGTATGTTTTGATGAACGATTTCTTGTGAGATACCAAAAACGGACAGATGTGGGCATCTGTCCCTACAGAGTGGATATTTTATCCAATAGAAAAAGGGAAACGATAAAAACCGTTTCCCTTTCCCTGTTTTCTCCGCTTTCGATTCCCGTTGTAGTGGAATATATGAAATTGTACTGCAACCGATAATATTTTCTGCACAATAAAAAAGTGCGTAGCCGAAGCCACGCACGAAAAATGCACAGCTCCTTTTTGTTACCACACAAAATTCAGCATACCAAAAGAGAGTACGTGAAACGGCGATGTGCATTTTTACCAAAATAAAAAACGCACCTCTCCTAAGGTATCTTATTGAATTTTGTGTGGTATGGTTATTATATCATTGATTTTTCCATTTGTCAATAGCTTGGTAGGGGACGGTGCCCACACCATCCCGTTGTATGTTTTGATGAACGATTTCTTGTGAGATACCAATAAACTATTTGCCATTCTAACCTTTTTCGTTGACATTTTTTTGCAAATATGGTATGATAATAGAGCGTTTTTTAAAAAATATGAAAAAGAGGATATGTGTATTGAAAGGGAAAAAAGGTTCTGCCCTTTGGGTAGTATTTGTCTTGATTATCAGTTTTCTGATTACTAAATTTACGGGAGATGATGGTCCGAAAATCCCCGAACTTGTGGATGACGAAATGGCGGTTGTTTATGTGGATACGGGCAATTCCGATTCCAT
This sequence comes from Clostridia bacterium, assembly GCA_017625695.1. Taxonomy (GTDB): domain Bacteria; phylum Bacillota; class Clostridia; order UMGS1840; family UMGS1840; genus SIG452. The sequence continues at coordinate 103,110 of JAGAKI010000058.1, read as the reverse complement.
TGTGATTCACTTTCCTGATGGACGTACCATGCTGATTGATGCGGGAAAACCCGACGATTTTCAAGCGATTTCGGATGTTTTAGGCAGTTTTAATGAAGATACCATTGACTATGCAGTCATCACCCATCAGCACGATGACCATATCGGTTCGTTCCCTGACATTTTAGAAAATTACACGGTAAAAACCGTTTATATGCCGGAGTCTCCCATTTCCAATCCTCAGACGGAAGAATCGATGGACTTAATAGAATGGCTGGACATTCCTCTCATCGAAATCAAGCAGGGGGTTACGGTTTGTGATGGGGAGATTAGGGCAGAATTCCTCTCTCCCATGTATGAAACCTACGGTGACAAAAACGATTACAGCGGTGTGTTGTATCTGACCTATGGCGATCGAAGCTTTCTCTTCATGGGAGATGCTACCACCGATGTGGAAAACGATTTGCTTTCCAAAGGAATTGTTCCTCATGCGGATGTATTAAAAATCGGACATCACGGCTCCAAAGGCTCCACGTCCAAGAATTTTTTGAATGCCGTTAACCCTGATTATGCGGTGATTACTACAGGAAACAATGACTACGGACATCCCCATAAACGGGTGACTGATTTGTTGAATGCCAAGGGAATTCCCACTTACCGCAGTGACAATCACGGAGATGTGACGGTGATTACCGACGGAGATTCTTTGAATATCATCACAGAAAGATAAGGAAAAGAGAATGAAAAAAAATCAAAAATTAAAAGGGAATCTGATTTTGTTGCTCACCGCCTTCATCTGGGGAGTATCTTTCATTGCGCAAAGTAAAGGGGTGGAAGAGATTTCGCCGGTTGCCTTTAACGGTATCCGAAGCGTATTGGGAGGCTTGGTATTGCTTCCTGTGATTGGGTTTTTGGATATCTCCAAAAAGAAAAAAGGAATTGCAGTGCAAAAAGCTGACAAAACCCTTTGGATTGGGGGTCTTGTATGCGGAACCTGTCTTTGTGTGGCAAGTACCTTACAGACGATGGGGATGGTATACACCAGTCCCGGAAAATCCGGCTTTTTAACTGCTCTTTATATGGTGATTGTTCCCATTTTATGGTTATTTATGGGAAAAAAACCAAGACCGGTAATTTTGGTATCGGTTCTTGTTGCCTTGTCCGGACTTTATCTGATGTGTATGGACGAGTCGTTCTCCATTAACTACGGGGATATTCTGACGATTATTTGTGCATTGGTATTTGCCTTTCATATTCTTGCCATTGATTATTTTTCTCCCCGTGTGGACGGCGTAAAACTGGCTTGCCTGCAATTTTTCGTTTGCGGGTTATTTAACCTGATTGCTATGGTGATTTTTGGGAAAACGCCCGGCGTTTCTCAGGTAATTTCTCTGTGGGCATCCATCGGATATTCCGGTGTTCTCTCTTGCGGTGTGGCATATACTCTTCAGATTGTTGGGCAAAAATATACCGACCCCACTTCTGCTTCTATCTTAATGAGTTTAGAATCGGTGTTTGCAACCTTGACCACCGTGATTCTTATCGCCTGCGGATGGTCCATTACCGGCGGGGCTTTGACAGCAAGAGAAATCTGGGGTTGTGTGTTGATGTTTGTTGCCATCCTTTTGGTGCAATTACCCGAAAAATCGACCGAATCCGGAAAGAACTGACGAAATTCCTTGACATTTATTTCTACATATGGTAACATAATGCTATGGTATTTCCCGAATTTCGGAAATTATTTAGGAGGTATTTGAAAATGAAAATTTTCAACAAGAAGACCCTACTCTCTCTGGTGGTAACGCTTTTGTTGACCATGGGGACTGCAATGGTAGCATTTGCAACCGGAGAGGAAGCTCCCGTAAGCAATTATTTCGCAACATTCTGGGCAATGATTCCGCCCCTTGTGGCAATCGCACTTGCCCTCATTACCAAAGAAGTGTATTCTTCTTTATTCATCGGTATCGTGCTGGGCGGTTTGCTGGTAGTAAACTGGAATCCCGTTGGTGCTTTGGACAAAGTGATTAACGACGGTTTGATTGCGGCAGTATCCGGCACTGCAGGTATCTTTATCTTCCTGGTGATTTTAGGTGCTATGGTTGCCTTAATCAACAAAGCAGGCGGTTCCGCTGCTTTCGGAAGATGGGCAGAAAAGAACATCAAATCCCGTGTGGGTGCAATGTTTGCAACCTTTATCTTAGGTATTTTAATTTTTATTGATGACTATTTCAACTGTCTGACTGTCGGCAGTGTTATGCGTCCTGTTACTGACCGTCATAACATTTCCCGTGCAAAATTTGCCTATTTAATCGACGCAACTGCTGCACCGATTTGTATGATTGCTCCGGTTTCTTCCTGGGCAGCAGCAGTATCCGAATTTACCGAAGGCACCGGCTATTCCGGCATTGAGTTGTTTGTTCGTGCAATTCCTTACAACTTCTATTCTCTGCTGACTCTGGTGTTTATTGTAGCCATTGTTTTAATGAAGTTTGACTACGGTCCTATGAAACTTCACGAATTCAATGCAATGACCAAAGGTGATTTGTTCACTTCCGGGAAAGAAGAATTTCCGGATGCTGATGAAGGTGCAAATCCCAAAGGCAAAGTTATCGACCTGATTCTGCCGGTTATCATCTTAGTAGTAATTTCTATCATCGGCTTATTATACGTTGGCGGATTTTTCTCCGGCGAAACCTTTATCGATGCGTTCGGTAATACCGATGCGACTGTTGGTTTGCCCTGGGGTGCAATCGTGGCTCTGATTGTGACCATTATTTACTTAATTGCAAGACGTGTCATTACCTTCAAAGAAGCAATGGAATGTATTCCCAAAGGCTTCAATGCAATGGTACCTGCGATTTTGATTTTAACCTTTGCAACTGCTTTAAAAAATATGACCGGCTTACTTGGTGCAGCTGAATTTGTAGAAGCTCTGATGGAATCTGCAGCAGCAGGTCTGGCAGGATTCTTACCGGCAATCATCTTCCTGGTTGCTTGTGTACTGGCATTTGCTACCGGTACTTCCTGGGGAACCTTTGGTATCTTAATTCCCATCGTAACTGCGATGTTCCCCGGCGACAGCGAGCTGTTGATTATCGGTGTTTCTGCTTGTCTGGCAGGTGCGGTTTGCGGTGACCACTGTTCTCCCATTTCCGATACCACCATTATGTCTTCTGCAGGAAGCCAGTCTAACCACGTAAATCATGTTTCTACTCAGTTGCCCTATGCAATTACTGTAGCACTGATTTCTTTCGTGGTATACTTACTGGCGGCATTCATTCAGAATGCATGGGTATTACTCCCCGTTGGTATTGTGCTGACTGTTGCAACCCTGTTTGTAATGAAGGCAATTACCAAAAACCAAACCGTTCAGTAAGAGTTTAAAATGAATGATAAAAACGGCAAGGAAGCTCGATTCGGGTTCCCTGCCGTTTTTTTATTGTGAGAGTTCTGCAAAGGGAAGAAGGCATCACCGGTTATGTTTGCAGGGGTTTTCTCTTCTTTTTTGTTCTTAACCAAAAGAATTCCGCCCTGATATTTGTATGTCTTGGAAAGGTTTTTTATTTCGATAAATTTCCATTAAAAAAATGTGCATTTTTGTTGATTTTTTTAATCGGATGTGTTATAATGAGAGTGATTTTTATTGAAAATGGGGAAATGCAACTCCATTTTCAGAGGTTTAGAATTGTAAAAAATAACTTACATAACAGGAGGACCTTGACATGATGAAAAAAATTCTTTCCTTCTTATTGGCAATGATGATGCTCACAAGCGTTGCATTTGCGGCAACCTTTACCGATTTTGATGCCGCTCACTGGGCATATCCCTATGTAGATGAACTGGTAGCAAATGGCGTAGTTAACGGCTATGAAGATGGTTCTTACCGTCCCGATGCCAATGTAACCCGTGCAGAGCTTGCAAAGCTGCTGTCCGTTCAGTTTGGCACTTCGGTGGAAAAAACTTACACCGACGTTTTGGAAGACCAGTGGTATTATGATTATGTTACCGCAAGCGGCAGCTACTTTATCACCGGTACCGAGTTTTATCCCAATACTCCCGCAACCAGAGAAGAAGTGGCATATGCCATTTATGCTTCCAAAAATATTAAATCGGCAACCGCTCCCGCAACCTTTACCGATGCAGCTGACATCAGCGAAGCATATCAGGCGGCAGTTGCAGCCGTAGCAGAAAGCGGAATCATCACCGGTTATCCCGATGGAAGCTTTGCTCCCAAAAACAACATTACCCGTGCCGAAGTGGCAACTGTGCTGTCTCGAGCAATTAAAGCAGACAATCATCAGGCACAGTATTACGAAGTGCTGAAAATGGCGAAATTAACTGACAGAAGCTATGATGATAACGAACCCCTTTCTTATGGCGACTTGTCTTCTGCAACTCTTCGTATGTTCAACAATGAATACAAGCTGGCATATTATAATTTAGGAGATATGGTTGGCAAACGTCCCTTTGACCATCCTGATGCACTCTCTTTCTGGGTTATCGGAAGAGACGTTTTGGGTGCTGAAATTGTAACTGAAGCAATGATTGATACTCCCATCAGCGTGGGAGAAGCGATTGATGCGTATGCATTCTTTGCAGAAAAGCACGACCTGGATAAGAGAACCATTGATAAAACCGTGTTGCTTCCCGGTGTAGACAGAAGTGCTCCGCTCAGCTACTTCCGGTTTGCTCAGTTGGTAACCGAAGTGGATCGACAGATTCCTGTTCTGATTAAGGTTGTGGTAACCGGCGGTGCGACTGCAGACCAGCCGACCACCGAAATCCGTAAAGACCTTTCTACCTATCCCTCCAACCGCAAACTGTATCAGGCAATTTTAGAAGAAGTTCCCAATGCAGTTTATGAAGCACCCTATGAAATTTCTTCTGCCGCTCTGACCGGAACCTACGATTTTGCCAGAGAAATGAAGAGTTTCTTGTTAAATCCCTTAAACCAGTTCTGCCAGATTGCAGCACATAACGGTGCTCAGATCAAGATTCATTACTATCCTTCTTTGGTACAGAGTAAAGATAAAGTGTATGTAATGCGTGTAAAACTGGAAGTGGTATCTGCACAGCCCGGCCAGTTAATCAACGATATTTGTCTCACAGAATTGACCCGTCCCATCAAAGCGGGCGATGTGTTCTTCTGTGATTTGAATACCAATGAGCAGATTCCTTCTGCCAACTATAACGGTGGAAAAATCACCATTGATAAAATTTACGAATAATCCATCCTTTCTGCAAGGATTCCGAATTTTTTGATATTACGGAGGGGGTAGTTTGATGAAGTTAAGAATTGCAGGAATCAAAGTGAATATTACAGGAGATCTGAACCCTGTCTTTACCGAACGTGCTGCTCCTTATCAGGATGTTTATCTGAACGAGGATATTTCGATCCATTTCCGATTGACCGACTCGGTAGAGCTTCCCGACGATTATGAGCTGATTACCGTCACCAATGACCGTACCTGGGCAAAGCTTCCCGACGGTGCCTTTTGCTACTGGGACTATAACGAGCAGATTGACCGGTATATCAGTTGTACCAAAATCAAAAAGGAAACCATCGAGATTCAGTTCTACCGTCTGGAGGATGCGAACGAAATCAATTTGATTAATCAGGCATTAAGAGAATACAAAAAAACAATGCCCAACCCCAAAGAATATAAAAATGCAGAATCTGCAGCCTTTAAGCCGGAGTTTCCTTTAATCAACGGAACCGACCAGGCAATGCGGTATGCATTGCTTCATTATGATGGCTTTGCAGTACACGCTTCTGCCATTTCGTATCAGGGAGAGGGAATTTTGTTTTCGGCTCCCAGCGGAACCGGCAAAACCACTCATACCAAACTGTGGGAACAGTTTGATTCTTCGGCATTCATTTTAAATGACGATTCTCCCATTATCCGCTTTATGGAAGACGGCAAAGCCTACGCATGCGGTTCTCCCTGGGCAGGTGCCAGCGGAGAGGGGAAAAATGTCATTGTTCCCTTAAAAGCGATTGTGTTCTTACAGCAGGCACCCGAAAATGAAATCACCCGGTTACAGACCTTGCAGGCACTTCAGTGGTTGCTTGGCAGTGTGAATCGACCGGTGGATAAAAGTCTTTTGGATAAACTGTTTACTTTGATTCATCTGTTACTCAGCGAAACTCCCTGTTACATCTTAAAGTGCCGTCCGGATTTGGATGCTGTGGAAACTGTGCGGCATGCTCTGTTCGATTAAAACTAATACTAGGAGAAAGACTATGATTGAATTTTTTTTAAGACGGGTTTATCGTACCAAAAATCATTTATTATACGGCAGTATCGCCCAGATTATTTTAATGGGTGCGAATGTATTGATTTTACTGAGCAGTAACTTTGAAATACCCTACACCATTTTTCAGTCGGTGGTACCCACCTATTTCTATTTGTTCTTTATTTCTCTGTTTTATCTGTTAATCAGTAAATTCAGCCGGAAATCGACCGGTCGAAGCACCATATTTTCCCGGATTTTAACCTACACCATTTTAGGTGCAAACCTTGTGTATACCCTCATCACTTCTTTCGATGAAAGCGGTGTTCTGTATTACCTGGATACGGTTATTGTGCAGGCAATCAATGCCTTTTATATGACTGTTTATGTCAGCGTATTCGGCACTCAGTATGCACATGGCGGTCAGATGAATCTGCTTCGTATATTCAGCTACGGAGCATCCATTGCATCCATTTTGGCATTCTATTTCTGTTTTGTTAATATGCTGGTTGCTTGGGGCTTTATTATCATCACTACCATTATGCTCTTTGCGACTTATCTGATTTTCCACGAAAACTTCAAACGGAGCCTTCCTAAGAAAAAAGTTTTGCGTTCCCGTTGTGCGCATTCGTCAAAATGATGATTGATTTGCATACTCATACTACGTATTCCGATGGTTCTTTCACTCCCCGGGAACTGGTGAAACTTGCGAAAGAACAAGGCTTTTCGGCAATCGCCATTACCGACCACGATACGGTGGACGGTATTTGTGAGGCATTAGAAGCAGGGAAAGAGTACGAAATGGAAGTAATTCCCGGCATTGAGCTTTCCTGTAACTATCACAGAGAGCTTCATATGATAGGGTTGTATATCAATCCGGACGATCCGCCTCTACGGGAAAAGTTAAAAGAACTTGCCCAAAACCGGGAAAAAAGAAACTTAAAAACCTTAGAAATTTTAAATCGCTTAGGGATGCCCATTACCGTGGAAGAGGTCAAACAAGTTGCCACGGGAAACATTTGGGGCAGAGCACATTTTGCCAAGCTGCTTTGCGACAAGGGATATGTGGCAAGCGTGAAAGAAGGATTCCAAAAATATCTGGGACACGGCAGAGTTGCCCATGTGAATGAAGACCGCATTGAGCCGGAGGAAGCCATTTCCATCATTCGTGCTGCAGGCGGCGTTCCCATTTTAGCTCATATGCATTATCTGAAACTTTCAGAAAGTGAATTAAAAGAGTTGCTTGTCCGTTTCAAACAAAGCGGACTGGTGGGTGCGGAAACCATTTATACCGAATACACCCCCGAACAAACCAAGCTTTATACCGAATTGGTGGAACAATTGGGACTTTTAAAATCCGGCGGAAGTGATTTCCACGGGGCAATGAAGCCTCAGATTCCGCTTACCCCCAACCACCTTCGGATACCATACTCATTTTTAAAGGAGATTAAAAACCATGTCAGGACATTCTAAATGGTCAAACATCAAACACAAAAAAGGAAAAACCGATGCTCAGAAAGCAAAGGTATACACCAAAATCGGCAGAGAAATCGCAGTCGTTGTAAAAGCAGGCGGTCCTGACCCCACCGTAAACGGAAAGCTCCGTGATCTGATTGCCAAAGCAAGAGCTAACAATATGCCCTCTGAAAACGTGCAGAGATGTATCAAGAAAGCAGCAGGCGGTGAAGATACCTCCAATTACGAAGCTATCACTTACGAAGGCTACGGTCCCGGCGGCGTTGCTGTGATTGTAGAAACCTTAACCGATAACCGTAATCGTACCGCAGCAGATGTTCGTCACGCCTTTGATAAATGCGGCGGTAATATGGGTGCTACCGGTTGCGTAAGCTGGTCCTTCCAGGAAAAAGGCATCATCGTAATTGAAAAAACCGACAGCATGGATGATGACGAAATGACCATGGAAGCACTGGAACTGGACGCTCAGGACATTGAAGTGTTAGAGGATGGCTATGAAATCACCACTGCCCCCGAAACCTTCTCCCAAATCCGTGAAGCCTACGAACAAAAAGGCTATACCATCTTAGAAGCTGAAGTTTCCAAAATTCCCGATAACTATACCACCTTAACCGATGAAGACCAAATCAAAAATATGAACAAACTCATCGATATGTTGGAAGATAACGACGATGTGCAGAACATCTTCCACTCCTGGGAAGAGTAAAAACTTAAAAAATGCTCGAGAAGGAATGAACCTCATCCTCGGCGTACCTTTGTACGCCGTCGGATAACCCCCTTCGGGGTTCGGTTTCTCCCTTCTCGGGCATTTTTTTGCGTTTTAAAATTTTTTCCGCCGTTCCGGTAATATCGTACCGGAAAGCAAAAAACCACCCATTGGGTGTTCGGTTTCTCCCTTCTCGGGCATTTTTTTGCGTTTTATAGAATAGAAGAAGAATAAGAGGAAAAAAGGGAGCCGATACGAAAGTATCAGTTCCCTTTTTCCTGTTTTTTGGTGTTTGGGAAACAGTTCCAAACAGCGTTTTACTTAGTCTCTGTGTTCTGCCGGCAGTTTATCCTTAAACAAAATGGTAATGGTCCACAGACCGGCAATTCCCACCAGGGAGAAGATAATTCTGGAAATCATAGAACCGGCACCGAAAATGGAAGATACCACATCCACACCAAACAGTCCGATAGCCCCCCAATTTAAGGAACCAACAATCACCAGAATCAAGGCAATGGTATCAGCAATCATCATAGTAAAAAACCTCCTGTTGTTCGTTTGCCCGAAAGCATTTTTTATGTTATTTCAACTCTATTCTACGGCAATTTTTTAAAATTTATACATGATTTTTATTTTTTATGACAGACTGTTCCCCGGTTGGGGCAGACGTCCCTCACGGTAGGCGTCGGCAAGGGCAAAAAGCTCCGAAATCCGACGGGAAAGCTCTTTTCCCGTATCTGTGTCGGCAACCCGTAACCGACAAGGCATCTGCTCTGTTGCCACGGGAGTAGACACAATATCGCGTCCCTCTTCCACTGCATCGGTGCGATTGGAAAAGGGTTCGTGTGCAGTGAGTAAAAACCCACGGGAATGATACATCAGCGTATACCCGCCGATGCCCGTTTTTCCCTGATAGGCACGGGAAAGACCTCCGTCAATCATAAACAGTCTGCCTCCCGCCTTCAGAGGACTTTCGCCACAGCTTTGACGGACGGGAACGTGTCCGTTGATGATATGAGAAGTCTCTTCCGACAGGGAAAATTCCTTTAAAATCTTTGCCACAAGCTGACGGCTGGATTCTCCCTCAATCAGCCGATAGTATGGGTTTTTGTCTTCCCGGTGGGTGGCAGGGTCGGACAGGTAATATCGCTCAAAGGTTTTCATTTGGGATTTTCCGAACAGGGGAGAATGGGTTCCGCACCATAAATACCAGTAAAAATCCACACAGGACTCTTTTTCCGGGTGGTGTTCGGGAAGGAAAAAACCTTTCCGCAGGGTGTTGTCGCAGTAGTCTAAAAGGGATTTTCCACGATGTCCCAAAAAGCTTGCAAAATTTCCCGATTTCGTTAACGGAATACACCCGTGATACATCAGATTTCCATTCATTACCTGATACATTCCCCCTTTGGAAAACAGATATTTCACGTGTTTTTGCAACTTATGAGATCCCATAAATGCGTCCTTCAGCCGGTTGACGATTTCTTCCTCTTCCCGACTGAGACGAGTCGGACAGTCCGGGTCAACCGTTGGGAAATATCCGTCATTGACAGGGTAGGAAACCCCGTTTATGACAATGTTTTTTTGGGAACGCCCAAGCTTGTCCAATAACAGACGGTCCTCCATTTCATATTCCGGATGTCTTTTTATAATGTCTGCTTCCAGCTTCCAGCCAATGACCGAAATCGCCTGATGCAAAGCAGTTACCGATGCTTGTTCAGAGGGGGTGATCTCCGCCGCTCCCACGGGGAAAAAGGCGGGAATGAGATGATCGCCGTAGACTGCTTCTCCAAAAGAAAACAGTTGTCGGAGTCCGATGCCGTAGCCATTTTCTACGGTATCTAAATTATTGTAGCGGGCACAGATGCGAAGCACCGTAGCCATACAAGCCGGGTTTCCCGCTGCTGCCCCCATCCAGAGAATGTCGTGATTGCCCCAGGCAATGTCTACGCTGTGGTAGCAAAGAAGAGTATCCAAAATCACGTGAGCACCGGGGCCTCGGTCAAAAATATCTCCCAAAATATGCAGATGGTCCACCGAAAGCCGTGAAATCAGCTGACAAATGGCGGTGAGAAAGGCTTGTTGACGTTTGGTGCGGAGGATGGTTTCTAAAATTCCCCGGTAATAGGCATCCTTATCGGGACCGCTTCCGCCCTCGTGGAGCAGTTCTTCAATGATGTAACAGAATTCTTTGGGTAAGGCTTTTCGTACCTTGGAACGGGTATATTTGGAAGCAACACCGCGGCAGACCTGTACCAGACGGTACAACGTCACCCGAAACCAGTCATCAGAAAGGGGACCGTCTTTCTGCAGATAGGACAGCCGTTCTTCGGGATAATAGATTAACGTTGCCAAAGCATCCTGTTCTTCCGTGGTCAGCAGATGGGAAAAGACTTCCTCAATTTTCAAACGAATTAAACCGGATGCATTTTTTAACATATGGCAAAAAGCTTCATATTCGCCGTGTAAATCGCTGAAAAAATGTTCACAGCCTTTGGGAAGCTCCAAAATAGCACTTAAATTGATGATTTCAGTTGTGGCAGAAGCTAAATCGGGAAACTGTCGGGACAAAAGCTCCAGCACCCGTTGTTCACCATGATTCATAAAATCCCGCCTTTTTGTTTTTTTGTTTAGTATCTGCAAACGGAATTTTTTTATGAAATGAATGAATTTTTTCATCCGGTAACGAGAAAGAGGGCTGACGAGATTGCAGGTGTTGTTTACGACTATCCCGTGTCCGGGTTGCTTTTTGCTGTGGGCATCGTCCCCTACATTATTATTGACAAATTTTTTCTTTTGTGGTAAAATGATGGGGCAAAGAAATTGAATAGGTAACTCGATAAGGGAAAATACTTTGGTAAAAAGTGTTTTCTCTATCTTTGATATTCCCTTGTCGGGTTGTTCAATTTCTTTGCAATCGGAGAGACACTTTTTCGGTGTGTCTTCGATTGGAGGCACACTTTTTTAATTGTTAAGAAAAAGAGAGGGAAAACTATGATTGACTACAAAAAACTGTATTTTCACTTATTTGGCAAGGTAGCGGATGTGATTGAAAAATATGAAAATATCGAAAAATATCAACCCATAATAAAGGAACTCATTGCAGCCCAATTGGAGACTGAAGATATGTATATGGATATGCCCTCCGACGAGGACGAAGTGGAGGATGAGGAATAACCCGGCAGGTGTTGGTTACGACTATCCCGTGTCTGGGTAGCAAATAACAGTTTGTATGGCTGGCATACCAACCAAAAACGAACTTGTGCGTAGCCTGCAGTATCAGAGCTATGCCTGAAAATGAAAAATCACCCGCAGAGCGGGTGATTTTTATACACTATTTTTTTGAAAGTCTTTTAATATTCTTTGGTTTCTAACTGGTCTTTTAAATTTCGGATTGCCCTTCCTCTGTGACTTAAGCTGTTTTTTTCGGCATCGGTCATTTCGGCAAAGGTTTTGCCCAATGCTTCCACATAGAAAATGGGGTCATAGCCGAAGCCGTTTTCTCCCCGTTTTTCCTCAATGATAACCCCTTCACATTCTCCCTCGGAAACCAAAATATCCTCCTCGGAAAAGACTGCCGCAATCACGCTTTTGAATCTTGCGGTGCGTTTTTTTTTGTCTTTTAAATTGGCAAGGAGCTTGTCCATATTGCGGTTATCGTCGGAGGGTTCGCCGGCATAGCGGGCAGAGTAGACACCCGGCTCTCCGTTTAAGGCATCCACCAACAAACCCGAATCGTCTGAAATGGTGGGAATTTTTGCAATGTTATAAATTTCTTTGGCTTTTAAGAGTGCATTTTCCAGAAAAGTGGTCCCTGTTTCTTCCACATCCACAGAGATTCCCATATCCCGAAGAGACACACATTCGATGCCCAGCTCTCCTAAAATTTCATTGAATTCTTTTAATTTTCCCTGATTATTTGTGGCTACTAACAGTTTCACGGTTTTTCTTACCTCTCAGAATCAGATTAGGGTCAATGAGTTTTGCCTTTGCTAAGGGAATCATAATCAGATATGCAATGGTAAAGTCAACCAGATGGTGAACAGCGGTTCCCAGTCCTAACCAGGCTTGTACGTAACCCATCGCATTGCTGTTTAACAGACTTTCCATTCCCATCCATTCTGCGGTAATATATACAATTCCCATGTCTGCAATGGAGTGGAGAATCAGAGTGAGAATCACCATCAGAACAGGATGTGTTTTTTTACGAACCATATAAGCACCGGCTACGGTGAAAAATACGTGAGTTGCAGCTCTTGCTGCCACAATGGGAGAAAAGGTGAAAAAAAAGCCGATGGCAGAACCGATGGCAGTCAGAATTGCTGCCAGAGGACTTAAAAACATAGAGATAATCAATGGCGTATGGGAGGCTAAGGTTGCAGTAAAGGGGGGCATTGCTACTTTGATGGGCATAATCATGGGAATGATGATTGCCAGGGCAGTGAGCAGTGCGGTCATGGTGAGTTCTTTGGTTTTGTTTCGCATTGTTATTCATTCTCCTTTCGCAAAAGACAGACAGCGTAGGCAGAAATGCCTTCCTCCTGTCCTACAAAACCGAGTTTTTCGGTGGTAGTGGCTTTTACGCTGATATTACTAATATCGGTTTCCAGTACGGCTCCGATATTTTGTCGCATGGTTTCAATATGAGGGGAAAGCTTGGGACGCTGAGCACAAACGGTACAGTCTATGTTGCCGATTTGGTACCCCTCACGGTGCATCAGATCAGCTACTTTTTTTAACAAAAGCATACTGTCAATATTTTTGTAATCGTTATCGGTATCGGGAAAATGTTTTCCGATATCTCCCAATGCCAGGGCGCCTAAAATAGCATCCATCAGAGCGTGAATCAGCACATCTGCATCCGAATGTCCCAACAGCCCTGTTTCGTGGGGGATTTTTACTCCACCCAAAATGAGCTTCCGCTCAGGTACTAATCTATGTACATCATAGCCAAAGCCGATTTTCATCATCTTCGGACTCCTTTTTTGTTACTCTTCCCGGTTATATTCCGCATCAATGAACGCAGAGAGGGTTAACAGATCTTCTCTGGTGGTCAGCTTGATGTTTGCATAGCTTCCCTCAGTGATGTGGATTTTGACTCCCAGCTGTTCCACCAGAGCACAGTCGTCGGTGGCAGAGGGGTCAAAATTTTCATAGGCTTTTTTGATAATTTCAGTTTGAAAGCATTGGGGCGTTTGCATTTGCACCAATTCTTCCCGGTCGAGAGTTTCCTCAATGAACCCGTTCTTATTGACCCGTTTCACGGTATTTTTTTCTTTGACACCCAAAGCAGAAGCACCGTATTCCATGGCATTTGCAATGCAACGGTCAATGAGTGAGGCTTTCACGCAGGGACGTACCCCGTCGTGAATCAGCACAATCTGAGCATCGTCGGAAATCTCACGGATGCCCTTGGAAACCGATTCCGCACGGTTTTTGCCGCCGGCAATAATCTTGGTTACCTTGTCACAATCGGAGGATGCCACAATATCTTTTGCGGTTAAGATATCTTCTTCTGATACGACCAGAAGAATCTCTTTCACCCATTCACTTTTTTCAATGGCTTCTAAGGTGTGTGCCAGCACGGGACGCCCCAGCAGGGGTAAAAACTGCTTCTTGATGTCCGATTCCATCCGTGTGCCTTTGCCTGCCGCCACCACAATGGCAGAACAGACGGGGTCAGGTTCGTCGGAAACAAAAAGACTTTTAATTCCTTCAAACATAAAAAACACCTCGTATTGTTATTACACAGAAATTGCCTGTGGAGTTTCACCGGTTCCCAGCCGGGAAGCAATCAGTTCCTCGGCTTCTTTTTGTGAAATATTTTTTGACAGAATAATTTCCGAAACCAGAATCTGATGCGCCGAGCCGAACATTTTCTTTTCGCCGGTGGAGAGACCTTTTTCCAGTTCTTTTTGCATCAGGTAGTAGTAGATTGGTCCGATTTCAAACAAATCTCCGGATTTGATTTTTGTCATATTCTCCCGATAGCGTTTATTCCAGTTTTCATGCATATCCACATTGGTATCCAGAATATGGGTAAACAAACGGTCAATGACTTCGGGAGCAACCACATCCCGCACGCCGATTTCGGCTGCGTTTTTCACCGGTACCATCAGAGAGATATTTCCTGTGGGGACCCGCAAGATATAGTAGGAATTGATGTTTCCTAAAATTTCTTTTTCTTCAATGGCTTCAATCACACCTGCGCCATGCATAGGATATACAATTTTGTCGCCCACCTGGTACACGCTCTCCTCACTCCTTTTCGGGTTCCTGTTTTTGTCAGCAACAAGATACAGACTGGCTTTATTTTATCATATTTTTCCCGTAAAGTAAAGAGAAAAAACAATAAATTTTGGAAATTTTACGAAAATTTCAAAGGGAAAGGAAAAAGATTTTGAAAAATCGTGATTTTTCAACAAAAATAATAAAATTCTCTTGACATTAGAGGGGGTTTATGATAAACTGAAACCAATATAATGCCATGATGGAGAACAAGTAACATAGTTGAAAACCTTGAGAGAGCTGTCGGGTGGTGCGAGACAGCGGCGGACAGCGGTGTGAATACATCTCCGGAGCAGAGCACCGAACGGATTTTATAGAAATATCTCAGTAGATTGCTACGGGTGTGCCCGTCATCGCACAAGGGTATTTTCGTGTACCTGTTGAGGCCGATGTTACGAGATATCGGTAAACTGAGGTGGTACCGCGGGAACGTGTTTTCTCGCCCTCTGAAACTAATTCGTTCAGAGGGCGTTTTTTGTACCTTCTGAAACAAAACTGGAAACGGAGGTAATTTCCCTATGGTAATTACAAATTTTTTAGAACAAAATGCAGAAAAATTCGCACATGATGTGGCACTGACCGAAATCGTGCCGAATATCGTATCCCAGGCGAGAACCACCTGGAAAGAATATAGCTTAATCCCCCCCAACTCCGAAGAAAGCGGAAAAACCGAAATCACCTGGCAGGAATTTAATAAAAAAGCCAACCGATTTGCGAACCTTTTGCTGTCCCGCGGCGTCAAAAAAGGAGATAAGGTTGCCATTTTGCTGATGAATTGTCTGGAATGGCTGCCGGTATATTTTGGTGCCTTAAAGACCGGTGCTTTAGCGGTTCCCTTAAACTATCGCTACACGTCCGATGAAATCAAATACTGTCTGGAATTAGCGGAAGCAGATGTATTGGTGTTCGGTCCCGAATTTATCGGCAGAGTGGAAGAGATTTGTGACGTAATTCCCGGAGTGAAGCAGTTATTCTATGTGGGAAAGGACTGTCCCTCCTTTGCGGAAAGCTATGATAAACTGGTGACTTACTGTACCTCCAAAACTCCCGAAATTTCTCTGACTCCCGAAGATGATGCGGCAATTTATTTTTCTTCCGGGACCACGGGATTCCCAAAAGCGATTTTACATAATCACGAAAGTCTGGTACACGCTTGCCTGACCGAACAGAATCACCACGGTCAGCAGAAGGATGACGTATTTCTTTGTATCCCTCCCCTGTACCATACCGGTGCCAAAATGCATTGGTTCGGATGTCTGGTGGTAGGTGCCAGAGCGGTTCTTTTAAAAGGAGTAAAACCCGAATGGATTGTGCAGACTGCGGCAGATGAAAAATGCTCCATTGTGTGGTTATTGGTGCCGTGGGCACAGGATATTTTAGATGCCATTGATGCGGGTACCATCAAAATCGACCGGATGGATTTATCCCGTTGGAGACTGATGCATATCGGTGCGCAGCCGGTTCCCCCCAGCTTGATTAAACGCTGGAAGAAAGTTTTCCCCAACCATCAGTATGACACCAACTACGGCTTATCCGAATCCATCGGTCCCGGTTGTGTTCACCTGGGTGTGGAAAACATCCACAAGGTGGGTGCCATCGGCAAAGCCGGCTACGGTTGGGAAGTAAAAATTGTGGATGAACACGGGGAAACCGTTGCTCGTGGCGAAGTTGGCGAACTCGCAGTGAAAGGCCCCGGCGTGATGACCTGTTACTACAATGACGAAAAAGCTACCAACGATGTATTAAAAGACGGCTGGCTCTTTACCGGCGATATGGCACAGGAGGACGAAGACGGCTTTATCTTCCTGGTTGACCGTAAAAAAGATGTCATTATATCCGGCGGTGAAAACTTGTATCCCGTACAGATTGAAGATTTCATCCGCACCAACAATAAAGTAAAGGACGTAGCGGTTATCGGACTTCCCGACCCCCGTCTTGGCGAAATGGCAGCAGCCATTATCGAGCTGAAAGAAGATATGACCTGTACGGAAGAAGAAATGGATACCTTCTGCAAAGCACTTCCCAAGTACAAACGTCCCCGTAAGATTATTTTTGCCGATGTTCCCAGAAATCCCACCGGTAAAATTGAAAAACCTAAGTTGAGAGAAATCTACTGCGGCGAAAGCTTAGTTGCGGCGCAGAACGAAATATAGGAGGTTTTTTGAACCATGTCCAAGAGATTGATGATTGGCAACGAAGCCGTTGCCAGAGGATTATACGAAGCAGGCGTGACTGTGGTATCCAGCTATCCGGGCACTCCCTCCACCGAAATCACCGAATTTGTTGCCAAATTCCCCGAAGTGGATGCTGAATGGGCAGCCAACGAAAAGGTGGCAATGGAAGTTGCCATCGGTGCAGCGATTGCCGGCGCACGTTCCTTCTGTGCGATGAAGCACGTAGGCTTAAACGTAGCGGCAGACCCTTTGTTCACCGTGTCCTACACCGGTGTGAACGGTGGTTTGGTCATCGGCGTTGCGGATGATCCGGGAATGCATTCCTCTCAGAATGAGCAGGATTCCCGTAATTATGCCAATGCGGCGAAGGTAACCATGCTGGAACCCTCTGATAGTGCAGAATGTAAAGAATATGCCAAACTGGCATACGAAATTTCCGAGCAGTTTGATACCCCCGTACTGCTCCGGTTAACCACCCGTATCGCACATTCCCAGTCCATTGTGGAAGAAGCGGACCGTGTGGAGGTTCCTTTAAAAGAATATCAGAAAGATGCGATGAAATATGTTATGATGCCCGGTATGGCGAAAAAACGCCGTCTGGTCATTGAAGACAGAAAAGACAAGCTGGTAGAATATGCAGAAACCTCCGGTATCAACCGGATGGAATTAAACGATACCAAAATCGGTATCATTACCGCAGGTGCACCCTATCAGTATGCGAAAGAATCTTTCCCTGAAGCATCCTATCTGAAACTGGGTATGCTTTGGCCTTTGCCCGTAAAACTGATTCAGGAATTTGCAAGTAAGGTTGATAAACTTTATGTGCTGGAAGAATTAGATCCCTATATTGAAAACCATATTAAGGCAATGGGGATCCAAGTGCACGGAAAAGATACCTTCTCCAAATTCGGCGAGTTTTCCAACGTGTCGGTAAGAGAAGCAATCTCCGGCAAAAAGGACGAAGTAACCTATCCCGACTACAATCCGCCTATGAGACCTCCTGTGATGTGTCCCGGCTGTCCCCACAGAGGTATGTTCTACGTACTCTCCAAACTGAAGCTGATGGTTTCCGGTGACATTGGCTGTTATACCTTAGGTGCAGCAGCTCCCTTATCCGCAATGGATACCACCATCTGTATGGGCGCATCTGTCAGTGCAGCACACGGAATCTCCAAAGCCAATCAGGAACTCTCCAAGAAAACCGTAGCGGTGATCGGGGATTCTACCTTCATCCATTCCGGTATGACAGGACTGGCTTCTACTGCATACAACAAGGGAACTTCTACGGTAATTATCTTAGATAACTCCATCACCGGTATGACCGGTCACCAGCAGAACCCCACTACCGGTAAAACCTTAAAAGGCGAACCCACCGTAGCGGTAAACTTAGAAAAATTTGCAGAAGCAGTTGGCTATACCCGAATCAAAGTGGTTGACCCCTTCAACGTGGAAGAATGTGAAGCGGTGATCAAAGAAGAAATTTCTGTGGAAGAACCGTCTTTGATCATTGCACGCCGTCCCTGTGTTCTGTTAAAAGGCGTAACATACGATTTCGACGTAAACATCCGGAAAGATCAATGTAAAAACTGCAAAATGTGTATGAAAATCGGATGCCCCGCAATTTCTATTGTAGACGGCAAACCCGAAATCAATAAAACCTTGTGTACCAACTGCGGACTGTGTAAAAACATCTGTAAGTTTGATGCCATCACTCTGTAAGAAAGGGGGAGACTGATATGAACACAAAATCCATTATGATTGTAGGAGTTGGCGGTCAGGGGACCTTACTTGCCAGCAGAATTTTAGGAAACCTTGCCATCGAAAAGGGTTACGATGTAAAAGTGTCGGAAGTACACGGAATGAGCCAGCGTGGCGGCAGTGTGGTAACCTACGTAAAATATGGCGAAAAAGTTCACTCTCCCGTGATTTGTCAGGGAGAAGCGGATATCATCATTTCTTTTGAAGAATTGGAAGCTTTGCGTTGGTTGCCTTACTTGAAAAAAGGCGGAAAGCTGATTACCAACGTACAGCAGATTATGCCCATGCCGGTGATTATCGGTGCAGCGGAATATCCCGGGGATATTTTAGACACACTGAAAAAAGAAGAAGTGGATTTGGTTGCTGTGAATGCGTTGGAAATTGCAGAATCCATTTTAAATTCCAAAGTCACCAACGTAGTGTTACTGGGCGTGTTGGCAAAATATCTGGAATTTGACAAACAGGATTGGGTGGATGCCGTATTGTCCACCGTTCCTGAAAAATTTAAAGAAGCTAACGAACAAGCATTTTTACAGGGATACGAACAATGAGCCGTGGGAAAAAACAGATCAAACGAGGCAAGGCTATGAACAAAAAATTATTCAAAAAGGTATTTCTGTGGTCTCTATCTGTTTATCTGATTCTGTTTGCTCTGGTAAGCTGTTCCGTTTTCTGGAACCGAAACCTGGGTGGCGGAACCGATATTGCCGAAATTGACGAAGCCTCTGCCAACGAGCAGAGAAATCTGATTATTTTCGGAACGGATAAGAGCGGGCTTCGGTCGGACGTAATTATGGTGCTTTCGGTAGACCCCACCAAGGATACCGTTTCGCTGTTGTCCATCCCCCGTGATACCAAAGTGCAAATCAACCGAGGGAATCAAAAAATCAATGCAGCTCTTCAGATTGGGCAGGAAAGCTTAGCGGTGCAGACGGTTAAGGATTTGACCGGCCTTTCTATTCACGATTATCTGACCGTGAATTTCTCCGCAGTGGAAACTGTCATCGACGAATTGGGCGGTGTTCAGTTTGATGTGCCTTGTGATATGGATTATGAGGACCCTGACCAGGATTTGTTTATCCATATCCGCAAAGGGGACCAGTTGCTTGACGGTGCAGAATCCGTTAAAGTGCTGCGATTCCGACAGTATCCGATGGGCGATTTGCAGCGAAATCAGGTGCAGCAGGACTTTTTCCATGCAGTATTTGAACAGAAATTCCGTGCCAAGTATATTGCGAAAATTCCGTCCATTTACAGTTTGATTGAAGAAAATATCGAATCCAGCATGAGCGTTTCCGAGCTTTTGAGCTATGTGAATGCCATTTCCAAAATGGAGGAACCTGTGATTCAGACCTTTGAGCTTCCGGTTTCCATTGCTGACCCCTATGTGGTGATGAATGAGTGGGAAGCAGATCAGATTCTGACCGAATATTTTGGAAAAGAAGTAGAATAGAAAATAGGAGACAAGAGAACAGGGAGGCAGAGTTTTATAAAACTCTGCTTTCCGGTTTTCGTTTATTATGATAAAACTTACCATTCGCCCCGGGGTGAAAAATAAAAACCGTTTTTTGGTGTTTTCGGGAGAAGAATATTTGTTTTCCATTTCCCGCTACACCTATCGGAGACTTGGGACACCCGAAGAAATTGCGGTGGACTCGGTGGAAGAATTTCAACGGGAATGTATCTTCCCCGAACAGTATGGCTACTGTCTGGATTTGCTGTCCCGACGGGGGTATTCTTCCCGTGAGCTGCAAAACAAACTGGCAGACCGGGGAGTTCCCGATGCGGTGATTGAAGAAATTATAAACCGGCTGACCGAAGAAAAACTGATTTGTGACGAGGAATTTACCAAAGACTTTGTAAGAAGCAGACAGCTGTATCACAAGCAGGGATATTACAAAATCCGTCAGGACCTTTTGAAAAAAGGGATTTCCCTTTCCCGTGATGAGTACAATGAAGAAGCGGAGAGGGAAGTCTTAAAAGAACTGGTAAAAAAACTGTCCGATACGCAGACAGAACCGAAAAAAATCATCAGCCGGCTGATGAGAAAAGGCTTTCGCTACGGAGAGATTGCAGCCTGTCTTAGGGAACTGGAATTCTCCGGGGAGGAGGAAGTCTATGAGGAGTTTAATTATGATGAAAGCTAACGTGCTGTTTGTGCAACTTGGCTGTTCCAAAAATAAAGTAGACGGCGAAATTATGATGACCAATCTGATGAACGCCGGATTTACGATGGTAGATACCGAAGAGAAAAGCGATGTTATCATCATCAATACCTGCGGTTTTATTGAAGCTGCCAAGGAAGAAGCCATTTCTGAAATTTTAAATGCCGTATCATTTGGCAAAAAAGTAGTGGTAACCGGATGTCTGGCACAGCGGTATCAGGAGGAAATTTTAGAAAATTTCCCCGAAGTGGATGCTGTTTTGGGAATTCACGAGCTGGATCATATCGTTCCCGCTGTGGAAAAAGTATTGGCAGGAGAAAAATACGCTTCCTTTTGTAAAACACAAGAAAAAGAGCCAAACTATAAAGACAGGGTTCTCACCACCCCCTTTTATTATGCCTTTTTAAAAATTGCAGACGGCTGCAGCAATGGCTGTTCTTACTGTGCCATTCCGAAAATCCGGGGGAAATATGTAAGTCGCCCGATGGAATCGGTTGTGGCAGAAGCCAAGGCAATGGCAGAGCAGGGTGTGACCGAGGTGATTGTCATTGCTCAGGATACCACCCGCTACGGTATGGATTTGTATGGGGAAAAGAGGTTGGTGCCGCTGCTTTCTGAGATCGAAAAAATTGACGGAATCCGCTGGATCCGGCTTCACTATCTGTATCCGGATGCAGTCACAGAGGAGCTTCTTTGTAAAATTGCAGAATCCAAAAAAATTCTGCCCTATTTTGATATCCCCATTCAGCATTGCAACGACCGGATTCTGAAACTGATGAACCGTCGTACCAACAAAAAAGAATTGTTAAATTTACTTCATAATATTAAGTCTAAAATGCCTCACGCTACCATCCGAACTTCCTTAATCAGCGGCTTCCCTTCGGAAACGGTGGAGGAGCATGAGGAACTGGTCGCTTTTGTAAAGCAGGGGTATTTTGACCGTCTGGGCGTCTTTGCCTATTCTACCGAGGAGGGCACCCGTGCTGCCCGCATCACCGGGAAACTGAAAAAAGCAGAAAAAACACGCCGTGTCAATGAAATTATGGCGTTGTCTTCTCAGATTTCCCTGCAAAAAAACAAGCAAAAAATCGGGAAATCCTACACCGTTTTGGTGGAAGGGATTGATACCGTAAATCATATTTATTTCGGAAGAACCTATATGGATTCCCCCGAAATAGATGGTACCGTTTATTTTGAAGCAGATTTCCCTGTGGATATTGGAGAATATGTCACGGTGGAAATTACCGGTTGTGATCACTACGATTTGACCGGTACTGCAAAACAATCATACGATCAGGGAGGAAACAATGTATCAGATTCAAGTAGAAACCCATAGCCACACCATTGTGAGCAAGCACGCCTATTCCACCCTGCAGGAAAACATCAAAGCCACGCTGGATGCAGGAATGAGGGGTCTTTGTATGACCAATCATGCACCCGCGATTCCCGATGCACCGGGCGAAGTGCATTTTACCTGCTTAAAATATTTACCCGATGAAATTGACGGCATCCGATTCTTGAAAGGTGCCGAAGCGAATATTATTGATTACAAAGGCGGTCTGGATTTACCCAACACCGTCCTGGCAATGCTGGACTGGGTCATTGCCTCCATTCACGGCCCCTGTCTTCCCAAAGCATCCATGGAAGAGATTACCGAAACATACCTTCGGGTGCTGGAAAATCCCTATGTGCATTGCATTGGTCATATGGGACAGCAGAGTTACCTTTGCGATTTTGAGGCTGTGGTCAAAAAAGCAAAAGAAAACAATAAAATTATTGAACTTAACAACCATTCCTTAGAGGGCATCCGTCCCGGCTCCAAAGCGCTTTGCACCAAAGTTGCAAGTCTTTGTAAAAAATACGGAACCCGGGTAGCAGTATCTTCCGATGCCCATTATTCCGGCTGTATCGGAAATTACAAATTGGTGTTTGAAATGCTCAGGGAAGTGGATTTCCCGGAAGAACTGATTGTGAATGGAACATTGGAACGCTTTCTTGCTTATCTTGACGAAACAAAATTTTAACATCCGGAGGAATTGACCATGAAGTATTATTTGGGAATCGATTTGGGCGGAACCAATATCAAAGCAGGAATTACCGACGAAACAGGAACCATTCTTTATAAAAATGCAGTCAGAACCCTGGGACAACGACCGGCTGAGGAAATTGCCAAAGATATGATAGATTTATGCCGTTTTATATGCAGAAATGCAGAAATTCCCTTAGAACAGGTGGAAGCGGTAGGAATCGGAATTCCGGGTACCGTGGACGAAAAAAAAGGAACCATTGTCTATGCCAATAATCTGCATATGGACGGATTTCCCATTGGTGCTGTGATTGGAAAAGCATTGGGAAAACCCGTGTATCTTTCCAACGATGCCAACTGTGCGGCGTTGGGAGAATTTGTGAATGGAAGCGGAAAGAACTACGACAGTATTGTGATGGTGACCTTAGGTACCGGTGTTGGCGGCGGTATCATTCTAAAAGGTAAGCTTTGGGGCGGACTGGATGGTTCTGCCGCAGAAATCGGACATATGGTGTTAAAAGCAGGCGGCGAAGCGTGCAGCTGTGGCAGAACAGGGTGTTGGGAAGCCTATTCTTCTGCAACTGCGCTCATTCGTGACACTGTGCGTGCGATGAAAAAACATCCGGAAAGCTTACTGAACACCATTCAGCCGGACCTTAAAAAAGTGTCTGCAAAAACAGCTTTTCTCGGACTCGCCAAAGGAGATGCTGTTGCAAAAGAAGTGGTGGAGCAATATCTTTACTATTTGTCTGAAGGAATTGCCAATATCATAAACACTCTGGCACCCGATGCAGTGATTTTAGGCGGCGGTGTGTGTAATGAAGGAGACACGCTGCTGCGTCCCTTAAGAGAATTGGTATATCCCAAATGCTACGGCGGGGAAACGGTTCGCCATCCTGATTTAAAAATTGCAAGTATGGGCAATGATGCCGGCATTGTAGGTGCGGCGATGCTCTGGAACTCATAAGGCAGTTTCCCAAAAGCAACTGCAAAAAAGAACCCCGGAAGGAGTTTTTTATGAAAACCATTACCAAAAAATTAGAGACTCTTTGTTCCTGCGTGTTGGAACACGAACCTCTGTCACGACACACCAGCTTTAAAATCGGCGGTCCTTGTGATTGGATGGTGATGCCACAAAGTGTGGAAGAAGTGAAACAGATATTGGCATTTGCAAAAGAAGAAACTCTCCGTGTCACGCTCCTGGGCAACGGCTCCAATGTATTGGCGGCAGATGAGGGGATTGACGGTATCGTGTTAAAAACCACAGGATTAAAGGAAATTTCTGTTAAAGAAAATTACATTTGTGCCGGAGCAGGGGCAAGATTGTCTGCTCTTTGTGAGACTGCCAAGGAAAACAGCCTGGGCGGTTTGGCTGAGCTGTCGGGGATTCCGGGTACTGTGGGCGGTGGCGTTTATATGAATGCAGGTGCCTACGGCGGTGAAATCAAAGATACCTTGGTGGAATCTTTATACCTTGATGAAACCAACGAAATCCGAAAACTGACTGCCGAAGAACATCATCTGTCCTATCGGTACAGTATTTTTCACGAACATCCCGACTGGATGATTTTGGAAAGCAAGTTTTATCTAACTCCTGCCAATCGGGATGAAATTCATGCAAAAACTGTGGAATTACTAAAAAAACGAAACGAAAAACAACCCTTGGAATATCCTAATGCAGGCAGTACCTTCAAGCGTCCTGAAGGTTACTTTGCCGGAAAACTGATCGAGGACGCAGGACTTCGGGGTTTTTCTGTGGGTGACGCTCAGGTATCAGAAAAGCATTGCGGATTTGTGATTAACCGAAAAAATGCCACGGCGGAAGATGTATGTAACCTGATTGCTGCCGTCCGTGAGAGAGTACAAAAAGAATTTGGTGTTACGCTGGAAGCGGAAGTCCGTTATTTCAAACGCAACTGTCCCGAAGCGAAATTGTAAGCTATCCCCCCGAAAGGAGGAATTCTATGTCTTTTACTGCAGAAATCAAACGGGAATTAAGCGGACAGACTCCGCGCAAAGCCTGTTGCGAATTGGCAATGCTGGCTACCTTTTATGCATTGCTTTCCGAGGAACAACGAAACGAAATTCACCTAAAAACGGAAAATATCACCATTGCCAGACGGATTATCATTCTGTCAAGAAAGCACCTGGGACTGGAACTGGAGCCGGATATCCGCTCTACCCGTTCCAAAACCAGAAAACAGATTTATTTAACCGTTTCCGGCAAGGAAAACATAGACATTTTAAAAAACGAGTTGAAAATGGTGTCTGAAAAAGCCAACATTTTTCAGTCCCGTATTGCCCCCTCTTTTTCCCTCGACGACTGCTGTAAACGGGCGGTGCTTCAGGCGGCGTTTTTAGTCAGCGGATTTGTGAACAGTCCCAAAAAGTCTTATCATCTGGAAATTTCGACCCATAAAAAACGGGTATTTTCCGATTTGATGAGCATATTCTTAGACATCGGTATTGAGGTAAAATCCATCACCCGTCAGAACAAATATGTGTTGTATCTGAAAAACAATGAACTGATTTGCGACTTTTTGGGAATGATTGGTGTGAAACGGGGATTGTTTCAGTACCACGAAATCAAAATGGAAAAGGAACTGAAAAACGGAATCAACCGTCAAATGAACTGCGAAAGTGCCAATGAGAACAAAACCATCAATACTGCACTGCTGCAGACGCAGGCAATTCAGAAAATTATGCAGAGCGCCAGGGCAGATACTCTGTCGGATGCGTTAAAAGAAACGATGAGGCTCCGTCTTTGTTATCCTACCATGTCATTATCTGAATTGTGCGAAGTGTCTGAAACCAAGATTACCAAATCCGGACTCAATCACAGACTCAATAAATTGATTCAGATTGCCGAAACACTGTAACAAAGGGAGAAAGGCTATGGATTTTTGCCATTTGCATACCCATACCGAATACAGCTTGCTGGACGGGTTATGCCGTATCCGTGAGTTAGTTTCTTATGCCAAAAGCTTAGGGCAGTCTGCCCTTGCCATCACCGACCATGGTGCGTTGTACGGCGTGATGGAATTCTATAAAGAGTGTAAGGCACAGGGCATCAAGCCCATTCTCGGCTGTGAATTTTATGTGGCACTTTCCCATCGAACCGACCGCAGTGTACCGGGGTATTATCACCTGGTGTTACTTGCCAAAAATGAAGAAGGACTGCGGAATCTGTACCGTCTTTCCACGAAAAGCTATCAGGATGGATTTTACTATAAACCGAGAATTGATAAAGAACTGCTTGCCGCCCACACCGAAGGGTTAATCTGCCTGTCGGGGTGCTTACAGGGCGAGCTATCTCAGAAAATTCTGACAGGAGATATTTCGGGAGCCATCCGGACTGCGGAAGAATACCGTGATTTGTTTGCTCCCGGGGATTACTATATTGAGGTACATAACCACAATCTGCCCGAAGAGCGGACGGTATTACCGACTCTTTTGAAGATTGCCAATCAAATCGGTGTGAGGGCGGTTTGTGCCAATGACGTGCATTATATCCGGCAGGAGGATCACGACATTCAGGACATTCTGCTTTGTGTGCAGATGCAGCGTCAGGTGACCGACACCGACCGTATCCGTATGGGAACCCGGGAATTTTACTTGAAATCTTATGAAG
This sequence comes from Clostridia bacterium, assembly GCA_017625695.1. Lineage (GTDB taxonomy): Bacteria > Bacillota > Clostridia > UMGS1840 > UMGS1840 > SIG452. The sequence continues at coordinate 76,676 of JAGAKI010000058.1, read as the reverse complement.
AAATGGCAGAGCTTTTTCCGAAAGAGCTTCTGGATACGACTTTAGAAATTGCCGGAAAGTGCAATGTGGAAGTGGAATTCGGAAAATTCCGTTTCCCAAAATATCCGGTAGATGCGGATACCACACCTGAAAAATACCTCAGATATCTTTGTAATTTAGGGCTGACGGCAAAATATGAAACTGTCACCGATGAGCTGAAACAACGGCTGGACTATGAACTTTCCACCATTATTGAAATGGGGTTTTGCGACTATTTCCTCATTGTGTGGGATTTTGTCCGTTATGCCAAAAAACAAGGGATTCCTGTAGGACCCGGCAGAGGGTCTGCTGCCGGAAGTTTGGTTGCCTATTGTTTGAATATCACGACCGTGGACCCGATTCGTTACGGATTGGTATTTGAACGGTTTTTAAACAAAGAGCGGGTGAGTATGCCCGATATTGATATTGATTTTTGTAACGAACGCCGTCAGGAAGTGATTGATTACGTCATTTCCAAATACGGTGCTGACCGGGTGGCACAGATTATCGCCTTTGGAACCATGAAGGCAAAAGCCGCCGTCAAGGATGTGGCACGTGCGATGGGAATTTCCTATTCGGTTGCCGACGAGGTTACCAAGGAGCTTTCCCGATGTAAGGTGTTCAATGTTACCTTAGACGAGGCAATGAGCCGTAAGGATAACCGGTTGCGGGAAATGTATGAATCCGACGAAGAAATCAGAACGCTTGTGGATATTTCCAAAAAACTGGAGGGACATATCCGTCATTGTACCGTTCATGCGGCAGGGGTGTTAATCACCGGAGAACCTGCAGTGAATCTTGCTCCCTTATGTACCGTTACCGATGCAACTGCCACTCAGTTTGAAATGGCACATTTAGAATCCCTTGGACTTCTCAAGATGGACTTTTTGGGACTTCGGAATCTGACGGTTATTGAAAATACCCAACAACAGATTTTTGCAAATACCGGAAGCCGGATTTATTTTCACACGATGGAATATGACGATCCGGGGGTATACGATTTGCTTTCTTTGGGAGATACCGACGGGGTATTTCAGCTGGAATCTTCGGGAATGAAAAACTTTTTACGGGAGTTTCGTCCCCGCAGTTTTGAAGATATTATTGCAGCGATTTCCCTCTACCGTCCCGGTCCGGCAAAGAAAATCCCCGAATTTATCAAAAACAAAGAAAATCCCAACCTGGTACACTACAAATGCCCGCAGCTGGAACCCATTTTAAACGTGACCTACGGCTGTATTGTGTATCAGGAGCAGGTGATGGAAATTTTCAGAAAGCTTGCCGGCTACAGCTTGGGGCAGGCAGATTTAATCCGTCGTGCCATTTCCAAGAAAAAAGCCGATGTTCTGCTTCGGGAAAAAGAAAAATTTGTGGAAGGCTGTCTGGCAAACGGCATCCAAAAAGAAATTTCCGTTTCCATTTTTGACGAAATTGAAGATTTCGCATCCTACGCCTTCAATAAATCTCACGCCGCCTGCTATTCGGTGGTAGCATATCAGACCGCTTACCTCAAACGGTACTACCCGGCAGAATTCTATGCGGCACTGATTTCTTCCTATATGAACTTTACCGAAAAGGTTGCCTACTATATTCAGTCGGCACGGGATGCGGGCATTTTGGTGCTTCCGCCTCACATCAATTCGGGCAAAGAAGTTTTTACGGTAAAACAGAATCAGATTATTTTCGGACTGACCGCCATTAAGGGCATCGGCAAGCAACTGGCGACTGCCATCGTGGAAGAACGGCAAGGAGCCGGAGATTATACCTCGCTGGAGGATTTTATCGAACGGCTGTTTCAAAAACAACTGAGCAAACGGGCAGTGGAAGCACTCATCAAAGCAGGCTGTTTTGATGAATTTGACTCCCGTGAGGAGCTTTTGGAGATGTACGAACCGCTGATGGATCGCCACGGCAGAGAGGTGCATCAGAATGTGAGTGGACAGCTCAATCTGTTTGGTGCTGTTTGTTCAGAACCGGCGCCTCAGCAACCCAAAGCTTCTTCCCAAAGAAAATCCCGTAAAACCACGCCACGGGAGCTGACCATGGAAAAAGAGGTTTTGGGATTATATGTTTCGGGACATCCCCTGGAGCAATTCGAGAAGAAAATCCGCTCCATGGGCGGAGATTCGGTCGTAGCCACAAAAGAAGCCTTTTTGGAGGACAGCTCCAGGGAAATGGTGGTGACCTATATCGGTGTCATTACCAATCTGGACGTCCGCCGTACCAAAGACGGCAGACGGATGGGGTTCTTCCAGTTAGAGGATGTGACCGGCAGTATCAGCTGTATTGCCTTTCCCGAAATGTATAACAAGCATACCGATGCTATTTTAGAAGATAACATCGTGGTGGCAACGGGAAAACTCAGCTTGGAATCTGACGATACGGTAAAATTTATCCTGACAAAATTAGACCGTTTTTCTACTGATATCACCTACTTAAAACTCTATCTGAGACTGGATTCGCCCCAGTCTCCCAAAATGGGAGAGCTAAAAAAGCTGCTACAGTTTTTTTCCGGTGAAACACCTGTCTATGTATATTTTGAGAATGAAAAACGGCTGACTGTGGCACCCAAAGAGCTTTGGGTCAGCGAAAATTCTATCCTGCTTGACAAGCTGAATGCTCTGCTCGGAGAAAACAACGTGAAACTGGTTGCCGATTAAGAGAATAACCTCAGCGGCTTTAAAAAAAGTTAAAAATATTTATAATAAATCTCTTAAAAAAAAGGAAGGATTACTATGATGAAACATTTAAAAATTCTTGCAGTATTGCTGGCAGTTGCTTGTTTAACTGCTTGCGGCACCACCAATAACAACAATTCCGACCCCGTTCCCACCCCTGCTTCCGGTATGGAAGCGGGATTGGAAAATGAACCCGCAGATACGCCCGAACCTCCCAAAGAAGGAAGCGGAATTCCTTCTGCAAATACCACCCAGGAACCCTCCAAAGAAGGAGAAACCTATAAAACCACAGGGATGTATATCGGTATGGCAGATAACAATCTGATGGTGATTATTGAAGCCAATCCCGAAGACGGAAAACCCGAAAAATCCTATCAGATTTCTTCTGATATCGACCTGGAAGCAATGGGTATCACCGAAGGAAGCCTGATTGATTTGGAATACACCGTGGATGAAAACGGTATCAAACGGATACAGAGCGTTTCGGTACAGCACTAAGTTATGGAATACGTAAGAAATGAAGACTTCCTCTTTCTCAGGCTGGAGAAAGGGGAAGAAATTATGGAAACTCTGAATGTGCTCTGTCGGAAAGAAAACATTTTGGCGGGGATTGTATCCGGCATCGGTGCCACCAATGATGTAACCGTTGGGTTGTTTGATATGGAGAAAAAGTCCTTTTTTCAGAATACCTATACCGGTGACAGGGAAATCACCTCCCTTGCAGGGAATATTTCCTGTAAAGACGGACAACCCTATTATCATCTGCATATTACCGTTGCAGACGGGAACAATCAGGTGCTGGGCGGACATTTAAGCCGTTGCGTCATAAGTGTCACCGCAGAAATCACGGTGATAATAGCTTCTGTCAAAACCGACCGTACTCCCGATGAAAACGGTATCAATCTCTTGCATTTTCCAAACGCATAAGGAGGATATTGCCTTGCTCGCAAAAACAGTAAAAGATTCTGAAACCCAACAGGTACAACTGATTCTGCCGGAGGATTTAAACCCGTCGGGACGTTTGTTTGGCGGACGCTTACTATCCTGGATTGACATTGTGGCAGCAATTACGGCACGCCGTCATGCAGGCACCAATGTAACCACTGCCGCCATTGACCGATTGCAGTTTAAAGAGGGTGCTTTTCCGGGAGATACCCTGGTGCTGCGGGGACGCATCACCTATGCGGGGAATACTTCCATGGAAATCCGTGTAGATACCTTTCGGGAACGGGAAAACGGATCTTTGCGGTTGATTAATACCGCCTATCTGGTGATGGTTGCCATTGATGCTGACCAAAATCCCAAGAAGGTACCGCGGCTGATTCCCGAAACCCTTACCGAAATGATGGAATCAGAAGCTGCCAAGAAACGGATGGAACTCCGAAAAGAACGCAAAATAATGGGTTACTAACGGGAAAATGGGTTAAAAAATCCCAAAAGAGAAAAAATATTCAAAAAATGACTTGCAATTTATAAAGACCTTTGCTATAATATACATGTTATGTTGTAATATAATTAGAACTATAAACGGAATTTTATTTCCGACCGAGAGGAGAATTTACTATGGTAGGAGCTGGCGATTTCAGAAACGGCGTTACCTTTGAAGAAGACGGAAACATTTATCAGGTTGTTGAATTTCAGCATGTTAAACCCGGGAAAGGTGCGGCGTTCGTTAGAACCAAAATCAAAAATATTATCACCGGTTCTGTAGTGGAAAAAACCTACAGACCCACCGATAAATTCCCGAAAGCTCATATCGAAAGAAAAGATATGCAGTATTCTTACAACGATGGTGACCTGTACTATTTCATGGATCAGGAAACCTTTGACATGATTCCCATCAATGCAAGCCAGGTTGGTGATGCGTTAAAATTCGTAAAAGAAAACGAATGTGTAAAAATCCTGTCTCACAACGGCAACGTGTTTGGTATTGAACCCCCGAACTTTGTAGAATTGGAAGTTACCGAAACCGAACCCGGTCTGGCTGGTAACACCGCTCAGGGTGCAACCAAACCCGCAACCTTGGAAACCGGTGCAACCATCAACGTACCGCTGTTCATCAATATCGGTGACGTTTTAAGAATTGACACCAGAGACGGAAGCTACATGGAAAGAGCGTAGTTTTCCGATTTGAAAGGAGAATTCCTATGGAAAATATCGGCGAAAAAATTGCATATTTAAAAGGTTTGGCAGAAGGCCTGAAAGTGGATGAATCCACCAATGAAGGCAGAATCATCGCAGGGATTTTAGATGTTCTTTCTGAAATGAACGAATACCTTGTGGAAATCGATGATGATCTGGCAATGGTTCAGGAAGAAATGGACAATTTATCTGACGATTTGGCAGACGTGGAAGACATCGTATTTGAAGATGATGATGACGATTGCGACTGCGACTGTGATTGTGAAGATGATGACGTTTACGAAATCACTTGTCCCAACTGCGGCGAAGAAGTGTATGTAGACGGCGAAACTCTGGAAACGGAAGATATCTTCTGTCCTTCCTGCCGTCAGCAGATTGAACTGGATTTGCCCGAGGGCTGTGACTGTGGTTGCGATTGTGGCTGCGAAGACTAATTGAAGTTAGAAGGAAAATACCGTTTGCGTGATGTAAACGGTATTTTTTATATATTTGATCTGTTCATTTTTTTCTTTGACAGCAAAGAAAAAAATGAACAGCGAAAATCATGAAATTTTAGAAAAAATATTGTAAAAATCTTTTTGTTGTGATATAATGAGAGAAATCGAATCATTTCAGATTCTTCTGTTTTAAAACTCCAAACATTGGAAATACTAATTGACATATAAGAGGTGATACAATGCAAATTACCAAAGATATCAAATACATCGGCGTAAATGACCATATTGTGGATTTATTTGAAGGACAGTACGATGTTCCGAACGGAATGTCTTATAATTCCTACGCTATCATAGACGATAGAATTGCCATTATGGATACGGTGGATATTAACTTTACCCATCAATGGCTGGATAACATTCAGAACACCCTGGGAAACAGAACTCCCGATTATCTTATCATCCAGCATATGGAGCCTGACCATTCGGCAAACATTGTAAATTTTTTGAAAACCTATCCCCGTGCGAAAATCGTGGCATCTTCTAAAGCATTCACTATGATGAATCAGTTTTTCGGAATGGATTTTTCCGACAAACAGATTGTGGTAGGCGAGGGAGATACCTTATCTTTAGGGAAACATAACCTTACCTTTGTGACTGCCCCCATGGTACATTGGCCGGAAGTTCTCGTGACCTATGATTCCACCGATAAGGTGTTGTTTTCTGCAGACGGTTTTGGCAAATTCGGTGCCTTGGATGTGGAAGAGGACTGGGCTTGTGAAGCACGTCGGTACTACATCGGTATCGTAGGGAAATACGGTGCACAGGTTCAGAATTTACTCAAAAAAGCCAGTGGACTGGATATCGAAAAAATCTGCCCCTTGCATGGTCCGGTACTAACCGAAAATTTGGGATATTATCTTAATTTATATCACACCTGGTCCAGCTATCAGCCAGAAGAAGAAGGCATCGTGATTGCTTACACGTCAGTTTACGGCAACACCAAAAAAGCAGTGATGAAATTAGCAGATCTGTTAAAAGCAAAAGGTTGTCCTAAAGTGGTGGTGAATGATCTGGCACGCTGCGATATGGCAGAAGCGGTGGAGGATGCCTTCCGTTACAGCAAACTGGTACTGGCAACCACTACCTACAATGCGGAAATCTTCCCTTTTATGAGAGAATTTATCCAGCATTTAACCGAACGCAATTTCCAGAACAGAAGTGTGGCATTCATTCAGAATGGAAGCTGGGCACCCTTAGCAACCAAAGTGATGAAAGAAATGTTTGCAAAATCCAAAAACTTAACTTTCTGTGACACTGAAGTTACCATTTTGTCTGCCTTAAGTGAAGAAAGCACCAATCAGCTTACCGCATTATCCGATGAGCTTTGCGGGGACTATCTGGCACAGCAGGGGGAAGATGTGGATAAAAACAATATGGCTGCCCTGTTCAACATTGGTTACGGGTTATATGTGATTACTTCCAATGATGGCAAAAAAGACAACGGTCTGATTGTGAATACCGTCACTCAGGTAACCAATACGCCTAATCGGATTGCAGTAACCATCAATAAAGAAAACTATTCTCATCATATCATCAAGCAGACAGGAAAAATGAATATGAATTGTCTGACCACCGATACTCCGTTCTCGGTATTTGAGCAGTTTGGTTTCCAGAGCGGACGTAATGTGGATAAATTTGCAGGCACCGAGGTGCTTCGTTCTGATAACGGACTGGTGTTCTTATCCCGTAATATCAACTCTTTTCTTTCATTGAAGGTGGAAAACTACGTGGATTTGGATACCCATGGAATGTTTATCTGTTCCGTAACAGAAGCAAGAGTCATCAATCAGGCAGAATCCATGACCTATTCTTACTATCATCAGAATGTGAAGCCGAAGCCGCAGACCGAAGGAAAAAAAGGATATGTCTGCAAAATCTGCGGTTATGTTTACGAGGGTGAGCCTTTGCCCGAAGATTTTATCTGTCCTTTATGCAAACACGGGGCATCCGATTTTGAGAAAATTGTATAAACGCTGAAGTTTTCAGCTAAAATAAAATTAAAAATAAGGAGAAATGAATTGATGAAAAAATACGTATGTGACGCTTGTGGCTGGGTATATGATGAAGCTGAAGGTGCACCCGATATGGGGATTGCTCCCGGCACCAAATGGGAAGATGTTCCCGAAGATTTCCAGTGTCCTTTATGTGGCGTTGGAAAAGATATGTTTTCCGAAGAATAATTTGTTTATTTTAAAATTTATTAAAAAAGGAGCTTGAAACAAATGTCTAAATATCAAGGCACTCAGACAGAAAAAAATTTAATGGCAGCATTTTCCGGAGAAAGCGAAGCAAGAAATAAATACACTTATTTTGCTTCCAAAGCAAAAAAAGAAGGGTACGAACAGATTGCAGCACTGTTTTTGAAAACTGCTGACAACGAAAAAGAACATGCAAAACTGTGGTTCAAAGAATTAGACGGTATCGGCGATACCGCAAGCAATTTAGTTGCAGCGGCTAACGGCGAAAACTACGAATGGACCGAAATGTATAAAGGCTTTGCAGAAACCGCAGAAAAAGAAGGCTTCACCGATTTGGCGGCAAAATTCCGTTTGGTTGCAGAAATTGAAAAGAGCCACGAAGAAAGATATCGCGCACTTCTTAAAAATGTGGAAACCAAACAGGTATTTGAAAAAGCAGAAACCAAAGTTTGGGAATGCCGTAACTGCGGCCATCTGGTAACCGGCGAAAAAGCACCGGAAATTTGCCCCACCTGTGCACATCCGCAGGCATATTTTGAAGTTCACGCTACCAATTATTAAAGCTTGAAACACTGTATCAAACGGAGAAACCTTATCGCTCGCTGTACGTTCGGTACGGCTTTCGATAACCGCCTTTGGCGTTTGGTTATTCCGTTTTACATCAGTTTTTTTGCATCTTTGGATAGTGTAAAATTCATTTTGCGATTTGAAACATCACCAATACCCTTTGCCTTCTCCGATTTGCCCTCCTCGCCTAAAGGAGGGGGGACCGTCGCAGACGGTGGGAGGATTCCGGAAGGGGGACCGCTTTCGGCGGATGAGGTGTCAATAAAAAAATCCAATCAAAATAATAAAAGATTCCCGCATAGTCCATGCGGGAATCCTTTTATCAAAAAAATGGCAGGTGAATGTTTATGACAATGGTATTATTAACGGCATTAGGTGTTGGCGGTGCCACTATGATTGGTGCCCTCATCGGCTTTTTATTTAAAAAACAAACGCATCAGTTTTCCGACGTGGTGCTGTCCTTTGCAGCAGGGGTTATGTTTTGTGCGGCAGTGATCGGACTGATTCTGCCGTCGTTGGAATACGGCGGACAGTACGGATTGGTTACTACCATAGCAGGAATTTTTGTGGGAGCTGTCTTTTTGAATATCATCGATAAGCTGGTTCCTCATCTACATAAAATGGTAGGAGCAGATATTGAACCGCACAATGAAACAAGCCTTAATAAGGTGCTTCTGTTTGTTCTGGCAATCGCCATTCACAATCTGCCCGAAGGTCTTGCGGCAGGGGTTGGATTCGGTACCGACAATCTGGAGCAGGCATTGGTCATTGCCGGGGGGATTGCCCTTCAGAATATTCCCGAAGGGATGATCATTATTGCACCCATGCTGGCAGCCGGTGTTTCTAAGGGAAAAACGTTGTTGATTGCACTTGCTACCGGATTGGTGGAAGTGGTTGGTACCTTGCTGGGATACTTTTCGGTATCTATTTCTACTGTGGTACTGCCTTTTATGCTTGCTTTTGCCGGTGGCGTCATGATTTATGTCATCAGTGACGAAATGATTCCCGAAACTCACGCTCACGGAAACGAACGGGGAGCAACTTTTTCGTTTTTAATTGGTTTCTGTGTGATGTTGGTAACCGATGTATTACTTGGATAAAGAAAACCTCTTAACTTATTCATTGGGTTAAGAGGTTTTTTTCTTTCCTATCCGACAGGTTTCAAACTCAGGATAGGGAATCATAAAAAAACAGTTGCTTTTGTGTGCAACTTATGATATACTGAGGTTGCTGTGATGTCAGCGGAAATAATCATAAGAAAAGAGGATAGATTCTATGAAACAAACAAGTAAATTCCTGACGGTAATCCTTGCTGCAGTTTTTGTTTTGCAAACCTTCGGACTGGTTTGCTTTGCACAAGCAGTTAGTAATTTACCCACAGACTTCGGATGGAATCCCGAAAAAATGGGACATTATCAATTCACGGTTCCCGACCATTTCACCGATAGCCGTTATGAATACGGAATTATTTTATATAAAGACGGTACCCAGGTATATGATACCAAAAGCTCCGTTCATCCCACCGTGTATGCAGAAGAACGTACGCAGTCTATGTCCTATCTGCTGGATCGTTTTGCACAGTACGGCAGCGGAAATTATACCTTTGCCATTACCGTGAATGATGAAACTACCGCACAAAGCGAACCCTTTACTTATGTGGAACCGGAAGAAACCTTGCCGGTACCCCAGAATGTGGTTCTTTTAGATACCCAGGTTCGCTGGACTCCTGTGACTGCGGAAAACTGTTCCGGTTATTTTGTCAATTATTATGTAGGTTATCCCGACGGCAGAGTTGATTTTATCTATGGTCAGCAGCAGAAAAAAGCTTCTTCTGATTATCAGGATTATACCCAGGATGATGATGTTCCCAAGTATTTTCATCAGCAGGTGGACCTGCTGTATCAGCTGGACCCTGTAAAATATCCCAAAGAATCTGCTTTTTTAATGGCAGCAGTCAAAGCAAGCAGCGGGGATATTTTTACCGTGAAATCTTCCGAATTTTCTGTTCCTGTTGCTATGGGGGCAGAACCCGATGAAACTGTCGTTCTGACCATCGGTCAGACACAGGCCAATGTGAATGGAGAAACAGTTACCAACGATGCGGCTCCTATCATTGTGAATGACAGAACCATGCTTCCCATCCGCTTTGTTGCCGAGCAGTTCGGGGCAACTGTGGGTTGGATTGGTGAAACCCGTACTGTAACCGTTACGCTGGGGGATACCCTCATCAGCATGGTGATTGGCGAATCGGTTGCTACTGTTAACGGCGAAGTGAAAGAATTAGACAGTCCGTCCTTTATTGAAAACGACAGAACCTATCTTCCCGTTCGTTTTGTGGTGGAAAACTTAGGCTTACATATCGACTGGAATGGCGAAACCCAACAGGTAACCATCACCCGATAAGGTTTGAATCAACATAATAACCCTATGGCAGATTGCCATAGGGTTATTTTAATCATATGAGATGGTTCATAGCAAAAGGCACAGGAAAAATCCTATGCCCTTTGTTTGATATTATATTCAGTTTAACAGAGCCAAAATGGGAGGAAAAATGATGCAGAAGCGGAGAAAGCGGCACACCGTTGGAATAGTCTGCTATGCCAAAAATGGAAAGAAAAGGACATAGAATCTGCAAACTAAACCGAAGGCGTAGTACTGCGTACAGCAAACGGTACGCCGAGAGAGCAAGTTTACAGATAGCAAAAGGCACAGGAAAAATCCTATGCCTTTTGTTGGTCATATTCAGTTTAACCGAGCCAAAATGGGAGGAAAAATGATGCAGAAGCGAAAGAACTGCACTCCCGTAGGGAGCGTAAGCCCGAAGGCGTACCGAGTGTACGCCGATGGGTGAAGTTCATTTGCTTATGCGCATTTTTACCCCATTTTTTAGAATGCGAGAACTTCGATGCCCATGATGTTACCAAATTCTATAATCTGGTCATACAGGTCTTCGCCGTAGCCTAAGCAGCCGTATTCGTTGTTCCAGCTTTCTACCAGAGCACCGATATCACCGTCTACTTTTACAAATGCATGAGGCCAGAAGGGAATACCACATTCGTGACGGCGAGCTTCCAGTTCTTCTTTTTTGGGCTGGAACACTTCGCAACGAGCCACGCAGATTCTGAATTTTCCGTCTACTCTGCTGATACGTGCAAGAACGCCTTTACCGCTCTTACATACTAAGTCGATAGATAAGCCGCCGGCTTCGCCTTCGGTAGGAATACCGTGACCTGCTAAGCTAACGCCGTCTTCATTTGCCAGACAGGGAGGAACCGCACCGTCACCGATGATTTTGATTTCGTTGGTTGCTTTGTTCACGTGCTGTAAGTCACCGTAGTAGATGGGGTCTTTGGAGAGTCCCATAATCATAATGGAGGTTAAGCAAGTGTTAAAGTCAGATAAGGTAGCGGTGGGAACACCGTCGTTTAACATCATACTCTGTGCAAAACAGGTTGCAGCATAGTAGTCGCCCATGCCGGGGAAGGACTGGATGGTGTAGTAATCGAAGCCTTCTCTTTCTTTTAAGGTTTTTAATGCTAAGTACAAACGGATGGAACGGATGTTACCGTCGTTACGTTCTACTTTGCAGGTGAAGTTATTGTCAATCCAGTCGCAAACTTTGTCTACTTCTGCCTGGGGAATTGCTTTTGCAGTTTCTACCAGTTCCATGGTATCACGGGTATCGATATCAATACCGAAGGTTTTCATCCACTGAGAGGGATCTGCCACACCGCAGGTCTGACCCATACCACGTCCGCCGAATGCACGTAAGGTAGTCAGCTCCATGCTCTTTTTCAGGGCAGATGCTTTACAGTAGTTTGCTACTCTTTTTACATTGGTGATGTCGGAAACACCGCCGTAAACGAATTTATGTTTGATTCCAACTTCGTTTAATGCTGCGCTTAATACCAAGCCGCCAACCGGACGCCAGCCCTGAGAACCGTCGTGAGTCCAGATGACAATACCTTTGCCGGTTTTTGCAAATTCACGAACTGCACCGATCATATGAGCAGCCCATACCCAGGTACCGGAGAATAATACTAAAGTGTCGATAGAATCATCTTTTGCCAAAGGAAGCAGAACGTTTTTCGCTTCTTCTTTGGTAGCGATGATTAATTTTTCTTCTACCAGTTCCACGCCTTCTGCTTTCAGCGCTTTTTTGGAATTTTCGATGACGCTTTCGTCAATGAACAGGTTGCCGTCCGGGTCTAATAAACCGTCTTTATGTACCCCGTAAACGACAAATGCGGTTTTGGATTTTAACATAGTTGTTTTCTCCTTTTTTTAATTGATATATTAACCTAATTTTTTTTCAATTGTATCATTGCCTGCAATCACTTGGATTTTCACACGGAATTTTTTGGTTTCTCCCGGTGCGAGAAAGGGCAGTAACCCGTTTTTGCGAAGATAATCACGGGATTCACAAGGCACATTGGCAGGCTCTAACGCCAGCACATAGTCTTTCACATCTTCCAACACCCATTGGGTTAAGTAGGGTAAATCCTTGGAATCAAAGGTGATGGATACTGCAAGTCCGTCTTCTAAAGCAGGATTATGAATCCATACGGTTTCGGTGTTTCCCGAAAAGGTATGCATATAATTCTTTTCGGCATTGGCACCGTTTGGTGCTTTGATTGAGGCTTGTTCGTCCATCCGTTGGTTGGTGTATTCATCGTAACCGACACATTGTTTGGAGGGAACATGAACGGTGGTATCTTCCGAGAGCAAGGGGTAGCCGAAGTTAATGTGATAGAGTAAATTAAAGGGACAGTCTTTTCCGCCTTCATTGGTGATTTCGTCTTCAATCACCACAGCTGCTTTTCCGAATTCGGATGAAATGCTACGTTTGATGGCAATCTTATGCCCAAAAGGGGTGCTGTCGTGCAGTTCCCCTGTGATTTTTAAGATGCCTGTTTCATAGTCAGATAAATCACACACTTTTTTGGCAGGAAGGGAAGTCCATCTGCCGTGCTGTCCCAACAGTTCCCCGTTATCTTCACAGGGAGGTCCCAAGTGGGTGGGACCGCAGGTGGTTAGGAGTCCTCCCGAAAAGGTCCGGAGCCACTGGATATCGGAAGCATCAAAATGAGCGGGATTTGCTTCCATATTTTCAGTTAAAAAAGCAAGATTGGTGCCTTTGTAGGAGGCTAAGGAAATATCCAGACCACGGTCACAGACTACGGTATAGGTAAATCCGCTTCCCGTGTTTACATCAATACAACGGCAACCGTCGGTGATGCCGTCGGTTAAGCGGTAATGACGGGTTCCCCCTATCTGACAGGTATTTCCCGTATATTTTTTTAGTTCTTTTCTTGTTTTACTCATAGCGGTTTTCTCCCATATGTTTTTTTGGGGATTCTCTCACCATTTTTATTATAGCGGATCTCTTTTTTAAAAAAAAGATAAATTTGTGCAAACTATGTGTCATTTGTTCATAAAATTACATTTTGTATATATTTTTTGAATTCAAATTGACTTTTTCGATTGGGTATGTTATAATCAGGGTATCTGAAATTTTGTTTCATAGGGAGAAGAACTATGAAAAAAGCGATGAAAAAACGAAAAGCACTGTCTTCGGTGCAGATTGTCTTACTTGGTTTTTTAGGATTGGTTCTGTTGGGAAGTTTTTTATTAAGCTTACCCATCAGTTCTGCAAACGGGATGTCTGTTCCCTATATTGATGCCTTGTTTACCGCTACCACCTCCGTTTGTGTGACGGGGCTTGTTACGGTGCCCACAGCCTTTACTTGGAGTGTGTTCGGGCAAGTTGTGATTTTGTTGCTGATTCAGATTGGTGGGCTTGGAGTCGTCACCGTAATGGCGGCATTTATGATTGGACTCAAGAAAAAAATGGGGATTGACGACCGCATCTTGATCAGCGATTCCTTTAACTTAAGCTCTATGGACAAAATTGTGAGTTTTGTGAAAAAGGTGCTTGCCCTGACCTTTACGATTGAGGGCATTGGTGCGTTGCTTTATATGACGGTGTTTCTGCCGGAGTTCGGGTTAGTGGGCATTTGGTATGGTATCTTTCATTCCGTGTCTGCTTTCTGTAATGCGGGGATTGATTTCATCGGAACCCAAAGCTTGTGTCCGTATGTGTTAAATCCCGTGATAAATTTTACCACCATATTTTTGATTATTTCAGGCGGTCTGGGGTTTGTGGTATGGTTTGACATTTTTGAAAATATCCGCCATAAAAACAGACGAGGCATCCGTTTTCTCACCCTTCATACCAAAATTGTACTGTGGATGACGGCAGTGCTGGTAATCGGCGGCGGAGTGATTTACTTTTTGCTGGAGCGAAATAATCCGTTGACCATTGGGGCGTATACCTTTTGGGAAAAGGTGATGGCTTCTCTTTTTCAGTCAGTCACCACAAGAACCGCAGGTTTTGCTACCGTTCCCCAGGAAAATCTGACGGATGCTTCTGCGTTTTTCAGCATCCTTCTGATGTTTATCGGTGGGTCTCCTGCAGGAACAGCAGGGGGCGTAAAGACGGTTACCGTGTTCGTGCTTTTGGTCACGGCTCTGGCAGTGATTCGTTCCAAGCGGACAGTGGATGTGTTCCAGCGGCAGATTGTTATGGAATTCACAAAAAAAGCACTTGCAGTCTTTTTGTTTTCGTTTTTGGTAGTGCTTGCTTCAACTTTCCTGCTTCTGGTTGTGCAGGGTGGTAATTTGACGGATGTTTTGTTTGAAACTGTCAGTGCAACCGCAACCGTAGGGTTAACCCGCAATCTGACGGGCAGTTTGAATGTATTCGGAAAAAGCATTCTCATTTTGACGATGTATCTCGGCAGAGTGGGGCCAATTTCCCTGGCATTTGCTTTCAGCACCAATAAGTGCAGAGAAAACCTGGTGGTAAATCCCACAGAAGATATTATTGTAGGATAAGGAGAACGGCGATGAAATCTAAAAAAAGTTATGCAGTTTTCGGATTAGGCAGATATGGCAAAGCGGTAGTAAAAGAACTGTTAGACAACGGAGCTTCCGTTTTGGCGGTAGATTGCAATCAAAAAACGGTAGATGCTCTGGCAGAGGAAATTCCCCTGGTAAAATGTGCCGATGTAACCGATTTCAATGTGTTGAAACAGCTTGGAATTTCGGAGATTGATGTGGTGGTTATAGCTATGGCGGAAAATTTTGAAGCAAGCGTTATGACCACGCTCCTTTGTAAAGAACAGGGAGTAGAAATGGTTATTGTTAAATGTGCCAACGAGGCACATCGCACCATTTTACAGAAGCTGGGTGCAGATGAAGTGGTGGTTCCCGAATCAGAATCGGGAATTCGACTGGCAAAAAATCTTTTAAGCTCCGGCTTCTTGGATATTGCAGATATTTCAGAAAATATTTCGGTTCTGGAGCTTCCCGTAAAAAAAGAATGGGTAGGTAAAACGCTGGCAGAGCTGGAACTTCGCAAAACGTACAATATGAATGTGATTGCCATAAAAACAAACGGTATTACCGATATTTCCTTTGGGCCAGACACGGTGCTTGGTGCAGATACCCAAATGATTGTAATTGCCGATAAAAACACGTTGGCACGAATGAAATAGAGGATACAATGCTAAATATCAATCAGGTAAACTTATATAAAATATTCAGAGATTTCTATACGCTCACCAATATGCGTGTGGTTCTTTTTAACAAAGAACAGGAACAGCTGATGGAGTATCCCTCTACCCGTCATAATTTTTGCGATTTGATTTGCAAGAATTCCCATTGGGCAACCCGGTGTGAGGCTTGCGACCGCAAAAATGTAGAAATCTGTTCCCGTGAGCAGAAAACCACCAAATATCTGTGCCATTTGGGGCTTTGGGAATGTATTGTTCCCATTTATGATGACAACGGCATCATCGGGTATGTGATGTTTGGTCAGGTGGTTCCCGATGGGGATGCAGAGCAGACTAAGAACAATCTGGCAGATCAATTTTCGGAGGCAGAGTTTCCCGGCATTTCAGACGCAATTAAAAAAATTCCCGCCAAATCCAAAGCGGAGCTGGATGCCTGTATCACGGTATTGCAGGCGTTGGCAGCCTATATGCTGTCCAACCAGTGGGTAACCCCTCAAAAATCAGAATTTATTCGTCATATGGATAAGTTTATTGAGAAAAACCTGGAAAAAAATATCGGGGTGGATGATATCTGTGCAGAGTTTCATATCCGAAGAACCCGTCTTTACAGCGTGGCAAAGGATTATTTGGGATGCCCCATTGCGGAATATATCCGCAAGCAAAAAATCCAGCACGCCTGTCGTCTGTTGAAAGAGACGGATGATTCAGTGAATCAGATTGCCTATCGGGTGGGGTTCTATGATTACGGTCATTTTTCCCGCATTTTTCGGAATATCAAAGGAATGACCGCCACCGAATATCGCAGAAAAAAACGATAATGATTCCCATAAAAAAGGGGCTGTAAAAAAAGTTCAGACCGCAAAAAAGGAATAATAATATAAAACAAAGATAGTATGAACACGCAGAAACAACGTGTTTTGGTGAGAAATTCCATTTTCTGATTTTTTTGACTTTTTTGCTACAAGCAAACTTCGCCTCTCGACGTACCATTGTACGCCTTCGGGTAACCGTACAATGCCCGGATATAGGCATTGTACGCTCAGTTTGTTTGTTCTGAAACATTTTTTTCATCCCCTAAAAAAGGGACTGTAAAAAACTGAGTTTTTTTACAGTCCCTTTTTTCTTTCTTATAAGGATTTTATCGCTTTGTAAAGATTTTCGTATTTTTTGTAGTAGGTTTCGTATGCTTTGGAAGTTTCGGGATCAGGATGGAAGATTTTGCGGACTTTTACCAGTTTGTCAACGGCCTCTTCTAAGGTGTTCCAGATACCCATTGCCACGCCGGTTAACGCCACGGTACCGGCAGAACCAACTTCTTTACAGTCTAATGCGGTGATATCGGTGTTTAAGATGTCGGCTTTAATCTGAAGCCATAAGTCAGAGGTAGCACCGCCGCCGGTGGCACGGATTTCCTGAATCTGCCCGGTCATAGACTTCATCATATTGAAGTTTAAAAGCATTTCGTAGGAAGTGCCTTCCATCAACGCTTTGTATAAGTCATATTTGGAAGTTTCTAAGGTGATACCCACAAATGCTGCTTTGGAATCGTTGTCCATATAGGGAGTTGCTGCCCCGGAGAAATGGGGAAGCACCAAGATTCCGGTGGGACCTTCGGGAGATGCGTTATCCAGTTGGGCATATACGTTTTTGCCTGCCTCTTCTGCCTGTTTGTTTTCTAATTCCGCAAAATTATCACGGAACCATTTTAAGGTTGCACCGCCGGTATAGGACAGGGCGTAGCAAGCATAGTAGTCACCAATGTAGGGAACTACGGAATATCCGTAGCTGTAAATTTTAGCGTCATCGGGTTTTTTATCCAACACTACAGGGATACATTCCACGGTACCGGTGCCGTCCATTGCAGAATCGGTAGAGAAAATTCTTGCACCGATCATACCGCCAATCTGGTCGTGACCGCCGTTCACAATGGTGATGTCGTAAGTAATACCTAAGAATTGTTTCACTTCTTCGGTCACAGTTCCTGCAATTGCTCCGGTAGGAACCGCTTTGGAAAGCAAGTTAATATCTACGCCTAATTTCTGGAAACCTTCTTCGTAGTAGCATTTCTTTTCAATGTCAAACATACCGGTACGGGCAGCCAGAGAATAGTCAATCTGGGGATTTCCCGTTAAGGTATATACAATAAAGTCTTCTCCTAAGAGAATTCGTTTACATTTTGCGTAAATTTCGGGTTTGTTGTTTTTCCACCAGAGAATTTTGGAGATGCTGTACATAGAGTGGGGTTTGGTACCGGTCAGAAGAGACAGTTTTTCTTCTCCGAACAGTTCTATAATGTACTTACATTCTTCTTCCCCACGGGGGTCGGTATACAGCATAGAAGGCACCAGAATGTTGTCGTTTTCATCCAGCATGGTAAAGGTTTCGCCAAAGCTGGTGATACCCAACGCATCGATCTGATATTCACTTGTTGCCTGTTTTAACAGAGATAATACCCCGTTTTTTACGTCGTTAAAATCAATTTCGTGCTGACCGTTTTTGCGAATGATGTCATATTCTTTATAGTAAGTGGTCAGATACTCTGCATTTTCGTTGTACAACGCAATTTTACAACCGGTTGTACCTACGTCTAAACCGCCTAAAATCATGATATAGTCCTTCCTTCATCTTATAGATTTGTGTTTCGTCATTTACTCTCAAGTTAGCTCGGTTTTATTATAGCACAGTTATGTTCCGATTGCAAGGGGTTCATGAAGAGAAACTGCGGTCTACCATAAAAAATTTTAAAAAAATTTGAAAAAACACTTGACAAATGAAAATTCACGTAGTATAATTCACTCAAATTTGAATATCACAAAAAATGACTGCGACGAGGACGGTCGGATTGTGAAACTTTGAGAGAGTTGCCGGATGGTGCGAGGCAATAGGGACACTTTCCAATGACCCATCACCTCTGAGTCGGAGGACCGAAAGTTTTTTTCATTTCTTCTTTCAGATGATTTTAAATTATCAGTAGGCTCCTTCCGTATTGCTGCGTTAAGGCAAAGGGCTTGTCTGAGCCCGGTGAGTGACGGATTTTTTCCGTAATTTGAGTGGTACCGCGGGTGTTATACCCGTCTCAAAGGGTTTCTTTTGAGACGGGTTTTTTGTTTTATTCAAATCCGTAATCAAAAACTTCCAAAAAGAAGAAACGGAAACGAAAGGAGACAGAAAAAAATGGATTACAATCTGAAAGAGGTTGCCGGCAGAATCAAGGATTTACGTGAAGCCAAAGGCTTTACTCCTGAAGAGCTGGCAAAATTGACAGGAGTTTCGGTGGAGGATTATATTCTCTTAGAACAGGGAGAAACCGATTTTTCCTTTACCTTTATCTACAAATGTGCGAAAGCCTGCGGTGTTGAGGTAGTTGACTTATTGGAAGGTACTTCTACCACTTTGACTTCCTTTGCGATTACCCGTAAGGGCGAAGGATTAAAAATTATCAAAAAGCAGGGTGTGGTTTACAATAACTTAGCACCCAAATTCAAAGAAAAACTGGCAGAGCCTTTTTTAGTAAAATTTCCCTACCTTGCAGAAGAACAGAATGCACCCATCAAATTAAATTCCCACAACGGGCAGGAGTTTGACGTTATTGTAAAAGGGTCTCTGAAAGTGCAGGTAGGCAATCACGTTGATATTTTAAATGAGGGAGACTCCATTTTCTATAACAGTATCATTCCTCATGGAATGATTGCCGTATCTGAGGGAGGCTGTGAATTCCATGCTGTAGTATTAAATCCTCAGGACGGTCATTTTTCCGAAGAATACCCCGAAGCACCTTTTATTGCGGCAAAGGCGGCAAAAGCCAAAGAAGCGGAAAAGAAAACGGTTGCCGATAATTTTATTGAATCGTTCTATGATGAAAACGGTGTATTCTCCGGCATCCGCTTTAAAAATGAAGATAAATTTAATTTTGCGTTTGACTGTGTGGATGCTATCGCCAAAAAAACGCCCGACAAACTGGCTATGATGTGGGTGGCAAATGACAAAACCGACAAAAAATTCACCTTCTCCGATATGAAGAAATATTCCGCAAAAACAGCCAACTATTTTGAATCCTTAGGCATCAAAAAAGGCGATACCGTTATGCTGGTGTTAAAACGTCACTATCAGTTCTGGTTCGCGATGCTGGCACTTCATAAAATCGGTGCGATTGCAATTCCTGCTACCAATCAGCTGGTAGAACACGATTTTACTTACCGTTACAAAGCGGCAAAGGTAAAAGCCATCGTTTGTACTGCAGACGGTGATGTGTCGTATGAAGCGGAAAAAGCAGCGGCAGAATTCCCGGGTATGTTAAAAGTGATGGTGGGCGGTTCCCGTGATGGCTGGCACGATTTCAACGTAGAAATGGAACGTTTCAGTACCCATTATTTCAGAAAAGAGGATACTCCCTGCGGTACTGATCCTATGCTGATGCTCTTTACTTCCGGTACCACCGGTTATCCCAGAATTGCAACCCATTCCTACCAATATGCATTGGGACATTATCCCACGGCAAAGCATTGGCACAATGTAAATCCCGACGGATTGCATTTCACCATTTCCGATACCGGCTGGGGAAAAGCACTTTGGGGTAAATTATACGGTCAGTGGCTTTGTGAAGCTGCACAGTTCACCTACGATTTTGACCGGTTCCATTCGGAAGATATTCTGCCCATGTTTGCAAAATATCACATCACGACCTTCTGTGCTCCGCCGACGATGTATCGGTTCTTTATCAAAGAAGATTTATCCAAATATGACTTATCTTCCATTGAATATGCTACCACAGCGGGAGAAGCGTTGAATCCTGAAGTATTCAATCAGTTTAAAAAAGCTACCGGCTTAACCATTATGGAAGGATTCGGACAGACCGAAACCACCCTTTCCATTGCAAACTTTGTGGGTTCTACTCCCAAAATCGGTTCTATGGGACGTCCCAGCCCGTTGTATGATGTAGTTCTGTTAGATGCAGAAGGGAAAGAATGTCCCATCGGTGATACCGGCGAAATCTGCATCCGCACCAAAGACAATATTCCCTGCGGTCTGTTCACCGGTTACTACCTGGATGAAGAAAAAACCAAAGATGTTTGGTATGACGGATTCTATCACACCGGCGACCAGGCAACCATGGACGAAGACGGTTACCTCTGGTATGTGGGACGTATTGATGACGTAATCAAATCCTCCGGTTACCGTATCGGACCTTTTGAAATCGAAAGTGTTATCATGGAACTTCCTTACGTACTGGAATGTGCCATCACCGCAGTACCCGATGAAGTGCGTGGTCAGATTGTAAAAGCGACCATCGTTCTGGTCAAAGGCACCAACGGCACCGATGAGCTGAAAAAAGAAATCCAGGAATACGTAAAAACCCATACCGCCCCCTACAAATATCCCAGAATCGTGGAATTTGTGGACGATTTACCAAAGACTATCAGTGGAAAGGTACGCCGCGTAGAAATCCGTAACAAAGACGCTGCTCGATAAAATAACACATAATGGGTGATGTTCACCGCTCGCAGTATAGAAGATACAGCTTCGGGTTCACATTCCCCATTCTGCGTCATTTTCTCTTCGCAGAGTTGTTTGATAAAGGAACACATAATGGGTGATGTTCACCGCTCGCAGTATAGAAGATACAGCTTCGGGTTCACATTCCCCATTCTGCGTCATTTTCTCTTCGCAGAGTTGCTCAACAAACGAACACCGCCTGCGACAAGCATACCGGTTAAGCCTTCTCCTTGAGGAGAAGGTGGCAAAACCGCAGGTTTTGACGGATGAGGTGGAAAAAATTCAAACAAAAAGTGAGGAAACATCGTGTGATGTTCCTCACTTTTTTATGTTCAGACCTTGATAGCACAAATGGGACTGCTTACGGCTTTTGCATTTCTTCTGCTAACGATTGGCTGTCAGCAGCATGCATAGTTTTGTTTTTTTGAATGAATCGTCTTGCAAACAATGTCACAATTACCGAAAGAATACCGGCAATCAGTAATCCTGTATAGCTCAGAAGAGCGGCTGTAAGGATAAGAATTGCCTCCATCACAAAGATAACCGCCAACAGATGGCGTTTTAAAAATTGGAATTTCGGAGTCGCCAGAGAAGCCATCATAATCGCAAACAGAAACAGGAGGAAAGAAATCGGAAGATTGTCTGAGATAAACACCAGTTCTTCCGGTTTTGCCGGATCGATATACATTTCTACGGTTTCTCCCACATGGATGGTATGGTCGGGAGAAGCCTGACAGGTATATTGTTTGCCTTTGTAATGATAGGAAAAGGTGTAAGTATCAGGTTCGTCCAGACCGCCCGGTTCTTTGGCTACCGCCGTAACCTGAACAGAGTCGCCGTATTGTTCCAGTTGGTTTCGTTTATAAATATTCATGCATCCTGTTACATAAGTATAAATAAAACAAATCAGGAAAAAGAGGGCAAAAATAAGACCGATATCAATTGTTTTTTTCTGTTTCATTGGAAAACTCCTTTTTTGATGCACAAAGTGCGATTCGGGAGTTGTAAGACTCCGTCTATGTCGCAGGCAATTCATTGCGTTTGCAAAGCGTATTTATTATAACATACTTTATGGAAAAATGCAATAGTGCAAAGCAGAATGGAGCCTGACCGAAAAAAATAACAGCAGAGATGGAAAAATTGGTTGAATTACGGCGAATTTTATAGTATACTATAAGAAAAGAAAAAATTTGAAAACAAAAAAGGATATTTTCCTATGCAACCAAATTCTATTTCAAAAACAAGAGGAATCTATTTTTTACGGCTGATTGGCAGAATCATCATTTTTTTTGCAGTCATTCTGCTGTATCTGTTTCGCAAAGAAGCCTTTACAGTAGCTGACGGGTGGAATTTTTTTGAGAAATTTTCCCCTCTCCATCTGTTGTGGTTTCTCTGGATGTGGGATATGCTTTTACAGTTGATTCCCGTAAAAGCACATATTTCCATCGGGTCTCAGAAGATATTTGAGTCTTTGTTCAGACCCATCAAAGAAAAAATAAACTATCAGAATCTGAAGCAGTATATTAAGGATACCACCGCATCGGCGTATCAGGTGATGGTCATTTGGATTATGGTTACCGTTCTTGTGAGCATCTTGCATCTTAGCGGGGTGATTGATACGGGAATGATGATTCTGATTGCTACATTCTTTTATGTGTGTGACTTAATCTGCGTTTTAATCTGGTGTCCGTTCCGGCTGATTATGAAAAATAAATGCTGTACCACCTGTCGGATTTTTAACTGGGACCATCTGATGATGTTTTTGCCTATTGTAGCAGTAAACAGCTTGTATTCCTGGACATTGGTGCTATTTTCGTTTCTGATATGGCTGATTTGGGAAATCTGTGTATTCACTTATCCGGAACGGTTCTGGGAAAACAGCAATATGGCACTTCGTTGCTCTGAATGTACCGATAAGCTTTGTACCCAATATTGCAGAAAACTGCGGAAGTAGTACAGAGAATGGTCCCGAGGATTTTTTTGACAGCTTTCGCTTAGAAAAATGAAGATAGTTTTCAAAAATATCTTGACAAATCAAATTTTATGTGATAAAATAACTTCTAATTTCAAACGCTGAGATGCGGAATAGTAAGCGGAAGTTTTTCGCCTGGAGAGAGATGTCGGTTGGTGCGAGACATTGGGAAAAATCTGCTGAACTCACCGCGGAGCGGCTGCTGTGAACTGACAGTAATGGCAGACGGGAACTCCCGTAACAGAGTGCAGATGTGCTGGCATCTCAAGGGCATCCTTACGGATGAAGAAGAGTGGTACCGCGGAAACATTGTGTTTAACGTTTTCGTCTCTTTGAACCGACAAAGAGACGAAAGCGTTTTTTTGTTGGTAAAGCCTATTTTATTTTTATCTTGAAAGGAGTTTTCATCATGAGAACCATTAATGTTACAGACATTACGCTGAAAAAGCTTTCAGAGGACCGTGCGATTTCGTTACTCTTCCGTGAAAAATCCAAAATTGCAAGTTGTGCTGATATCCTTGGTGCCTCTGCCATTGAATTACCGGCAGTGAAAAATCTTCGTGAGGATACCATCATCTATAAAACCATTGCGCAGAATGTGCAGAATGCAATCCTTTCGATTCCCGTTGGCTTTGAAAAAGAGGGCGTAGCAGATGCCTGGGAATGTATGAAAGAAGCAGAACAACCCCGTCTGCAGGTTGAGCTTCCGGTTTCCACCCTTCAGATGGAATATACTTATCATGTAAAACAGGCAGTCATGCTGGAAAAAATTGCAGAACTCACCAAAGAAGCAAAAACCTATTGTAACGATGTGGAATTTTCTGCCCTGGATGCTACCAGAGCCGATGCTGAGTTCTTGATTCTGGCAGCAAAAGAAGCCGAAGCAAACGGTGCAACTCTGGTGACTGTCTGCGATAATGCCGGTCAATCCACACCGGAAGAAATTGCAGCGTTGGTTGCAACCGTAAAAGAGGCAGTCAACATTCCGGTTTATGTTCAGGTTTCTGACCGTATCAATTTGGGAGTTGCCTGTGCTTTTGCGGCAATTACCAGCGGTGCTGACGGCATCAAATGTGCGATGGCAGGCAAAGAGATTCTTTTAACCGGAGAGTTCTCGGATGCAATGCGTGCCTGCAGTTCCCGTCTGGATGCAAAAATTGAACTGGATGCCACCAAAATTCATGCAAGTATTGATGATATGCTTGCAAACATTCATCACGAAAACTATGAGAATGAAGCAATTGTAACAGATAAGAAAAAGATTTTACTGGATTCCGATTCTACGGTTGCCCAGGTTTCCCAGGCGGCAGTTGTTTTGGGATATGAGCTTTCCGATTCGGATATTGGAAATGTATATAAAGCCCTGATGCAGGTATGCGAAAAGAAAGGGGCTGTAGGTGCAAAAGAATTTGAAGCCCTGATTGCAAGCTCTGCGATGCAGGCACCTTCCACCTATCATTTTGAAACCTATACCACCACCAGCTCCAATGCGGCAAGCTCTATGTCACAGGTGACCTTAAAAGCAAACGGGGAACTGATGTGCGGTGTTGCAAACGGAGACGGTCCTATCGATTCTGCTTTCCGTGCCATTGAGCAGTGTATCGGTCATCACTATGAACTGGATGATTTTCAGGTTCAGTCTGTTACCGAAGGGAAGGAAGCGTTAGGTTCTGCTTTGGTCAGACTCCGCAACAACGGGAAGCTGTATTCCGGCAACGGAACCTCTACCGATATTGTTGCTGCAAGTATCAGGGCATATATCAATGCACTGAACAAGATTGTGTTCGAGGAGGCGTAATATGAAAATAGTATTTTCCACCAAGAATGTCAGCCGTGCGTCGTTTCTCGATACCTGCCGGTATGCATTCGATTACGGATTTGAGGGGTTTGAAATCTATGACGCCATCAAAGAAAGAATCTCCCATCACGACAGTATTTTAAGGCATGACCGTATTGCAGATGCCAAACGAAAACTGGTTAACAGAAATCTTTCGGTTTCTGCACTTCGTATGCCACAGAGTCTTGACAGCGGGGAGGTTACAGCAGATTTAGTGGTAAAATATGTGGATATGGCAGCAGCCTCCGGAATTTCCAATGTGATTTTGCATATTGAGAAAACCATTTCGTTTGATGTGTTGGATGAAAAGCTGTTATCTGCAATTAAAAAAGCAGAAAATACCGATGTCAACATTTTGTTTGAAACGGTGGGAGCTTTATCCAATACGGAACATGTGATTACCATTATCAACCACTTTTCTTCTGCTGCGATTGGTGCTTCCTGGAATGTCAGAGGCACTTACTTTGCTGCCGGAGAAACCTCCGAGGCAACCATCAAAACCTTGGGTGCCTATATCAAATATGTTCGTCTTGGGGATATGAAAGACGGAAAAACCGTGTTAATCGGAGAAGGCGAACTGGAGGTAGCAAAGCTGATCGGTTCGCTGTCCTCCTTGAATTATGAAGGCTATATCTGTGCTGCCTGGAACGATGAAATCGGTGATGCAGATATTGTGTTAACCCATTTTGCAAACTATATTTCTCAGTTGAACCGTGAGAAAAAAACCTTTGATAAAGCCTACTATAACCGGGATAAGACCGGAACCTTTGCGTGGAAAAAGTACGATGTGATTGACGCTACTTTTTCCGATGTTTTAGACACCATGGCAGAAAAGTATCCCGATCAATATGCTTTTAAGTTTCCCACGTTGGATTATACCAGGACCTATGAACAGTTCCGTCGGGATGTGGATGAATGTGCGGCAGCGCTGATCTCATTGGGAGTAAAGGCCGGAGACCATGTTGCCGTATGGGCAACCAACGTTCCGGAGTGGTATCTTACCTTCTGGGCAACCACAAAAATCGGTGCCGTTTTAGTTACGGTGAATACCGCTTACCGAATCCACGAAATTGAATATCTCCTAAAACAGTCGGATACACATACCCTGGTTATGATTGAATACTGTAAGGATATTAACTACAAGGAGATTATAGAAGAGCTTTGTCCGGAGCTTGAAACCTTAGAGCCGGGCAAACCCCTGTATTCCAAAAATCTGCCGTTCTTACGAAATGTGGTAACCGTTGGTTTTTCCATGGATGGTTGCCTGACCTACGAGCAGATGCTCTCCCGTTCTTCTTTGGTGCCCCGTGAAGAAGTCAGACGCCGTGCCTCCCTGGTGAAATCGGATGATGTATGTAATATGCAGTACACCTCCGGTACTACAGGCTTCCCCAAAGGGGTTATGCTGACTCACAGAAATATTGTCAACAACGGGAAAACCATCAGCGACAGAATGGATTTGTCAACGGCAGACCGTATGATGATTCAGGTGCCGATGTTTCATTGCTTCGGAATGGTGCTTTCCATGACCTCTACCATGACCCACGGAGGTACCCTGTGTCCCATTCCGTATTTCTCACCGAAATCATCGTTGGCTTGCATCAACGATGAAAAAATCACCTGTTTTAACGGCGTTCCCACGATGTTTATTGCGATGTTCAATCATCCTGATTTTGCAAAAACAGACTTCTCCTATATGAGAACCGGGATTATGGCGGGGGCAAACTGTCCCGCGGATTTAATGCGTCGTGCAGCAGAGGAAATGAATATGCGCGAAATTATTTCCGTATACGGTCAGACAGAGGCATCCCCCGGTTGTACTATGGGTGAAGTGAACGAGGATTTAGACCACCGTGTGGAAACGGTGGGCAGTGCATTTCCCGGTGTGGAATGTAAAATCATTGACCCGGAAACCGGTGAAGAACTGCCCGACGGCGAAAGCGGTGAATTTGTGGCACGTGGCTTTAACATTATGAAAGGCTATTACAAAATGCCCGAAGCAACTGCACAGGCGATTGATGCCGACGGATGGCTTCATTCCGGCGATATCTGTATGAGAACTCCTGACGGCTACTACAAAGTAACCGGCAGATTAAAAGATATGATTATCCGCGGCGGGGAAAACCTGTATCCCCGTGAAATTGAAGAATTCTATCTGACCAATCCCAAGGTTCGTGATGTTCAGGTTGTAGGGGTTCCGGATGAACGCTACGGAGAAGAATGTTGTGCCTGGGTGATTCTTCATAAAGGCGAAACCGCCGATGAAGCTGAAATGAAGGAATATGGCTATGCCTCCATTGCAAGACATAAAGTACCCCGATATTTTATGTTCGTGAATGAATTCCCCATGAATGCGGCAGGTAAAATTTTAAAATACAAAATGCGTGACGAATCCACTGAAAGATTAGGATTGAAAAAATAATCGATTACAGGCTGAATTTTCGTCTTTTGTGCTTGAAACAGTTATCTTAAAAAGTAAAAAACCGGTTCAGAGTTAATTCTGAGCCGGTTTTTGGTTATTGCTCGGTAAAATCTTTTTCGATGATGTAGCTTAGCAAGGTTTTTAGTGCTTTTGACATCCATTTGTTCTTGTGGTAAATTAGCTGCTGCCAAATTTCAACTTCCATATCACACACATCCAGATAACACAAGCAACCGGCGGCGACCAGATCTTTTGTTACAAAATCGGGTAAAAAAGAAATCATATCGCTCTGTGCAATCAGTGCGGTAATCATATCGGTTCTTCCGATTTCCAGTATGGGTGTGATTTCCAGAGATTTTTTTGCAAGCTCCCGATCGAATACCCGTCGGTATCCCTGCCCGTATTCGGTTAAAATAAACGGTTCTTTTATGATGTCACGGATGGATAACTTCTGTTTGTTTGCAAATTTGGAGGAGGCATTGGCAACAAAATGCATGGAAAGGGGTTTTTCCTTTGCAATTACATAGTCTTTGTTATAGGAATGACTGTCCAAAGTGATAATTACATCGGCTTCGTTATGGTCCAGCATATCAAACATTACCGCAGTATCTGCGGTGGTAAACTTGACGGAAATGGCGGGGTATCTGTTATGAAAATCGATATAGTTGCGGCGAATCATATCATCACAGACCGAATCCGGTGTTACAATGTGGATATGACCGCTGCATTCTTTTTCTTCTTCGAGATTTTCTTTGAATTCCTCTGTCAACGCCCGAATCTGATGGGCATAGGAAATCAGTTCGTGTCCCCTTTCGGTCAGAGTGATGGTATGGTTAATACGTTCAAATAACAGACACTCAAGTTCTTCCTCCAGTTGTTTAATCTGAAAGGAAATGGTGGACTGTGAGTACCCAAGCTGTTCGGCAGCTTTGGTAAAACTGCCAAGTTCTGCTACATGAATAAATGTGATTAAATTCCGTAATTCCATAGAAATTCCTCCATAATCGAAAAAATCGATGGTAAACATCAAAACCATTCGTTTGACTAATGGTAAAATTTATTATATACTATGTGACAGAAAAAAGCAAGAGTTGGAGGGAACAAAAATGACAAATGCACAACTTTATACCGTCATTGCTCTTGTTGTGTATGCAACAGTAATGGCACTGATCGGCTTTCTATGTGCAGGAAAGTCGAAAACATTAGACGGTTTCTTAATCGGCGGCAGAAACATCGGACCATGGGCAACTGCCTTTGCTTACGGGACTACCTATTTTTCGGCAGTGGTCTTTGTCGGTTATGCAGGCCAGCACGGTTGGAATATTGGTCTCGGAAGTATATGGATTGGGATTGGTAATGCCGTTTTGGGTTGCTTGTTATCCTGGCTTTTATTTGCAAACAAAACGAGAAAGATGACCAAAAAGCTCAATGCAAGAACCATGCCGGATTACTTTGAAAAGCGTTACGCTTCCAAAGGTATGAAAGTTTTGGCAGCGATTATTATCTTTGTATTCCTTGTGCCTTATTCTGCGGCAGTATACAAAGGCTTGGGTTCTTTATTCGGTGCAGTATTCCCGGGAGTTGCAACATGGGTATGGATGCTCATTCTTGCAGGTCTTACTGCAGTTTATCTGGTTGCCGGAGGATATATTGCAACAGCATACACAGATCTGATTCAGGGGACTATTATGATTGTTGGCGTTGTATGTCTTGTCTGTGCAGTTTTGGGACATGATGCCGTTGGCGGTGTTACAGGACTGATTGAAAACCTGAAAAACTTTCATTCTGTTCCCGGTGACCCCACCCCTACAACAGGTGCACAGCTTACCAATATTTTTGGCGGTTCTTCTTTTAAATTCCTTTGCTTTAACATTATGCTCACAAGCTTTGGTACCTGGGGACTTCCGCAGATGATTGGTAAATTTTATGCAATTAAAGATACCGCAGCAATCAAAAGAGGTACCATTATCTCCACCATTTTCTGTACGGTAATCGGATGTGGGGCATATCTCATTGGAAGCACTTCCAGACTGATTTTGGGTGGGGTTCTTCCCGAAGGCGGAATTGATGCAATTATTCCGACAGTTCTTATGGAGGTTTTAGGCAGCGGTACTCTTGGTATTATCCTCTTAGCGGTCATTATGATACTCCTTCTTTCAGCATCCATGTCAACCCTGGAAGCGGTTGTGTTAACCTCTGCATCCGCAGTTGCAGTTGACCTGATTCCCGCTGTAAGAAAGAAAGAGACAAGCCCCGAAGGACAGATGCTTCTGACAAGAATTCTTTGTCTGGCATTTGTGGTTTGTTCTTTTATCTTTGCTACACAGAACATTCCCATTATCGTAAGTTTAATGTCTTTCTCCTGGGGAATTGTTTCCGGTTGTTTTATCGGGCCTTACATCTGGGGACTTTTCTCAAAGAAAATTACAAAGATTGGTGCATACTCCGGTATCCTTTCCGGACTTTTGGTGGTAGGGGGGGCAACCCTTGTGATCAGTCTGAATTCCGGATTCTCACAAGCGGCTGCAAAATCTCCTGAAATGGGGGTAGCAGCTATGGCAGTTTCACTGGTTATCGTTCCTTTGGTAAGTGCATTTACTAAAAATAAGGATACAAAAAGAGTAGAAGAAATTTTTGCTTGTTATAACGAAGACTAATTGTTTTTCGGAAATGTATTGACTTTCTCCGGTTTGGATGATATAATCCCTTTCAACAAAAAGACAGGACAGCAATCGATCGGAATGAATACGATTCACAGTTGCTGTCCGGTGTTTACAGAGGTGATTTCTATGTTAGGGGTAATGGTAAACGTCGTTACCGTTTTATTGGGTTCTGCCATCGGTTTACTGTTCCAAAAGGGCATTGGAGAAAAGGTCAGTACAGCAACCATGATTGGCTTAGGTGTCTGTACAGTGTATATCGGGATATCCGGAAGTCTTTGCGGCGAAAATGCGCTGATTGTTATTGTATCGGTTGTATTGGGAGCTATTTCCGGAACACTGTTGCATCTTGACGGTGCCATCAACCATTTGGCGAAAATAGCAGAAACAAAGTTTAAAAAAGATGGCAGAAAGGTGTCTGTGGCGGAAGGATTGGTTACCGCAACCCTATTATTTTGTGTGGGTTCTATGACTGTTACCGGTTCCATTCAGGCAGGACTCACCGGTGATAACTCGGTGCTTCTCACCAAAGCAACCCTTGATTTTGTATCTTCCATGATGCTAGCTTCCAGCCTTGGGTTTGGAGTGATGCTTGCATCGGTTTCAGTATTTGTGATTCAGGGTGGATTGGTTCTTTTCGCAAGTCTTATCGCTCCGTTTATGAGCACAGGAGCAATCAATGAAATGACTTGTGTGGGTTCCCTACTGATTATTATGCTCGGAACAAATCTAATGGGGATTACCAAAATCAAAGTTGCAGATTACTTACCTGCAATTGTATATGCACCGATTCTTTATTATATTGTAAATGTAATAACCAATCTCAGTTAAGAAAACAGCCTGTCACTTCCGGAAGTGACAGGCTGTTAGTTAATATGCAGTAACCAAAGAAAAGACTGTTATTGTGAATAAGATACCTTAAATTGCTAAAACTAAAGATAGAATATTGCAATTGGAGGTAATCATATGTTCAAACATGAAAAAATTCTTTTTCACCCGGTAGAAGTTGAAAGACCAAATCCACAGTATGCCGTACTGCTTCAGGAACAGCTCGGCGGAGGAAATGGTGAACTGAAAGCAGCTATGCAATATATGTCGCAGAGTTTTCGTATCAAAGATCCCGAAATTAAGGATTTATTTTTAGATATTGCTGCGGAAGAGCTTGGACACATGGAAATGGTTGCACAAACCATCAATTTACTCAACGGACATGATGTGGACGCAACAAAGGTACAAGCAGGAGAAATACAATCTCATGTTCTTATGGGACTGAATCCCGGTCTGATCAATTCATCCGGTTACTCTTGGACAGGAGATTATGTTACCGTAACAGGAGATTTGTGTGCTGACCTTTTGAGCAACATTGCATCCGAACAGCGTGCAAAGGTAGTATATGAATATTTGTATCGCCAGATTGATGATAAAAAAGTAAGAGAAACCATAGATTTTCTCTTAAACCGTGAAGAAGCACACAATCAAATGTTCCGTGATGCCTTTAATAAAGTACAAAATAGCGGCTCCAACAGGGATTTCGGAACAACAAAAGCTGCTCGCATGTATTTTTCAATGTCTGATCCCGGTCCGAATGCTTTTGCAAATAATGAAACGGTAGCTCCTTCTTTTAGTAAATAGTATTATATTGTGCACCCCCTTTGAAGAATCACGTTCAAAGGGGGTTGCTATTTGATTTTTGATATACATGAAACAAAAAACTAACACAGATGGCACGGACATAAAAAATCCGTGCCACAGCTTTTGGGTGTATTAAATTCTGATACAGTAGAAACAAAGAAAAGGACTTAAAAAACTGAGAACTACCTAATGTTGCTCTTGTCGTAGTTTCATCTTTTTCCAACTCATAAAACAATAAATATCATTCACAAGAAATGCAACAAAACATACGAGAACAGAAACATATCTGACATCAAGCATACTTGCCAATATCCACAATATGATTAGTACAATATCATTAGCCGCATAGGCAAGTGCAAAGTATGGACTTCGTTGAAAGGTAAGATACACTGCGAGAAAACTTGTTGTAACGGAGATTGTGCTCGGAACAATATTTGCGGTATTGAAATGCTTTAATATCAAGTAAAAGATAATTGTAATGACAACAGTGACTATCCACATAACAATAATTTCTCTTGAAGATAGGGAATTAACCTTGACTTCTGCTTTGTTACCTTTGTACGGATTTCTAAGCCAAGAGATCAGTGCAAAAACAGCCATAGGCATTGTCATACCAAGATAGGTTATCATCTCCCCATAGTAAGAGAATGAGTATGAAATCACTCCATAGAGCAGGCTGAATATTACCATTAATAGTTGTCCGAACGGATTTCCCTTTGCGTTAAAGATTAACGATGTAACACCAATCAGCGATGCACATAAAGTGAGATAACTTTCCCTATCAAAAATACAAAATGAAATTATAATGAAAAAAACAGATGATACCCATAAAGTAATATCAACTTTTGAAAAATAGTTTTTTAATTTATTCATAACGAACCTCCAAAAAAACAAACATCCGCAAGTATATCTTCAAAGACCTAACGATATACGAACGGATGCTTCCAGCATCTACTACCCGGTGGCAGTGTAATTATTTCATTAAGTATATTGTAGCAGATAAAACGAAAAAAAGCAAGACGATAACGAAAAATTATCCCTCATAAATCCAAAAAAGTCTTGCTACGACTGCGTTTGAGGCATAAAATATGGCTAATCTGTGGTCAAACTTGGTTTTTTACACTTTTTTAGACAAAGCAAAAACCTCAGAAACCGACAAGGTTTCCGAGGTTTCAGGTGGTCGGGATAACAGGATACAGCCGCCATAGGCGTCTTGATTGCTCGGCGACCCAAAGGCGATGCCTTTCGGTACCCGCCTTGCGCACCAACTTTGCTAAAAAGTTGCCACCGGCAACTTTTATAAACGCTCGTTGCCTTCTTAAGGTTCAAATCCTGTTCATTGATTAAATTAAAAAAAGAACAATACTTTGCAGTATTGCTCTTTTTTTCTTGGTGCGGGTGTTTTTATAGGATTTACTCACAAATGCCGTAAAATCAAAGATTTTCGATGGTCATAATAAGATTTTATCCTCTGAAAACAAAATCGCTTTGCGATTTTGCACCTTACTTTTTCACTATTACATATTACTTATTACTTCAAATCGACAAGGTTGATTTTAGGGAATAGTGAAGAGTGAATAGGTAAAAAGTAAAATCGACAAGACTCTATCGAATCTTGTCGATTTTGGTCGGGATAACAGGATTTGAACCTGCGGCCTCTTCGTCCCGAACGAAGCGCGCTACCAAACTGCGCTATATCCCGGGATGTCCGTTTGCGGACAGATGATATTATAGCATACAATTTTTGAAAAATCAAGATATAATTGAAAAATTTTTAAAAAAGTGTCAGTTGGCAGAAGTTTTCAAAAAAATCAGTTGGGATTGTTGCCCAGAAGCGTAACCACGTAGACTTCTTTCGCACCGTTTTTCTTTAACAGTTTGCAGCATTCGTTGACGGTGGCACCGGTGGTCATAACATCATCGACTAACAGAATTCGTTTGCCTGCAATCCGTTTGGAGAACCGTTTGGAAAAACAAAAGTTGCCTTTGACGTTTTCCAGACGTTCCTTCCGATTTAAGGTTGCCTGACGTTTGACGAACCATTTCTTACGAAGCAGGGTAGGATAAAAGGGAAGCTTTAACAGCTTTTTCATGGGAAATGCCAGTTCCAGAGAGGAATTGTAGCCACGTTTGGAGACAGTGAACGGGTCGGAGGGAACTGCAGTGATACAGTCCGCACAAACGCCCAGTTTCCGGAATGTTTCTGTCATCAGACGGGAAAACCCTTTCGCCCGATAGAATTCTCTGCGGAACTTATATGCCAAAAGTCCATCTTTAAACACATCGTGATATCCCTGACAGGAAATCGCCAGGTCAAATTTGGGGGAATTTTCTTCGCAAACGTTGCAAATGCCTGTAGTTACAACAGTTCTGCCGCAGAGAGGACATTTGGGAAGCTTTTGGTAGGAGGTAAGCTTTTTTCGACAGCTTTCGCATAAAAAATCTCCGGGCGTAACCGGTTTTTCACAAAAAGGGCACAGAGTTGAAAATAGGAATTTCATACAAGAATTCACGCCAATCCGAAGAGTTTTAGAAAATAGACGGAGCAGAAAATACTCACAATACTGCAAAGGCAGGTTAACGATACGCCATAGGCGGAAATGTCCGGGTCAGCTCCCATTTTTTTTGCCATAACAAAGCAGTTGACTGCCGAGGGGGTGGCACTTAAAATGGCGGTAATCACAAGAAAATCACCCCGGTATCCCAGGCAAACGGCACTCATTAAAAACAGGACAGGGGCTAACAAATTTCGGAAAAAAACTGCCCACAGAATGTAAATACGGTTTTTTTGGAACCCCGTGACAGTGATGGTTGCACCAATCATCAGAAGCCCCATAGAGGAGGCAATGGAACCGAGTGTTTCCAGGCTCTTATCGGCAATGAACGGAAGCTTCCATCCGCAAAGGGAAAACAAAAGTCCTAAAAGCGTGCCGATAATGAGAGGATTTTTTAATGCCCCCAGTATCAGCCGGAAAAGATTCTTTTCCTGTTTTCCGTAATAAGACAGGAGAAACACAGCCGAAACGTTATATAAAATGGTGACAAATGCAAGGGAAATGGCAGTCATCAAGACGCCTTCTTCCGCCATCAGATTCATTGCCAGAGGGATTCCCACGATGGCGAAGTTGGATCGGAATCCCAATTGAATTACAGCTGCCTTTTTGGAGGGATTTTTGATGCCGCGACAAAGGAAAACCAAAAGAAAGAGATACGCGATGATGGCACACAAGAGAAACAGGACAAACTTCGGATGAAACGACTGATATAACTCCGCATTGGCTACTGTGTGAAACAGCAGGGCGGGGGTACCGATATAATAAACCAGTTTTACGATTTCATCTTTGGTGATTTCGGAGAAAAATCCAAGACGGTTGAAAAAAGCACCGGAAAATATCACCAGAAAAACGGGTAAGATTCCGTTGACAGTTTCTAATAACAGTGCCATTTCTCAGGCTCCTTTCTTTGGGATTGTTTCGGATTCTACAGCTCCCAGAATTTTAAAAATAAGGTATCAATCAGAAGATAGGGGTCAGACAGTTTTCCGCTTTTTAATTTGTAATCCATATCGGAGCAGTACAAAATCAGCTCTTCCAGTTTTTTTGGAGGGATGTTTTTTGCCTGACGAAGGTATTTACCAATGACAAAATCAGGGGTGTTTTTCCCAATCAGTTTTTTGATTTCCGGGGTGGGGATTCCCTCATTTTGTCCCGCTGTTGCCAAATAAAGACCTAAAATATGACGGGTCAGAAGAGAAAACAACACCTGAGGCGGATTTTTCGTCTGGTTGAGTTTCAGTTTGTTTAAAATGGTATAGGCTTCCTGTTTTTTTCGGTTTACCAATGCTTCTGACAGGTCAAAAACCACCGTTTCCAGAGACTTCTGGATAA
Source organism: Clostridia bacterium (assembly GCA_017625695.1). Classification (GTDB taxonomy): domain Bacteria; phylum Bacillota; class Clostridia; order UMGS1840; family UMGS1840; genus SIG452. The sequence continues at coordinate 41,099 of JAGAKI010000058.1, read as the reverse complement.
AACGGTCTAAGCTTTGCTCACTGACGGTTTCCACGTCCTGTAAATAGGCACAAACAGTTTCAATCAGATTTAAAACTGAGTGCATTTTAGGCTCCTGCTCCCGTAAGATTTTCTCGATGAGGGGAGCGGAGATTTTTTTCTGCCGTTTTTGGAATTCCCGGTTAATAAAGGCACGCATATCTGCATCAGAGGGATAGTTACATTCGATGGTTTCCCCCTTCTTTTGTATCAGATTCCAAAGACGGGAACGCTTGTCTACAGACGTTTCCCGAATGAGTAGAATGGTGAAATCGGCTACCGCTTCCAGCTGAGAAAGCAGAGTTTCCCGAAAGGCGCTGTCGCATTTTAAAATATCCAGCTCATTCAGATAAATCACCTTGTAATCTGCCATTACGGGCGGTTGCTCCATGGCATTGACCAGTTCTTCCGGAGTGGGAGGATTCTGATAATGAAACAGATTAAAACAGGCGAGGCTGTCATCGACCGCACTTTGAATGATGCGGTTGCAGTAAAATTCTTTCAGATAGTCTTCTTCTCCGTAGAAAAAATACACAGAAGAAAAGTTTTGATTGGTAATTGATTGATTGAGAGTTTTTAAGTCCATAACCGGCTCCTATTCTGTGAGACCTTGCAGGGTCAGACCTGCCTGGTCCACATAGATGATGGAAGTGTTATCGTAGAGTTTTCCGTCCGGATGCCACGGTTTTTTGGAAAAGAGCCGTTCCCCATTGGGGAGCAGGGCAACTTCACGGGCATCCTTTCCTGTTCGGCGGAAGTTATAAATCCAGTATTTTTTGGGATTACGGTTTTGAAGCAGATACTTTGCGTTCTGCGTCATAGAAAAGACGGTTCCTTTGTAGCTAAATTCTACCTCCAAAAAAGTCTTTGCATCGGTTACTAATGTAAGCTTTGTTCCATCTATTACAGTGGTTAGGTCGGAGGAGCAAAAACGAACCGGGCAAGGACTATCCCAGTTGTCCCGGTAAGCTTCGGGCAGTGCTACCTGTCCGATTGGATTGGTAGTGAGCAATTCGTTTATCAGACCCGGGTCAGAAAGGTCGGTCAAGATCAGAAGAGAAATGGGGGTTCCCGCAGGAAACGCCGCTGAATAACGGGCATTTACAATATCTTTTATGGTTCCGTAGAGAATCAGATGGTCATTTGGGGTAGCAATACAAACTGACTGGGTATTGGAGGCACCGAAAAAGGTAAGTGTAAGATGGTCTTTTTCCGGCGGAAGTATCCAGTGTCTTGTGCCTATGGTGAAACAGCTTGCAATCAGCAGAAAACAGGCAATTTTTCGTTTGTTGGTTTGGGCATTTGTCCAAAAAAACAGACCTCCGCCTATGCACAACAGTGCTAAAAACGGAATTTCGCTGATCAAAAACCGCAATGGTGCCATCAGCTTTGCCGTAGTTTTGACACACCATAAAAATGAGTTGCAAATCCACTCTGTTACTGCAATCATTGCAGTAGAAATTACGGGAATTTTTGCCGTCACGGGAATCAGCATCGCCAATATCAGGATGACAGGAACCAAGGGTGCAACCAAAAAGTTGGTCAGGATGCTGACTTTGGAAATCCGTGAGAAAAAGAAACAGACGATGGGCAAGGTGAACACCTGTACCGACAGCTGTAATGCCAGATAGGAACGAAGAAATTCCGGCCGAATCCATTGAAATTTTTGGAGCAGAGGTCGGTAAAACCAGGTGATTCCAAGTGTTGCACCAAAGGTAAGCAGAAAGGACGGATTCCATACCAACGTGGGCGAAACCAATAAAAACAGACTTGCCAATGCGGGAATGGTAACATACGAATGGGAGCGTTTTTTGTAAAATAAATCTCCCAAAAAGAGAAGAGTAGTCATGAAAAATGCACGAAGTACGGGCAACGTCCCGCCTGTATAAACAGAGAACAGCAAAAGAAGGGGAAGGGTAATCAGCAGTTTCTTCCGTCTGCTTTGCACAAAGAAGCCAAGAAGAAATAACAAGGCTCCTGCAAGGTAGTTAAAATGCATCCCCGACACCACCAGAATATGAATGGAGCCGGTGGCAATAAAATCCTGATATAATTCGTCGGACAGACCGGACTGGTCGGAACTTAAAAGAGAGGTCAGAAAGCCGGAAACTTCGGAGGAAAAGAGAGTGCCGAATAACTTGGCGGTTTCGTTTCTTGCCCATTTGGCATAATACAGCACCGGATTTTGGATACCGTTTACGGTGAAGGTTGGGGAATAGGGAAAGGTGGCGGTTAAGGTTGCACCGTTTCCTAAAAACTTTCTGGTAGATTGAATTTCTTTATTTGCAATATTGACGGGTGTCAGGGTTGGTTCTTCTATGGTGAGGTGCTGCCCCACAAACAAAGGCTTGTCGGTACGGACAGTAACCCGGATTTTCCTGCCTCCGTCTTCTTTCAGATAGAAATAATTCGTGGAATCATAGCGGGAAACCTCGCTGACAATCACGCCGGACAGAGACGAAGGCGAACTGTCCCGGAACGCCACAGCATCCCGATAACCCATGGTTTCTGTTACCGAATACCAGAGGAAACCAATCAGACAGAGCATCACGCAAAAAATACTTTTGAGAATTTTGGTATATGCAGGTGTTCTAGCGAAGTTGTGACCCGTCAGAATACGGTGGGATAACAGCAAAATTCCCAAAAAGAGGGGTAATATAAAAACCAGGATATTTGGGCCCAAATATCCTGATAAAAATATTCCGAAAATCCAAGACAACAGACAAGCTGTAGTAAACATACCTGTTATTTGGGGTTAACAATATCACGCCAGCCGAAGTCACCTCGTTCCAGACCTTGAATCAAGACTTCTGCGGTTGCTACGTTGGTTGCCAGAGGGATATTATGCACGTCACACAAACGGAACAGTGCATTGACATCCGGTTCGTGAGGCTGTGCGGTCAGGGGGTCACGAAAAAACAGAACCAGGTCGATTTCATTGTAGGCGATGCGGGCGCCAATCTGCTGGTCACCGCCCTGGGGACCGGATAAAAACCGATGAACCGAAAGGCCGGTGGCATCTGCTACCAGACCGCCGGTGGTACCGGTGGCAAACAGGTTATGCTTTTGCAAAATGAACTTATAAGCGATGGAAAACTGAACCATCAGTTCTTTTTTCTTATCGTGTGCAATCAGTGCAATGTTCATTGTCTGTGAAACCTCCATTTCTGTTTTCGTAGTTGGTTAAATAGTTATCGTAATTGAATGGGAATCTGTTCTCCAATCAGCCGTTTTGCGGAATTTTTGATTTCTTTCACACACTTTGGCTTTTTGTCTGCTACAATCAGCTTACCCCGGTTCTGATAGGACAGCATACTGTCCTCATAGCACCAGATGCCAAGGAGCGGTGTTCCCAAACGGGATAAGATTTCGTCCACATTCGGCATTATTTTTTTGCGGACCAGTTTTTGATTGAATTTATTGATAATCACAAAATTTTCACGGATTTTGTATTCTCCCGCCAGACTGAGCAAACGGTCAGCATCCCGTAAAGATGCAAAGTCTGGTGTAACAACTGTGACGATGGTATCTGCCGTTTTCATCACATTTTTGGTACCGGTTTCAATGCCGGCAGGGCAGTCCAACACCACAAAATCAAAGCGGCTTGCTGCTTGTTTGATCATAGCGATGAACTTATCCTCATCTAAATCCTCTTTATCAATGGTTTGCGAGGCCGGAAGAAAATAAAATTCACCGAACTCGGAAAAATGATAGCAGGCATCCATCAGGTCAATTTTTCCGTCATAAACATCCGTCATATCATACACGATTACGCTCTGCACACCTAAAATAATATCTAAGTTACGAAGTCCGATATCGGTATCTACTACCAGCACACGTTTTCCTTCCAGGGCGAGTGCGGCAGATAAATTAGCGGCAACGGTGGTTTTTCCGACTCCGCCTTTTCCGGATGCAATCACAATAATTTTTCCCAAATTGGTGCCTCCTTTCAAACAAAAATCAAATTCCCTATTTGGCTTTTGTTTCATTTGGTATTATCATATCACATAAATGCCGAATTGTCAAACAATCCGGCATAAAAATCCATATTTTTTCAAGAATGTTTTTGCGTTCTTTTGGAAATCAGATAACAAAGAGCAGAGATCGCCAGAATTCCGGAAGCACAACCTAAGAGATCAATCCCCATGTCGGTGAGACGCATCGAACGTCCTCCGCCGGTAAAAAACTGCAGAGTTTCATCCGAAACGGCAACCAATGCACCATAAACCAAAGGGAAAAAACGGGATTTTTTCAGCTTGTGAAACCAGAAAAATGCAAAGGTTCCCAATACAAAAAATTCGCCAAAGTGTGCCACTTTCCGAAAGAGTCGGTGGACGGCATCCACGGGAATCTGTAGGTTGGTCCATTGATACCACAAATTTAGCAGACGTTGCAATAACCCGCCCGAAAGATTTGCTGAAGCGTTTGCCGGTTGCAGAGAAAAGGCGAAAATAACGCCCGTCCAGCTCAGTGTCAACAGGGCATAAATCCACCATTTGTTCGGTTTTTTCATAACATCGATCCTTTAATCGTGATATACGGCGCGTTCGCCGCCAATCAGTTTGGGGCGGCTGTAGGCACAAAGCACCGAAGCTTTGCCAACTGTATGTTGTGTCAGACGCAGCGGTACGGCAACTGCTTTTAAATGCATTCCAATCAGGGTTCCGCCAATATCAATACCTGCATGCGCCGAAATGTTTTCCACCACTACAGGGTGGCTGAAATTCCGGTAACAAGCGGTGGCAAAAGAACCGCCTGCCTTAGGCTTGGGAATCACGCAGACCGGCTCGTATCCGTAGCGGTTTGCCGCTTCCTGTTCCAACACCAGGCAACGGTTTAAATGTTCACAGCACTGTGCCGCAAGAAAAATACCCCGTTCCCGAAGGGCGGGATAAAGTCCCTGATATAAGGCTTCTGCCGCCTCGTATGCTGAATGAGAACCAATGGTTTCTCCCAGGATTTCTGAGGTGGAACAGCCGATGACTAAAAGCATTCCCGAAGAAAGATTGGTTTTTGCAAGGAATTCTTCGATGAGTGCGTTTGCCTGTGAGGTAATGGTTTGATACATAGTAATTCTCCGTTATTTCAGAGTTTATTGAAGCACCGTTTCCCGGAAGAAACGGTTTTTTTGCAAGGCTTGAAAGAGGGGAACACCGAGGACGGTTACCACTCCGATTTCTCCCAGTGCCGCAGTCAAAAAACTGTACCAGAAGGGCATTCCCACATAGACCAGCTCCCAGCCGATAAACACCATGGAAAGGGCAGGGAATCCTGAGGCAACCCAGAGATTTTTCGAGTAACGGATACCCACCACAGTAAACACTGTGGATGCCACGCCAAACAGAATATCCAACGGAAAAGGACTGAACAAATTGCTGATAAAACAGCCTAAAATCAATGCGTAGCAATAGTCCTTTCGGAAAAAACACAGCAGAGTCAGCACCTCAGAGATGCGAAACTGCACCGGTCCGTAAGACAGCGGGGCAATTGCCAGAGTTAATGCTACATACAGTGCGGCGGTGATTGCGATACGCAACAGTGCAGACAGATTTGGTTTTTTCATCACAAATACTCCCTTGTTTTTTATTCGGGGAAAATTCCCCTTAAGATGGTTAGCAAGAGCAACATCTTTTCGAGGATAAGTATAGCACAAAGGGAGTGATTTTGTCAATTGATTTTCTGTGTTTTGTAAGGGAAGTGTAAAAAACACAGGAAGAAACGCACTGAAAAAAAGCATTGGTTTTGGGTTGTCTCGAGTTGCACAAAGCTTTTTTAGCTTTCCCGTGCTTCATATTTTCGTTTGGTTGCCATCCCGCCTCTGATATGGCGTTCCGCTTTATTCTGATTGAGAATTGCTCTCACCTTATCGTACAGGTCGCAGTCGATGTGCCGAAGTCGGGAAGTTACGTCTTTATGTACTGTTGTTAGTGTTGGTGTAGGTTTGTTCAGAACCTACATTTTCGTTGTTATTAGGTGCTTCTTCAATTGTTTTGGTTCTATTTTTCCCTTTTCCTTTTGGGGGTTCAGGTGGTAAAAATATGCCTGAAAGGTTAATTGGGAATTGTAAATTATAGAGGTCATCATCCACGTTAAAGTAAACATATATTTCTTCTTTACTCTTAACTCGTATCTCCTTTATTATCTTCTTCAAGTCAGCATTTTCAATATTTTCAGAAAAGTTAAAGTCATTAAATCGTTGTAAAAACTCTTCAAGATTATTCTTAACCATATTAGTTACTTCACGTGTTCTATCTGTTTGGTGTAATGAGAAGTTAAGTTTTTCTAATTCCTTGTTAATGGGTATCATATCGTGTTCTGCTTCTTCCATAGTGATAAGACCTTTAACAGCAAGAGTTTTCAATCTATCTCTTTGTTCATTCAAGTCATCTATGCTGTCCTTTAACTCGTCTATGTCAAATCCAGAAGTTTCTTGAATATACTGCTGTATGAGTTTTTGGCATTTGCTTTCTATTGTTTGGAAAAAGTTTTCTTTATCTTGAATTAGATAGTTGAATAGGTTGTTTAATCCCTCTTTTAACCAATCTTCTTCAATTCTTATATACTCTGCATTACAACGCTCTGTACCATAAGCACTTCTTTTTGAGCATGTCCACCATACCTTCATTGGTCTATTTTCAGAATAGCGCTTTTGCGTGCGTCGGTAAGAAAATCCACAACTATCACATTTAATTAAGTTAGAGAATAGGTGCTTATCACTTCTTCTCATACCTGTTTCATCACCTTTTTTAGTTGCAGTAGGAAACAGTTTTGCATTTTCAACCATTAGCTTTTGTGCTTTCTCAAATTGCTCATCTGATATAATTCTAAATTCAGGTCTTTCAGTTATATACCATTTTTCTTCAGGTATTTGTAATCTTTCTGTTGTATAAATATTTTTAGTTGCTTCTTTACCATTGATTACAAGACCTGTGTATAATCTGTTTCGTAATAACATACCAACAGTGTGCTGTGACCAATTATAGTTGGGTTGTCCATCTTTTTTCTTTTTAGTTTGCACTTTGTTCTCGTATAAAAGTTTAGATATACGAGCCATACCCCAACCTTCTTCTGTATATAGGTCAAATACTCTTTTTACCCAATAGCTTTCAGTTTCGTTTGGTACTAATGTGTATTTATCAATTCTGTCATATCCAAATACAAAATTAGGCACAATACCTCTCTCTTTACTCATCTTTTTGCTGAACTTAACTCTCTCACTTATTTTTTGACTTTCTTGCTCAGCAACCATTGCCATCAAATTAAGGGTGAAGGTATCTATATCTTTTCCCTCACCCATATTAACCAGATGTAATTGTATTCCTAAATCTTGAAGTTCTCTGGAAACTATAATAAAATCCAAAGTATTTCTAAACAATCTGCTGATGTCTTTAACATAAAGTTTTTCAAATTTATGTGCCCTTGCTGCTTTAAGCATATTGTTCAGTTCTTTTCTGTTTTTCATTTTAGTGGCAGATTTACCTCTGTCACTATATATCTTAATCAGTTCATCCCCTCTGCTGACAACGTATTTTTCAAAATACTCTGTTTGGTTCTCCAGCGAGGGTAACTGTTCTTCCTTACTTGTAGAAACTCTGACGTATGCTACTGCTCTCATATTCAATAAACTCCTTGTAACATCTGTTCAATCTTACAAATGTATTATAGCAGATTTGATTAGCAGCGTCAATTATTTTTGAAATTTATGTTTATATTTAATCATTTTTATGTAATTCAGTAATGGCCGTATAAACCAATGTTCTTGCTATTCCATCTGCTAAAGCTTCCCTTATCAGTAAAAGCATTTCGGGTGTTATTGATTTTGATACAGCACATTCCTTGTCCTGCATCTCTTCACCACCTTGACTATTCTTATACTGACAATCTATGAGAGTACAACCCTTATTATTCTTATTTATCATATATTTTCCACCTGACATTAAGTACTCGAATTTTGCAATTCTGTACTCTCATACAGGTAAATGTTATGATATATGCCTAAATAAGTATCGTATATGTAAACTGTATGACTATATATGCTGTTACAGGATTTTTCATAAGTTTCAACAAAAATAAAGAATAAATACTGGGTATATTTTTCTTGACTTTAGATTTGGTATACGGTATCATCTGTACAAACCAAGAAAGGAGAAATTTTACTATGGTAATAACACGAGAAAATTCAAACAAAAAAGAAGTTAATATCTATTTCATAACAGATGATATGGATACTGTCTGTCAATCAGAACTTTATGAAAAAGAAGTCAAAAGGTTTAGTGAATCGGGATATACAATAAATTCATTTATATTCCCAGATTATGAAGCTTTACCTGCTAATGTTCAGGAACTTTATAATGAGGCTCATTTCAATAAAGGTATATTAGATAGCTTTGTTGGTAATGGTGCTGATGTAACTTTGTGGGATAGTATTTGTCAGGTTGTCAAACAGCGTATAGAGGGGTTTGATAGTGATGATTGGCGGAAAATAGTTCATGAGGCTGTATTCTCTTTGGTGGGTTCAGCAGAAGAACTTAAAAGTAGGTTGAATGAGTTAAATAAAAAATAAAATAATTTACACAAGTTGAGGTGGGGAAAATCCCACCTCTTTTTTACAAATTTGTATATAAAATATTGTTTTTTATTGCTGCCTATTGATGTTTTGACATCTATGTGCTATAATAGTTATGCTAGATACTATAAAATCAATATACTGGGATTAGTATATTTTTCTCTACGAAGTGTACGCTATGTTAAAAGCGTACTACTCTGAAATGCTTTGTAGAGAAGTATATTGATTAGTGTCTAGCAACCTATCATTCAGGGTTATGTGCGTTTTTAGTGCATCACTCTGCAATATGGGTGGTGCATTTTTTATTTATTTTGTTGGTTGATAAACCAGAAAGGATGATTTTATGAAAAGAATTTTAGCATTAGTTTTAATAGGGATTATAGTGCTTTCAAGCATAGGTGCTTTTGCTTCAGGTAATTATGAGGCACTTGATAGTCTTGGTAATTATGGCGACTTGGAGTATATTTACGATAATATGGAAGTAAGCTATGATTACAACGGTGAAAGGGTTTACTTGAACAAAGAACATATGACATATGAAGAATGCGAGGTTATGCTTCAAGTTCTTTCAGATGAAAAACTTTCTTTTGTGGATATGAAAACAACAGAAGCTCTTGAAACAACAGATGATTTATTTCCTAAAAAGGGTTATGTTGAGTTTTTAGACGAAAATGACGGTAATTGGATTATCGCTTTTGATGAAAAAGAAGTGTATGCAAGGTGCGTTGACCCTATAAATAAAACATTTAGACACGGCTTTTTTAGTTATAAACTTGATACAATGTATAATTCTTTTCGTGCTTTTTTTGATAATATTGCAAAAGGAGATACAAATGATATAGAAAATACTCCGAATAATCCTTCTGAAGATAAGCCGAGCGAATCAGAAAAAGAAAAACACGAAAATCAAATAAATGTATATGACCTGAAACAAATCTACTTAGCTTCGTTCCCTCTTGGAAACTTTGGAAGTGATTTTTCATGGGGTATATGTTCATACACAAGAGAAAACGAAACCACTCCAGTAACAGTAGCATATCTTACATTTGAAGATATGGAATTTTTAAGGGTTTTGACAGAAACTGAAATTAAAAATAATAAAATTGTCTTTGACAATAAAAGAGTTGTATACTTTGAAAAAAGTACGGACGGAATTGAATACGATATGAATTTCAGTTTGACTAATGATTTTGAACTGAAAGTGAATGTAAATGATAACAAACAAGTTGAATATGCAGTTATGACATATAAAAATGTTTATTCGGGAGCATCGCCCGAAACTGAAATTATAGATATGTCAAAATATAAACAAAGTGGTTATTTGCCTATAACTGGGAAAATATCTTTTGATAAAAAATACAATTCTATTGTTGATGATAATACTGACAATGAACTTGTTGAAACTTTACTGAAAAAAGAAAAAGACAGCCTTATGAACTTCGTATCACTTATGGAAGAAGATTCATATATTTCAATAAAAATTTTAAAAACTGCAGATGACTATGGTGCAAAACATACTTATGTTGAAAAAAGCAATAAAACCGAATTGACTAATTTTATAAATGGTCTGTTTACAGAGATTGAAAAGCAAAAAACAGGCGTAGGCTCTATGAGTTCAGATAAGTATTCGTATTGTGACTTCAAACTTCGATACAAAGAAAATGGCAAGTGGTTAACCAGCGACTTTGAAATACAAATATCAAGTGATAGCGTATATATTACTAATCAAAGTAATAGCGGTAACAGTGCGGTAGCCGTTTCTGTTAAAGATGCTTCTAAATTGATTGACTACATCTATGATTATTCAAAGAATAAATTTTTAACTTTTGAAAATAAAAATAGTGAAGATAATATTGAACCTGAACAGCACGGAACTATAAAGGGTTTAACCAAAACAGATGTTATAGAATTTGAATTTAAGCAGGCAATAGGAAGTAATGATTATGTAGCAAAACATATCGCAACACCTGGTAAAACAATAAAAGCGGTTTTTGAAAGATATAAAGAAAACAATTATAAATCTACATACATATTGAAACTTTCGGGTGATTTAGGCGAGGTGTCTTTGTGGAAAACAAATCAATCGTCATTAAGTGGAGATGAAGAAATCTACTCAAACAATATACCGATTTCATTTAGCACATATTGCAGAAGCGAAGGCGAAAAATTATTCAATTATGGTACATTGACTCCGTATGATAAATATGATTTGAAACTGATATTTAGAGATAATGATATTTATGAAGTATATTTTGATAATGCAAAATGCTCTAATCTTAAATATGCACAATTAACGGATGATAAAAAACTTGCAGAGGAATTTGTTGAAAAGGACAAAGAGGTTGTTCTGCGTGAAGCTCAGGAATGCGCTGATACACTTTATGACTTTGGATTGTTCAAAGGGACAGATAAGGGTTACGAACTTGAAAAGAGTCTTACAAGAGAAGAAAGTGCAACTATCCTTGTAAGATTACTTGGCGAAGAAAACAAAGTGGATGCAGACGATTTTGACGAAGTATTTGTTGATGTTGATAAGGATAGATGGTCTTATGCTTATGTAATGTATTGCTACGAACACAACATCACCAAAGGCACAGGAACTGATACATTCTCTCCTGATGTTCAGATTGATGCAAATCAGTTTATTACCTTAATGATGCGTCTGCTTGGATATACAGAAGTAAATCCTGATACTGCACTTGAAAAAAGTGTTGAGTATAAGTTGCTCCCCGAAGAAAAGATTGATGAGTTGACAAAGAAAAAAACATTTACAAGAAGTGATATGGTACAGATAGTTTACAACAGTTTGAAAACGCAGATGGATGACAAAACTGTATTCGCTGATTACTTATTAGAAAAAGGTATTTTAACTGTAAAAGAAATTGAACAGATTAAATAATTTTGGTCACATAAAGGTTGATGTATCTTTAACGCACGGAAAATATAAAAAGCGGTGATATTGTATGAAAAAATCAAAAATAATAATTTCTATTCTTATTGTCTTGCTGATTGTTCTTTTCATAGGTTTTATAAAAGTGAAATCGGAAAGAGATTGGTTACAGAAAAATATAGACCAAACATTTGCAAGTAGTTATCATGAATTAACATTAAACCTAATAAATGAAACAGTTGATAATATTAGTGAGGCTGCTATCCATAAGTACAAAACAGAAAACACAAAGCATAGTTATAATCTTCTTCATCTGTTTCAATATAGTTCGTATAGCAAACATAATAATGCAGACTTAAATTACATAATTGGTGTATTATCTCAATCTTCTGGCTATGGTGCTATAACTACATTAAATATGGATGAAGAGCTGTATCACAGTATAAAGAATGTTCCTAATGATGGGTTTAATAATGCAGAAATATTAAGAGAGGCAAAAGAAGCTCTTGAAAAAGCGTTAGTAGATTAAGGGGGGCTTGTATGAAAAAGTTAATATGTTTATTGAGTATATTGGTCTTCATGCTTTCTTTGTCAATATCAGTATTTGCTGGAGATGTACCTGAAAGCCTGTTAAGTGAAGATGGTGCAAAAGTTTTTATTGGTAGAGTTGATAATGTCAAACTTAAAGGGAACATTAGTTTTTCTTCACAAGCAGAAATAGATACTGTGGATGTAATACCTACTGTAAAAATTAAAGGTGAAGTTGAAATTGGCAAGAAAGAAACCTATACAAGATATGATAGTGTTTTAATGTTGGAAAAAGGCAAGGAATATTTATTTGGGTATATTGATGAAAATAATTTCTATGCTTATGAAATAAAGTCAAGAGATGAAAAGTCTATCAAATTAGTTGATTCAGATAAGTATGATATGACAAAGAGATTAGAAGATTATCTAAATGAAGGTGTCTTTGCTAGGGCAGAACAAGAACGTTCAACAATAGGTAATCAGATAAGTTTTGCAGAATTTTTATATAAAAAGCCTTCTTTGTCAAGTTCATGTGTTGAAAAGGTATCCTTACGTATACAGGATAACGTTTGTGTAATTGATAAAGATAAATTCTTTGAACTTGCAGAAGATATTATGGTTACTAATGTAAAGAATGATATTCTTTATGAAACAAAACAAAATCCTAATTCAACAGATGCTTATAAAACAGTTCTCTACATTGAGTTATTAGATGCAAGTGACCAACTTGTTTATTATGGTGCAGTATCAAGATTTGGTGAAGTAGATTATAATGCCTTATTTATGAGTAGGCTTATGGCAAAGGATTATGAAATGAAAACAGAAGATTTGTCAAAACTATATTCTCTTCTTCCAGCTGATGTTCAAAAAGGCATAGTTGCACCAGAGAGCCTTCCTGTATCAACTGAAACTTTACCATTAGAACTTCCTGCTGTTCCCAAGAAGAAATATATAGGTTGGGTTATAGGTGGAGTTGTAGTAGTCTTTTTGATTGCTTTTACTATCGGGATTGTTATTCGCAAGAAAAAGCAGAGATAATTGAATAATACTTTAAGGAGCTTTGAGCCTACGGGTTCAAGGCTCTCTTTTTACTAAGTAAAGAATAAAAAGTGGGTATATTTTTATATTCCTAAATTTATAAAAATATATTCATTTATCTACAGTAATAGGTTTTTGGTGGACATAAATATCTATTATAAGGGTCAAGCGTGTGCGTTGATAAGAACAGTTGAAGAGCTTGGTGTGGAATGTTTGGGTATGCTTGAAAAGGCTTTATCAAATGAAAAAGATGAGAATACGAAGGTTTGTGTTCAGTTTGTTTTAGATACTTTTAGTGATAAGTTAAAGAATTATAGGATATCAGTTCAAGAGTATCTTCGTTGTAGTGATATGGCAAATCAAGATACTGCCTGTAAAAAATATGAGCAAAGAAGTCGTGCAGAGCACGAGGATATTGCTGTCAAGTTTTATATTTGTGTGTTAGGGTATAAAGATATAATCAAGAAAAAGTCTTATATCAGGTCCTATAATCGTAGGGATGGTAGAATGAGTGTTTTATCTCCCTATATAGATGAAAAGAAGAAAAATGCGTGTAATGCAGATGAGTTCAGATATTGGTGCAAACCACATTATATGGATTTATCTAAAACACAGTTTACTTCCAAAGGGTTTAAGCGTTATGTAACGCAGCAAAAGGGTAAGTCATTAAGCTTTGCAGATGAGAGATGGCTTGAAGATAATTTTTATCTTCCTTTTATAGATTTGAGCCTTTCTCCAATTCATAAAATTTACCTTTCAATGTTAAAGGCACAAATGTTTAGAAATCGTTGGGGTTTTGAGGAAGCTGATATGTATGAATATCAGTTAAATATTCCCACACATAGAAAATACTATTATGTTTGTAAGGATGAAATAACAGATAATATTTATTTTAGGGTATATCATGGTGTTAGAGGTGATTTTGTGGTGTATTCTTATATGAGTGATTATTCGGGTTATTGTTTTATCTGTCCTGAAAATATGCAGCATATATATAAGAATTTTAGTGAAATAGAAGAAACAATCTTATCAACCTATGCTTTTGGGTATATAGATAAGAATGGTAATATAGAAGAATTAGAATTGATTTGTGAACAAGTCTATGGTGGTTGTGATAAATATAATAGTGATATTTATTTTAATGTATTAGAAACAGATGAAAAGTTTAATGAGACTATAACTTATAAGGATGAGGAATATGTTTGTACTGAACCTTATGAGTTTACATTAGCGGAAGTTAAAGAAAATTATAAGATAGAACAAGCCCAACAGCGTGAGCGTGAGAAAGCAGAAAAGAAAAGACGTAAAGAAATTCGTGAAGTTCACGAGAAATTTTGGGTGCCTATAAGGGAGTTAAAGCCTTTGTATAGACAATATATGAAGTATTTACAGGCACAGTCAGAGGGTAAAATGCAAGGTGCTCCCAAACATATGACATTCAGAAGATATTTCTTATGGGCTGAACGTGGCTATCCTATGGATGAGCGTTCTCATCAATCAACTGTTGTAAATGTGGTTTTACCACCTGTTGAAGAACCTTCTGAAGAAGTTAGAGAGGCATTAAGAGCAAAATATAATTTTCATAGTTAAATAATCAAATTTTATAAAAATACATTTTATCGTTGAAATTAGAGTAAAAAGTTATATTTAATATTTTATTTTTGGGGTTTGTTGTTATTCCAACAACAAACCCCCTCTCTTTTTATATTTTTTAAGATGAATTAAATCTTATTAGTTTGGTGTCATAGAAAATATGATGTCAAAAAATTATGATGGCATAAAATCAAAAAAATTCATTTCTACTTGATTTATTTTCTGAAATCGTTTATACTGAAAGTATAGATAAAGAATAAAAAGTGGGTATAAAAATGAAAGTTGTATTAAGCGGTGCTTCAGGAGAATATTTCGACTTATCAGATAAGCTTAAAAAGAAGTTGAAAAATAATATAGTTAAATACCTTTTGTCGTGTGAGATAGATGACAGCGAGTTTCGTATGGATATAAAGGTTGATGATGGGTTTGGGCTTATAGCTACAGAGGCTTGTCTGGAATATGTTAAATTAACGGGTATCAGTAATTATCGTATAGTTTTCTTCTGTGTTTATCGGGAAGAATTTACAGAACTGCCTGATGAAATAAAACAGTATTATGTAGATAAAATAGAATTCTTGAAGGCTCAAGGGTTAAATAAGTATGGTGGTATAGCACATGTTACAGATGATACTCGTGGTTGGGGTTCAAGGGATGCAAATATAACAGATTATAAGAATTCATTTACAAATTGCTGTTGTAGGCATATTTATTCCAAAGATAGCCTTATAACCTATTTGGATAAAAAGGGTAAGCGGGATAAACTACTTTACAGAATACTTGACAGCTTTGATGTTACAGAAACCAAGAAAGGTATTGTTGACCTTTATGCAGCATCCAACAGTTTATATGATAATTCTGAACATGCGGGTGTAAGAAAACAGAAGAACTCTTCTAAATACTATTATCGTATAAATATTAAGTTGCCAGATGGTACTCCTATAAATATAGAAAAAGGTTCTTTCTTTACAGCAGAAGAAGCAAATAAAGCACGTAGAGAACATCTTATTTCACTTACAACACAAGATTGTGAAAATGTGAATAAAACGGTAGATGAAGTATTTAATGAGTTTATATCCATAGCTTGTAAGGATAAGCCAAGTTTAGAAAAGAAGTATTTGTCTTATTATTCCTCCCGTATCAAAGATACAATGGGTAATCTTAAAATAGGAGAAACACAGGAAGAATTGAGCAGATTATATAAACTGCTGACAAATTATCAGGTAAAGGATAATCGTAGTAAGGACAGTAGGGTTGCTTTATCTAAAGGATATGTGTCAGGGTTAAGAGCAATGCTCTGCAATTTATTTGACTATGCTTATAATATGAAATATATACAATCTCATCCTATGTATGCTCTGCCTTCTAAATGGTGGCGTGAAGTATCTGTAAAACCAGAAATAAAGTTATCTTCTAAAAAGCAAGGGTATATTGAACCTTTTATAGCCTACTCTGGAAACAAATATAAACTCTTACCTGAAATATTTAAGTTATTTCCCAAAAACATTGAGGAGCTTAACTTCATTGACCTTTTTGGTGGTGCGGCTACTGTTTCTATAAATGTTAAAGCAAAGCGTATTTTGATTAATGAGAGTAATAAGTTCCTTGTTGGTATATATAAAGCATTATCAGTAACACCACCAAAAGATGCTTGGTCTTTGGTTCAGGGAATAATTGATAAGTATGGTCTTAATGCTACTGATGAAAGTGCTTTCAAGAAATGTAGAGATGAATATAATGAAATTCCTTATGAAGAACGTGTTGAAAAATATTGGTATTGGGGCGTGGCACTTGTTTATCACAGTTTTAATACATCAACAGTTAATCACAATGAAAGCTATGGATTCAATTCTTCTTTTGGTAGGCAAAAGGTTAATGTGAAACGAGCTAAAGAGAAATTCCTGTCTTTTGCAAAGAAATTGTATGAAGATGATTATAGTTTTCATACAAACCATTATAAATATATGACACGTGAGGGTATGGAGAGAAATGAAATATTCTTCTATGCTGACCCGCCATATTATGCCAGCACTGCTTCCTATAATAAGTTTTGGGGAGAAGAAGATGAATATGAATTATATGAGTTTTTGGAAAGTTGTCATAGACAAGGTATAAAGTGGATGTTGTCTAATGTTACTCATAATAACGGTAAAGAAAATCCTATTCTTATAGAATGGATTGAAAAAATCAAGGTAAAGTATAAAGGCGTTTTTCACATTTATTATCTTAATAGAGATTATAGCAGAAGTAGTTATAACAGAAAAGATGCTGGTGAAACAGTTGAAATAGCCATTACCAACTATGAATAAAAACAAAGGAAACTGCCTATTTATCAGCAGTTTCCTTTGTTTTTAATGAGTATATTCTATCATCCATATAAACCTACACTGATACTCTAAACAGTGTGTACCGTAGACTTGGAAATGCCGTAGTGCTTTGCCACATCTCTGACGGTGGCACGGTGTTCGATGATGTAGCGGGCGAACTGTACGGCACGTTTGTCAATGTCATAGAAGGAATCCAAAAAAATCACCTCTCATACCGATAGCGTTTCGTTCTTGCTACAGTATATGAGAGGTGTATTTTGATTATGCCGGGTTTTCGGGAAATCAGTCCGTTTCCGGGAGACGGGGAAAGCGTATGGTCACACGGGTGTATTCATTCTTTTCGCTTTCAAAGCGGATGGAACTTTCGTCACCGTAGATGAGCTTCATCCGTCGGAGCGAATTACGGATTCCCACGTGTTCTTCAAGCTGGCTGTTTTCGTTTAGACTTTGCAGTTTTTCGGGAGTGATTCCGTAGCCGTTATCGAAAATCTCTATGGTAACGATGCCGTCCTCCTGCGTTGCTTGAATCCGGAGGATGCAGTTCTGTTTGGCACCGGATAAGCCGTGAACCACCGAGTTTTCCACAAAAGTATGTAAAAACTGGGGCGGAATCAGAAGATTTTGTAGTGACTCGTCCACAATGGTCTCAAACTGATACTGCTTGTTCTGGGACAACTCGTTGATATACAGATACTTTTTAATGGTTTCCAGCTCGTTTGCGAGGAAAATCAGCTTCTGGTCTTTTTTTAACACACTGCGGTAGTACATTGCCATGCTGTCTACCAGATTCAGAATTTTGTTGTTTTTATCCAGGTAGGCATCCAGTCGGATGGAGGCTAAAGAGTTGTACAGCATATGAGGGTCCAACTGCATTGCCAGACGGTCTAATTCCAACTGTTTGTTCTCCAGCTCGGCACTTTGCAGTCGCAAGGTGTAGTCTTTGGCGTTGTTTACCAGAGTTTGCAGGGTTTTCTGGATGACATTCAGTTCGTATAAATCGTAGGTGGTTTCAAAAAGCTTGTCTTCCCATAGTGACGATTCGTCTTTTAGGGTTTCGATAAAATCGTTGATTTCTTTTAAGGTTTGTTTTGCTGTTCGTTTGGAAACTCCTATCAATACCAAAATCAACATTCCGAGAAGTACTAAGCACAGGAAAAATACCCACAGCGTTTTTAATAATATTTCGGTTTTGGGAATGGGATACAGAGCGATAAAATCTTCGTTGATTTTTTCCCGGTAGTAACTCTCAATGTCATATGCTGTTGTATGCGAGTGAATGACACGGATCGGGGCACTCTGGTTGTCGGAGGTCAGGGAAATGGGGTAGGTGAGAATGTTGTCCGAATTCCATGGGATACGACGGTACATGGTGATGGTGTGTATCAGATTTCCCTTTTGGTACCTGGGGACTTCTTTCCCGAACACAATCCCGGTGTTATTCTGTTGGAATTCTTCTAAAATGATTTGATATTCCGGAAGTTTTCGGACGCTTCGGAAAAAGCGGGATTCCGCCAGGCTTTCGTTGGTGTGATAAATGAGAATTTCGTTGGAATCTTCCGAGGGTAAGGACAAAATTTCCAGTGCACGGTCATAGAATTCAATCATTTCTGAAATGGTGGGGGATTCCTGCTTTAAGCCGTTACTGATAAAGGTTGATTTGGCGATATGCTCGGTATGAATAACGGCACGGTTGATGTCCTCCTGGGCATCGGCTGCATACTGATGCAAAATCTCCAGATATTTTTCTTTTTCGTTCTGATAGGCAGACTGACACATCGAAAGGGTAATATAAACCCATACCAGAATGACAAAAAACAGCGTAATTTGCACATTCCGGGACACGATTTGATTCAGTAAACGTTTTTCCTTTCTTGGTTTCACAGTTCCACCTCACAAAAACGGACAACGAATCAGTTGCCCGTTTGCTGATATTCCCTGGGAGAAATCCCGTTGTATTTGGTAAATACGGTTTTAAAATAGTCGTAGTCGCTGTAGCCCACCTTGTATGCAATCTGTGTCAGATTCATTTGGGTGGTGGTGAGCAGTTTTTTCGCTGCTTCCATACGGACAGAAAGCAGATAGTCATAGATGGTAATGCCCAGCTCTTTTTTGAACACATTTCGCAAATGGCTGTAGCTGACAAACAGCTTGGAGGCAATTTCCTCGATGGAAGAGATGGTAGGATAGTTCTGATGAATGTAGCTGATGGTTTTTTCCACCAGGGCAAACTGGGGTTTGCCTTTGTAATTTTTCAGATATTCCCCGGTGAGAAGCAATAGGTTTTTCAGCCACATCAAAAACTGTTCCATATCTGCAAATCGATTGACTTTATGCTGAGAAAAGTCTTTTTTTCCTAAGATATAGGACATATCAATTCCGTATTTTAACAGAATGGACTGGGTTGCTGACATGGTGGAAAGATATAGTTCCCTCAGCAGATTTTCGTCATATTCCACGCTGTTTCCCTCAAACTGCTGCGTGATGAACCGATTCACTTCCTCTGCGGTAATATCGGGACGTAGCAAGGCACAAACAGCATCATGGTATGCTGCAAACTGAAATTCAGAAGTTTTTAGAGCGATTTCAGAATAGGAAATATATTCTGAATTGAGCAGACCCTGATTGGTACTCAGGGCGGCTTCTGCCTGCATCAGAAGTGCTTTTAATTCAAATAAGTTGGTTCCGGTATCGGAGGCACCGGAAATTACGGAGACGGCATAGCTGTCAAAAATTTCTTTGGTTTTTCTCTGAATGATACTGCGTACCGTTTCGGAGAAATTGTCAGAAATTTCACTCATAAAGAGAATCATTACCGACTGGGCATCTTCCGGTAAAATAATGGGAACAATCCGTTTTTTAGCAATACACTGGAAGTGATTGATTTCCTGAAATGCAGTGATTGCACCGTTGTCATGATCCAAAAATCGGGATTTTACCAAAATAAAATTGTTGTAATTTTTTAAGGAAAGAGAAGCTGCCGTATCAGCAAGATAGGGACTTCCCATATCTTTGGAAAACAGCAGCCGATAGACAAAATTTTCCCGGCTGACTTGAAGTCCGTTTGCGGTTTCCACCACTTTTTTTGCTTTGGCGATGGCTTTGTGCAAGGCTTTATGCAATTCTTCAGGAATAATCGGTTTCATCAGATACGCCAGCACTTCGTTTTCGATGGCATTTTTGAAGTAAGACACATCGTCATAACAGCTGATGTAGATGAACTGGGTATCCGGTTCGATTTTTCGGATTTTTTGGGTCAGCTCCATTCCGTCCATTTCCGGCATGGAAATATCGGTAATTACCACATGAGGCTTGAACTCACGGCAGATTTCCAATGCTTCATGCCCGCTTTGGCAGATTTTGATACCGCTGATATTAAATTCTTCCGGCTCAATGTAGCTGAGCAGGCTCTGCAAATGGATATAATTGTCATCCACCAATAAAATTCTATACATCTTTGTACCTCATTTTCCGGCAAAAAAGTATCATACGCAGTCAAAAGTTTTTTTGCCTGCTTACGTTTGTTAAGCAAACTGTTTTAATTCCTGATTGATTCTTTCCCGGTAGCGGAGAATGTAGTCTCCGAAGTAGGGGAAACTGTCAAACTGTATTTCCTGTCCTGCAATTTCTTCAATCAAGTTTACTACATAGTCTTTGCCCTTGTAGCTTGCCAAAAGATGCATTGCAGTGTAGTCCTGAATGCCGTCTTTGAATACTTTCAGACGGATGCTTTCTACCACGTCATCCTTGTAGGGATATACGCTGAAAGCGTCTCCTGCCGGAAATGCTCCGCCGGAATCCACAGTTTCAAAGGGATTAATTACCCCTTTGGACAGAATGGAATAGAAGTAGTTATAACCCCAATGCAAGAATCCCACACAGTCAAATTTGAACATCTGAGTTCCCATAATTCTGTTTCGGGCAGAGGGTTGTGACAGGAAACGGTTGGAAACATCTTTCGCCTGGGCAGAACAATAGTATACCCAACGGTTTTTGATGTCTTCTTTTAAGAATTTTTCAATATGGTCGCTGGCAGGAACAGGGGTGTTCACCAGACCTTCTTTGTAAAAGTCAATATCAGACAGTGCATCCAGCATTTTGAAGCCTTCGGTGTAGGGAGCAATCAGTTCTTTTGCATATTTGTAGGTTTCCAGGTGACCCAGACTTAAGAAAGGTTCGTCGGAAACATGGAAATACACTTTGTCCTGCACACCTTTTGCTTTTAAAAACGCAACCAATTGGGGCATCATGGCATCGATAAATTCTTTATATTCGGGAGTTTTTGCTTCCACATGCCAACCGAAGCGTTTTTCTTCTTTTCCGTCTGCAATCACCACGATTTTTGGGGTATGTACCGCACCCCACTGGGTAAACAGATGACTCATTTCAAAATACTGTACGCCGTTTCTCAGACAAATGTCAATCCACTTGTCCAGTTTATCAAATTTGAAAGAATATTTGCCGTTGTCGCAATAGCAATCCACCAGCTGAACGGTTTTTCGTTCGGCCAGATAGGCGGTATCAAGCGGGGGAGTGAAAATGGGAGTCAACAGCATATTGATGCCGTTGTCTACTGCCACACGGATGTATTTTTCAATCATTTCCCAATGTTTGTCGGAGAAGATTTCACAGCCGTGTAAATCGGCGATACAGTCACAATGGAACCACTGGGTGAAGATCATTTCCTGCTTGGGAAGCTTCATATCGATAACTTCCAGGCAGAAGGTAGCGGAAGTTTTGTAGTCATCATCGGGGTCGGTTCCTTCAAAGATAACTTCGATGGGATATGTTCCTGCTTTGTAGTCTTCCGGCACTTTTACGCTAATCCATACTGCATGCCACTTATGACATACTGCATAGACAGGATTTTCTTCATCAATCGGCATCAGCGGGTCAGGATACATTCCGGAGCTTAAGGAATAGTAACCCGCATCATTTTTAGGCGGGAATGCAGCCAACTCTACCGGAACATTTCTGACCTTTCTTACCGTTATATAAGGAGCCAGTTCAGAATTGACACTTACTTTCAAGTCGCTTCTTCCGGACCACCAGTCAGCCTTGAATACTTTCGTAAAAGCAATCTGGTAGGAATATTCCTCGCCTTTTAAGGCAGAACCTTCCCGGATTGCATCCAGCTGGGGTTCTTTGTCGAAAAACACCTTTTCTAAAGAAGATACCTGTTTTAATTTCAATTGATAATTTGCCATAGCCAAAATACATCCTTTCAGCACAAATCGGTGCTTTTATATACTTATCAATAGTATAAATTATCTTTCACCATTTGTAAATACTAAAATGTGATTTTTCAAATACAGAATATTTGCTTTTACAAATAAAAACCGGAGGGAAATCAAAAAAACGTCTGACGGGATTGTGCAATATTGTCAAATCGGAACGTCGGATTGCTCTTTGGTGAAATGTGATAAAAAAAAGTGGAATTTTAGCAAAAAACAGACAAAATCAAGGGGGATTATGACAAAAAATGACATTTGACGCAAAAAAAGCAGATTTTAGATTGCAAAAACAGCAGATTTTAGGTTTACAAATTGTAATTTTTTTTGTATAATATAGACAAAAGTAATTGGTTCGTTTTATCCAAAAGTATACGAACCTCAAAAATGATGTTTCAAAAAAACAAGAGAATACTCACGACTCGGAAATAAGACCGGAGCGTGGGAAGGGCAAAGTCGCTCTTTTTACATAAAAAAAGGCGGATATTGTCCGTTTTTTCGTGTTTATAAATCGGTTGAAACATCAAAAAAAGGAAGCTGATAAGGTCGATGCATTTGCTTCCGGAAAAAAATTATAAGGTGGAATGAGAAAAAATGGAACAAACAAATGTGCAAGTGATGGACAACAAAACCAGCACGAAGAAAAAAAGAGGACTTGCATACAACTTGAAGAAGTACAAAGGTGCATATCTGATGATTCTTCCGGCTTTGATTTCAGCAATCATCTTTTCGTACTTGCCCATGTACGGTATCGTTATGGCGTTTAAGAACTATGATGTTAAACTGGGTATTTGGGGAAGCCCCTGGGCAGACAACTACGGATTCCAGCATTTCCTTGCGATTTTCAAAAATCCCGAAATGTTCAAAGCTGTAAAGAACACCATCTGGTTCGGTTTGGTTATTCTCTTCGGCGGATATCCGTTCCCGATTATTCTGGCTTTGATGTTCAACGAAATCAGAAGCAAATGGTTTAAAAAGGTTGCGCAGACAATTGCGTACTTCCCCCACTTCCTTTCCTGGATTGCGGTAATCGGTCTGGTTTACACCTTCTTAGCAAAAGAAGGTCCCTTCAACCAGTTGATGGGTTCGCTCATTTCCGGTTGGGAACCAATCAACCCCTTAATGAAATCCGAATGGTTCTTAGAAATCATGTTCGTATCTCACTTATGGAAGAGCGTGGGTTATTCCTCGGTTGTATTCCTTGCAGCTATTACCGGTATTGACCCCGGCCTTTACGAAGCAGCAAGTATCGACGGTTGCGGTAAATGGAAACAGGTATGGCATATTACACTTCCCTCTATCAAACCTACCATGGTAATCATTCTGATTATGTCTCTGGGCGGTCTGATCAACGTTAACTTTGAACAGGTATACGGTTTACAGAATGCATTTACTCAGCTGGACAACGAGGTTATTGGTACCATCGTTTACAGACAGGGTATTATGGGCGGTAAATATTCACCGACCACCGCATTCGGTTTATTCCAGGGTGTGGTTAGCTTAATCTTAGTTACCACTGCTAACTGGATTTCCAAAAAACTTACCGAACAGAGTATCTGGTAAGAAGGAGGTTGTAATCAGAAATGAAAAGAAGTTTAGGCGAAAAAATATTTACTGTGGTAAACACAATCATCATGGTGTTGATTTGTATTGTATCTGTTTACCCTTACTTGAATCAGTTAGCACTGTCCTTCAATGACGGTATGGATGCTATCAGCGGTGGTATTACCATTTTCCCCAGAGAGTTTACTTTTGAAAATTACAGAACTGTATTTTCAGATCCCAGCTTCCTGTCAGCGGCAAAAATCTCTGTGTTAAGAGTAATCTGTTCTACTGTCTTAAGCTTGTTGGTTACCTATGCAGCAGCTTACGGTCTGACCAGAAAAGGTTTGCCCTACAGAAAACAGCTGACCCTGTTTTTAATGCTTCCGGGTTATATTCCTGCAGGTACAATTCCTATTTACATTAATATGAAGAACTTGCACTTGATTAATACCTTCTGGGTATACATCCTTCCCGGTTTATTTGCATTCTATAATATGGTAATCATTCGTTCTTATCTGCAGGAATTGCCGCCTGAAATGGAAGAAAGTGCGAAGATTGACGGTGCAAACGACTTAATCATTATGTTCCGTATCATTTTCCCCATGACTCTGCCGGTTGTAGCCTGCGTAGCATTGTGGCTCTCCGTTGGTGCATGGAATGACTGGACCACTACCCTTACTTATATTACCGACCGTGACTTGCATACACTGCAGTATCTGATGATGCGTCTGATCAAAGAAGCAGAACTTGCAAACTCTATGACAATGCAGCAGGCAATGTCCAAAGGACAGGAGGTTAAAGCTAAGGTTACAGGGGATACTGTAAAAGCGGCAACTCTGATTGTTACCACTCTGCCGATTCTGATGGTATATCCCTTCCTGCAGAAATACTTCATCAAAGGTATCAACATTGGTGCGGTAAAAGGCTAAAAATCGCTATACTATTATATATATATAATATATAGCAAATTCATTTTTCCCATTTTGTAAAATAAAAATACATATAAAAAGGAGAAAAACATTATGAAAACCATGAAAAGAATCATTGCGTTACTGATGGTAGCGACAATGGCACTCTCACTGGCAGCATGCGGCGAACCCGAATATGTTGCTCCCGAGACCTTATTCGACGAAAACGGCAATTACATCGTACCTGAAGAAATGTTTGAAGTAGTAGGTTGGTACACTCAGGGTACTGACTATTCTATGGGCGTTGATACCGGTGCAACTGACTTAACCAGAGACTGGTTAGAAGCAAAAACCAAAGTTACTTACAAAAACATCTACGGAAACGACGGTGGTTCCTGGGATGCGAAGCTGACCAGACTGGTTGTTGGTGAAAATATGCCCCACGTTGTATTCTGTGGTGCGTTCCAGGGTCCTGCTCACTTCAACAAACTGGATGATCTGGGAGTTCTGTATAAACTGACTCCTGAAATGATTCAGAAAGTTGCTCCCAATCTGTGGGAAAGAACTCCGAAAGATTGTTGGGATGCATTTACCGATGAGGATGGTTACATCACCGGTATTCCTTACGACATTCATGTAAGCTATGACGAACCCTTCAAAGGTTACACCGAAGAAGAAATTAACTACATCAGAGAAACTCAGTTAAAATATGAAACTGACGTTACCTTCTTATCTACTCAGTGCTTATATGTTCGTGATGACATTTTAAAAGACTTCTTCCCCGAAGCAAAAACCTGGGAAGAAATTAAAGCATTAGCAACAGAAAAGAATGCTCCCATCGGCGACGAACTGCTGGATGTACCGATTTACACCACTCAGGACTTAGTTGACTTTATGTACGGTATCCAGGAAAAAGGATATAAAGAAGGCAACAAAACCGTTTATCCCTTCGGTTACAACGGTGGTGACAACTGGTTAGCATTATCTCAGTTTGGTTCCGAATTAATGGGTTACAAAAACCACAACTATTCCGGTACTATTAACTGGACTACCAAACGTTACGAATTGTTCTTACTGTCTGACATCGTAAAAGAATGTGCTAAATTACAGAACCAGATGTTAAACGACGAAGTTATCGAATCTGAATCTTTAGCACAGCCCACCAACCTGTATAAAGAAAAAGCAATGAACGGTCAGTATGCAATCGTTGCATTAAATACTTTCGGTCAGGCTGGTTCTATCAACCAGGAACTGGAAGAAGCAGGTAAAACCTTCAGATTCCGTCCCTTAATTACGCAGATCCCCAACCATAAAGATTATCCTGCGTTCACTGAAAGAACTATGTGGATGAACTCTTTGGCACTGACTACTACCATGACTGAAGCTCAGGTATATCAGTACTTAAACTGGATCGATACTCAGTACACTGATGAATGGGCTGAAATCGCTTCTTGGGGTCCCCAGGAAATGGCTGCTGAAATCTGGCATGAAGAAACTGCTGAAGATGGCAGAATCTTAAGAAAATACAATGACGAAAGATTTAATAAGTATTTCTTAGAAGGTGATAGCACCGCTCTGGAAGATACTGAAACTCTGGGCTTCGGTGATACTTCCGGTTCTTACTTCCCGGTTTACCCCATGTCAGTAACCAAATTTAACCCCTCTATCATCAACCGTGCATATATATACGGCTTGACCGGTGACGGTGCATTCAGATTTGCTCCCACTTCTGAACATGTTCAGAACGTTGTTGCATATCCTCCCACACAGATTTGGTCCTCTATCTACGCTGATATTCCGGAAGTTGTTGAATACTGGGCAGCAAGAGAACAGTGGGAATCCAAAATTCGTATTGCTTTAGGTGCAAAACCCGGCGAATTTGAGGACAGATGGTCTGAACTGGAAGCATCCATGAACAGCATTATCGATGTAAAAGCATTTGAAGATGCTTGTACCGAAGCATTCCAGCCTTACTTAGAAGCATTATTAGGTGAATAATCTAAACAACATTACTCGTAACGACATACCACGAATTAAAGAGGAAGAAATTTATGAAAATATTAAAAAGATACTGTTCTCTTCTTCTTGCAATCATGATGCTCCTTACCGGATCATCATTCGTTGCAGAAGCAGAAGAAGCAACACCTTTTAAACAGCATAATCTTCCGGGTACAATTAATATGGCAGATTTCGACTTGGGTGGTCCCGGCATTGGTCACTCAAGAATGAACGGCCAGCCGGAATCTTATGCAGATAAATATCGTGATGATGCGACATTGAATTTCTACACCAGCCCGTTTCTCCATATGGGGTCTATGCCTCCCATGTGGTATCAGTATACCGTAAACGTTACCAAAGCAGGAACATATGATATCTATGCAAGTGCCGCTGCGAATTACTCTCCTACCTTCGTTGTGAGTGTTGATGGTGTGGTAGTTGGAGAAGGCTCTGTTCCCGGTAGCGGAAACTGGGCTAACTTCTGGAGCGCAAAAGTTGCTTCTGCAGATATGACTGTTGGTAAACACGTCATCACCTTAGAACACAAAGGCGCAGGTGCTAATATTTACGAATTAAGATTCGATTATATGGGCGAACCTTCCAAGATCGACCTGGCTCCTACCGAAGGTGCATATCGTTTCCACTATCTGCCTGCTAAAATTGAAGCAGAAGATTATGACGTAGATAACTTCTACAGCTTAGACGGTGAAAATGTTGGCGGCGAATACAGAAAAGATGATCCCATGGACACCGAAACTGATGAGTACGACGAAGAACATCCCGATGGATATTGGGAAGTATTTGAAAGAACTACTTTAAACTTAAAAGCGAAAGAATTTGTTACCTACACCATTCAGGTGGAACACGCAGGTGCGTATTCCTTACAGTTCAATGCAACCAAAAACAGTACTGTAAAGGCTTACTTAAATGACGTGGAATTAGGTATGTTTGATTTTGCGTCAACCAAATTCCGTGAAACTTATGAAGCTGCAACTGTTTGGTTGAATGAAGGCGAATACAAACTGAAACTTCTTTGCCCTGAAAAGAGTGCAACCATCGATTACATCAACTTTGTGGAAACCGATACTGAAAGCTATAAGCTGGAAGATTTCATCAAAGAGGAAGAAGAAACTACTGAAGAAGTAAAACTTCTGGCAAATGTTTACAAAGACATTTATGTTGCTCCCGACGGAAGCGACGAAAATGACGGTTCCAAAGAAGCACCCTTTGCAACCTGGCAGAGAGCCAACGAAGAAGTTGCAAAATTCAATACCGAAATGACCGGTGATATCGTGGTTCATTTTGCCGGCGGTAACTATCCCGTTAAAGAAATGATGACCATGGATGAAAAAATCAGTGGTTTGAACGGCTATAGAGTAATTTACAAAGGTGACGATTTATTGAATCCTCCTGTGTTCAACGGTGGTACTCAGATTACCGGTTGGCAGCCTCAGGAAGATTCTCCCATCTGGGTTGCAGATGCAAGCCATGTGGAAGATACCAGAAATATGTATGTAAATGAATATCCTGCAGTTCTGGCAAAAAGCCGTTATCGTTACACCGCTTCCGAACTTTACAAAATTGATGGAAGCAAATATAGTTCCGACGGTCTCGTTGTTCCCTTAACTAATTTCCCGAAAAAACTGACTCATCCGGAAGATATGATGATTGTTTGGCCCATTTTATGGACCACCTCCAGAACTCCGGTTGAATCCGCATTCTATTCTGAAACTGCGGTTACCTTTAAAATGACACAACCCGTGTGGACCTGTGCAACCAGCTTAGCTGGTGCCGGTCACTTGGATGTTGACCCGTCCGATGCATTCTACCTGGAAAACGCAATTGAGTTGCTGGATGAACCCGGTGAATTCTTCTTTGATAAATATGATAAGAAAATTTACTATTATCCCTACCAGGAAGAAGATATGACCACTGCAGACGTTTGGGTTTCTACTACCGAAAAATTGCTCAATATGTCCGGTAGCTCCTTGCAGAGCAAAGTGCAGAATGTGGAATTCAATAACTTAAGATTCCAGTACGGTGCATGGAATGAGCTGTCTCAGACCGGTATGAAAGAAAACCAGACCGACCAGATGATCATCGCAAGTACCAATGATGCAGTTTGGCATAAAGAAATTATGAAACCTGCACAGGTTACCATCGAAGCTGCACAGTATATTGACATTAAAAATTGTGAATTTGTCAACTTAGGTTCTAACTGTTTGAATATGACCAACGGTGTTTTAAATGCAAACGTGGTTGGTAACTTGTTCAGAGACAGTGCTGCAACCGGTCTGGTTGTTGGTAACTGGAATCATAAGGTTGACCTTTCCGACGATCAGGAAAGATGTGAATACATCACCGTTTCCAACAACTTATTCCACCGTGTAGCATACGAACTTTGCGGTTCTGCAGCTTTAGCAGTTTATTATCCTGCACACACCACTGTGGAACACAATGACGTTCGTGACGTTCCCTACACCGGTATCTCCGTTGGTTGGGGATGGGGTGCTTGGAACCCGCCGGAAGTAAAAGATATTCACGTGTTATCCAACTACGTGGAAAACGTTACTTCTCAGAACTTTGACGGTGCCCACATTTATACTCTGGGAAGAATGGAAGACTCCACTATTAAATACAATCATTTAGTGGATTCCGGTGATACCCGTGGCGGTATTTACCTGGACGAAGCAAGTGCAGCGATTACGGTTGAAGAAAACGTTGTTCAGCGTGCGGCAAACCCCATCTTTGCACGTGCCGGTGCAATCATCAGAGATATTTATGCAAACAATAACTATGTTGATACCGATTACACTGGTTTCACCGCTGAAACTGTTGACACCCATAGAAATAAAATTGATGTTACCTATCACATTTTAGATGGCAAATGGCCGGAAAGAGCACAGGAAATTATGGCTGATGCCGGCTTACAGGATCAGTACAGCCATCTGTTAAAAGAAGCAGAATATCCCGATTGGAGAATCTTCGCTTGGGAGTATAATCCGGATGGTTTATACCAGGTAGGCGAGGTTCCGGATGTAAACCGTTGGGTATTAGGTCAGGAATATGATGATTTCTTTGAAATCAGCCATGAAAAACCCACCGTGTATTCAGGCGGTCACTTAGGTGACACCAAGCCCGGCGAATGGGTATCCTTCAATGTTCACGTAGAAGATGAAGGCAACTATAAGTTATCTATCCGTGGTTCTGACGGTTGGACCGGCGGTGCAGACTGTACTGCGAAACTGACCTTGGATGATGAAGTAATCGCAGACGGCTTTATCATTAAACGTGGTGGTTGGGACCTTAAAAACTTTGATGTTGGTACCGTTTACTTAACCAAAGGCGACCACGTCTTCAAAATGGAAGTTCAGGGTAACGACTGGATGGTCGGCGGTTTCATCTTTGATAGCGGTAAGCTGTTACCTGATGATCCCAACTACGATGAATGTACCATGGTTGACCAGGCAACCTTCGTGGAACGCTTCTCCGAAGGCTTCCAGGATATTACCGATCACTGGTGCTATTACAACATCCTTGATATGGTTGATTCAGGATACATCAAAGGCTATGATGCAAAAACCTTTGGTCCTGATGATAACGTTACCTTACATCAGGCTTGTATGTTAACCTTAAGAGTTATGAATGATACATCTGATGATACCAACTGGAAAGAACAGGCTGCTGAACTGGGTATGCTTACTTCCGTAGACGAACCCGATGCTCCTGTTTCCAGAGAACGTTTCATTGATATCGTAATGAAAGCATACAAACAGGTGGTTGGAAGCTACACCATCGTAGTTGACAAAGAATACTGCACCGATCCTGATACCATCAACGAACAGTATCGGTTTGCTGTGTTCGGTGCAATTGATCAGGAACTGATTGAAGGCTACGAAGACGGTTCCTTCCGTCCTGACAACACCTTAACCAGAGCAGAAGCGACTACCGTTTTGTATCGCTTCACTGGTAAATTCTAATTTATCATTTTTTCGATCATTAAGGACTATCGTAACATCAGATTGACTCCCTTACCCTTGGGAATCTCCCGAGGGTAAGGGAAATAAAAGAAAATTTATGTTCCTGATTTCTGAGTGGTTCAGAAACCGGAATACTTTACAGCGTAGGATTCCTTTAGCGATATTATTGATATACTTACTGGTAATAAACACAGAACAATACCATAAAGGAAAGGACAGCAAAGATTATGAAAAGAATCATTAGCATCTGCTTAGCACTCGTTATGATGTTAAGCTGTGGGCTGAGTCAGGCTGCTTTCGTAAGTGCAGCCGGCGCAGTAGTTGATTACAACGATGCACCTTATGCAGGCGTGTATGCAGTAACTGCTGACAAAGCTACTACCATTACCACCGAAATCGGATCTGTTACCGAACTCTCGGCAGGCGGAACCGGTTATCTGTATCTGGTAAAAGGTGCAAACGAAGTAGACATCACCAATGGTGCTACTTTAACCATTACAGATTTAGACAACAATGGTTTATCTTATATCGATCGGGTGAACATCCCTAACGAACCCATTATTACCGGACAGGAAGACTTATGGGGCTGGTTGGGTTTAGGTATTACTTTGGCACCCGGTGAAACTTATCATTTAGAGTATACTCCTTCCAAAGCAATGAACGGTATGGTGTATCCGTACATTGCATTCGCTACTACTACTGAAGCAACCCTCAGAGTAACCAGTGATACAGGTTTCTATGCCGATATTTACAATCCGGCAGGCGTTTCTTACAGCAGCAGATTAACCACAGACGCTGCAGGCAATGATATTGAGATGTTATATGTAAGAGAAGGTGTGAACAATATTACCTTAGAAAACATTAGCTCTAATGTTATTAGCTTGTATTCTATCAGATTCCATAGTGTTGGTGAATTGGTAAATCATGTAACCTGGGGACCTCAGCTGAATGTGGCGAACTTAAAGCCCATGACTTTGGCACAGCTAAATCCCACACCTACTCCGGAACCGACTCCTGAGCCGACTCCGGAACCCACTCCGGAACCCACACCTGAAATTCCCTCTGTTTATGAAGATACCTTTACCTACAGAGCAGAAGAAGCAGGCGTTTACGAAGTAACTGCTGATGCAGACGTTACCATCGAAAACGAAACCGGTTCCAGAGCTGTGATCTTAGCAGGCGAAACCAAATATATATACTTAATCAAAGGCAAAAACATCATCGAAACTACCGATGCAGATGTTGATGTAACCTTTACTGCTTTGGAAAACAGCGGTTTAGATTACGTGGAAGAGCTGGATATTCCCCAGCAGCCCATCACTCCCGGTGATGGCAACAGCTATCAGAGCGGCATGGGAATCGAATTACAGCCCGGTGATGTTTATACCCTGAACTTTGATACCGCATTGTATGGCGGATGGAACGGTTTGGTATATCCTTACATCCACTTAAGCGATGCCAATAGCGTTTCCATTAAAGTTTCTACCGATACCGGATTCTATGCAGAACTTTCAAAACCCGGTTATTCAAACTCCCTTTACACAACTGTTGCCGATGGAGACGACTTTGAAATTCTGTACTTAAGAGCAGGTAAAAACGTTATTTCGATTGAAAACGTTGGGGAAAATCCCACCATCTTAAATAACGTATCGTTCAACAGTACAGAAGCAACCAACAAAAATCCCAAATGGGAAGCTCAGACCAACCTGGCAAATCTGAAACCGTTCGTTGGTGATGCTCCCACTATGGACTACGGTTACTTCCCTGAAGGCTGGGATGGCGTGGTAGATAACCACCCCGATTATAATGCAGATGCAGAAGTTATTCATATGGATGCATTCACTCCCAATATGTCTTCCGATGAAGGTATGGAATTATTAGGTACTGACTGGGGTTATGAAGATGAAACCGGCGATGTACTGACCAAAGGTACCGAAGGTATTTTCTTACCTGCAGGTGCTTATGCAACCTACACTCTGACCAACATTCCCGAAACTGCTGTATATGCATCTCTGGTTCGTTACGGTCAGGACAGCTACGCTAACGCTGCATTGCAGATTATCACCAATGTAGACGGCGAAGAGTATTACACGCAGCATAATATCGCTCCTCGTGGTACCTGGGGTATGGAATGGACTTACAACACCGGTTGTGATGATTTCATTTACTTGCAGGAAGGCACCAATGAAGTTACTGTATACAATGCAGGACCCGGCGGTGTTGTATTCTACGAATTCGATATTTTACCGTTAGAAAATAATGACACATATCTCCAGCATCTTGGTACTGCCGACAACGTGGAAGGTTCTGCACCCGAAGGCTGGCAGGGAAGTGTGGTTGGATGGCCCGATTGGGATAAAACCTTAAATCCCTGGACTTACGGCGTAACTTCCGCAACTACTTATACCTGGTTAGAATACTATCTGCCCTATGGAGATGACGGTGTTGTTTTAGCAGATGATATCTGGGTAAACTATACCGTAACTGCTCCTGAAGCAGGGATGTATCTGGTAGAAGCAGAAACCTCTGGTTTTGTACATTTGGAAACTGCAACCGGTGACTATGTTGAATACAATGCAACCAGTGCACCTGTTCAGTACATCTACTTAGAAGATGGTGATAACGTAATTACCGTAACCGGTAAAGACGCTTCTATCTTCACTGCGGCTAACTTCTATCAGTTAACCAACTCTGATGCATATGAATCTCAGAGATTAAACAGCAATTTTGATCCTACCGAACCCTATAACATTGCAATCAATCCGATGGATGATATGGTTGCAGGCGAAGGTTACTGGTATCAGTATCCCTATGACCCCAACGATGCTGCAATTGTTCAGGGTGGCGGTTCTAAAGTATCTTATGAAGTAAACGTTCTGTTCCCCGGTATCTATAGAGTACAGGCAAAAATCGGCGGTACAGTTGGCGGTACCGAAGGTGGTAGCGAATATCCCACCATTACCATTGATACCGACGGCGACGACGGTTACCGTGCTCAGATTTTAGCATCCCATTCTGCAGCTGCTATCTGGATGGGTACCGATGCTGACGGTGCTACGCAGTACGTATACTTGAAAGAAGGGATTAACCATGTTGATGTTACTGCAGGTTCCACTCACCACGAATTGTGGGCATTGGAATTCTGTCTGTTAACTCCGGAAGAAGAAGCTACCGTTACCATCGATGACTGTAAGCTGACTCCTCCCAGACCGATTACGATTAATCCTTACACCGACACCTTGACCGAAGGTGGTATGGGATATGATTTCCATTTCTACAGCAATACGACTCCTCCCATTGGCTCCGGTCACGGTACTCAGTTACGAGCAGGCGAATGGCAGAGATTTGAAGTAACTGCAAAAATTGCAGGTACTTATCAGGTTACCACGTTAGCAGCAACCTATGGGGAAACCGGAACTGCTATTTCCGTTGAAACCATTGATTCTAAAGCGGTTACTGCACATCAATCAAGTCCTGATAACTACATTGAATCCACAGGTGGTTATATTACCTTAAAAGAAGGTGTAAACTCTGTTTGGGTTCGTAATGACGGTCCCAACTGGATTTTCTTAAAAGGAGTTACTTTCATTTATATGGAAGATACCACCGAAGTTGCTCCCGGTGCATTTATTCAGGGCTTTGACTACATCGGCAGACCTGAAGCAGTGAATCAGATTCCCGAATATACCGTAAGAAACAACTACCACGGTATTCATGTTGCAAACACCGCTGATACTACTGCAAACACCATCACTTACCAGTACAATGTAACCATCCCCGCAGAAGATTACTACGGTTTGGTTATGACTGGTACGGTTCCGCTGACTCCCACAGTAGTTGTGACTCTGTCTGACGGCGTGAATGACGATATCATTCTGGTAGATGGCGAGCTGCCTTTCTTCGGTAATGAAAATCAGTCTGCAAGTGTAACCCTGACAGAAGATAAAGTGTTCTTACCGGCAGGCGAATACATTATGACTTTTGCATTAACCGAAAATAATGATGCGGCTGACGTTGCAGCAATGATGACTCACGTTCATAGCTTCGAGTTCACTACTTTAACCCGTCAGGATATGTTCCTGGCAGCGATGCAGTCTGCAATCACTACCGACGATATTAAAGCAGCATTAGAAGAATTCAGAGATGTATTAACTTCTGATATTACTGCAACTCCCGACACCGACTTTATCTATCCTGAATATGCATACAATGCACTGTTAAACTGTGCAATGTTGGAAACCGGTGCATATGAAACCTACGAAGATGTGAAAACTGCATATGATTTTGCGAAAAATATGATTTCTGCATCTGATGATGGTTCCGGTACTTTGGTTTATAATGTTCAGGTTGGTGACTGGAATGAAGTTGGAACTACTGTATTAGTTGCGGTTTACACTCCCGATGAAACAACCGGTCAGAATGTATTATATCTGATGGGTGAAGGATATCTGGATTACAGTGAAGCTATTGGATCTTATATTTCCGTAGAAGTTCCTGTATATGATTACATCCCCGAACCCGGCGATATCATCAAAGTATTCATTTGGGATAGTTTTGACGGCTTGAAACCTGTATTCTAATACAAAAACGTAACAAAAAGGAGCCGGTAGAGGGTGACCTCTGCCGGACCCTGATAAAAGTTTAAGCTCAAACATACAATAATCGTAAAAATGACAAAAGCAATATTTTTAGAAAATATCGCCTTTTACAACTAAAGTTTTACAGCTTTTACGATGTTCCTAATTTTTTCTTTTCAAAAAAAAAAAAAATAAATATATTTATAAAAAAGAAAGGACATCAAAACTATGAAAAAACTCATTAGTATTTGCTTAACCATCTGTATGTTACTCAGTATGGTAAGCATCACAAACGTTTTTGCAGCTCCCACCTGGCCCGGCGCATTCGGTGACTTGGGTGCCGAGTACCAAAACGGCACTTACGTTTCTACCGTGAACAGCATCAAAGGTGCTATCCGCAATGGTGACGCTGCAGAAGCAGGCGTTGACTATCAGGCAACCTCCTCAAACCCCTGGGGTGCAGACGGCAGCTTCACCATGGTTGTCGGTGACTGGGCGTACATCGTTGTTGATATGCCCTATACCGGCGTATATGCAATGCAGCTGAGAACCGACTGGGCGGCTGGTTTCCCCTTTGTAATGCATGTAACCAGTGACGAAGGCTATGCAGCAGAATACAACATCACCGCTGCCAGCTGGTCTTCCGGTTGTAAACAGGACCAGCCCATGTACTTAAAAGCAGGTACCAACGTGCTGAAATTCAAGCTGGTTGGTAACTATAACGGTACTATTGGTTCTATCGACTTTGGTGAATTGAATGCTACCAGTGCACAAAAATCCTTAGATTTTCTGCCCTTAGTAAAATTAGCAGAAGATCTGGTGGAACCCACTCCCGAACCGACTCCCGAACCGACTCCCGAACCGACTGCTAAGCCCTACTTCCCCGAAGGATGGGACGGCGTGGTTGAAAATCATCCCGATGTAAACTTTGATGCAGAAGCACTCACTATTGATGCATTCATGCCCAATATGTCTTCCGATGAAGGTACTGAATTATTCGGTACTGACTGGGGAACCGAAGGTTCTTCCTCTATCCCCAACAAAGGCCAGGCAAGTGCTGTTTATTTAGCACCCGGTGCTGCTGTAACCTACACTGTAACTGTTACAAATGAAGGCGTTTATGGTGCACAGGTGAAAGCATCTGCTGCAGAAGGTGCAACCACCTTGCAGATGGAAAACATCGTTAACGGTGTGGCTTACTATTCTCAGCACAACATTCCTAACCGCGGTACCTGGGTGCCCACTTGGTCCAACGCACAGGACTTCCGTGGTGACGATTTAATTTACCTGCAGGCAGGTGCAAACGAAATCACCATTTCTAACGTTGGTAGCTACGGTGCAACCTACGAAAATAATGACTTCGGTATCATTGCTGATTCTATGAAATTATTAGAATACGTTGGAACTCCCGAAAATCCTGCAGGTGTTGATCCTGAAGGTTGGGAAGGTATGGTTGACACATTTACAGGATTTACCGGCTACGAAGGTAGCATCACCGCTTTAAGATACAATGAATACTTTATGGCAGTCCCCTACACCGAAAATGGTATTGACTTAGATGGCATTTGGGTAAATTACACTGTAACCGCTCCTGCAGCAGGCATGTACTTAGTATATGCTGATGTAGCAGACGGCAATACTTTAACTTTAACCACCGAAGCATTAGACTATGTAACCTTTGATTATTCTGATTTCACTCCTGCTTACATCTATTTAGCAGAAGGCGATAACGTAATCAAAGCTACCGGTGACGTTGAATTTGTAAACGCAACCTTCTATCAGTTAAATAACTCCGACGACTATTTAGATCAGAACAACAATGTAAACGATGCTCCCGATGAAGCTACTGACCTGATCATCAGACCCTATACCGACAGAACCAATGAAGACGGTTTCTATCAGTATGGTGCGTATGAAGCAGTTGTTCAGTATGCAGGTTCTTCCATGACCTATGATGTAAGATGTGCATACCCCGGTATCTACAGAGTACAGGCAAAAATCGGTGGTACCCTTGGTCCTGTGTTCCCCACCATCACCATCGATACCGACGGTGACGAAGGTTACCGTGCACAGTTGGCTACC
Organism: Clostridia bacterium; assembly: GCA_017625695.1. Classification (GTDB taxonomy): domain Bacteria; phylum Bacillota; class Clostridia; order UMGS1840; family UMGS1840; genus SIG452. Next base: position 3,824 of record JAGAKI010000058.1, on the reverse strand, counting down.
TCAACTGCAGACGACTTCGGTGCTTGGAGAGCAACCGATGCTAACGGCGAATACCAGTATGTATACTTAAAAGAAGGTATCAACAAAGTTTCTGTTAGCGCAGGTGGTACTCACCACGTTCTGTGGGCCTTAGAATTCAAACTGTTAAGCGAGGAAGAAAAAGCTACCATCACCATGGATGACTTAACCAAAACTCCTCCGTCTGACCTGGTAATCAATCCCTACACCGATACCTTAACCGCTGGTGGCAGAGAATATGATTACTGGTTGACCAATGCTAATGCTCCTGTTTTAGGTAGCTCTATCGGTTGTCAGTTACTGTCCGGTTGCTGGCAGAGATTTGAAGTAACTGCAAAAATTGCAGGTTACTATCAGGTATACACCACCGCAGCTGTTTATGGTGCTGAAGCTACCATCGCAGTAGAAACCAAAGATTCTGTTGCAAAAGTTGCACATCCTACAAGCCCCGATAACTACAGAACCATCTCAGGCGGCACCGTTTATTTAGAAGAAGGTGTAAACTCCGTTTGGGTTCAGAACTTAGGCGCCGGTTGGATGTACTTACAGAGAATTGGTTTCTCTTACGTAGAAGATACTACTGGAATTCTTCCCTCTGCATTTGTTCAGGCACATAACTATGTTGGTGCTCCTGCAGATTTGAGTGCAATCGAAAAATATACTGTAAGAAATAACCACTATGGTATCCATGTTGCTGATATTGCTGACAGTGCAGCAAACACTCTGACCTATCAGTATAATATCACCATTCCGGCAGATGACTACTATGGTCTTGTTATGACTGCTACTGTTCCGCTGACTCCCGATGTAAAAATTACTATGAATGACGGCGTGAATGAAGAAATCGTAATGGTAGATGGTGAATTGCCTTACTTCGGTAACGAAAACCAAGTTGCAAGTGTAACCATCACTCCTGATAAAGTATTCTTACCGGCTGGCGACTACACTATGACCTTCACCTACACCGAAAACAAAGATGCAGGAACCACCACTATGATGATGACTCACGTTCACAGCTTTGAATTTACCACCCTGACCCGTCAGGACTTATTCTTAGCAGCAATGCAGTCTGCAGAAACCACTGAAGATATTGCAGCAGCTTTAGACGAATTTGAAGATGTGTTAACTTCCGACATCACCGTATCTCCCGAAACAGATTTCATTTATCCTGAATATGCGTACAATGCTCTGCTCAACTGTGCTATGTTAGAATCCGGTGCATATGAAACCTATGACGATGTCAAAACTGCATATAACTTTGCAAAAGATATGATCACTGTTGCAGATGACGGCACCGGTTCCTTAGTATATACCGTTCAGGTTGGTGACTGGAACGAAGTTGGTACTACTGTATTAGTTGCAGTTTATACTCCCGATGCAACAACCGGTCAGAATGTATTATACATGATGGGTGAAGGCTATCTGGATTATGCAGAATCTACCGGTTCTTATGTACCTGTAGAAGCAACTTTATACGACTACGTTCCCGAAGATGGCGACGTAATCAAAGTATTTGTATGGGATGGCTTTAACGGCTTGAAACCCGTATTCTAAAAAATCTTCCTATCATCCGGGAATCTCACCGCTCGCTGTACACTTGGTACAGCTTCGGGTAACCCCTGTAGGTTCGATTCCCGAATTTTAGTTCGATTTTTCTCACGCCATTATCAAAAATAGCGTGAAGGCAAAAAAACAAAACAAACAAGAGGGACTCGGCAGGAGTGCTTTGCTCCTGCCGACCCAAATGTTAAATAGTGATAGAAAATCCTAAAAAAGCAACTCTATTGAGGAAAATTCCTCTACTTGATCATCATTCATTTTTTTAGAGAAATTTTCCTCTGTAGAATTGCGACATCAAAGAAATTATAGGTCTTAAAAAATTAATGAAAGGACATCTAAAAATTTATGAAAAAATTACTATCTTCAATTCTTGTAATTGCAATGTTGTGTAGTGTGTTTGCAGGATTGACCGCATTTGCGTACACAGAAATTAGTATTTTGGCAACAGATTTTAGTTTGACAAGCGGGGAATATGGCGATACCTCTCCCAATGGTTTTGATAACACATGGTATATGCAGAAATATTTTCCCGTGGAAGTGTATAGCGGAAACTATGGCACTTTTGTGGAAATGCTTAAATCTGAATGGTTGACCTACCGTTTCAATGTGGAAACTGCAGGAACCTATTCTTTAGCGATGGATGCGGGAACTTCCGCTAAGACTTCCATCACTGTGAAGGTGAATGGTACCTCGTACGATACCTCTCTTCCCTCCACATCCGGTGTGTTAAACTTCACGGAATTAACCAATTTATGTTCTTTCTATTTAAATGAAGGCGTTAACGAAATTGTTATCCAGAACAATGGTAATTATTTTAACTACCGTGAGCTGATTTTATCTTCATCCGTTGGAAGCGGAACCCCGGCAGATTATCCGGACAAGGGCGAAGTGCTCTGGTGGGGTAACTTCTGGTGGGAAGCAGGTGCAAACTCCTATGCAGAAAGTTTTACCTCGACAGATTTTACCGGTGATTACTATGCGAAAAATCCTTCCAACATCGGTTCCTCTTCTTTTACCATGGAACCCGGTGATTGGGGAACCTATACTTTCAATGCTCCTTACACGGGAGTATACTGTATGCAGTTGGAAGCAAAAGAGCTTCCTGAAGGCACAGCGGTAATTCGTGCGATTTGCGGCGATTATTACTGTGAGTTCTTTATGCAGTATCCTGACTGGTCCAACAGCGTAAACAACTTGCAGGACCAGCCCATGTATTTTAAAGAAGGAAACAACACCTTCATCGTCAAAAATGTTGGGGATGCGAAAATTACTGTAGGTAGCTACGATTTTGGCCGTTTGGATAAGGATGGATTTGACACGCTGACCCATCTTCCTATTGTGAAGAAGGTGGCAGATATGCCGGCAGAGGGAGCAACTCCTACTTTCTGTCCCACACCTACACCTACTAAGGCACCGGCAAACACACCTACTCCTACGGTAGAACCTACCCCCACTCCTACGGCAAAGCCTACTGCAACGCCCACTCCCACTCCTACAGTAGAACCCACAGCAGTGCCTACTGCAACTCCTGTTGCAACTTCTGCTCCCACACCCACTCCCACTCTTCCTGGTGGCTTGACTTGGGTTGGTAATTCTTCGCAGCAAGATGGATTTTCTTCATATTTAGGTGCCGTTGATGGTCCGGGTCTGTTAAATGCCGGTCAATCTGCTACCCTTACTGTAAATTCGGCTTATAGCGGTGTATTGGGTGCACAGGTTCGTGTTGACGGCTTAGGCGGTGCTTCCACTCTGAGAATGGCAGCAGGCAATTATTATTGCGATATTCCGTTTACCGGCACAGAAACCGCTTGGTGTGACGACGAACTGTTGGATCGTCCCTTGTATCTGCAACAAGGTGCAAACACCCTGACCGTTACCAACTTGGGTCCCAACAACATTAACCTTGGAAAAATTGACTTTGCATATCTGAATGCGGATGGATTTGATTCATTAGTATATCTGCCTCTGGTAGGTCAGTTTGATGTTACTGAACCCGATACCACCCCCGTGCCAAGCCCCACTCCCACTCCTACAGTAAAACCCACAGCAGTGCCTACTGCAACTCCTGTTGCAACTTCTGCTCCCACACCCACACCCACTCTTCCTGGTGGCTTGACTTGGGTTGGTAATTCTTCGCTGCAAGATGGATTTTCTTCATATTTAGGTGCCGTTGATGGTCCGGGTCTGTTAAATGCCGGTCAATCTGCTACCCTTACTGTAAATTCGGCTTATAGCGGTGTATTGGG
>JAGAKI010000057.1 GCA_017625695.1 Clostridia bacterium | reverse complement strand
TGAAATTGTCAATAACACTTGACACATTAACCGCAAGGATTTTGAAGTTAAGCAGCGATAGTCAAAGCAGAATAGAACCTACGCCGTTTTACAGCTGGTGGGAGCCCGCCGATTGCCGAGCAGATTCTGCGGTTACTCCAGTAGCTCATAAAATATCGCCAGACCATGAATTTCAGTTCTTCCATTTTGTAATGTTCTGTCTTTCTGCCCCGGTGATAAAACAATTCTTCTTTCATCCTTGCCCAAATACTTTCGCATCTTGCATTATCGTGGCATCTTCCTCCTGCACTGTTCATGCTCTGGACAATGCCATATTTTTGGATAGCAGTTCTGTACGCAGAACTGCTATACTGGCTGCCGCGGTCGGAATGCACAATGGCTCCGCGAATCTCCGGATACCGCAAGCTTGCATTTTTCAGTGTTTCACAGCACAGTTCAGTTCGCATATGATCTGCCATGGCAAGACCATTTGGCATCAGGTCATAGCAATCAAAAATCGCCGAAACATACAGCTTTCCGTCTTTTGCCTTGATTTCAGTAATATCTGTAACGCATTTTTTCAAAGGTGCATCTGCTGTAAAATTACGTTTCAGAAGATCGTCTGATTTACGGGCTTCACGGTCAGCTTTGGTGATCCCGTTGGGCTTTCGCTTTGGTTTATGAATCAGGTTTATCTGCTCCATCACGCTGCGGACAGTTGCTTCGCACGGGATTTTGATACCATCAATCTTGCCGACTTCTTTTCTGTACTTGAGTGCCTGATACATACGCACCCTGCCGTAATCCGCATTTTCTTCGTCCTCATCATGAATTTTCAACATGGCGTCAGCAAGTGGCTGATACTTCCATGGTTTGCCCTTACGCTCAAGATAATCGTAAAACGCCTGTCTGCTGACTTGCAGCGTGTTACAATAAAAACTGATTTTTCCGATGTTTCTGCCGTCATCTGTCCGGATTGCAATATACATCAGCCTTTGTTCTTTCCCGATTTCTGACGGCTGGCAGCGAAAAAAGCCGCTGCATCCTCCAAAAACTCATTTATTTCGCTTAGCCGCTTGTTTTCTTTTTCCAATGCTTTGATCCGCTTCTTTAGCTGCTGGTTTTCTTCGGCGATATTCAGAGATTCTTCCGGGCTGCGTTCTCCGCAGCCAATATCAAGGCTTCCGATTTTTACTTTTCTGATCCAGCCGTACAGCGTATTTACGGGTATCTGAAGTTCATTCGCTGCTTTTACCGCCCCTATCTTTTTTGCAAGCTTTACTGCCTGTACTTTGTACGCATTTTCATATTGTTTATTTTCTGACATTCCTTTTTCCTCCATTTTTTCTTTTCCTATTTTATTCCTTTGAGGTTAGGGTGTCAAGTTTTATTATACTACATCAAAATACGATTATCTGTGTACTCTATACTGTCCGTATTTTTGTAATTTGATAGCATTTGTTTCATAACTGTAAGCACATAGTTGTCAAAGCGTAAGTTTTTATGGAGTTCCTCACGCCCGATTTTAGTGTATTTACAAATGC
>JAGAKI010000056.1 GCA_017625695.1 Clostridia bacterium | reverse complement strand
TTTTTTTCACAAAACCGCTTCACAAGGGCTTTTTCGCTGCTTTTGCCATTTACCCGAACCTTGCCGTAAACGCCGCGACACGCCCCTAAAAACGCAAGAAATTGCCTTTCCCCAGTTGTAAACACTGGCGGGAGATGGTATATTACCTGTGAGTGATTAATTTATAACGGTATTGAAATATGAAACTTTCTGTATTTACATATTTTGCAGCTTTTGGAATAAAAACGATTTTATTCCGGCAGAAAAAACCGATTCTCGGGACAGTGATTCTTACAGATAAATGCAACTTGAAGTGTAAGCATTGCTCTGTCAATAACATTACAGCTGTCATACATCCTTATTCTCAAATCCGCAATGAAATGCAGACCCTTTACAGTATGGGCTGCCGCATCCTTTTCTTTTGCGGAGGAGAAACTTTTCTGTGGCGGGATGGCGAAAAATCTGTGCGCGACCTGGTCATCGAAGCAAAGCAAATGGGGTTTCTCATCGTCAATGTGGTAACCAACGGAACCTTTACTCTTGATCTGCCGGAAGCCGATCTTATTCTGCTCTCTCTTGATGGCGATCGGGAAAGACATAATCTGATCAGAGGCGAAACCTATGACACGATTATGAAAAACATCAGAAGTGCCGCTTCTGATAATATTGTTTTATATATGGCAATCAACAAATTGAACGTATCAACCGTTCAGGATGTCATAAAAACAGCTGAAACAGAGCGCAATATCCGGTCAGTTTCTTTCAATTTTCATACGCCATATCCGGATACTGCAGACTTGATGCTCTCTTTGGATGAAAAACAACAGTGCGCATCTGTGATCAGAGATGCGATTGAGAAAGGCTCTCCGATCTTCAATTTGAAAAGCGCATTGCCTTATCTTGTCAATAATTCTTTCCCCACACCGTGTCATCAGTGCGTTGTTATTGAGAACGGCAAGATCAGCACATGCGGCAGATGCATTGAGATCCCGGGATTGTGTGAGCAATGCGGCTATTTCTTTGTGGCAGAATATACCTTGCTTTTCCGGGGAAATCTCCGGATCATGTTTGATATGCTCAAAACATATTTGAGGTACATCTGATGAGCATGATCACTACTGCAACCAGGATGTACCTTACCCGTTCATTCAAGCCGTTTACCTTCGCTCCGGATGACGGAAGAAGAAAAATTGATCTTGCAGCAGTTGAAAAACCCGGATTATATGTCCATATCCCATTTTGCCGTACACTTTGCAACTTTTGTCCATACTGCAAAGTTTTTTATGATTCGGATTTGTACAGCCGTTATATTGATGCATTGAAAACCGAAATCGATCTTGTTTCAGCAGAAATAAGCATTCCTAAAGAGGTATCATCACTTTATTTTGGCGGAGGCTCTCCGGCACTGGCGGCAGACAGGCTCGGTGAGATCATCACGCATTTGCAGAAATATTACCGGATCACGGAAGGCATCGGTGTTGAGCTTCATCCGCAGGATGTCAATACGGACACGTTGCAAAAGTTAAAAGCTGCCGGAGTTACCCGTATCAGTATCGGCATACAATCTTTTCAGAAACATTTCCAGGATTTATTAGGTCGATCAGTCATTGATATTCAGGAAATGAAAAAAGTTTTGTCGTCAACTGAATTTGAAACCATATCAATGGATTTTATTTTTGCGTTACCGGGGCAAAAGGCAACAGACTTGAAACTCGACATCCAAAGGGCATTTGACTGTGGTGCAAATCATACAGCCATTTATCCATTTATTGACTTTTCTTTTACTTCGACACCGTTAAAGGAGATGAGAAAAAATGAGAAAAGGCATCTTTTGAACGAAATCACAGAATATTTCCGTTCTATTGGCTGTCACCGGGATTCGATTTGGACATTTGCCAAAAGCAGGACACATAAATATTCATCCATGACCCGAGATAATTTTATCGGATTCGGCTGTTCTGCGACCTCACTGCTTAAAGATCAATTCAGGATCAATACTTTCTCTATTGAAGAATACTGCAAAAGAATTGAGCATGGCTTGTTACCGACGGCATTACATTGTGATTTTTCCGTACGGCAACGGATGATTTATTGGCTTTTCTGGCGGGCGTACACGACGAAAGTTGTAATTGCTGATTTTGAAAAATTCTTTGGAGTTCCGTTGAAAAAAGCATTTGGTGCAGAGTTGACAATTGCCCGGCTTACCGGCATGATTATTGAAAAAAATGGCGTATTGGAGCTGACGGATAAAGGAGCATTTTACTTTCACTACTATGAAAGTTTTTATACATTGGCGTATATTGACAAAATGTGGGGCTTACTACGCCATGAAGCATTCCCCCGTAGCATGAAACTTTAATTTTTGCTAATTTACTTTTCCGCAGTTGTAAGTGCCTGCAGATGATGGTTTATCTTTCTTAAAACGCAAAAAGG
>JAGAKI010000006.1 GCA_017625695.1 Clostridia bacterium | reverse complement strand
TGCTGGTTAAGCTGTTGCAAGAAGAAAACGCAGAGTTACCGATGCTGGTGACACTGTCTCCAAGAGTAACGCTGGTTAAGCTGGGGCAATAATAAAACGCATAATCACCGATGGTAGTGACACTATCCGGAATGGTAACGCTGGTTAAGCTTGTGCAATTATAAAACGCAGATTCGGCAATGGTTTTTGTATTTTCTTTTACTCGATAAGCTCCGCTTAAAGATGTTTTTGCAGCAATTAAATGATTGCCTATATATAACACATCATTTTCCCAATTGGAACTTTTTTTATAATATGCAGTACCAGAAAACGCAGAGCTACCGATGCTGGTGACACTATCCGGGATGGTAACACTGGTTAAGCTTTTGCAATTATAAAACGCATAGTCACCGATGCTGGTGACACTGTCCGGAATTACATAAGCAGTCTCTGTTTTTCCGATGGCGTATTGTATCAATGTAGCACGATTTTTATCAAATAAATTTCCGTCTATAGAAGAAAAATTTGCATTATTTTCATCTACATTAATACTGGTTAAGCTTGTGCAATTACGAAACGCAGTTTCACCGATGCTGGTGACACTATCCGGAATGGTAACGCTGGTTAAGCTGTTGCAATAACAAAACGCAGAGTCACCAATGCTGGTGACACTATCCGGAATGGTAACGCTGGTTAAGCTTTCACAAGAATAAAACGCAGAGCTACCGATGCTGGTGACACTATCCGGAATGGTAACGCTGGTTAAGCTTTCGCAATAACGAAACGCAGAGTTACCGATGCTGGTGACACTGTCTCCAAGAGTAACGCTGGTTAAGCTTTCGCAACGAAAAAACGCATCTCCGGCAATGGTTTTTGTATTTTCTTTTACTTGATAAGCTCCGCTTAAAGATGTTTTTGCAGCAATTAAATGATTGCCTATATATAACACATCATTTTCCCAATTGGAACTATTTTTATAATATGCAGTACCAGAAAACGCAGACTCACCGATGCTGGTGACACTATCCGGAATGGTAACGCTGGTTAAGCTGCTACAATCCTCAAACGCAGAGCTACCGATGCTGGTGACACTGTCTCCAAGAGTAACGCTGGTTAAGCTGCTGCAATCATAAAACGTATACTCACCGATGCTGGTGACACTATCCGGAATGGTAACGCTGGTTAAGCTGCTGCAACCAGAAAACGCATACTCACCGATGCTGGTGACACTGTCCGGAATTACATAAGCAGTCTCTGTTTTTCCGATGGCGTATTGTATCAATGTAGCACGATTTTTATCAAATAAATTTCCGCCTATAGAAGAAAAATTTGCATTATTTTCATCTACATTAATACTGGTTAAGCTTTCGCAATTATAAAATGCACTATTACCGATACTGGTGACACTGTCCGGGATGGTGATGCTGGTTAAACTTTCGCAATAAGAAAACGCCCAATCACCGATACTGGTGACACTGTCAGGAATGGTAACACTGGTTAAGCTTTCACAAGAATAAAACGCCCGATCACCGATGCTGGTGACACTATCCGGAATGGTAACGCTGGTTAAGCTTTCACAAGAATAAAACGCCCGATCACCGATGCTGGTGACACTATCCGGAATGGTAACGCTGGTTAAGCTTTCACAATAATAAAAAGCAGAGCTACCGATGCTGGTGACACTGTCCGGAATGGTGATATTGATTAAGCTGGTGCAAGAGTCAAACGCATAGCGACCGATGCTGGTGACACTGTTTCCAATGACAACCTTTTTCACCTTAGAACAATTGGAATACCATGGAACTGATGAAGTTGAAGACCACGAGGTCATATCGCCGGTGCCGGAAATGGTAAGCGTTCCCTGATCATCCAAAGTCCAGGTGAGATTTGCGCCGCAAGTACCGCTGCTGGCTGCCGAAACGCTATGGATGCCGGAAAACAGCAGGCAACAATAAATCATCAGTAAGAATACCGTCAGTTTTTGTTTCATAGTTCGGTTCTCCTTTTTTTGGTAGTTCTCTTAAACTTCAGTATAACATATTATAAAAATAATGTCAATGGAGAAAAAGAATAATGAATAGTGCAAAATACAAAATTATGGTGAACTTAACCCATTCTGCGCCATTTACCTTGAAAAATAAAGTCACCTTGCGAAGAAAAATGAGAGCAGAATGTGGAAATCGAATCAAGGCAACGCCTTGACGGAGCCCTCGGCTGTACCGGGTGTACACTGAGAATTATGCGCCGTTTTACCTTGAAAAAATTATACGAGGAAAAATGAGAACAGAACGGAGAAACTGAACCCGAAGGGGTTATCCGAAGGCGTACATAGGTACGCCGAGTGATGAAGTTCATCCGTTCTGACTTATTTACTTTAAAAATATTTGCGAAGAAAAATGAGAGCAGAATGTGGAAATCGAATCAAGGCAATGCCTTGACGGAGCCCTCGGCTGTACCGGGTGTACGCCGAGGGTGAGATTCACGGATTCTGACTCATTTTTCAAGCAAAGCAAAAAGACCACCCTGTGAGGTGGTCTTTTTCATAAAACCGGCAACTATCTATCTTCCCGGGCAGTCTCCCGCCAAGTATTTTCGATGCATGAGAGCTTAACTTCCGTGTTCGGGATGGGAACGGGTGGGGCCTCTCCGCTGGTCACCGGTATGGTTGAAAGTATCTTGTAC
>JAGAKI010000005.1 GCA_017625695.1 Clostridia bacterium | reverse complement strand
GGCTTTTCCGTTTATCATTTCAATCGCACCTTCGTGGCAGGCAGAAGCACATAATGCACAGCCGATGCATAAATTCTCATCAATTTTTATGATTTTTCTTTTCATCTTCATTCTCCTTTGGGATGCAGGCTTGACTTTATGTATTGATTATACTATAATGAAAACAGAAAGTCGGTTGTATTTACAACGTAAAAGGAGGTCGTATGAAAAATTATTTATCAGTACTGAAAAAAACGCAGTTGTTTTCAGGCGTAAACGATGACGAAATAGAAGCGATGCTTTCATGCTTGCAGGCTGAATTTCAAACATACAAAAAAGGGGAGTATATCATCAGACAGGGTGAACCAATTACCAGAATTATGATATTACTGCGTGGAAAAAGTAATATCCAACATGATGATTACTGGGGAAACCGCAGCATTGTAAATGTTATTACACCCGGAGAGATGTTTGGGGAATCATATATTGCGCCGGACAGCAGTGCTTTACTGAACGATGTATTTTGTGTAGAAGACACAGAAGTTGTATTTATCGATCCGAAAAGAATTATTACTGTCTGTTCATCTGCCTGTAAGTTCCATTCCAAAATAGTGCAGAATATGTTTTATGCGATCTCGGAAAAAAACAGAAAGCTTGTCCAGAAAATTGGATATATGGCAAAGAGGACAACCAAAGATAAGCTTATCCATTATTTGTCAGATGAGGCAGCACGGCAGAAAAGCAGTACGATCACGATCCCATTCAACAGACAGCAGCTTGCAGATTTTCTTTCTGTAGACAGAAGTGCAATGTCAAATGAATTATGCAAGATGAGAGATGAAGGACTGATTGAATTTGAGAAAAATGTATTCAAACTAATTGAAATTTAAGTATATATAGCAATTAAATACCCATACAAAAAACAGCCGCCACAGTAATCGCATTGACTACTGCGGCGGCTGAGTGTCTATTTTATGTTTCGATTTCCGTCCCGTCAAGGAACTGAAAAATCATTCTGTTATCGTGAAAAACAGTAACCTTTTCGATCATTGTTCTCCAAAGAGAATCATCAAATGCATCAATTATTGATTTTGTTTCAGATAACTGCTGTACCATATTTTGCAGAGTCTCAGCTCTGTTAAGCTGATCGACTCGTTTCTGCTCCAATTTCTGAAACTTTCCGAATTTCTCATCATACTCTTTCGTCAGTTCATTACGGCGTTCATTATAATCCTCAGGACGCTTGGCGGACTGTGCCAATTCTATAACAAGTTCTCTGTTCATACTTTCGATAACGGAAAGTTCCTGTGCAAGTTTTTCGATCTTTTTATCAATAGCCGATGTGTCGGAAAGACTTTCAATCAGCATCTGAACCGTTTCAATAATCAAATCCTTGCTGTGAAAATAAATTGAAAAGGCATTGACAAAACGCTGTTTAATCTCATCCTCATATAAATGCGGTGTGGAACAAAGCTGCTGTCCTTTGAATTTGTTGTTGCATTGCCAGATGACACGTCGGTATTTGCTTGTGGAATGCCAGACCTTTGAGCCGAAAAAGCAGCCACAGTCCGCACATACGATTTTTGCCGCAAAAAGTGAATTCCCACTGTACTGTTTGCCCAGCTTTTTTCGTCTTGCCATTTCAAGCTGGACTTGCTCGAAATCGCCAGGATCTATAATTGCTTCGTGACTTTCGTCAATGTAGTATTGTGGCACTTCGCCTTCGTTGATTTTTTTCTTTTTCGTAAGAAAATTGGTGGTAAAGCTTTTTTGGAGAAGTGCAGAACCCTTGTATTTTTCGTTAGTCAGAATACTTTCAACCGTTGATGCGTACCACTTTTTCTTACCGCTTGGCGAAAGAATGCCACGATTCATCAAGGCTTTAGCAATGCTGTAAGTAGTCATGCCCTCAAGAAAAGAGCGATAGATGAAACGAATGATTTCGGCTTCTTCCGGCACAATTTCCGGTAGCCCATCCTCGCCTTTTTTGTAACCAAGAAAACTGGAGTAGGGGAGTGAGACCTTTCCATCCGCCATACGCTTGCGATGTCCCCATGTGACGTTTTCGGAAATGGAGCGTGACTCTTCCTGAGCAAGTGAACTCATAATCGTGATGAGCAATTCTCCCTTGCCATCAAACGTCCAAATCTGTTCTTTTTCAAAATAGCACTCCACATTATGCTCTTTCAGTTTTCGTATTGTAGAAAGAGAATCCACGGTGTTTCGGGCAAAACGACTCACGCTTTTTGTGATGATAAGGTCAATTTTCCCATCCAGAGCATCCTTTATCATTTGATTGAAACCATCACGATGCTTGGTGTTTGTTGCACTGATTCCCTCGTCCGTATATACCTTTACGAATTCCCATTCGCCGTGCTTTTTGATGTATTTTGTGTAATAATCCACCTGTGCAGCATAGGAAGTCTGCTGTTCCTCCTGTTCTGTAGAAACTCTCGCATATCCCGCAACCCTACGTTTTACGACTGTATCATTTGGCAGATGCGTCAAAGGATTTATTGTTTGGGGAATCATCGTGACTGTTCGTGCCATTTTCTGCTCCTTTCTGCCGTGGCTTTTTTCATTTCATCCGTCCAGCTTTCAGAACGTGAACGGTCTTTCCAGTTTGCCGAAAATTCACGTCCGTCAGTAAAAATAAAAGTCAGTTCATTCGGTGCAGGAACAAGAATTTTGTTGATCTGACTTTCAAAAATTTCAACGTCGAACTCAGATATTCCAAGCAACTCACAACATACTGAAATCAACGTATTTTCGGGAATTTGTTTTGCTGTGGGACAATACTTTTTCCCTTTTGTGTTGTATGTAGCACAGATCCAGACGACACCGGTCGCCGTTGTTTTTCTGCGATAATTTTTACCACAGCAGTTACAGTGGATTTTGCCCGTGAATGGATAAACGACAGTAGTTGATTTTTTAGAAGAAAACTGCTCCTGATGCTTTTTCATCAAGTTCTGCACTGCAAGAAATACCGTTTTTTCAATAATCGGAGGATGTGCTTCCTCCACATAGAACTTTTTAATTTCACCGTGATTGACCATTTTTCTCTTTGTCAGATGATTCTCGCTGTAAAATTTTTGCAGAATAAGCTCACCGCAATATTTTTCGTTGGTGAGGATTCGTCTGACTGATTCCGCCGTCCACTCGTTGTCAAACTTGGTGGAGATATGCATTTAATTCAGCATATTTGCAATCGCAAGTTTCCCCATTCCCGACAGATAACTGTTGAAAATCAGCTTTACAATTTCAGCTTCATCAGGAATGATTTCGAGCACTCCGTCATGATTCCGTTTGTAACCCAGCATCTGCAAACTGCCGACTTTTCCCTGTTCAAAATCCTTGCGGATACGCCATTTCTGATTTTCGCTTGCGGATAAACTTTCCTCTTGAGCATAGCTTGCAAGAATACTCAGCATCAATTCTCCGTCAGAACTCAGCGAATCAATATTTTGCTCCTCGAAATAAACGCCAATGCCTAAATCCTTCAGCTCACGGACTGTTTCAAGCAGTGTGACCGTATTTCTTGCGAACCTCGAAATTGATTTTGTGATAATTAAATCCAGATTTCCGTCACGGCATTCTGAAAGCATTTTCTGAAAATTCTCACGATTATCCTTAGTGCCTGTCATAGCCTCATCAGCGTAAACACCGCAGAATCGCCATTCAGGATTGCTAAAAATCAAATTGCGGTAATAGTCGATCTGAGCCGAAAGGGAATGGAGCAT
>JAGAKI010000055.1 GCA_017625695.1 Clostridia bacterium | reverse complement strand
TTGAAAGTAATGGTACTCCCCGCTTAAATAAGATTGCCCGGGGCATTTTGATGAAATACTGTCCTTTCCCTGCAACCACCCGCGAAACACTGGGCCAGCATCCACAATACAGAGAACTGTTGGAACGCCTGAACCTGCAGAGAGAACAAAAACTACACCATTTGCAACAGATACGAAAGAAGCTCCTTTTGGGCAGCACCCCTGTCCCGGAGGAACTGGATGCAGAAATCGAATACTATACAAAATAGGTAAAAATATCTACATTTTACGACAGGAACATTTTATTTTTCGGCAAAATATTAGTAGACAATTTTCGTCAAATCCGTTATACTATGGTTGTTCGGCAGAGATGTCGAAATGCTAATTAGCAAAATTCCGGAAAAATTCCCCTTTTACACAATCGAAGTGCTCATGGTTTCCCCCATGGGCACTTTGATTTATGCAAATTGTTACAATTTTTTTGATAATTTTAAAAATTTCACTTGCCAAAACAAAACAGGTATGCTACAATACAATTCGTCAGTTAAGGACATAGGGGAATAGTACAGTGGTAGTGCGGCGGTCTCCAAAACCGTTAACGGGGGTTCGAGCCCCTCTTCCCCTGCTCTTACAAAAGCCGAACCATTTGGTTCGGCTTTTTGCATATTCACACATATACAGGAGAATTACCCATGACTTCAAAAAACGTTTCTTACTCTAAAACCGAACAGGTACACTTGGTACAGCCCGCAGATTTGAATGGCGGCGGTCGTTTATTCGGCGGCACCCTTTTAAAAATGATTGATGAAGTTGCCGCTATTGTGGCTATGCGCCATACCGGTATGAAAACCGTTACCACTGCTGCCATCGATCACCTGGTATTTAAATCCGGTGCCTATGTAAATGATTTGATTGTCCTGATTGGTTACATCACCTACACCGGTCGCACCTCCATGGAAGTGCGCGTGGATACCTATGTGGAGCGCAGTGACGGCATGCGCTATCCTATCAATCGCGCCTATGTGGTACTGGTAGCTCTGGACGAAAACAACCAACCCACACAGGTACCTGCACTTATCTTAGAGAACGACATCCAAAAAGAAGAATATGCCATGGCCGAAAAACGTAAAAGCTTGCGCCAAAAACACGAGAAGGGTGGCTTTTAAAATAGGGGTATTTGCCGCGCCGGTCGGATGATTTGTTGTAACATTCGCGTATTTGCCGCGCCGGTCGGATGATTTGTTGTAACATTCGCGTATTTGCCGCGCCGGACGTCCACTATGCGGTCTATGCAAAAAAATCTCCCGTTCGGAATCCATTTTCTTGCTTTTAGGTGCTATAAATGTACTATTATGTAAACCTTTTGTATCTATACAGAAAAATAGTGTCCTGAGATACCGTTTTTTCGAAAAATTGGTATCCCAGGACATATTTTTTCTGCATAGACCGCGGGCAACCTTTAAAATGTACCCGCTTTACTAACACTGCATATGAACTCTAAATAATCTCTTCCCCATCCAGTACTGCACGTACCAATTTATTTCCTTCATAGCATAGCTTCAAAGAAAAGAAGTCTTCCCTTTCCTCCAACAGGCGGAAGAACACATAATCTCCTTCCCAGAGCTCCAAATCCTTCAACTTCTCCTTGGGTACCCACTCCAGAGTGCCTTCGTCGCACTCTGCCAGTTCACCCTCATAGCCATCTGCCGTATACAGGCACATATACTCAAACCACTCCGTATCCGTCACAAAGGTTACCAGCCCCCGGAAACGGTAAGACGTAAGCCGCAGTCCGGTTTCCTCCTTCACTTCCCGAAGCAAACACTCCTCCGGACTTTCCTTTTCCTCAAAATGTCCGCCGATGCCCAGCCACTTATCCTTGTTCAAGTCATTTTCTTTTTTAACACGGTGTAACATCAGGTAGCAGCCATCTTTCTCAATATAACACAGTGTGGTTAATGATTTCATAATACAACTCCTCGTAACACATATTTATTCTTTCACGGTATCTCGAATGATATAAGGAAATACCTCGATTTGTTCAAAACCCATCTTCTTCAGCTTCTCCACTGATGCCTTCACATCCTCTGCCGAATTATAGCCGGGAATACGGGGTACCCGTATCTTCACCTGCTTCGCCGGAAGATACTTTGCCAGCAGCTTTAGATTCGCAAGCACACGCTCATTGCCCTGACCGGTGTACTTTTCGTAAATCGCCGGGTTCATATCCTTAATATCCACTATGAAAGCATCCACCGCCTCCAAAGCAGTCTGCAGGAGCGCTTCACTGACATTCAGGGAAGTTTCCGCCGTAAGCACCCACTCCGACGGGCAGCAGGCGCGAAACTCCTTCAA
The DNA here is from genome assembly GCA_017625695.1 of Clostridia bacterium. GTDB lineage: Bacteria > Bacillota > Clostridia > UMGS1840 > UMGS1840 > SIG452. Next base: position 18 of record JAGAKI010000055.1, on the reverse strand, counting down.
AAAATCTGCATGCAAAAG
>JAGAKI010000054.1 GCA_017625695.1 Clostridia bacterium | reverse complement strand
CTCTATTACGTAGGATTCACCATGGGCAGATTCTTGTCCGGTGTATTTGCAAAAAAACTGAACTTATGGCTTATTACTTATACCGGCCTGGGCATTTGTGGTCTGGGTGTAATACTGATGTTTTTACCCCTTCCCGGATTTGTCTCTGCCATAGGGCTTTGCATGATCGGGCTGGGTGTGGGACCATTTTTCCCCAACCTGACCCACTTAACCCCTACGCTTTTTGGCAAGCAAATTTCCCAATCCGTTATCGGCGCCCAGATGGCATTTTCCTACATTGCCTACCTGATACTGCCACTTTTATTCGGCCAAGTTGCCCGCTATATCAGTATTGGTTTGTACCCTCTCTTTCTGGCAGTTATGTTTGTAATTGCCCTACTGTGCCTGTTGAAGTTGCACCGCTCATACCTCCGGCAGCACCCCTAAGGATATTACCACCAATACCGTTAATACACTAATGCCGCTAATACCACTAAACGCGCCCCTGTCGTCGCCAATACCGCTAAATGCGCCTGTTCGTCGCCAGCGGTATCTATACAAAATTTTTATGAATGTAGAATCCATTCTTTCTGATTTTGTATGAAAATCCCACCAAATTTGAGGAATTCTAGGTCTATAGGAAAAACCTTGTCCGCAAGATACCACTTTTCAGAAAAAGTGCGGTCTTGCAGACAAGTTTTTTTCTATAGACCGAAACCATGCCTTTTTGATATATAAAAACCCCAAAAATCAGGCATAATGGATTCTACTGACAAACTTTTTTTCGCCTAGATACCAAATGCCGTAGATTATCTCTATCGTCTTCTCCTTACAGCAAATTTCCGGTGCCACGCTCCAACCTCCAGTTGGAATGTATCCCTATCCCCCAAACTAACACGTCATTGTTTTCCACCACTAATCGTTCTATAATATAGTTGTGACGTCACAAGAACACTTCAAGTTAAATCAGGAGGAATACATGACTAACATAAAACTTAACGAACAAATTGCTTTTCTGCGCAAACAAAACAATATGACGCAGGAGGACCTGGCAAAGGCTTTGGGGGTGTCCAATCAGGCAGTATCCAAATGGGAGTCCGGTCAATGCTATCCCGACATTCAACTGTTGCCCGAACTATCCAAAATTTTTAATGTAAGCATTGATATATTAATGGGTTTTCGTACAACAGATACTTTTGAAAACATATATTTAAATGTAAAGACCTTTTTCGAGACTGAACCAGCAGAAACTTCCTTTCATAATGCTTTTCGGCTGGCTATTCTACTCCACGAAGTTGCAGTCACCCGTAGCTACAAGGATTACTGTCCCTGGAATACTGAACTGAACCACGGATTAGAGGAGCATCCCTACAAATGGGGATATTCGGCCTGCTCTGAACCCGAAGGAAACACTATTTATACCGGTAATGGCATCTTTATTGCAAGCGGCGAAACCTATCAATCACCTACATCAGCCCAGCTTCGAAATCTATTTACAACACTAAATATCTTAACCGATAAAAACGTACTTAAAGTAATGTACACTTTATATGAAATGACAGTTCATAATTTTGACTCCTATGTCTCCCTCTCCGCCATCACTGCCAAAGCCGGACTAACTGAAACCGAAACTTTGACAGCTTTGGAAAACCTACCACTGTCCATAACGGCAGAGAATGACAATTTACTTTATCGCATGGAAGGCGCCTTTATGCATATTCCTCCCCTACTACTTATGCTACGGGAAAAATAATAATCGGGCATAGCCCCAAAGCTATGCCCGTTACTATTACTCTCCTTATACCATTTCGCCCAAACATCCTATGAAATCAACAACGCCACAATAGCAAATTTCTCTCCGGTGGAGCCTTCCTTTTTGCGAATCTCTATGG
>JAGAKI010000053.1 GCA_017625695.1 Clostridia bacterium | reverse complement strand
AGTAATTTTTCCAAATAAAAAAAAAGCTTGTTTATTGCAGTTTTATGTGATAAAATGAATACTGTATTATGCTATAATGGATAAGCTTGGATGGTTATTGTTATTTTTTTAACAAACAAAAGCTGTTCCAAGCATAAAATATAGTATCTGTTACCCATCAATCGTAAGGAAAGGAATCTTGTAGTATGAAGTATAGTTACTATCCTGGATGTACCTTGAAAAACAAGGCGAAAACTCTGGATGATTATGCCAGAAAATGTGCAGAAGCGTTAGGCTTCACTTTGGAAGAAATTGAAAACTGGCAGTGCTGTGGTGGCGTGTATCCGTTGGGAAACGATGAAATCGCAACCAAGCTGTCATCGGTTCGTGCATTAAACGACGCCAAAGAAAAAGGGCAGGAACTGGTAACCGTTTGTTCTGCTTGTCACCACGTGTTAAAACGTGTAAATGATGATATGGCAAACGTGGAAGATATCAGAACCCGTGCCAACAATTATATGAACTTGTCTGAGCCATACAGCGGTGAAACCACTGTGCTTCATTATTTAGAGGTTCTTCGTGATAAAATCGGCTTTGATGCATTAAAAGAAAAAGTAACCAATCCCTTAACCGGCAGAAAAATCGGTGCTTACTATGGTTGCTTGTTGCTCCGTCCCGGTAGCGTAATGGCATTCGATAATCCCGAAAACCCCAAAATCATGGAGGATTTCATTCGTGCGTTGGGTGCAGAACCGGTTGTATATCCCTACCGCAATGAATGTTGCGGAGGTTACATTTCTTTAAAAGAAAAAGAAATGGCGAAATCTATGTGCGATACCATTACAGAGAGTGCAAAAGGTTTTGGTGCAGATTGTCTCATTACCGCTTGTCCGCTTTGTATGTATAACTTAAATCAGTCGAACAAAGAGTTACCTGTATATTACTTCACCGAGCTTTTAGCAGAAGCTTTGGGCATTAAAGAGGAGGCGAGTGAGTAGTGAGTCACAGAAACTATGCCGAAAAAATCAAAGAAATCAGTGGAGTGAATCCGTATAAATGTATGAAATGCGGCAAATGCTCTGCAACTTGTCCGTCATACAGCGAAATGGATATCAAACCCCATCAGTTTGTATCTTACGTGCAGAGTGGAGAAATCGAAGCTTTAGCAGCATCCAAATCCTTATGGAAATGTTTATCTTGTTTTGCTTGTGTGGAACGTTGTCCCAGGGATGTAAAACCCGGAAAACTGATTGACGCTGCACGTCAGCTGGTGGTTCGGGAACGTGGCGGAGATTATTTGTCTGCAGATGAAATTCCCGCATTATTAGACGAAGAACTTCCTCAACAGTTATTGGTAAGTGCCTTCAGAAGATATAAAAGGTAGGTGAGTAGTATGCAAAGAATTGGTGTTTTTGTTTGTCATTGCGGGTCTAACATTGCCGCAACGGTAGACGTAAAAAAAGTTGTTGAAATGATGAAAAAGGAACCCGGCGTTTGTCATGCTGAGGATTATCCTTATATGTGTTCTGAAGCTGGTCAGATGAAAATTCTGGAGGCTGTGAAAGAACATCACTTAACCGGCGTTGTAGTTTGTTCCTGTTCTCCCCGTATGCATGAAGCTACTTTCAGAAAGGCAGCAGAACGTGCAGGGTTGAATCCTTATATGGTGGAAATTGCCAACATCCGTGAGCATTGCTCCTGGATTCATAAGGATATGGAAGAAGCAACCGAAAAAGCTGTTATCTTAGCAAGAGCTGCAGTAGCAAAAGTAAATTTGAATACTCCCTTGCAGGCTGGAGAAAGCCGTGTTACCAAACGTGCATTGGTAATCGGCGGAGGGATTGCTGGGATTCAGACTGCGATTGATATTGCAGATGCAGGCTACGAAGTTGATATCGTGGAAAAAACTCCTTCCATCGGCGGCAGAATGTCTCAGCTCGATAAAACATTCCCAACGTTGGACTGTTCTGCTTGTATTTTAACTCCCAAAATGGTGGAAGCGGCTGCACACGAAAAAATCAATATCTACACCTACTCTGAAGTAGATAAGGTAACCGGCTTCGTTGGTGACTTTACCGTAGATATCCGTAAAAAAGCAAGAAGCGTTAACAGTGATAAATGTACCGGTTGCGGTGTTTGTCAGGAAAAATGTCCGTCTAAGAAATCCTTAAACGAATTTAACCGTGGCTTAAATACCAGAAGCGCAATTTATACTCCCTTTGCGCAGGCGATTCCCAATGTTCCGGTCATTGACCGTGATGCTTGTATTAAATTCAAAACAGGTAAATGCGGTGTTTGTGAAAAAGTTTGTCAGGCTGGTGCAATTGATTATGCTCAGCAGGATGAAATCATCACCGAAAAATACGGTGCAATCGTAGTTGCAACCGGTTTCGATACCATTAAATTAGATAACTACGACGAATATGCTTACAACCAGAGTAAAGACGTTATTACCTCTTTGGAACTGGAACGTATTATGAACGCTGCCGGTCCTACCAAAGGTCACTTAGAACGTCTGTCCGACGGTAAAGCTCCCAAAGAAATGGTATTTATCCAGTGTGTGGGCAGTCGTTGTTCCGATAACAGAGGTAAGAGCTACTGCTCTAAAATCTGTTGTATGTATACTGCAAAACATGCAATGTTGATTCGTGATAAATATCCGGATGTAAACGTAACTGTATTTTATATTGATGTTCGTACTCCCGGTAAGAACTTCGATGAGTTCTATCGACGTGCTGTGGAAGAATACGGTGTTAACTATGTTAAAGGGCAGGTAGGCAAGGTTGCTCCGTTGCCCAATGGTAAACTGTTGGTACAGGGGTCTGACTTGTTGGATAACAAACAGATTTTAAAAGAAGCAGATATGGTTGTATTGGCAACTGCAATTGAACCGGAAGCATCTGTTCGTAAAATCGCAACTATGCTGACTGCAAGTATTGATACTAACAACTTCTTAACAGAAGCACATCCCAAACTGCGTCCTGTAGAATCACCCACAGCAGGGGTATTCCTCTCCGGTGTATGTCAGGGTCCCAAAGATATTCCTGAAACCGTTGCTCAGGCAGGTGCGGCAGCAGTAAAAGCTATTGGCTTACTTGCAAAAGATAAACTGACTACCAACCCCTGTACTGCAAAACCGGATGAACTCTTATGTAACGGTTGCTCTCAGTGTGCAAATGTATGTCCCTACGGAGCAATCACCTATCTTGATAAAGAAGTAAACGATCACGGTATCCGTGAAACAAGAAGAATTGCTCAGGTTAACAGTGCTCTGTGTCAGGGTTGCGGTGCTTGTACCGTTACCTGTCCCTCCGGTGCTATGGACCTGCAGGGCTTCTCTAACAGACAAATTATTGCGGAGGTGGATGCGATATGCCGTTAAACGAAAATGAATTCAGACCGAAAATTGTTGCATTTTGCTGTAACTGGTGCAGTTACGCTGGCGCGGATTTAGCAGGCAGCAGCCGTTTATCTTATCCCGCAGATGTAAAAATTATCAAAGTACCTTGTTCTTGCCGTGTAAATCCGATGTTCATTTTAAGAGCATTTGAAAAAGGTGCAGACGGGGTAATCCTTTGCGGATGCCATCCCGGTGACTGTCACTATTCTACCGGTAACTACTATGCACGTCGCCGCATGACCCTGTTGTTCTCTATGTTGGAATATCTGGGGATTGAAAAAGGCAGAACCCGTGTAGAATGGGTATCTGCGGCCGAAGGCGTGAAGTTCTCCCAGACCATGAACGAATTTGTAGAAACCATTCGTTCTCTGGGTAAAAACGTGAGATTGGGGGATTTACGATGCAAGAATTAGTAACTCGTGCAAAAGAACTATTAAAAGATGGCACCGTTACCCGTGTGTTGGGCTGGAAAAACGGCGATTTATCATACAATCCCGAACCGGCATTCTTTGAAACCGAAGAAGCGTTATCCGATTTCGTTTATAACGGTTTCTGTGGTGCAAACTTAAGCAAATATATGATTGAAGCTTCCAAAAAGGAAGGCAAAACCTTAGTATTCTTAAAACCTTGTGATTCTTACAGCTTTAACCAGCTGTTAAAAGAACATCGCGTAGATCGTGAAAAAGCTTATATCATCGGTGTGGGATGCAAAGGAAAATTAGATATTGAAGCTATCAAAAAGCAGGGGATTAAAGGCATTGAAACAATAAAAGGTGCTGAAATGACCGATGCTTGTGATACTTTGGAAATCTCTACCATTTACGGTGACAAAACCGTTTCTTATGATGATGTAATGTTATCCCGTTGTTATTCCTGTAAGGGCAAAGAGCATGTGATTTTTGACGAACAGATGTTAGAATCCCGTGATACTGCAACCAAGGGACGTTTTGATGAAGTAGAAGCGATCGAAAAAATGTCTCCCGAAGAAAAGTTTGAGTTTTTCCGTAAGGAATTATCCAAATGTATCCGTTGCAATGCCTGCAGAAATGTATGTCCGGCATGCAGCTGCAGAAAATGTGTGTTTGACAGCAATAAATTTGACAGTGCACAGAAAGCAAACGTGGATACTTTCCAGGAAAATATGTTCCATATTATCCGTGCATTCCACGTAGCCGGCAGATGTACCGACTGTGGTGAATGTAGCCGCGTTTGTCCTCAGGGCATTCCGCTGCATTTGTTCAACAGAAAATTTATTAAAGATATTAACGAGTTTTACGGCGATTATGTTGCCGGTGAAGATATCGATGCAGAAGCTCCCTTAACTCATTTTGAGTTTACCGACAGAGAGCCTAACGAAGAAAGGGGATAATGTAGTATGTTTAAGATTGCAAAAAACAACTTACCGGCATTATTCCGGAAAATCAAAGAACAAAGAGAATTATATCTTCCGATCCGCGCGGCAGAGCAAGTAAACTACGGTGTTTATACCGAAGATGCAGACGTTGCGTTAGAAACCTTAAAAACCGTAAAATCTCCCAAAGATGCATTCTTCCCGCAGAGCGAAACTTTATATACCTGTAATAAAGAAGAAAACAAGTGGTCTATCACCCCTGAAGAGCTCCAGAGCCAGGAATTTGTGGTATTTGGTATCAAAGGCTGTGATGTGAAAGGGATCGAAGTGTTAGACAGAGTATTCTTATCGGAACCTGTTGATACTTTCTATAAAGCTCGCCGTGACCATGGCATCTTAGTAGCCTTGGCTTGTAATGAACCGGAAGACAGCTGCTTCTGTAAGGCATTCGGTATTGACTGTACTGACCCCAAAGCAGACGTTGCTACCTGGTTCGTTGAAGATTATCTGTACTGGAATCCGTTAACCGATAAAGGAAACGCTTTGACCGAAGCAGTAAAAGAACTGCTGGAGGAAGCGGACGATTCTAAAGTGAAAGAACAGCAGGAAGCTACCAAGAAAATCGTGGAAAAACTGCCCTATATGAGTATTTCTTTAGATGGTTGGAACGGTGATGTATTAACCGAAAAATTTGAATCTCCCTTATGGGAAGAGCTTTATAAACCTTGCTTAGCTTGCGGAACCTGTACCTTTGTGTGTCCCACTTGTCAGTGTTATGATATTAAAGACTATAATACCGGAAACGGTGTACAGCGTTATCGCTGCTGGGATTCTTGCATGTATTCCGACTTTACTATGATGGCACACGGAAACAACCGTAACAGCCAGATGCAGCGTTTTCGTCAGAGATTTATGCACAAATTGGTATATTTCCCTGCAAATAATGATGGAATGTACTCTTGTGTAGGTTGCGGCAGATGTGTGGATAAATGTCCGTCTGCTTTAAACATTGTAAAAGTTATCAAAGCATTTTCCAAGGAAGGAGGAGAAAAATAATGTGCGATTGTAATTGTCACGAACATTATACCGAAGATACCTTAGTTCCGAAAATCGGCATTATTACCCATATTACCCAACAGACTCCCGACGTAAAAACATTCCGTGTGAATGCACTTGAAGGAGGTAAGCTGTTTGAGCATCTGCCCGGTCAGTGTGCTATGGTTTCTGTTCCCGGTGTCGGAGAAGCGATGTTTTCCATCACTTCTTCTCCCACCAACAAAGAATATCAGGAATTCAGCATCAAAAAATGCGGTGTTTTAACAGATTATCTTCATACCATGGAAGTTGGCGAAGAACTGACGGTAAGAGGTCCTTATGGTAACAATTTCCCTGTAGAAACCGAATTAAAAGGGAAAAATCTGCTCTTTATCGCAGGTGGTATCGGGTTAGCTCCTCTTCGTTCTGTGATCAATTATGTCATCGATAACCGTGCAAATTACGGTACCGTTGATATCTTATATGGTTCCAGAAGTATGGATGACCTGGTTTATTTAAAAGAAATCAAAGAAGTCTGGGCAAAAGAAGAGGGCATTAACGTGCATCTCACCATTGACCGTGAACAGGAAGGATGGGACGGTCACGTTGGGTTTGTTCCTTCTTTCTTAAAAGAACTCGGTTTTGAAAATAACAAAACTGCATTGGTATGCGGACCACCGATTATGATCAAATTCGTTTTGGCAGCATTAATCGAAATGGGATTCTCCAAAGAACAGGTTTACACGACTTTGGAACTTCGTATGAAATGCGGTGTGGGTAAATGCGGACGTTGTAACATTGGTTCCAAATACGTATGTAAAGACGGACCTGTATTCCGTTGCGACGAAATTGATGAATTACCCGCTGAATACTAATGCAGAAAGGAAGTTTAGAATATGGAAAATAAAGTGAATGTATTTTTCTTTGGCAAACGCTACCAGGTACCTGCAGACTTAACTATTATGACTGCAATGGAATATGCGGGTTACACCTTGAAAAGAGGCTGCGGATGCCGTCACGGTTTTTGCGGTGCTTGTGCTACCATCTACCGTATCAAAGGTCAGAATGAATTAAAAACCTGTCTGGCTTGTCAGACTCAGGTACAGGAGGGAATGTATGTAGCAAGCATTCCGTTTTTCCCCACAGATAAAAGAACATACAGCATCAACGATATTAAACCCAATCAGCAGGTAATGATGGAATTATATCCTGAAATTTACAGCTGTATCGGTTGTAACGCTTGTACCAAAGCTTGTACTCAGGATCTGGATGTTATGCATTACATCGCTCACGCTCAGAGAGGCGAATTTGAAAAATGTGCTGAATTATCTATTGACTGCGTAGGTTGCGGATGCTGTTCCGTAAGATGTCCTGCAGGAATTTCCCATCCCATGGTTGGGGTTCTGGCTCGTCGTCTGACCGGTAAATATCTGGCACCTGAAACTGAACATCTGAAAAATCGTGTAGAAGAAATCAATCACGGTGAATTCGATAGTTTAATTGAACAGATTATGCAGAAACCTATCACCGAAATGAAAGAACTCTACAATACCAGAGAAATTGAGAAGTAAGGAGGAGAGAAATTATGTTTACTGAATCTATGCGTGAATCTATTAAAAAAGTAGAAGCTACCAGAGCGGAACGTATGAAAACTGAACCCAGAAGAATGACCGCAGAAGAAAAACAATCTCTCCTGGAACAGTATCATCCTGACTACCGCAAAGAAGGTTTTGCAGAAATTAAAATTGGTCCCAACAAAGGTGAAAAAGCTCCCGTGGAATTGACCGGTTTAATCCACTCTAACAGCCGTTTATTAAATGAAAATATTGATTTATCCAAAGTGGACTACGATGTTGACGTTTTAGTAATCGGTGGCGGCGGTGCCGGTTCTTCCGCAGCGATTGAAGCTCATGAAGCAGGCGCCAATGTTATGATTGTTACCAAATTAAGAATCGGTGATGCCAACACTATGATGGCAGAAGGCGGTATTCAGGCGGCAGACAAAGAAAATGACTCTCCCGTTCAGCATTATTTAGATGCATTCGGCGGCGGTCACTTTGCAGCTCGTCCTGAACTGTTAAAACGTCTGGTAATGGAAGCACCCGATGCAATCCGTTGGTTAAACGACTTAGGTGTCATGTTTGATAAAGATGCAGACGGCAGAATGGTTACCACTCACGGTGGCGGTACCTCCCGTAAGAGAATGCATGCTTGTAAAGACTACTCCGGTGCAGAAATCATGCGTACCTTACGTGACGAAGTTATCAACCGTAAAATCCCGGTTGTTGAATTTACTTCCGCAGTAGAATTAATCAAAGATGATAAAGGACAGGTCGCAGGTGCAGTTCTTCTGAACATGGAAACTGATGATTACCTGGTTGCAAAAGCAAAAACTGTTATCATTGCAACCGGCGGAGCAGGCAGACTGCATTATCAGAATTTCCCCACCTCTAACCACTACGGTGCAACTGCAGACGGTCTGATTTTAGGTTATCGTGCAGGCGCTCCCTTATTGTATCAGGATACTATTCAGTATCATCCCACCGGTGTTGCTTATCCCTCTCAGATTTTCGGTGCATTGGTAACCGAAAAAGTTCGTTCCTTGGGTGCAATGCTGGTTAACAAAGACGGGGAAGCCTATGCGCATCCATTAGAAACCCGTGACGTTTCCGCATCTGCAATTATTCGTGAATGTGCAAACGGAAAAGGGGTTGACACTCCCTTAGGTTCCGGTGTATGGCTGGATACTCCTATGATTGAAATTTTAGGCGGCGAAGGCACCATTGAAAAGAGAATTCCTGCGATGCTCAGAATGTACTTGAACTATGGTATTGATATGAGAAAAGAACCTATCTTAGTATATCCCACTCTCCACTACCAGAACGGTGGTCTGGAAATTGGCGGTGAAGGTTACACCAAAGCAATCCCCAACCTGTTGGTTGCAGGGGAAGCTGTTGGCGGTATCCACGGCAGAAACCGTCTGATGGGTAACTCCTTGTTGGATATTATCGTATTCGGTAGAAATGCAGGGAAGGCTGCAGCAAGAAAAGCAAAAGAAGTGGAACTGGGTTCTATGAATTTGGACCACGTTCAGGCTTATGCAAAAGAACTGGAAGCTGCAGGTCTGGCTACAGATAACGTATCTCCTATGCTGTTACCTCAGTACGCTCGTCACGAAAGATAATATTTCATAAAGAATGTGAAATTCCCCGAAGTTTCCAAGGAAGCTTCGGGGAATCAATCGGAAAGGAAGAATTAGCATGAATTTATTTGGCGGTGTGATTCCGGTTACCGGAATTTCCTTCTTATTATTCTGTGTGTTTGCAATCTTGTTTGTTGGATATGCTTTAGGCAGAATTACCATCAAAGGCGTTTCATTAGGAGATGCCGGCGTATTTATCATTGCACTTTTATTTGGCGCTTTGTTTTATGGTCCTTTGGAAGGTCAGTTAATGCTGGGGGATGTTAATTATGCAGAACAGGCATTAACCATTATTGAAAACCTCGGGTTAATTTTATTTGTTACCTCCGTTGGTTTTATTGCCGGTCCGAAATTTTTCGGGAATATGAAGAAAAACTTTAAATCTTATGTATTGTTGGGACTTATTATCATTTTAGCAGGTGGTCTGGCTGCTGCCGGATGTATTTCTATGGGTGAAGTATTTGGCTATGGAAGCACCATTACTGATCAGGATGGTTTTGTGGCAATGATTGTTGGTTTGCTGTCCGGTTCCTTAACTTCTACTCCTGCTTTCTCTGCAGCAAAAGCGACTGTAGCCGCTGAATACACCGGTTTGGTTTCTGTAGGACATGGTATCGCTTATATCTTCGGTGTTATCGGTGTCGTTCTGTTTGTTCAGTTAATTCCGAAACTGACAAAGGCAAATATGGATGAAGAACGTGCGAAATTGGTTCAGTCTACCGGTGGTGAAGAAACCAAGAAAAATGCGGTTGGAAAACTCTTTCATTTAGATGACCATGGCTTTGCAGTATTTGCCTTAGCAGCTGTACTTGGTACCTTCTTGGGTAAAATTAAAATTCCTCTGTCTTCTGCAGGACTTGACGGCACTTGTTTCTCTCTGACTACTACCGGTGGTTGCTTGCTGTCATCTTTGATATTCGGTCACTTCGGCAGAATCGGCAAGTTGAATATTATGCCTGACCAGCATACCTTAAAACTGTTCCGTGAATTGGGGCTGGTACTCTTCTTGGTTGGTGCAGGTATCCCCGGCGGTGCAGAATTCGTGGCAACCTTTGACATTATGTATTTTGTCTATGGTATGATTATGACCATTGTACCGATGATTATCGGATTTTTGTTTGCAAAATATGTGTTGAAATTAAGTCTGTTAAACAACTTGGGTGCATTAACCGGCGGTATGACCAGTACGCCTGCTTTGGGTACTTTAATTAGTACTGCAGGTACTGAAGATGTTGCGGCAGCGTATGCAGCAACATATCCTATCGCATTAATTGCTGTTGTGCTGGTTTCTCAGTTCCTCATTATTTTATTCTAATTGTAAAAAATAAAAAACTTTACCAATGGGTACCATTGGTAAAGTTTTAGACTGTCGAAAAGGTCGTTCTACCGCAAGTAATATTTTTTTATCTTCAGACAATCGTAATATTTCGGCAGATATTATAATCAATACAACCGCAAGGAGAACATCGAATTTTCCTTGCGGTTACTTGCTTTTTGCCAATTTGAACTCTAACGTACCATCGTACGCCGACGAATTCAAATTGACAAAATATAACTTCCCTTTTCAAAGTCTCTCAGCGTGTCGATAAACCTATCGACACGCTGAAACTTTACCAATGGGTACCATTGGTAAAGTTTTTTTATTTGACAAAAAGAATAAGACTATGTTATAATAAAAAGGCAGTTTCATAGATAATGATACAACAATATGGAGAACGTGACTATGCAGATAGAGAAATATAACATTTTAAAAGAGTTGGACTTCAGAGAAAACAATCAATCTGATATCAGTGAAATTTCTCCTTTCGACATTGGAATTCCGCTTTTGGATATTTCCGATAAAAATATTGAAGAAGTTTATTATTACCGTTGGCACAGCTATTGCAGTCATATTAAGCAGACTCCCTTAGGGTATATTATTACTGAGTTTACGCCCGAAGTTTTTTGGGGTGGTATTTACGGAAGTATTGCCTGTCCTATCGGTCATCATATGTATGAGGGCAGATGGTTGCATGATAGAAAGTATCTAGAGGATTATGCCCGTTTCTGGTTCAAAGAAGGGGCTGACCCAATGACGTACAGCGGTTGGATATCAGATTCTATTTATGCCATTTGTAAGGTAACGGGAGATTTCTCGTTGGCAGAATCTTTATATGAGAATCTGAAAGCAAACTATAAACAATGGGCGGATAAACATTCGTTTCGTGATAGTGATAATCTTCTGTATCAGGTAGATGATTTTGACGGTATGGAGTATTCTGCCAGCGGAAACGGATGCCGACCCACGATTAATTCCTATCACTACGGAGACGCAGTTGCTCTTTCTAAAATTGCCAAAAGACTTGGTAAGACAGAGGAACAGGCGTATTACGAAAACGAAGCAAAGCTCCAAAAACAAAGAATGGACAGCCTTCTTTGGGACAATGATGCATCTTTTTATAAAAACCGTAAGAATGGATACTGGCTCTGTGATATCCGGGAGCTGATGGGATATCTTCCCTGGTATTTTAATATGCCCGATGAAGATAAAAACGGAGCCTGGAAGTTTTTAAATGATGAAAACTATTTTTATGCTCCCTACGGTCCAACCACCACAGAAAGAAATTCTCCGGAATTTATGAGGGCATATCCACATGTATGCTTATGGAACGGACCGTCCTGGCCGTTTGCAACTTCGCAGACAGTAACTGCGCTGGGAAATTTCCTTTGTAATTATCACCAGGACATTATGGAGAAAAGTGATTATTTTAAATTACTGAAGCTTTATGCCAATTCTCAGTATGATACTCTGGAAAATGGGGAACGGGTTCCTTATATTGACGAAAATCTTGATCCTTTTACCGGAGAATGGCTTACCAGAAAGAATATTCGGGCTTTAGGATGGGATGAGTTCAGCCAGACCCGAGGCAGACACTATAATCATTCCAGTTTCTGTGACCTTGTGTTAAACGGGCTTGCAGGAGTCAGAGCAAGAGATGATGATAAAATCGAAATCAATCCATTATTTTCGGAAACAGATTTGGATTACTTCTGTGCGGATGGGATTTTGTATCATCAGCACTACCTCACGGTTCTGTGGGATAAAACCGGTGAAAGATATCAGAAAGGTGCCGGCTTCCAGGTATATGTTGACGGGGAATTAAAAATTCAAAGCCGTCAGATTAAAAAAATCTTATTATAGAAAATGATGAAAAAGAGGACTGAACTATGCAAAGAGAAAAATTAGGAAGCCGCCTTGGCTTTATATTGCTGAGTGCAGGCTGTGCTATCGGTGTGGGTAACGTATGGAAATTCCCTTACATTACCGGTCAGTATGGTGGCGGTTTATTTGTTTTATTATATTTTGTATTTTTACTGATTATGGGGGTTCCTGCACTCACGATTGAGTTTTCTTTGGGACGTGCAGCACAAAGCAGTCCTGTCAAACTGTATCACAAATTAGAAGAAAAAGGGCAAAAATGGCACTGGCACGGATACGTTGCTATGGCGGGAAATTATCTTTTGATGATGTTTTATACCGTGGTATCCGGTTGGATGCTGGAGTATTTTGTGAAAACGGCGTCAGGACATTTCGTGGGAATGAATTCGCAGGAAATCTCTGGTGTGTTTTCCGGAGTGTGTCAGAATCCGGTTTCAATGCTTATGTATACCGGTATTGTAATTGCAGTGGGAGTTTTGGTTTGTTCATTTGGTGTGCAGAATGGTCTTGAAAAAATTACAAAATGGATGATGATTGCTCTGCTTGGAATTATGGTGATTTTAGCTGTTAACAGCATCTTCTTACCGGGTGCCGGAGAAGGGTTGAAATTCTATTTATTACCTGATATTTCCAAAATTCAGGAACACGGCCTTATTAACGTAATTGTTGCTGCTATGAATCAGGCATTCTTTACATTAAGTATCGGGATGGGTTCTATGGCAATCTTTGGAAGTTATATTGGCGATGAACGCTCGTTGCTTGGTGAATCTGTTAACGTTGTTATTTTAGATACCTTTGTGGCTGTTACTTCGGGATTGATTATTTTCCCGGCTTGTTTTGCTTACAAGGTGAATCCCGGAAGCGGACCGTCGTTAATTTTTGAAACGCTTCCCAATATTTTCAACAATCTTCCGGGCGGCAGAATCTGGGGCAGCTTCTTCTTTGTGTTTATGAGTTTTGCAGCGTTTTCTACAGTATTTGCAGTATTTGAGAATATTATTTCCTGTACAATGGATTTAACTAAAATGAGCCGTAAAAAAGCGTGTCTGTTGAATGGAGTTTTAATGCTTGTTCTGGTTTTGCCTTGTATTTTTGGTTTTAATCTCTGGAGTCACATTTCTCCGCTGGGAGAGGGAACCAACTTAATGGATTTAGAGGACTTTTTGGTTTCAAATATCATTCTTCCGATAGGTGCACTTATTTATGTGTTGTTCTGCGTGACACGTTATGGTTTTGGCTGGAACAAATTTATCGAAGAAGCAAACCGCGGCAGAGGCTTGAAGGTTGCCAATTGGATGCGCGGATATATGACTTATGTGTTACCTGTTATCATTGTGGTAATTTTCATCTTGGGAATCATTAATTATTTTAAATAAATCCACGTGAGACTGAAAAAAGGAGAGCGATAATGCCGTAACGGTATTTCGCAATATTGTATGATGGAATATGTTACAAGAAAACCCATTGTTGTATCACTTCCAGGCATGGAAGTTTATCTGACCTCATATTTTTTCCACGGCGTTAGTGACAGACCATCACGATTACACACACATCCTTGCTATGAAATTGTATGTACCAAAGCAAATGATGTAGTTTATTTTTCTATCGTGCCGCCGCTGACGGAACACGTTTCAAAATCGACTTCTATTGACGGCAGAATTTGTTCCTTTTTATTTACCTTTACAGAGGACGATCCTGATGATATCTGTCAGATTCTGCGGTCGGTCAATAAGGTAACCGAAATTCAGGATACCTTTAACGGATTGGCACGTCTTTTGGCGATTCAGGAGGCGTTAGAAAAGCCCCACTTTGGTATGAAAGAACATATGAAAGCAGAGTTTCGTTTGTTTTTTGTTAAATTGGGTCAGGTGTTTCATTCAGAAGCCAAAATATCATATGAAAATCCCCAAAGCCTGGATGATCAGAGAATTGCACTTTTGGAAGATTTCTTCAATGTCGAAATGCGTTTTCCACACTGTAATAAGCGACAGCTTGCCGACAAAATCGGTGTCTGCGAACGACAGCTTACCCGTATTTTGCAAGAAACATACAATAGTAGTTTTTCTGCCATTTTATTGGAATCCAGAATGAACATGGCACAGGCAATGTTAAAGGACGGAGCAAAGTCAGTGGGAGAAATTGCAGAATCGGTAGGATATACTTCATTAACTTCGTTCAGAACGGCATATAAAAAATTTTTTGGAGAATATCCGAAAAAGAATCAAGACACTACTTTGTAAAAAACGTCCTGTTTGATACTTGTTAAACAATTCATAATATGTTATACTGTAATCAAACAACCAAGAAAGGTGAGACAAACATTATGGCGAGAAACATTTTTTCAATGGAAAACAAAAATGTGATTTTTACTGGCGGTACCGGTTTTTTAGGCAGTGCAATGGTAAAGGCACTGTTGGAAAACGGGGCAACTGTTTTTGTTCCGGCAAGAACAGACCGTTATGATGAATCATTTGATGAATACAAACAGAGCGGTAAATTGATTTTTGAATCTTATGATTTAAGCACCTCTGAAGCGGTTACCAAAGCAATTGCAAGAGGGATTGAAATCTTAAAAAGAGTCGATGTTTTAGTAAACTGTGCAGTTTATCCTCCGAAACCCATTGACGGTAAAATTGAATATCGTCTGGATTCCACTCCCGATGCAATCTGGGAAGGTATGATTGATGGAGTTGTTCATTCTGTTTTTCGTTGTACCAGAGAAATCATTCCTCATTTCAAAGCAAATGGCGGCGGTAACATTGTTAACATCGGTTCTATGTACGGTATTGTAGCACCTGATTTTGATATCTACGGTGATACCATTGACTGGAATCATCCTGCATACAGCACCGGTAAAGCTGGTGTTATTCAGTATACCCGTTACTGTGCTTCTGCTCTGGCTCGTCACAACATCAGAGTAAACAGCTTAACTCCCGGCGCTTTCCCCAATATCGGTCCCAAAACGGATATGGACTTCATTGGCAGACTAAGCGCGAAAGCAATGCTGAAACGTACCGGTAAACCGGAAGAACTTCAGGGTGGAATTTTGCTGTTATGTTCCGATGCATCTTCTTATATGACCGGTACCAACATCGTTGTTGATGGCGGTTTAACTCAGTGGTAAGAGATAACCAGACAAGGAGAAAAAAATTATGGAAAAGACTAAAATTTGTGTCATTGGTTTAGGGAGTATCGGCAGACGCCATTTAAGACTTCTGTCTGAACGTGATGATGTTATTTTATGTGTTGCGGATCCCAGCCCGAAAAGTAAAGAATTTATGGCGGAAACTTACCCCCATCTGAATCTGTATGACTCTATGCAGGAAGCGATTACTGCTGAAAAACCGGATGCAGTCCTGATTGCAACGCCTCATCAGATGCATTCTCAGATGGCTATCGATGCTTTAGATGCAGATTTGCATGTATTCTGCGAAAAACCCATGAGTGATAATCTTGCTGACTGTGTAAAAATGCTCAATCGTGCAAAACAGAGTGATAAAGTGTTCTCGGTTGGATTTATGTTCCACTTTGATCCCTTCATCCGTAAGATGAAAGAACTGATCAACGAAGGAAAGTTAGGTAATATCGTTCACTTTACCAACAGATTTTCTTCCTATAACATTTTGCTGTGTTCTGTGACCAAGCATCAGGAACACACTCCCTATTCTGTAACCATGGACTGTATCCATGATACCGATTTGATGTATTTTCTGACGAATTCTATTCCGGATTATGCCTACACCAATGCAACCAAAGCAGGGGATATGGAACTCTCTTCTCCTCAGAATATCGTTGATACACTGTATCGTTGGGAAGATGGAAGTATGGCTGCAAACTGTCATTTTGACTATGTTCAGCATCCTCAGGTACATAACATAGAAATCGCAGGTGATAAAGGTTATGTAAAAGGTGAATTTGCAACCGGTGAAGTTGTGTTTGGCAGCATCGACGGCACCATTACTAAATTTGATGCCAGCCGTGATTTCGATAATGTTTACCGTGAACAGTTGGATCATTTCATCCGTGCAACCCGTGGTGAAGTAGAACCGGAAAATAAACCGGAATCTGCAATTGTTTCCATCTTGTTGTTGGAAGCACAAAAAGAAGCCGGAATTCTTGGCCGTGAAGTAAGCGTTCGTGAAATTGCGAAGAAGTACGGTTTTGAGTATTAATTTTCCAAAAAAAGACCTTTAAGAATAAAAAATCGGCTGCACAATAGATAATGTTGTGCAGCCGATTTTTAGTATTTTGAAGGGGATACACCGGTATATTTTTTAAATGTTCGTGAAAAATCATAAATATTCAAATAGCCTAAGGATTCTGCAATATCTGTAATACTCCCGTAGTCACTTTTCAGCATTTCCTTGGCTTTTTTTATACGCAGTTCATGAACGTAAGATATGGGGGAATCGCCCATAATTTCCGTAAACAGTTTTCTGAAATAAACAGTTGACAGATTGCAAAGATTTGCCAGGACGTCATTTTTGATGTTTTGGTTATAGTTATTGGCAATGTATTCTAATGCGGGGGTGATTTTACTTTTTTTGGCAATCGGTAAATATTTTTTATGCATCGATTTTGTCAACATCAGCACAATGGAATAGGTATCCCGAATGCTTTCCATTTCATACATGGGGTTACTGAGAGTTCTTTTATATTCGAGTTCTTTAAAAATCTTTAAGATTTTCTCGCTGTTGTTTACTGTAAAACTGAAAATGTCATTACATACAAGTTCGCTTTTAAATTCTATGATTGAATAGTGCCCGGAATGAGTACAGTGCCATTCATACGAACATCCTTTTGGCAAAATAACAAGATTATGCATGTCGGAGAGATAGGTCTTTTTATTAGAAGTGTATATGGTTTCGCCTTCATATTTAATAACAACTGCCCAACACGAACGGTTATTTCTTTTGATTTTTGTATCTTTTTCTGAATGCAACGTCGTTACAGAATAAACTTTAGTGATAATCAAATTTGATAAAATGTCTGAATACATACACATCCCTCCACCGTTTAATTATATCAATAATAAAAGAATATGTCAATATTTTAGTATCAGATTTGATAAAATAATCATATTTGCTATTGTTTGTTTTTTTGTTTTTTGTATAATGATAGTGAAAGTTACTTTTAGCATTATGAAACAACTTGATAAAAAAAGAAAAATAATTTGCAACGAACAGGAAGAATTGAGGGGGAAATATACAATGAAAAGAAAACAGATATATTTTACGGAAATTGGCAAAGCAGAACTTCTGGAAGTGGATTTGGACCAGATAAAAGAGGACGAAGTCCTTGTAAAGATGGAGTATACCGTTGTAAGCGGTGGTACGGAATATGCTTGCCTTATGGGACTTAAAAATACTTCCCAAAGATTTCCGACATCTTTGGGATATTGCGGTGTAGGTATTGTAAAAGAGGTTGGAAGTACGGTGAAAGAAGTAAATCCGGGGGACAGAGTTCTTGTAGCCGGAGGTGTTCATTCTGATTATAACATCCGCCCCGAAGATCGTGTAACAAAGGTTGAAAGCGATAATGTTTCCGCCTTGGAAGCAGCATTTGTTATCATTGCGGCAATGGGACTTGGCGGAGTCAGAAAGCTTGAAATTGAACTTGGTGAGTCCGCTATGGTTATGGGACAGGGGCTACTGGGACTGTTTGCAACACAGTTTTGCAGACTCTCCGGGGCAAATCCTGTGATTGCAGTTGATTTAAATGAGCAAAGACGAAAACTGGCACTTGAACTCGGTGCAGACTATGCATTTGACCCCAGAGATGAGGATTTTGTGGAAAAGGTAAAAGCTGTTACCAAAGGAAAAGGCGTCAATGCCTGCGTGGAGGTTACCGGGATATCTGCAGCTATGAATCAGGCGCTTGAATGTGCATCGTGGATGGGAAGAATATCTCTGCTTGGTTGTACGAGAGTTTCAGACAGTGCAGTTGACTATTATCAGCAGGTGCATAAGCCCGGGGTTAAGCTTATTGGTGCACACAATTTTGTTCGCCCGAAATATGAATCCTATCCGCATCATTGGACACGTCACGATGATTTTTGTGCGATTTTGGATATGATTTCTTCCAACAGACTGCAGGTTATGCCGATAGTTTCAAGAGTTTGTAAACCGGATGAAGCCCCCGAGGTTTACAAGGAACTTGCTGCAAATAATGCCACTTTTTCTGTAGGCACTGTGTTTGATTGGAGAGAACTGCAATAAAAATAGAAATGCAAGAGAAGTTTTTCCATATAAAAATCCATCTGTATTTGACACAGATGGATTTTTTTTATAATTCGAAGATTGACAGAATTGTCAGGATTTTTTCTTTTACCTGAAATTTGATTTCATACGGTCCGTATTTGATTCCGTAAATCTTACATCCTGATAGGACGGTCTCGGATCGTGAGACAACACCTGAAGAATTTCTTGTTGTATCGTTTCGGGAATATCTGAAAAATTCTCTGCATTCACTTTTACTTTAAGTTTTCGTTCGGCTAAATGCTCAGTAAAACCACCCACAGCTTCCGGAAAACTATCTGCATAGGGAAGATAAGGTTTGATATCATAAATGGGAGTACCATCCATCAAATCAGCACCACAAACATGCAAAATGGGGCCTTGTGTTTTCGTGAATTCAATTTTTTCCAGTTTGACACAGGATAATCCGATGGAATTTGGTCGATAGGGGGATCGGGTGGCAAAAACACCAATTCGTTTGTTCCCCCCCAGTAGGGGAGGTCGGACGGTTGGAGACCAGTTTTCCCGTTTTGCTTCAGAAAACTGCCATAAAATCCAGATGTGGGAAAACTCTTCCAATCCACGGAAGGCTTCCGGAACCCGATATTCTTTTTCAAAAATAATTCTTCCTTCGTTTTTTACCAAGCCGCTTTGTCTTGGTATTCCGAATTTTTCAGGATATTTCGTTTCAATTCTTGCAATAATTTCCATATGTATTCCTCGATGTAAAAAAACGACTTGTCTTGACAAGTCGTTTTTCCTTGGTACGCCTGATGCGATTCGAACGCACGACCTTCAGAGTCGGAGTCTGATACTCTATCCAACTGAGCTACAGGCGCTCATTATCAACTGCTATATTTTACACCATTTTTAAAAATTAGTCAAGTGTTTTTCAAAAAAACTGCAAAAATCTCTTGACATCTAAAAAAAAAAGTAATATAATGAGAATTGTGCGTGATAGACGGACAATAAATTCGGTATTATCTAAATCATTACATCGTACACGGACATTTGTTTTTTAATTTAATTAAAGGAGAATGTGTCAGAAGATGAAAGCATTAGTAAAAAAATACCCCCAGAAAGGGTTGTGGCTGGAAGATGTTCCTGAACCGGTTACCGGTCCGAATGATGTCAAAATCAAAATTCATAAAACTGCAATTTGCGGAACCGATTTACATATCTATAACTGGGATGAATGGTCTCAGCAAACCATTGAAACTCCCCGTGTTATCGGACATGAATATGTGGGCGAAATTGTAGAAATCGGTGCAAATGTACGTGGTCGTTATATTGGGGAGATTGTCTCCGGTGAAGGACATATCGTATGTGGAAAATGCCGTAACTGTTTGGCAGGACACGGACATCTTTGCAAAGAAACTGTCGGAGTTGGTGTGAACCGTGACGGTGCATTTGCCGAATATCTGGTTATTCCGCAGGAGAATGTTCGTCCTTGCGAAAGCGATATTCCTGAAGAAATGTATGCTATTTTTGATCCCTTCGGAAATGCGGTTCATACTGCGTTATCGTTTAATTTAGTTGGGGAGGACGTACTGATTACCGGTGCAGGTCCCATTGGAATTATGGCGGCAGCAGTATGTAAATTTGTCGGTGCAAGACACGTTGTGATTACCGATATTCAGGATGACAGACTGGAACTTGCAAAGAAACTGGGAATTGAATATACAGTAAATACTGCAAAAGAAAATCTTTCAGACGTAATGGAACGTCTGATGATCAGAGAAGGATTTGACGTAGGTCTTGAAATGTCCGGCAGTGAAATTGCATTGAATACTATGATTGATTATATGCTTCCCGGTGGAAGAATTGCACTGTTGGGATTGTTGAAAAGCGATACCAAAGTAGATTGGTCTAAAATTATTTTCAAAGGTTTAATTTTAAAGGGTATTTATGGCAGAGAAATGCACGAAACCTGGTACAAAATGTCTGCAATGTTGCAGGGCGGTTTGGATATTTCAAATATCATTACCCATAGAATGAGCGTTTTGGACTACGAAAAAGGTTTTGCTGCTATGAACAGCGGTAAATGCGGTAAGGTAATTTTAGATTGGGAAAATCTTTAGAACAAGGAGAATATAATGATGAAAGAAGCTTTAAAGTATTTTAGAGAAACTTGCGAAACCATCGAAAAAGAAGGTCTCACCAAAAACGAAAAAGTAATTATGACTCCTCAGGGGGCAAAAGTGTCTTTATCCGATGGGAAAGACGTGATCAATATGTGTGCTAACAACTATCTTGGTCTGGCAAACAATCCCGATGTGATCAAAGCAGCAAAGGAAAGCTATGATAACTATGGATACGGTTTATCTTCTGTTCGTTTTATCTGCGGTACTCAGAAACTTCATAAAGACTTAGAAAAGAAAGTAAGTGAATTTTTAGGTACTGATGACACCATTTTGTATTCTTCCTGTTTTGATGCCAACGGTGGTTTGTTTGAAACGTTGTTAGGGGAAGCAGATGCTGTTATCAGTGACGAATTGAATCACGCCAGCATTATTGACGGTATCCGTCTTTGCAAAGCAAAACGTTTCCGCTATAAAAACAACAATATGGAGGATTTGCGTGCAAAACTGGAAGAAGCCAAGGATTGTCGTATCAAACTGATTGCAACCGACGGTGTTTTCTCTATGGATGGTATCGTTGCAGACTTAAAATCCATCTGTGATTTGGCAGACGAGTACGGTGCACTGGTAATGGTTGACGACAGCCATTCTGCTGGTTTTATGGGAGCAACCGGTCGCGGGACTGCAGAACATTGCGGTGTGATGGGAAGAGTGGATATCACTACCGGCACCTTTGGTAAAGCTTTGGGCGGTGCTTCCGGCGGTTTTACCTCCGGCAGAAAAGAAATTATTGATTTACTCCGTCAGCGTTCCCGTCCTTATCTGTTCTCCAACACTTTAGCTCCCGCTGTTGCAGCAGGTTCTATCAAAGTGTTGGAACTGATTGAAAAAGATTACTCCTACAGAGAGAAGCTTTTCCGAAATACAAAAATATTTGCTGAAAAAATCAAAGAAATTGGTTTAGACGTTATGGACGGCGGTACTCCCATTATCCCCGTTATGTTATATGATGAACACAAAGCTGTTGAAATGGCAAAACGAATGATGGAAAAAGGTGTTTATGTAGTAGCATTCTCTTATCCTGTGGTACCGAAAGGCAAAGCAAGAATCCGTACTCAGCTTTCTGCTGCGTTATCTGAAGAAGACATCTTATATATTGTAGATTGTTTCCGTCAGGTAAAAGAAGAAATGGGACTGTAAGACTTTTTTAACAAAGTAATAACACAATAGAAATGACAATATTTGCAACGCAGGTATTGCCATTTCTATTATTTTGTGATAAAATAGATATAAAAAGTTCAATCTGTTCGGTTAAGTTTTCCTGACAGCAAGCTCAATGTACAGATGCACGCTGAATTATTTTGTAGCTAAATTGACCTTTGGTCAGCTAATGGCAATTGATAGCTGCTCCATAGAGCCGCAGGCTCAGTGGAGTTATTAAGTTATGAAGCAAAGCAGAAAAATTCAACTTTACAACTTGTTGTGAAATTTACTAAACAAACGGGATATATGGGTTATACAGTCTTTATAGTCAGATTGTCGAATTATGTCGAAGTGCGAAAGCCTTCCCCTTGAGGGGAAGGGGGACCGCTTGCGGTGGATGAGGTGGAAACAGATAACGATTGCTACGCAATCTACACCTCACCACCGCCTGCGGCGGAGCCTCTCCTCAAGGAGAAGCCTTTGAAAGGAAGTGCTGAAATGAAGAAAATAGTTTTAACTATACTGAATGCCTTATTAATTATACCTTTCTTGGTTTTGTTTAGAAAAGGCGGTAATGTTGCAATATTTATGTTGCCTGTTTGGCTTATTATGACAATGATAAATACTAAATTTGCCCAAAATATAAGACAACTAATATTATATAATGTATTTTTAACAATATTTGCCACTATTGGAATATATATTTGTGGAAAGTTATATTTTAAGTATGTATATTGGGATAGTATGGGAGAAGCGGTTGTACAATTAGAAATGATAGTCGAAGTTATATACATAGCAATTTTGACGGGTATTGAAAGTCGTATTAAGTATATAGAAAGCAAGGAAAGAGAATAATTATATTTTTTCAAATGATACTTTTTAGTCCTAACTTAACATGAACTACTACTGAAAAAGACTGGCATCTAGATTATACAGTCTTTATATCATTATGCTATAATAGGGACAAGTTGAGAAAACCTTGTTAAATCAAGGGTTTCGAAGACTTGTCTCTTTTTGTTTTTCAGAAAGAACAAGCTCAATTTTCAATTAAAGTCTAAAATTTATAGCAAAATGAGGTGATAAATTAGAAAAATTTTAAAAACTTTTATAAGGAGAAAATGACCATGAGTGAGGTTATAAGTTTAATTAATTTGAAGGGCGGTGTTGGTAAAACCGTATCGAGCATCAACATAGCATATTCGTTTGCAGAATTTGATAAAAAGGTGCTGATTGTTGATGCAGACAGTCAAGGTAATATTGCTACATCTCTTGGGATGATTGCAGATGAACTTGACAATACACTTTGCGACTTAATAGATGAAGCGATTGAAGACGGAGTGACGAAGGAACGTGTCGTTGAATGTATCAGGCAAGTCGGAAAGGTCGATATAATACCTGCAAATTCGGTACTCGCGGAAATGGATTATAAAGTTATGAATGCTTACCGCAGAGAATACCTATTGAAAGATATTATATCGACAATTGAGCACTTGTATGATTACATCATAATCGACTGTCCGCCATCGCTGAGTCTTATAGTTACAAATGCACTTACGGCATCAAATTATGTTTTGATTCCCGTTGAAACGCAATACCTGAGTTTTGAAAGTTTGAGAGTTATGCTTGATACAATATCAATGATCCAAAAGAAGCTCAACAAAGAACTTCAAATAAAAGGTATATTCCTAACCAAGTATCAGTCGAGGACCAAACTCAGCCAAGGTATAAGAGAAAAGGTCTATGAGATATACGGAAAGGACATTAAAGTATTCGAGGAATACATTCCATATTCAATAAAGGCGGCAGAACAAACTCTGTACGGGAAAAGCCTTATAGAACTTGCACCCGACAATCCCGTATCGGTTGCATATATGAATATTACAAAGGAGTTGATAGCTGATGAAGAATGATGTGTTTGTAGCACTTTCCCAAAAGTCAGAGAAGAGATCAGAAACATCAGTTAAAGGACTCACTGAAATGTTCGGGCTTTCCGATGATATTAAAGTAATAATGCTTCCGATTTCAAGTCTTAGGGAAAAGGCAAATCACCCGTTCAAAGTTGTAACGGATGATAAACTGAATGCTCTTGCAGAGAGTATAAAAGCAAATGGTCTCATGGAGCCGATTATTGTCAGAATTATTCAAGATGGCACTTATGAGATACTTGCCGGACACAGAAGAACAAGAGCAACGCAGTTAAATGGTGAAACCGAAATCAAAGCAATAGTAATCAAGGCTGATGATGAACTTGCCAACCGAATAATGATTTCAACGAATTTTCAGCAAAGAGACTCGTATCTGCCCTCTGAAATCGCTAAGTCGTACCTGATACGATACAACGATTTGAAGAATAGGAAAAAAGCAAAAGATGAAAATTCCAACGGGTGGAATTCTGAAGATAAGATTGACAGGATAATGGAAAAAGAGTTCTCAACATCCAAATCCAAAGTATATATGTATCTTCGTATTAACCATCTTGTGCAGGAATTGTTGGATGTTCTGGATGGCAGAAGACTTAACCTTAAAATAGCCGTTGAACTTTCGTATTTGACGGAAGAAGAACAAAGGCTCGTTAATGAACTTGTGTATAAACAAAGACTCTACAAACTTGACTTGAAGAAAGCGGTGAGAATTAAGCAGGAGAGTTCAAACAAACCCATTGAAGAAAGTGAAATGCATAAACTTCTTTCAGACAAGCCGAAGTCATTCTCTGTAGAGGGAATAACATTTTCAAGTGCAGAGATAGAAGAATATAAGAGCAAGTTTAAAGATGAAACACATATGAAGAATTCAATCATAGAATTTTTGAAGAACTACTAAAGCGGAGAGCGAGGTGAAAGTATGAGAAAGATATTTGTATATAAGAATGACAACAAGAGTCCTGTAAATGATTTTCTGGATAAAGCAGAAGAGAAAATAAAAAACAAGTTCGAATTCTGTCTTGAATATCTTAAGGACGATAAGCATTGTTTTTGCGAACCCTATGTGAGACATTTTTCGGGTGGTAGATTTAGCAGACTATATGAGGTTCGAGTGATGGTACTTAGCAAATTGGTGCGAATAATATTTTATGAGCACGATGAGGAGATTGTCTTTCTTCATGCTTTCTATAAAAAAACACTTAAAGACACAAGAAATGCCCTTGAGGTATCACTAAAAATTCTTGACAAAATCACCGATGAAAACGGTGCAGTTATGGAAGAATACAGGGAGGAGTTGAAATTTAATGATTAATGTTGTAACTTGGCTTGACGGTAATAAATACCGTAACGAAATATCTGCAGTATGTGCAGGGAACGGAATAAGGATTGTAGCAGATGAATTTAAGGACGCAAATGACTTTCTAAGAACATTTGATTCTATTGATGCCAATATTGATGTGTTGGTGATTGCTAACAGTAATCTTGAAAACATTGATAAGAGAAGTTTCTTTGAAGATGTCTGTGTAACAGAACCGAACCTAAGAATTGTAATCGTATTTCCCGGCTATCGCAATCAGTACATAGAGGAGCAGATTTCAGAGTATAAGGCTCTCGGAATATATGAGATTATATACGAGGGCCAACGGCTCGATGAAAACTAC
Organism: Clostridia bacterium; assembly: GCA_017625695.1. Classification (GTDB taxonomy): domain Bacteria; phylum Bacillota; class Clostridia; order UMGS1840; family UMGS1840; genus SIG452. Next base: position 904 of record JAGAKI010000053.1, on the reverse strand, counting down.
CTTGCTGATGTGATAAAGAAGGGATATATATACGACTACGAAATAAACGTATATGATGAGTCGGAAGAGGCTCCAAAGCCTCTTTCACCAAAACCCAAGTGTATTACAATTGGAGTTATGGGGCTGACACGAGGATGCGGAGTTACAAATATGGCGATAAACATTGCAAACTATATCGCTCTTGCAGAAGAGTGTGCAGTGAAAGCCATTGACCTGTCAGGGACGGGAAATCTTCGGTTTGCCAAAGGTAAGAAAGTTACCTTTATAGTACATTCAAATATTGATATACCAAGACTTCAAAAAACAAGTCGCGCGATCATATACGATTTCGGTACACCTTATAACATTTCATCGAAAGGTAAGTTGTTATCAAACAATGAGAACTACAATGAAATGGATATCGAATTGTTTAAATCGTGCGACTTAAAATTTTGCATGTGTTTTGCGGACAGCTGGCACATCGGGAAACTGAAATATCTTCTGAATGACAAAGCCTGGAAACGGAACCTCGACAAATCCTATGTATTTCTTTTAGATACAGTTCCGGATAAAATGAGGCTCGGTCATCCAAAGGTAAATATATACGGCAGAAACGATAAAACAATGCTCCGTCATATTGAAGAATTGTTTTCTGCGAAGGGCGGTGGTTGAAATCGTGCGATGAAATAACCGTTACCTTAAACCAAAATCAATTAAAGAAGGAGTTGAATTTGCAAATGACAAGATTAAGAAAAACAGCGGCTTGTATATTGGCACTGCTTTCTATGGCAGTTAGTGTATCGGCTGCAAATGTTCCCGAACCCAATGAGGTTATAAAGGGACAGTCGGGAGAATTACAGACCATTCAAAAGGTTTATGTTCTTCCAAAGACAGAAAGCTCGGATATAATTCCTACAGAGGAATT
>JAGAKI010000052.1 GCA_017625695.1 Clostridia bacterium | reverse complement strand
TCCGACGGACACTCATTGCCGTCTTTCTTTCTACAATATATACCATTTTTGGTTTAAATCAAGAACAAAAAACAAAAAGGAGTTAATTTTAGCGTTAAAATACCAATAAACATATTTTTAGAGCATCTTAAAAGTGTTTTTCGGACAGGGAGGTTTACTCTGTTACTTTTTCATCTTCCCAGCCGATCAGATTACCTTTTTCTGAATCGAAGTTCACGCCGACAATGTAGATTTCCCGCTTGTCGAGCAGATATTTTTTATAGTATTCTTTGTCCTTGATCTGTTCCAGAGCCGTCGGGTCGTTGTCAAGTTTGAATTCAAAGATGAAGATAGCGTCTTTGGTCTGCACAACGGCATCGATCCGACCATCGTTGGTGGCGGATTCCGCCTCAATATACAACCCCAGCAAGCGGAATATGGAGAAAAAGATCGTCTGGAACGTCGATTCCTGTTTTTTGTGCGAAGTATAAGGAATTCCGGCAAAAAACACTTCCATTATTTTTCGGAGTTTCTTCAAATCCCGGTTCAAGAGCGCAGTGGCAATTTCGGCGGTAAATTGCACGGATGCCGTTTGAGTCTTCCCGGCATAACTGTTCAGGATATACGCGCTGAACGCTCCTGCAACCTCACGGTTGGGGAAGTCCAGAAAATACCAAGTCTGCCCGAACCGTTCCTCCGTCCCCTTTATCGTGATGTAACCTGTTTGCAGCAGCAGAGTTAAGGGGTCGATATTGTCGATTTCAAAAGCACTGAACGCAATTTCCGGCACAGAGTCGCCTCCTATGACCGAACGAAAATCGAAGTCTGTTTTCTTTGTAAGTTCCATCAGAAACGACGGCGTCCCTGTGGCAAACCAGTAGTTGTTGAACTTTCCGCCGTTTTCAAAAAACTGAGCAAGAGAGACCGGATTATAAACCGTTTTAGCCTTTTCCTCAAAACGGTACCCGTTGTACCATTCTTTGATTTTGGTTTTGTAAGCATTGATATCCTGTTCCCCGGCAAGTGCGGAAATCCGGTCGCCGAAGTTCGCCTCAAGTTCATCCTGTGTATAGCCGAACATTTCAGCATAACGTGCATCCATCGAAATATCTGTCAAGTTGTTCAAATCGGAAAACAACGATACATGGCAGAACTTGCTGACGCCGGTGATAAAAGCAAAACGGAGCTTGCTTTCAGTCTTTTTTATGTTGCTGTAAAATCCTTTAAGCACACTGAGAATTTCATTCACATTCTGCTTGGCAATGTTATTTAAGATAGGCTTGTCATATTCATCAACAAAAATGACAACATTGTCATTTACTGCAATATCGTTGATTAAATTTTCAAAGCAAACAGAAAGTTGTTTCCCCCGCAACTGCAAATGGAACGAGTTCGCAATATTCGTCAGTTGACCGATTAAATATTCTACAAGTTCATCTGCTGTTTTTATATCGCAGTTTGCAAAATCCAAATGGATCACCGGATACGGTTTCCAGTCATACGGTTTGTCGTAGATTGCAAGCCCTTTGAAAAGTTCTTTTTTCCCCTCAAAGACCGCTTTCAGAGTGGACACGGTAAGGGATTTACCAAAACGGCGCGGACGTGAGAGAAAATACATCTCTTTGGCAGGTCGGATCAACTGCCAGATGTATTCAGTCTTATCCACATACAGAAAATTTCCCTGTATCAGATCTTCAAAGTTATAAACGCTGCTGGTAATATCTTTCATTATCATACTCTCCTGTCAATGTAATATACACTGTACTGACAGCATTTTCAATTGTTTTATTTCATAAAAAACAAAAAATCGTAGTATATGACGTTTTTTTTCATGATGCAGCAGCCAAAAGTCTGTATCATGCTTTCAGTTTTGCAATCGAACCGGATTTTTGCTCAAAATGATGATTTTTCTCTTGCAAAAAAATGACTTTGGTGGTATTCTATATCAATGACATCGCAAACAGGAGAAGCAGAGTCTATGAAAGTCCTTTTTACGGAAGAAGAGATCGCACGGAAAGTTGCGGAAACCGGAGCGGAGATCACCCGCTATTATCAGGGGAAATCTCTGACTATCATGCTCATCGTCAACGGAGCTTTTATTTTCGGAGCCGACCTTGTCCGCAAGGTGGATATGGATTGCTGGGTGGATTCTTTTGCCGCCGCAAGTTACAGCAATGACCGTTCCACCGGTGTCGTGAACTTCCGTTCCCC
>JAGAKI010000004.1 GCA_017625695.1 Clostridia bacterium | reverse complement strand
TATTATTGTGGTTGCATTGAATCCGGGAGAGAAACTGAAAGAGACCCTGGATAGTATTAAGATGCAGACGTACAAGAATTACGAAGTCATTATAAAAGACGGCGGTTCGAAAGACGGTGCATTGGACGCACTGGAAGCAGAAGGCTATTTTGCAGATTTTCCGTCAGTGAATATTGTCCGCTGTCCGGATAAAAGCATTTACGATGGTATGAATCAGGCGCTGGAGTATGTGACCGGAAAATATGTGGAGTTTTTAAACTGCGGAGACTGTTTTTATGAGGAAACGGTTCTGGAAAAGGTGGCAGACTTTATGATTGCTACGGAAAAAGAGGACTCTGATGCAGAGAATTTTACACCGGCGATTTTCTACGGAAACCAGTTTAACCGCCTGCAAAACAGTATGGTAACATCGGCTCCCGTGATTAATGATTTTACTTGCTACCGTAATGTGCCTTGTCATCAGGTGTGTTTTTACAGTGCGGATTTATTTAAAGAAAGAGCATTCCATGTTGCGTATACGGTACGTGCCGATTACGAACATTTTTTATACAGCGTTTATGAGAAAAAGGCAAAGACATTCGCCATGCCCTATGTGATTTGTTTTTATGAAGGCGGCGGTTATTCCGAGACCAAAGAAAACCGTAAGAAATCGGCACTTCAACATAAAGAGATTACAAATCATTATCTGGGCAAAAAAGCCCTGCGTTATCGCTTGATTATGATGCTGACGCTTTCGGGACTTCGCAGCAAAATTGCGGAAAGTCCTGTTTTATCGGGGCCTTACAATGCATTAAAAACTTTGATTTATAAGATTAAGTAGGAGTTAACATGAGAGTTCTGTGGTTGTGCAACATCATGCTTCCGGCAATTGCTGAAAAACTTCATTTGGAAAGCAGTGTAAAAGAAGGCTGGCTTACCGGTCTGCTTTCGCAGGTTGTTGCACAGGGTGAGAACTCGGGTGTGCAGCTTGGTATTGCATTCCCTGCAAATGAGAATCTCAAGGAATATCATGATGTTTTTGTGTGGAACCGTGTTGCGGTTTCCTGCTATGGATTTTATGAAAACACTGATACTCCTGAGATATATCAGCCGTATCTGGAGAGCCGGTTTGAGGATATCATAAGGGATTTTAAGCCGGATGTGGTGCATGTGTTTGGAACCGAGTATCCGCATACCCTTGCTATGGCAAAGGCGGTAAAAGAACCGAAACATTTGTTAATCGGTATACAGGGAGTGGTTAGTATCTGTGCGGATGCATATTTTGCAAAACTGCCAAAATCCGTAGTTTACCGAAGAACTTTTCGGGATATTTTAAGGAAGGACAGCCTGCAGCAGCAGAGAGATAAGTTCGTAAAACGTGGAAAAAACGAACTCAGAGCCCTTCGGATTACCGGAAATGTAACGGGGCGTACTGCATTTGATAAAGAATATTGTGAAAAAGTAAATCCGGATGCCATTTATCATCCGATGAATGAGACCATGCGTCCGTGCTTTTATGAAGGAGAGTGGTCCTATGATGCC
>JAGAKI010000003.1 GCA_017625695.1 Clostridia bacterium | reverse complement strand
AACAGCGCTCTTCTATGGTAAGATGTTTATAGTTCATATGTTTCTCTCCTTTGTAGTTTGTGGTGTGGTAACCTTATTCTACCAGAGATTCATATGAACTTCAATTTTTTTAGGGTGTTGCACTTAATAGTATAACTCACCGAAATACAAAAAAGGTGTAGTTTTAACAAACTACACCTTTTTTCGTTTCATTCAGAAAATAGCAGAACACTTCTTGGTTATTTTGTTATAAAATAATACAAATCAGTCCGCCACTGCCCTCGTTGATGATTTTGGTGAGAGTTTCTTTCAGTTTTCCTCTAGCATCCTCAGGCATACGGGATAATTTCGTCTGCAATCCCTCATTGATAAGCTCGTGCAGAGATTTGCCGAAAATATTGGTTTCCCAGATTTTCTTTGGATCTTCTTCATAATCAGATAAGAGATATTTCACCAAATCCTCCGACTGTTTTTCGGTACCAACAATGGGGCTGACTTCAGTCTGAATATCCGCCCGAATCATATGAATAGACGGTGCAGAGGCTTTCAGACAAACGCCGTATTTATTGCCCTGACGAATGATTTCAGGTTCTTCCAGAGTTAACTCTTCAATTCCGGGAGAAACAATTCCGTAGCCTTTTTCTTTGACTTCATTCAAAGCAAATTCCAGCTTATCATACTTTGCTTTTGCATGGGAAAGTTCTTTTAAAACAGTCAGAAGTGCATCATCAGAATCAATGGAAATTCCCGTAGTTTCGGAAATCACTTCATAAAACAAATGCTCGCCGATTTCCAGAGCGACATTCACCGTCCCCGCCCCCGGCAAAACAGAAGCAACCGAAATTTTTTCAATATATTCTTCGGGAACTAACACCTTGCAGGCATCGACTACATCCCGCACGGATTTGGTGTCCTGCATTAATTTAGCTACCGTCTGAATAACGCTTCGTTTGATTTTGTGGTCATTATCCAGGGAACGAATCCATTTGGGAAACAGGAAACCAACCTCAGAAATAGGGAATTCATACAACACAGTTTGTAACAAAGTCATCAGTTCTTCCCTGGTAATTTCCGCACAGTTGGCACAAACAACAGGAACTCCGTATTCTTTCGCCATTTCGTCACACAAACGGCAGGAAGCTTCGCTTTTAGGTGTTTTCGAGTTTAAAACTACTACAAAGGGTTTGTGCAATTCTTTTAATTCCTTAACCACACGGCGTTCGGCATCCACATAATTGGACCGTTCAATGTCGGTAACGGTGCCGTCGGTGGTAACAAGAAGTCCGATGGTGGAATGTTCGCAAATCACTTTTTTTGTTCCGATTTCCGCCGCTTCCACAAAGGGAATTTCTTTCTCAGACCATGGCGTTTTCACCATTCGTTCTGCTCCGTCTTCTTCATACCCCAAAGAATCGGGAATCACATAGCCCACACAGTCAATCATTTTCACTTTGGCACTTGCGTTATCTCCAAAATCCACCAATGCCGCCTCGTTTGGGATAAATTTCGGCTCTGTGGTCATGATGGTTTTCCCTTGTGCTGATTGAGGAAGCTCATCGGTCAAGCGTTCTTTTTCATAAGTATTTTTCATATTGGGCAATACCATCAAATCCATAAACCGCTTGATAAATGTGGATTTCCCGGTTCTGACAGGTCCTACCACCCCAATATAAATATCCCCATTGGTACGCTTTGCAATGTCTTTTAATACATTCATAAAATTTTCCTCCGTTTTTTATTTTTCATTGGTACTATCTATATGAACGAATGAAAAATTTATGATTTAGAATTTTTCCATTTTTTTGAAAAACTTGTTTACAGATCATTTTAAATATGATAGAATGAAGTTACTACGTATTTCAATGTGTAGCAGCAGGATCAAAGCTGCGTTTTTCAGTGTAGTAGCTTTGTATGGCTCATTTATCTATTTTGAAGGAGAAAACAAAAATGAGGAAAAGAATCTTAAGCTTGATATTGGCGTGCTTATTATTACTATGCCTTGCTTCCGCAGTTTCAGCAAGTGCAACCATATTTACATTTACTGCTTCTAAAGTAGATGAAAACGGAAGGTTTTCACTTACGTTCCACTCTCCTGTAAATGTCAATTACGTTAAAGTTGGAATAAACTATGACCACTCTAAAGTAATTCCCATAAATCCAGATGGAAATGAGATTACTACTGAAAACAAAACAGATTTTGTCGTTGATGTAATACCAAAATCTTTTGACAGCGAACAAAAAAACAATTTCCATAACGACTATATTGGCATCCTGATAAACTCCTCTTCGATTTTGGATGCAAACACAGATGCCAGAGGCAATATATTCAAAGTTTATTTTCAAGTAATCCCTGGCACAACTATTAGCAGCAACCCCTTCCAATTAAGGGACAGTGCAATTTATGCCGGAGGAATTAATTGTTCTGATGCTGCTTTGAATATATATAAGGTCAACAAAGGTACTGCTACAGCACAGTGGAATATAGAAAATTTAAAAAACACTCGGATTACCTATTCAAATCATTCATACGCTATCAATAATACCGCAATGACCTGGAATGAAGCGAAAGCAGCATGCGAAAAAGCAGGTGGTCATTTACTGACAATTTCTTCCAGATTAGAGCAAGAATATATCAACAACTTATTAAACGATAAATATCAGTTGCATTCCTACTGGATGGGCGGATATAAAGATACTCGTTGGAAATGGATTACCGGCGAACCCTTCAATTATTCCAATTGGGCGAGTAACGAGCCGAACAGCGGAAACAACGTCGTATTACAAATCTATGCACCGGGAATGGGCGAATCGTATCAATTCAAATGGGATGATACAAAAGGGGACGGCTCTGCTGATTTTGAAGGAATAAAAAGGGGATATATATGCGAATGGGACCACAATGTTAAATCTAATAGTACAAGTAGCAATGCCCCTATTATTAAATCAATCAAAATGGGACTTGGCGGTCTCGGACACTCAAGTTATATATATAATTTAAGATATAACCCAATTAATATCAATAAAGGTTCGACTCAAGTATTTGATATTTTGGTAAGTGTAGATTGGAAAGGTGCAAAGAAACCAAAGGTATATCTGACTCAAGGTGCTACAGTGATAAACGAAAACGCGTTTGCACAGGAATATGCTAATGGTGTAGGTGTATTTAATTATATAGCTGTAGGACAAGCATTTCAACCCGATTTACCAATCTATGTTGTCGCAGTTGATGAAGCAACAGGAGAATCTTCTTCTATGCTGACAACTTTGACTGTATCAGATTTAAGCACTGATGATGTATATAAAGCAACCACATCATCAAAGTTTAGTTTTAAACTGGGAAAAGAACTTGCACTATCCTTACCCGAGGATTTGCCCATTATCGGAGGATTAGAACTATCCTGGGAAGTAGACCCTATCCCCATCACGTTCACCTATGAAAACAAAGAAACTGAAAAAATGTGCATAGCTATTGGCATAAACACTCTGAAAGAAAAAGAAGATGGCGTTGAAGATTTTTCAAAACAATTTAGTTTTAAAGAATATAAGGAAGATATCATTGACGCAGGAAAGAACCAATGTCTTTCTTTGGCTCAAATCAGAGCCAAGTATGAAGATTCTGTAAAAAAAGAAGACTATAAAATGAGTTTATTTGATGGTAAAATACTTGGTGGTGGATCTGAAAAGGAACAAAATAGTATAGATGTTTTAGGCTATGCCGAGGTTACCAAAGGAAAAGATGGCAACTGGAACTTCAGAAATGCAGAAGGATTTTTAAAACTTGAAATTAAAGTAAGTTACGAGCATAACGGTCAAATATTTTTATGGGTAATCCCTTGTTATTATACATTTGGCGGAAGTTTGGGTGCCAGTTTAGAAGCAGCTTTCAAAGGTGTTGACCCAACAAAATTTACGCCAGAAATCAGTTCTTACTTAACATCAACAGTTGCAATCAATCTTGGTGCAGGTGTGGGTGTATCTAAACTTGCAACTTTTGGAGTGAATGGAGATGGTTCGTTAAATCTCAAATTAGGATTAGGACAACAATTAGCAGAAAGAGTTAAAGTATGGTTAACAGCAAATGCAAATGTAAGCTTAGTAGTATTCGGCAAAACATTTGTATCTAAAACAGCTTGGGAACTTCCGGAAGAGAAAGGCTTAATTTGGTCAACCTTCCCGGAAGATTCAGGAAAAAATATGTGGATCAATCGAAAAACATCTTCATTGATGTCAGTTAACAGCATTCTGGAAACCTACAGTGCAAATGCTGTCTACGAGAATGAATCCAGGGATTATCTAAAAACTCCTATGGAATGGTATGGAGATATGCCATCTATTTCGCTCTTTGCTGCCGATTATACCAACAAAAATCTGACAGTCTTAGCTGACAGCATTTATCCTCATGCTCAGCCTCAGATATTCTCAGTAAATGGCAAAAAAATATTAGTGTTTACAACTGACAATCCGGAAAGAACTGCTGAAAATAAACAAATGTTAGTATATTCCGTTTACGATGATGAATACGAAACCTGGTCTGCACCGGTTGCTGTCTGGGATGATGGCACCGCTGACTTTTATCCGTCGGTAAGCGGAGAATATCTTGTATGGCAAAATCAGAAATCCGCCATAGAAGCTGGATTATCCCTCGCTGAAATTGGGAAACAGGGCGAAATCGCAATGACAAAATGGAATGGCAATAGCTTTGATGCTCCTGTTTTCTTAACCGATAATGATTCACTTGATACTTTGCCTAAGATTAGTGTAAATGGCGATGAAATAAGTGCTATATGGCTCAAAAACAGTGCTAATGATATACTTGGTATAGATGGTAACACTTCTATTGCTAAAAAAGTTTACAACGGTTCTGTTTGGGGCGAAGAAGTTGTGCTAAAAGATAATCTAAATGCTGTAACAGATTTAAGCGTTGGGTATTCTGAAAACGCCTTAAATGTTGCCTATGTTCAAGATGCAGATGATGACATTACCACTATTGAAGACAGAGAGGTATATTTAATCGGTTCTTCCGAAAAGCAGATTACTGATAATGAAGTTCTAGATTCCAATGCTATCATCAATAATGGTAAATTGTATTGGTATAGTGAAAACAACATTCACTTTATGAATATTTCAGACGGTGCGAAAACTACTGTGTTTGAAGATGCAAGATATGCTATCGCTGATGGTTTTACAGTATCAGAAGACAATGGCAACATTGCAATCCTCTGGTCAGGATCAGACGAGAGATGCTCCGAAATCAAAGGTGTTCTTTATCAGGATGGTGCTTGGGATGATATCATTACCGTATCAGAACTTGGTGCCTATGCGAAATATCCCACTTGCGTGTTGGAAGAAGATGGCACAATCTTAACTTCTTTTACCGCAGAATCAGGCGAAATTACCAGTCTGTATACTTTAGGATTGTTCCCCTCTTATGATTTGGCAATTACTGATGTTCACTTTGACGAAAAGAATCTTACCATGAATTCTGAAAACGAGTTTGAAGTTATGGTAACAAATAATGGCGAATTACCTGTTGATGGGTACACTATCAACGTGTATAATGAAGATGAAACCTTAAATAACAGTATTGTATTTGACGATACCATCAAAGCAGGTGAATCAAAAACAGTAATTGGTAAGTTTATAACAGGTGATACTATTTCTTATGAAACTTTGAATATTGAAGTAGCATTGAACGCCAGTGAAGAGTATGTTTATGACAACAACTTGGTATCACTTACCATCGGCAACGGAGATATTTCTGTGGAAGACTTAACCGTCTATGAAATGTTGCCAACCTCTCACGCTGTTGCAAATATTAAGAATATCGGATATTCCGATATCAACGATATGACTGTTCATTTGCGGGCTGACAGTATAGATGGAACAATCGTACAAAGTAAAACTATTTCTTCCCTGACTGCCGGCAGCAACGAAGTGGTAACATTTTCTTATAAGCCAGAAGACTATGAAAATGTAAAATGGTATGTTACTGTGGAAGTGGAAGAGGATGAAGTATCTGTAGGAAATAACCACGACTATTTTATCAACGAATGTGCCATCGACTTACCAGATTATGAAACTGCAATCTTAAATTATTCTTATGCCGATAAGCAATTGACTGTTAATGCCTTTGCTAAGAATAATACAAACCAGCCTCTTTCTGCTGATGCTGTCTTCGCAGTATATGGCAATAATGGTAAACTAAAAGGTGTTACGTCTCAACCTTTAAGTGTTAGCAGCTATTCCGATACAGGTATCGACGTATGGTTTGAGAACTATACTTATTCAAGCGGTGATTATATTAAAATGTTTATGTGGAGTAGATTAACTAATTTGAAATCATTGATTAACCCTGAATTAGTTTCCGTTGTAGTAGAATAATTAGACTGTAAAACAAATCGTACTGTTGTAGAATAAACAGTGCAAAACAATATCTTAAAGCAACTAAAAAAAACAAGGCAGACTTTTAAAAAGTCTGCCTTGTTTTTTTACGTGATGAATTTTACAATCCCAACAGTTCCACCAATTCTTCTTTGGAATGGTAACCGATTACGGTTTCTTTTTGTTCCCCGTTTTCAAACACCATCATCGTTGGCACTGTTGCCACTCTGAACTGACGGGCAAGCTCGATATGCTTATCAATATCGATTTTTACAATTTTGACTCTGCCGCCATATTCGGCATCCAATTCTTCCAGAACCGGCGCCAGCATTTTACAAGGTCCGCACCAGGTTGCAAAAAAGTCCACCAGTACGGGAAGTTCCTGTTCTAATACATCTTGTTGAAAGTTATTTAATTCCATAAAGAGTGACTCCTTTCCACGCAAAGGTTTTATAAATCATTTTTTATTACATCCTCATAGGTTTCCCGTTTTACAACGAGTTTATCCTGACCGCCGGACACCATAACCACTGCCGGTCTGGGAATCCGGTTATAGTTAGACGCCATAGAATAGTTATACGCTCCGGTTGCCAATACACAAAGGGTATCCCCCACTTCCACCTTGGGAAGTTTGGCGTTTTCAATCAGGATGTCACCGGATTCACAGCACTTTCCGGCTACGGTGTAAGTGCAATCAGACGTTTTATCGGCTTTATTTGCCAAAACTGCGGAATACTCTGCACCATACATAATATAACGGGGATTATCTGCCATACCGCCGTCTACTGATACATAGGTACGGATATTCGGGATTTCTTTCACACAACCTACTTCGTACACTGTGATGCCCGCAGGTGCCACAATGGAACGACCCGGTTCCATCAAAATTTTCGGAACAGATATATCCAAAGCTTCTGCCTGTGCTTTCACTTCTTCAGATACTGCTTTGATATATAAATCATAGGAGATAGGGTCATCGGATTCCACATAACGAATACCGAAACCACCGCCCAGGTCCAGTTCCTCGGTGTCTAAGTCTAAGCTATCTTTGATTTCTTTGATAAACGCCATCATCACCTTGGCGGTTTCACGGAAAGGGTCCACATCAAAAATCTGAGAGCCGATATGGCAATGCAGACCTTTATAGCAGATATTTTTTTTATCTTTTACTGCTTCCACTGCAGACAACGCTTCTCCGGTTTCCAAAGCAAAGCCGAATTTGGAATCTATCTGTCCGGTCATAATAAAATCGTGGGTATGGGCATCGATGCCGGGTTTGATTCTGAAAATCACATTCTGCACTTTGCCAAGTTTTGCTGCAATGATATCAATCTGTTCCAATTCATAGATATTGTCTACCACAATGGTACCCACATCGTGACCAATGGCAAAGGTAAGTTCGTCTTTTGTTTTATTATTGCCATGGAAGCAGATTTTATCCGCCGGAAACTGTGCCGACAATGCAGTATACAGTTCCCCGCCGGATACCACATCAAGCCCCAATCCCTCTTCTGCCACGATGCTACACATATACTTAGTACAAAAGGCTTTGGAAGCAAACTGCGCCAGTCCATTGCCGTTGTAATAGGTATTTAGTGCATCACGATAGGTACGAAGATGGGTGCGAATCATATCCTCATCCATCACATAAAGCGGTGTGCCGTATTTTTCTTTTAACGTGAGCACATCTACCCCACCAATGGTGAGGTGCCCTTGCTCGTTGACTCCTAAATTTTCTGAAACAAAATTCATGAAAAAATTCCTCGCTTGTTACAAATTCAGCGGAAGGATATCCCCCTCCGCTGAACCATAAATTTCAAAAAAGTGAAAAGAATTACAAGTTTGCACCTGCTTCAATGGCTTTTTTGTTCAAGTCGTAAAGTTCAGGTTTCTTTGCGGGAACCAAGCCTTTCAATGCTTCAAACACCACATCCAATTCAAACACTTTGGATTCTTTTAATACTTTACCAACCAGGAACATATTGGCCAGTTTGCCCATGCCCATTTCGGTTGCCAGTTTGGTTGCTTCCACGCCCACATAGTTGATATCATCACGGGTGGGAGTGGGTTGAACCAGAGAACTGTCATAGTATAAGGTACCACCTTTTGCCACACTCTTTTCAAATTTTACAAAGGAGGGACCGTTCATTGCGATAACTTCAGTTGCTTCGGTTACCAAAGGAGAACCGATGGCATCATCAGAAATGATAACGTTACAGCTTGCGGTACCGCCACGCATTTCAGGTCCGTAAGACGGAAGCCAGGATACCTGATAATCATTTTTCATACCGGTGTAGGCAAGGAGTTTTCCGATAAACAGAATGCCCTGGCCGCCAAAGCCGGAAATAATAAATTCTTTCTGCATATTATTCGTCTCCTTTCGCACCTTTATCTTTGTAAACGCCTAAGGGATACTGAGGCATCATATTTTCTTCCATCCATTTTAAGGATTCCTGGGGAGAAAGACCCCAGTTGGTAGGACAAGTAGACAATACTTCCACAAAAGTGAAGCCTTTTTTCTCAGTCTGATAGGTAAACGCTTTTTTGATTGCCGCTTTTGCTTCACGGATGTTTTTCACATTGTTTACCGCAACTCGCTGTGCCAATGCGGTACCTTCCAACTGAGAAACCAGTTCACAACCGTTGATAGGCCAACCCTGAGTTTCGGTTTTTCTGCCGTAAGGTGTGGTCTGAGTTACCTGACCAACCAGAGAAGTGGGAGCCATCTGACCGCCGGTCATACCGTAAATACAGTTGTTGATAAATACTACAGTGATGTTTTCTCCGCGGGTTGCTGCATGAATGGTTTCTGCAGTACCGATTGCCAATAAGTCACCGTCGCCCTGATAAGTGAATACCACTTTGTCAGGATTTGCCCTTTTTACACCGGTTGCAACAGCAGGTGCTCTACCGTGTGCTGCCTGCACCATATCACATTCAAAATAGTTATAGGAGAATACGGAGCAGCCTACGGATGCAATTCCAACTGCTTCTCCTTCTAATTTTAATTCATCCAGCACTTCTGCTACCAGACGGTGTACAATACCGTGGGTACAGCCGGGGCAATAATGGAAGCCCACATCGGAAAGTGCATGGGGTTTTTCAAATACAATACTCATCTTAATCTTTCCTCCCTCTTACAGTTTTTTGGAAATTTCCACGATTTTGTCCAAAATTTCCTGGGGTACGGGTACCACACCACCGGTTCTTCCGTAGAATTCCACAGGGCATTTACCGTTAACTGCCAATTTTACGTCATACACCATCTGTCCGGTGCTCATTTCCACGCTCAAGAAGCTTTTTGCAGTTTTGGCAATATCTGCAATTTCCTGTTCAGGGAAGGGCCATAAGGTGATGGGACGAATTAAACCGGCTTTGATGCCCATTGCTCTTGCTTTTTTCACAGCATTCATTGCTACTCTGGCGATGGTGCCGTAAGCAACCAGCACGATATCGGCATCGTCACAGAAGAAAGATTCTGCACGGGTTTCGTTTTCGGTGATTAAATCGTAACGTTTCTGACGTTCCCAAACTAAGGTTTCCAATTCATCGGGATTGATGTATAAGGAGTTTACGATATTTTTCTTACGTTTCATACCGGTGGTATCACAAGCCCAGGATTTATCGAAAGAAACGGAATCGTCGTGTTCCGGGAAGGAAACAGGCTCCATCATCTGACCCAACATACCGTCACCCATAATCATAACAGGTACACGATAATGATCTGCGATATCAAATGCTTTGTAAGTCAGGTCTACACATTCCTGAATGGTAGAGGGTGCTAAAACTACTAAATTATAGTCCCCGTGACCGCCGCCTTTGGTTGCCTGGAAATAGTCAGACTGTGCAGGCTGAATACCGCCAAGTCCCGGACCGCCACGAACGATGTTAATAATAACACAGGGAAGATCAGCACCTGCTATGTAGGAAAGACCTTCCTGCTTTAAGCTGATTCCGGGGCTGGAGGAAGAGGTCATAACTCTTGCACCTGCCGCTGCAGCACCATATACCATATTGATTGCCGCAACTTCACTTTCTGCCTGTAAATACAGACCATCTACCTGAGGCATTCTTTTCGACATATATGCAGAAACCTCGGTCTGGGGAGTGATGGGATAACCAAAGAACAGTTTACATCCGCTGCGGATAGCGGCTTCTGCGATGGCTTCGTTCCCTTTCATTAAAACTTTTTCACTCATGATATCTCAATTCCTTTCCTACTTATTTCTCAACAGTAATTACCACATCAGGACACATGGTTGCACAAAAGGCACAACCGATGCACTGATCCATGTCCAAAACTTCAACAGGGTTAAAGCCCTTCACGTTCAAACGGTCGGTAGCTTTTTTAATAATCTTTTTAGGACAAACATCCATACAAAGATAACAGCCTTTACAAGCGTTTTCGTTAAATGTTACTTTTGCCATAATCACTTTTTCCTTTCTTTCCGACAGACCGTCGGGTTTTGCTGATATATTGAAAAATTTTATAAACTAAGCAATGAAAACCTTACAATTCCCAAGGCTTTTTATGAAACAACTGTACCGTAATTGCTTTTTCTTTCAGTTCCCGGGGTAAGGAATCATATAACTCATCCCAAACGAACGTATATCGGTTGGGAATCCCGCTTTCTTTGGAAACTGTTTCCGTAATTTCTTCCCCTTCCATAATGTCGGAAAGGGTAGTTTCATACGAAATGTTTGTGGCATTTACCACAGCGGTAAAGCGAAGTCTGGAGGCTCTTTCAATATCCTCCTTATACATTATAATACTTTCTTTGTCTTTCGTCAATGGTCTTTTTGAATTAATCACCAAAAAGAAATCATATTCTTCTTGTGAAAACTCCATAAAATAACGGCTCAAGACCACAGCACCGTCATCATCTCCTGCTGCATCAAACACCACATAGGTGTCTTTCTGACTGAAGGCAGCCATAACTCCGGCAGGAATCGACGGAGTTTCAATATTGGTATTGGCATAGGTAGGAGAAATCACAGAAATCCCCAATGCGTCCAACTCGTCCTGGGCGTCTTTGGTACGATAGTAAGGATTGATTAAATCAATATCCACAATCATCACTTTTTCGTGTTGTTCTCTTAATTTCTTTGCATAGGCGACTGCTGCAGTGGTTTTTCCGCTGCCGTAATGCCCTGCAAAAATGGTAATACGTTTCATACTAATCCTCTTTCTTTGTCGCTTTGGGTATTTGTAATCTCCGAAACCACACCGTGATTCCTACAAAGAATAAAACACCTGCCAAAAATGCCATCAATGCGGATACTGCTTCCGCATAATATCGGTTACAGAACCAAAAGGCAACTATCATTACTGCCAAAGGTAAAAAAAACACTGCAAAGGAGATGGAGAAAAAACGTTTGTTAGGAATTGTCACCAAAACCTTGTCTCCCTCTTGCACCGGTTCGCTACATTCGGCAATGATATCTGCTTCTCCGCCCTGGCACATTCCGCAAGTATGACAGTTCCCTCCGCAAGCGGAAGAACGAATTACTTTGATCAGGATATTCTTCTCATTTAACCGCTTAAGAACGGTACCTGTAACCTTCATATTAATACTCCAATTTGAACTGTTCTGCCAAGCTTAACATTTCTTCCGCACTCTGTCGGGTAATTTCAGTCACCGCAACACCGCCAATCATGCGGGCAATTTCGCTGATTCTTTCTTCTCCGGTGATTCCAGAAACACCGGTAACGGTTTCCCCGGTTTCCTCTTCCTTGGTCACCAGAATATGCTGGTCTGCCATTGCGGCAATCTGCGGAAGATGGGTCACACACAATACCTGGGAATGCTTTTCATCGCTTGCAATCGCAAACATTTTCTCCCCTGTTTTTTGGGCAGCACGTCCGCTGATGCCGGTATCAATTTCATCAAACACAAAAGCACAAGCGGGGTCAATCCCACGAAGAACCGATTTCAACGCCAGATTCACACGGGAAATTTCGCCCCCTGATGCAATCTTAGATAATGGTGCCGGTGGTAACCCCAGATTGGCGGAAAACAAAAATTCCACCCGTTCTCTGCCATAGGCACGAAAGTCGGATTCTTCTTTTAATTCTACAATGAACACAGCGTTTGGCATCATGAAATCCCGAAGTTCAGCTTGGATACAGTCAGACAGTTTTTTTGCATACTGACTGCGAATGACAGTTAGTTCCCGGGACAGTTTTGTAAGCTGTGCCAAACACACTTCCTGTTGTTTGACGAGTTCTTCCAAATGATGTTCCCGATGCTCAATTTCATACAACTCGCGGGAAGTCCTTTCATAAGTATCGAAAACAGACTGAACGGTTCCGCCGTATTTCATTTTCAGCTGATAGATCAGTCCCAGACGATCTTCCAAATCATCTATATTCTGATATTCCGTTTCTGCCTTCACATCCGAAGTACGGATTTTTTCCGACAGTTCTGCAATTTCATATCGAAGCTCATCCAGCCGTTCTGCAATCTCCGAAAAGCCTTCTGCATGTTTTAAAGCTTTTGCCGCTACAGAAACGAAATGATAAGCACTTTCTTCATTTTCATATAAGGCATAGGTTGCCGTTTTGATATTTTCTTTGTTTTTTTCCTGATGTTTCAGCAGGAGTTTGATTTCTTTTAAACGGTCTTCTTCCCCAGGTTGCAGATTGGCAGCTTCAATTTCAGAAAGTACAAATTTCAAATAGTCAATCCGACTGTTATCCTGCTCTTTTTTACTGTCTACCGCTAAGATTTCTGCCGAAATCTCCCGGTAACGGCGATAACAGGATTCGTATTCTAAAAACCGTTCGGTCGCCCCGGCAAAATGGTCTAAAAAGCGAAAATGCTCTTCCGAGCGGAACAAAATCTGATTATCATTCTGAGAATGAATACTGATAAGGTAAGGAGCAAGTCCCCGAAGTTCTGCTGTATTGGACAGAGAACCGTTAATTTTCACAAGATTTCTGCCATCCCGAAAAATTTCGCGGGACAACACAAGCATATCATCCAAAAGATACGGCTTCAACGCTTCAGGGACAGTTTCTTCCGAAAAGAAGAAACTGACTTCCACCAGAGCCGATTTTTCATCGGCACGGATTAAATCTTTAGAAACACGGGCACCCAAAATAGCCTGCAAGGCGTCCATCACAATGGACTTCCCTGCACCGGTTTCCCCTGTCAGTACCGTGAGACCGCAATCAAACTGCAGTTCTATCTCACGGATGACAGCCAAGTTTTTAATGTGTATGGTAGAAAGCATAATCCGTTCCTCTGCTTGTTCAGCCGTTTGTATTGATTTTTTAAAGATGTGTTTTTAAGTACTGTGACACCCGTTCGGTCACTTCCGGACTGCGGCAGACCACCATAATGGTGTCATCCCCTGCAATGGTGCCTAAAATATCATGATTCCCCAAATGGTCAATGGATGCGGCAATCCCCTGCGCCATTCCCACTGCGGTGTGAATCACTAAAATATTGACACTGCTTTCCACAGACAGAATCATACTTTTGAAAAATCCTAAATGGGTACTGGTTTTCCCATTATGAAATTCTGCTCGGGGAGCACAGTAGCAAATTTCTCCGTTTTCGTCGGTGGTTTTGACGATTTTTAATTCCTTGATGTCACGGGAAATGGTAGCCTGAGTCACCGTATACCCCATCTGAATGAGGCGTTCGGTTAATTCCTCCTGGGTTTTAATCTTTTCCCGATGAATCAAAGACAGCAAATCGTCTTGTCTTCTCTTTTTCATAATAAAAAACCTCTCTTAGAGTTTATCTTTCAAAACAGAATAGAAATTTTGATTCACAATCCGAACCAGTTTGGTGGTATTCGCGGATAAACTGATGGTCAATTCCATCCCCGGATTGAGCGTAACTGCTTCGTTTCCGTCATAGGATAAAAACGAAACATTTTCCGTTCCCTCTTTTTGCTTTACGGTAATGATTCGGTTTTTACAGATAATCATAGGACGGATCGTTAGCGTATGGGGACAAATGGGAGTCACTGCAAAGGCTTCTGCCAAGGGGTCAATCACCGCACCACCTGCCGACAAAGAATATGCCGTAGAACCTGTGGGAGTAGACACAATCAGTCCGTCTGCACGAATAGGAGTGCAAATTGCACCATCAATATACAAATCCATTTCCAGCATTTTTGCAAAGTTTCCGCGGGAAAGTGCAATTTCGTTGAGTGCCGAAAACCGATGTTTCTCTCCGGATTGGTCGGTCACAACCGCAGTCAACATCATTCGCTCGTCAATGGAATACTCTCCTGTAAAAATATGACGTACCAGATCCAGTTCATTCTGTTCCAAATCGGTAAGCAAGCCCACCCGACCGAAATTGATGCCCAATATGGGAATGCCGTATCGGGAAGCAGACTGTGCCACCCGAAGAAGGGTTCCGTCTCCCCCCAGTACAATCACCATTTCCACCGTTTCATAAAATTCTGTATCGGCGAGCAATGTACCATAAGCACCTGTTGTGCTATCGCAAGGAAAATACACACAAGCACCGTTATCCTTCAGCAAAGAAACCAGTCTTGCAATCACAGAATGGTCAATATTCGATTTTCCAATGACGATTCCAATATTCATACAATCCCTCGGTTTAATCCAGTGTAGTATGGGAAGCTTCTGTAATTTCCTTTGCTTTGGTAAGGTAATCCATAGAAGTTTCCTGACGTTTGGTCATATATAATAAATACTCAATATTGCCTTCCGGCCCCTTAATGGGAGAAAAATCCAAGTCCAGCAAGGTCAGTCCTTTGGCTATCATCTGTTCACAAACTCTCACAATGACGTCGTAATGAACTTTTTTGTCTTTCACCACGCCTTTTTTCCCCACAAATTCTCTGCCGGCTTCAAACTGGGGCTTGATGAGAACCATAAGTTCTGCGGAATCGCTGAGCAAATCCACTGCCGTAGAAAGAGCGGTATTCAACGAAATAAATGCCACATCAGCAGATAAAAAATCTGCCCGTTCGGGAATTTCCTTTTCGGTTAAGTAACGGGCATTGGTTCTCTCTAACACCACCACACGCTCGTCACTCCGGAGTTTCCAATCCAGCTGACCGTATCCCACATCGACTGCATAGACACGTTTGGCACCGTTTTGTAGCATACAGTCGGTAAATCCTCCGGTAGAAGCGCCGATATCGACACAAATCTTATCCTGTAAATTGATACCAAACACCTTAATCCCTTTCTCCAGTTTATATCCCCCACGGGATACAAAGGGGAGGTCTTCTTTTACGGTAAGGCTTTGGGTATCTTCTATCATTTCACCTGCTTTGTAGGCCTTTTGCCCATCCACATACACCTGCCCCGCCATGATGAGTGCTTTCGCTTTTTCACGGGAGGGTGCAAGTCCCTGTTCCGTTAAGGCAACATCCAATCTTATTTTCAACGGAAAAACTCCTCTATAATTTTTTCGGCAACACTTTCTCCATCCATTTTCAGAAGAGAAAGCAACTCCTCAACACTACCGTGAGGAACATAGCAGTCGGGAATGGAAACCGAAAGCAACGGTAAGGTAGTAAATCCCGACAACATCGAATAAATCCCCCCATATCGGGTTGCATTTTCCATCACAACACCGCGTTTGGTCTTCTGTAACGATTTTGCAATGGTCTCAAAATCCAGGGGTTTTAAGTACCGCAAGTTCACAAGCTCTGCCGAAACGCCTTGTTCCCTTAATATCTGTGTCGCTTTGAAACCTTCTGAAACCAGCGTTCCGTCACAGAAAATACTTACATGCTTTCCTTCTACCAATACTTGCGCTTTGCCCGGTTCAAATTTCTGTTCCAATTCTGCAACTGCCGGGTCTTCCGCTCCTTTGGGATAACGGATAGCACAAGGGGAATTGTAACGTTCGGTTGCTTCTTGTAACATGTATGCTAAATCTTGATATGTAGCCGGAGAAAAGACTGTCATATTCGGCATAGAAGTGAGATAGGAAATATCAAACATTCCCTGATGAGTTTCTCCGTCTTCTCCCACAATGCCGGCACGGTCCACTGCAAACACACAGTGCAGATTCATTCCGCAAACGTCAGTCACCAACTGGTCATATGCCCGCTGTAAGAAAGATGAATACACCGCAAAAACAGGTACCATTCCGGAAATTGCCAATCCTGCCGACAATCCTGCCCCGTGGCCTTCCGCAATAGCAACATCATAATATCTGTCGGGAAATTTATAACGGAAGCCGCTCAAACCGGTTCCGTCCGGCATTGCTGCCGTAATCGCAACGATTTTTTTATTTGTTTCGGCAAGTTGTTCTAAGTTAGTTCCAAAAACTTTAGAAAAGCTTTCTTTACTGCCTTCCGTAAGCCCTTTTTCTACATCAAAGGGTTTTACTCCGTGGAATAAATCCGGACGTTCTTCCGCAAAGGAATATCCTTTTCCCTTTTTGGTCAGAACATGGATTACCATAGGTTTATCAATATCTTTTAACTGTTCAAATACTTTGCAAAGACCTTTTAAATTATGTCCGTCAAAGGGACCGGCATAATAAAATCCAAGTTCTTCAAAGATATTGGTACCGATAAACAAATTACGAAAATCGGATTTGAAACCAGAAATGGATTTATATAAACTGTTTCCGATTTTGGGAATCTTGGAAAAAAAGGTGGAAACAGTTCCTTTGGTTCTAAGGTAAATGGGGCTTGTCCGCATCTTTGCCAGATGACGGTCAATACTCCCAACATTTTCCGAAATACTCATTTCGTTATCATTTAACACTACAATGATATTATTCTTTTCTCTTCCGGCATCATTCATTGCCTCAATTGCCATACCGCCGGTTAATGCACCGTCACCAATCATTGCAATCACATGAGAGTTATCCCCCTGCTGCTCCAGACCACGTTTCATCCCAAGTGCCACCGAAATGGAATTGGAGCTGTGGCCGGAATGAAAGGTATCAAATTCACTTTCGGTCCGTTTGGGAAATCCGGAAAGACCGTTTAGTTTTCTTAAGCTTTCAAACCCCTCTGCACGGCCGGTAAGAATTTTATGCACATAACTTTGATGTCCTACATCGAAAATCAGTTTATCATCGGGAAAGGAAAAAGCTTTGTGAAGTGCCACCGTTAATTCCACAGCACCTAAATTAGACGCTAAATGCCCCCCTGTTTTAGAAACAGAATCCAGCAAAAACTCCCGGATTTCTTCGCATAGTTCTTCTAATTCGGGAATCGACATAGCTTTTATGTCCTGATAATTTTTTGTTTTTTCAAAAAGTTTCTGATGTTTCACGGTAGTTTTCTCCGTTCTTTTTCACTTTTTTATAAGGTAACAGTTCAGGATTTCTTATGAAATACCAAACCGATATTTTTAAAGTAGTATGCAATTTTCCCAACCAAAAACACTATTTTTTCTGCGTTTTTGATGGCATATTTTTTTCCGGCAGCCTTTCCGCCAACCGTCAATGCAGCAACAAATGCCGACAGTAAGCTCAATAGCAAAAATTCCCCCAACTGGGGATTCCCACGGGAAAGCAATTCTTGAAACAACACCACTAAGTATACCCCGATGGTAGTCCCGGTTGCCCCACTGACGATACCGGCAATATCTCCAATAACATCGTTAAAAATATTGGTTGCTTTTTCCGCATTTTTCAGAAGCAGCAATGCCTCTTTGGCACCGCCGATTTTTCTTGCTGCCATAGCATTCAATGTTTTTTCATCTGCTGTGGCAATGGCAATTCCTGCCATATCGGCAATAATCCCCACCAAAATGATAAAAATAAGTACCATAAGAGCGGGAAATAGACTTAAATTCTTAGATAATACATCGGCAAACATCCCCATAAAGAAGGCAATCAAAAACGTAATGATTGTAATTTTAACTGCCCAGTTCATCGGTTTTTTCTGCCGTTTGGGACTCTCTTCTTTTTTGTTTGATTCCATAGTTTACTCCATCATTATGAAATAAATTTTTCTACCAAAGACTGTAATTCTCTTTTATTCGTTGTTGTTCTAACATTGTAAAATGGATTCGGATGCTTGGTGATTGCGGAGAGAATTTTCTTGCAAAGAGTGGGTGAAAAACACAGCGAATACTTTGTGTATTTGTGATCGTTTTTACACGCTATGGTAAGATAGTTACTCTTTGACAAAATTTCTTAGATAGAATTTTCAAAAATTGTAAAATCGACTTGGATGCTTAGCCATTGCGGAGAGAATTTTCTTGCAAGAATGGGCAAAAAACACAGCGAATACTTTGTGTATTCGTGAGTATTTTCACACGCTATGGTAAGATAGTTACTCTTTGACACAATTTCTCAGATAGAAGTTTCAAAAATTGTAAAATCGACTTGGATGCTTAGCTATTGCGGAGAGAATTTTCTTGCAAGAATGGGCAAAAAACGGAACGAATACTTTGTGTATTCGTGAGTATTTTTGGACATTATGGCTGAAAATTCACCCGCAAGAAGCAAGTAGACAAGTCCATTTTACAATTTATATATAAATAAAGTGGCAGAACCGGAGTAAATTCTGCGGCTTAGGTCGAGTTGGATTTCCCGAAAAGCTACTCCTTGTCGCCAATGGAGCGATTTCTCTTGAAAGCTTTTCCGATAAAGTTGCCTCATTATCGCACTCGATCGCCACTGAGTCCGCACTGCAATCCTCCGGTGCTATTCTGTCTAGTGGTTTTCCCATACAACATTTGTGTTATTTAATCCTGTTTTGCAAATAGAGTTTCAACCGGCGATAGCTTCCTTGGAGAGGCCTACTCCAAAAAAAGCCTGATCCGAATCTCCCCTCATATTCACTCAAGGCAAGCTACTCTGCACACAGCAATCTAAATCAATGTCATACCGCAATTGCAGGTTTAATCCTGAACCGTAGAAGGAAGCTTGTGCCGATTAAGGCACAGAATATTCCGACCACGAGGACAGGTCTCCACGGAAATAGGGTTGTTGCCGCTATGCCATTAACAGCCGCCCCATAACCTTAACTCCCAGCATCCGCCCCGGACTGGGCGTCCAAAGCAGACACAAGAAACTTCATCGATATGCTCTTTAACGGATTTTTAGCCCCGTCTTCAATAACACATAGTTGACTAGAATACAGCGCCACAATATCAACTGCATTATTTTAATATGGTAAAACAGATTCCAATGACAATTCCCAACAATGCTCCGGCAATCACCTCCGGCTTGGTATGTCCGATCAGCTCTTTTAATTCCTGATCAATATGAAATTCCTGTTTTTCAAACTTTTTGATAATTCGGTTTAAAATTTTAGCTTGTTCTCCCGCCGCTTTTCTGACTCCTGCAGCATCGTACATCACAATCACAGCAAATGCCACGGTAACGGCAAACAACGGTGTATCAAAACCATGCTGTAATCCCACACAGGTGCTTAAGGTACACACCGACGATGAGTGAGAGCTGGGCATCCCTCCGGAACCGATACAGCGGGTCCAGTCCAATTCTTTGTTAAAGATATAATGGAACGGAATTTTCAAAAGCTGTGCCAGCACACAGGAGAATATGGTTGCCCACAAAATATTGTTGGAAAGAATTTCTCCAAAGCTATGCAAAATCGATTCCTCCTAAATTTAGTGATTCCGGTTTGCCAAAAACAGCGTTAAATCTTTTAAAAACGAAATTGCATCTTGATTGCAGGTAGACTGTGCTACCATATCAAGCAATGAAATTGCTTTCGTTTCATATTCCTGCAACAGCACTCGACACCGCTCTAAGCCATATTCTGAAACAAAGGTGATTTTCTGATTCTTTTCATCACTTAGGATTGGTTTTCCCAAAGTTTGGGCATCGGAAGTCACATCCAGCACATCATCCTGAATCTGAAACATAAGACCGATGGTATCTGCATACTGTTCCAGAAGAGAAACAGTCTCTTTTTTGGCACCGCCAAGGATTGCACCAACAGCTACGCTGGCTTTTAACAGTGCACCGGTTTTCCGGCTGTACATCATGGAAAGAGAGTCAAAATCATTGACTGACTGTTCCATATCAGACATCTGACCGGCACACATTCCTTTGGCACCGGAAGCAGTTGTGATATATTTCATTGCCGATAATGCACGCTCCACAGGAAAACCGTCTGCATATTTCAACATAGTTTCCATACTCAGATTTAAAAGAGCATCTCCAGCCAAAACTGCACCAAATTCAGAAAACTGTTTATGACAAGTAGGCTTTCCCCGACGCAAATCGTCGTTGTCCATACACGGCAAATCGTCATGCACCAAAGAATAGCTGTGAATCATTTCCATTGCCGCTGCATAGGGAACAGCTTTTGTTACATCCTGATCGAACAGCTCATAAACTGCCAGCAGAAATACAGGACGCAACCGTTTACCGCCGTTCATAACCGCATATTCCATGATCTCCCGAAGATTTTTTTGAGGAGAACAGTTTTTTAATTCCCGACTTAAAAACTCTTCGGTAAGCATCACTTTTTGTTTCATTGCTTCTTTCATATTATACACCGGTTGCTTCCTTTGTTTCAAAATCTACGGCAGTTACCTGTCCGTTTTCTTCCGTAATCATTTTGATTTTAGATTCTGCTTCATCCAAAATTTTCTGAAGCTCGCGGGAAAGTCGGGTTCCTTCGGTAAAGAGTTCCATTGCATCCTCCAACGCAACCGAACCTTTTTCCAATCCCAACACGATTTCTTCCAGACGTTTCATTCCGTCTTCAAATGTAATCTTATTTTCTTCCATCTTCTATTCCTCTCCGGCTTGTTGTGAAATGTTAACCTCACAAACCTCACAGTCTAACTTGCCGTCTGCCATTGTGACAAACAACCGATCTCCCGCCTGAAACTTTTTGACAGAAGTGACGGGATTTCCTGTGGCATCTTCTGCAACCGAATACCCACGCTGTAAGATTTTCAAAGGACTTAAGGCATCCAGCTTGGAAACGTTTTTCACAAACTGTTCTTTTCCCCATTGCAGCTTTGTCCGATACAAATGTTCCAGCTTCATCCCGTAAGAATCAATTTGCAGCCGTTTGACATTGTATACCGCCATGGGATTTTTCAAAACTTCTTTCTGGGACAGCAGCGAATATGCCTTACGGGATTTTTCCAATGTACCGATTAAGGCACTATACAGCCGGCCATCCACCATTTTTAGAAACTTCTTCATATCTGCCGCTGACGGAACTGCAATTTCAGCCGCCGCAGAGGGCGTGGGAACCCGTCGGTCCGCCACAAAATCAGCAATGGTAAAATCGGTTTCATGACCCACCGCAGAAATCACAGGAGTCACCATGGAAGCAATCTGACGGGCAACCACTTCTTCGTTGAATGCCCACAAATCTTCAATGGAACCGCCACCGCGACCGGTAATGACTGTATCCACCTTACCGTCAAAAAAACGAAGACCTTTCACAATAGACTGTGCTGCACCCTCTCCTTGCACCAATGCCGGATATAAATAAATCCGCGTGTAAGGGAACCGACGTTTTAAGACATTCAAAATGTCACGAATTGCCGCACCGGTGGGTGAAGTAACAATCCCGATGGTTTCCGGATATCGGGGAATGGGCTTTTTTTGTTCAGGTGCAAACAAGCCTTCCGCCTGAAGTTTTGCTTTCAGCTGTTCATATGCCACATACAAGGCACCCACACCGTCAGGCATCATTTCATCAATGTAAATCTGATACTGCCCGTCTCTCTCATATAAAGAAACTTTTCCGGTGACAACAACCTGCATCCCGTTTTCAGGACGGAATACAAGCTTTTGAGCGGCAAAACGAAACATCACCGCACGGATGACTCCGCCATCATCCTTTAAGGATAAATACAAATGCCCGGAAGAATGATGCTTGAAGTTGGAAATTTCGCCTTTTACGGTGACCCGGGAAAGCAAACCATCCCGTTCGATGAGATTCTTTATGTATAAATTCAATTCTGTAATGGTAAGAACATCCATAGTGAATCCTTTATTATTTGCCTCTGGCAACAGAACCAAGCACACCGTTTACAAAGGCTTTTGTTTTTTCATCTTCATATTCTGCCGCAATTTCCATCGCTTCTGAAATGGCAACACCGTCGGGAATGGTTTCATCAAAAATGATTTCATACACACCCAGACGCATTGCTGCCAGGGAAACTTTGGAAATACGGTCAAAGGTATACCCTTTGACATTCCCTTCAATCAGGCTGTCAATCTTTTCCAGATTGGAAAAGATGTTTTCCACTTTTGTAAGAATTTCACGGGCATCTTTTCCTTTGATTTCATTGTCCCGACAATAGTACTCCACACCGCCCTCGGGTAAAGTGCCATCATGCCCGGAAAACAACAGTTTGAAAATATGCTCTCTTGCTTCTCTTCTTTTCATAGTTTTTGTTCCTTACTGATCTGCTTCGGAAAAATCTACGCCTACCACAATCACATTGACGGATTTTAACGGGAATCCAATCATATTTTCCAAAGAGTCTTTCACTTTCAACTGAACTTCTCTTGCAACTTCGTCCACCTGATAGCCATATTTCACTACCAGATTTAAGGTTACGGTCATTTCATCGTTTTTGGTTTCTACAGAAATACCGCGGCTAAGCATTTTTTTGGAATACACAGTGCTGTCGGTATCTTCTGCTAAAGAAGCTACACCTTCGATTTCATTTACCGCCATTCCGGAGATAACAGAAATTACTTCTGTGCTGACTTTGATTTCGCCTTTTGCATTGTTGGTTAAGATGTTTTCTTCCATCAAAAAACCACCCTTTCTATCAAACATTTTTTGTGTTTACGAAAAAATCGGATAGAGAATCCGAGTCTACTTATATAGTATAACATATCTCTCTGTATAATTCAAACATTTTTTGAATATTTCTTGAATTTTTTTTAATTTTTATGTATTTTTTTCAAAATACAGGTTATTTTCAGAAAAAACGAAGGAAAACCACAAAAAAACGGAAGAATTTTCTTCGGAAAACGGTTATAATAATTCAAAAATTGTTAAACATAAAAAGAGAAATGAAAAAAATATTCATCAGGCGATGAAACAAAGAGGCAGGAATGACTATGGAAACTAAAGCCCCAATTTTAACCATGGAACATATCACAAAAGAATTTACCGGTGTCAAGGCATTAAAAGACGCCAATTTAGACTTATATCC
The DNA here is from genome assembly GCA_017625695.1 of Clostridia bacterium. Classification (GTDB taxonomy): domain Bacteria; phylum Bacillota; class Clostridia; order UMGS1840; family UMGS1840; genus SIG452. Next base: position 65,586 of record JAGAKI010000003.1, on the reverse strand, counting down.
CGGCGAAGTACACGCACTGATGGGCGAAAACGGTGCCGGAAAATCCACTCTTATGAAGATTCTTACGGGAATTTATAAAAAAAACAGCGGGAAAATCACCTATCTGGGAAAAGAAATCGAGCTAAAAAACCCGAAAGAAGCACAGGAAGCGGGCATCATTATTGTACATCAGGAGCTAAATATGATGAACCATCTGAGTGTTGCGGAAAACATTTTTATCGGAAGAGAAGAAAAAAGTTTCGGTTTCTGGTTAGACGACAAAACGATCAACCAAAAAGCCGCCAAACTCTTTGAAAAGCTTGGAATCTCCATTCACCCCAAAGAAATTATCGGGAACCTAACCGTTGGAAAACAGCAGATGGTGGAAATTGCAAAAGCAATTTCCTACAATGCCAGAATTATCATTTTTGACGAACCTACCGCCGCTCTCACCGAAGCAGAAATCAGCGAATTGTTCCGGATGATTGAAGAGCTGAAAGAAAAAGGTGTCGGAATGATTTATATTTCCCACCGTATGGACGAAATTGAAAAAATCACTGACCGGGTTACTGTAATGCGGGACGGCGAATATATCGGAACCGTCAATACTCATGACACCACCAAAGAAGAAATCATCAATATGATGGTGGGCCGTGTGATTTATGAAACGCCCAAAACTGAAAGTGCCGTAAAAGAAGATGCTCCGGTAGTATTAAAAGCAGAAGGAATCACTATGTCCCCCTCTGTAAAAAACGCAAGTTTTTCTTTGAGAAAGGGCGAAATTCTGGGTTTTGCGGGACTGATGGGTGCCGGAAGAACGGAACTTGCAAGAGCTATTTTCGGTGCCGATAAAATGGAAAAAGGAACTGTGTTCATTCATGGAAAACGGGTGGAAATCAACTCTCCCATGGATGCAGTCAAAAACGGTATCGGCTACCTTTCAGAAGACAGAAAGCGCTTTGGCGTTGCGGTGGATTTAAGCGTTTCGGAAAACTCAGTGCTGACTGCCTTATCCCAATTTTCAGAATTCGGTTTTGTCAACGACAGTTTGGCTCACCGCACCTCAAAGGAATATTGTGAAAAGCTGAAAACAAAAACGCCCTCTGTGCATCAGTTAGTGAGAAATTTATCGGGAGGAAATCAGCAAAAAGTGGTCATCGCCAAATGGTTGATTCAGAATTCCGATATTCTGATTTTTGACGAACCAACCCGAGGAATTGACGTAGGTGCCAAAAGCGAAATCTATACTCTGATGAACGAATTGGCACAAATGGGAAAATCGATTATTATGATTTCTTCAGAGCTGACCGAAGTACTTCGTTTAAGCGACAGAATCATCGTTATGTGTGAGGGCAGAATCACAGGAGAATTAGATATCAAAGATGCCACCCAGGAAGAAATCATGCGACTGGCAACCCTGCGGGAACAAACCGTATGATATCCGTTTTCTGTATTTTTTAAAAATGAACAATATAAGAAAGGAGTTCTTTCATGAACGACATCATAGAAAATATCAAAACAAAAGGAATGCAAAAGTTTATCGCATTGGGTGCTCTCATTGTGCTGTATGTAGCATTTTCGGTGTTTGGAAACAATTTCTTTACCGTAGATACTTTAGTCAGTATTTTTGATGCTTCCTATTATATCGGTTTTCTGGCAATCGGGGTCACCTTTGTGATTATCACCGGTGGAATCGATCTTTCCATTGGTACTGTAATGATGTGTTCCGCCATTGTAGGGGGTACGCTGTATAACAATATGGGAGTTCCTCTTTGGTTGAGTCTTTTTGTCATTATCCTTGTGGGCGGAATTTTCGGATTGTTAAACGGGATTATGGTTTCCCGCCTGAAATTACCGCCGTTTATCGCTACTTTGGGTACTATGATGGTGGCGTCCGGGATTGGTTCCATTGTATCAAATGTGCAATCGACAACCTTCCCCATGCGTTCTGCCGCTGACGGTTGGTATAAAAACATTTTCCGTACTGCAGACAATTTCCCTACCGGAATTTTTGTATTGATTCTCTTCACATTACTGGCGGTAATTCTATTGAACAAAACAGTGATCGGTCGGTATACCTACGCCATCGGAAGCAACAAAGAAGCTGCCCGTCTCTCCGGGGTAAATGTGCAACGTTGGGAAACCGTAGTATATGTGATTTCCGGGTTGTTTGCCGGCCTTGCCGGAATTGCATACGCTGCCACCTACACTACCATTCTACCTGGTGCCGGACAAGGGTTTGAACTGCAGGCAATTGCCGGCGTTGTGGTTGGAGGAACTTCGCTTTCCGGCGGTGTAGGCTCCATCATCGGAACCTTTATCGGGGTATTTATTATGAGTATTTTAAAAATCGGTCTCCCTTATGTCAATCTGCAACCCCACTATCAGACACTCATCACCGGTATCGTAGTAATCGGTGCGGTCCTGTTAGACATTTACCGTACCAAAAAAGAAAAAAGTATAAAATCCAAATCATAAATACAAATCATAAGAAAGGAAATCTCAGATATGAAGAATAAAAAAATCCTGTGCTGTCTGATGGCTCTTGTGACAGCATTCACCGTTCTGAGTGGCTGTGGTATGGGTAATCCCTCTCAGAAAACTGTAGAAATGGTAGCCAAAGGCTTTCAGCACGACTTCTGGAAAGCGGTAAAAAAAGGGGCTGACCAGGCGGGAAAAGACCTTGGAGTGAACATCAACTTTGTAGGTCCCGAAGGTGAAGGTGCCATTGCCGCTCAGGTGGAAATGATAAACAACGCCATTAATAAAAAGCCTGCCGCCATCTGCATTGCCGCTCTGGATACCACAGCATCTTTAGACGCAGTGAACAAAGCCAAAGCCAACAACATTCCGGTAATCGGATTTGACTCAGGGGTTCCCGGAGCACCCGAAGGCACCATTTTTGCCAATGCTTCCACCGATAACTACAAGGCGGGAGAACTGGCTGCTCAGAAAATGTATGAAACGATTTCCCAAAAGCTCACAACAGGATCTTCCCGTATCGGCGTGGTTTCTCAGGAAGCAAACTCTCAGTCTATCAGCATGAGAACCCAGGGATTCTTAGATAAAATGGAAAAGTTAATTGAATCCACCGGACGTTCTGTCGCCATTATCGGTCACACCAAATTTTCCAACGGAAAAACCCAGGGAGATGTAATCATCGACGTTGCAATCCCGCCGGAAATCAACGATACCCAAGGACAAACCTCCGCTCAGACATTGCTCAACAAAGATGATTTGATTGCCATTTACGGCTCTAACGAATTTGCTGCCAAAGCCATCATCAATGCAGATGCCGCCATTTCAGGAGGCAGAATCGGAAATGACAAAGTAGTTGCAGTCGGCTTTGACTCCGGTGCATTACAGATTGACGCGATAAGAAACCGTAAATTTTTAGGTTCCGTAACCCAGGACCCCATTTCTATCGGATATCGTGCAGTGGAGTTAGCTGTTAAGGCTATGAATGGGGAGGAAGCTGAAGATGTCGATACCGGTTCCCAGTGGTACACCGCAGATAACATTGATTCTGACGCCATCAAACCGTTGTTATATCAATAAAAAATGTGCTGTGACAAATGTCACAGCACACTTTTTATACCTCTTGTTTGGCTCTCGCCTTACATGCTTCACAATAATTGAAATAAGCACTAAATTCTTCCGGTTTGGAATCTCTCTGACGCAGAATTGCCAGTTCTTCATCCAGGGAATATTTCTGACGAATCTGAGAAACCACCATTGCTTCGTAGGAAATAACCGTTTCACAAACTGTCTGTTCTTGCTCGCCCATAACATAGTTACCATTTTTTAAAACCAGCATTTATTTCACCTCCATAATCCGGAACGAAGTACCGTTTCTGATAACACCTCGTCTGTCCTGATTCATTCTGTATACTACTTTTTCAACAGATGCGGTTTTAGAGAGGCTATTCCCGTTTCCCAACACCCGATGTACCACTGTTCCTGTATCCGAATATTTAATAAAACATTCTCTTAAAAAAGAAAAACGGTCATTCCCTTCCCGTCGCAAACTGCACATATCATACATTCGATGATTAAGATGTTGCAACGTCGTTAGCGGTGTGTATGCGATTATATTCTTCGTGGCACTACTTTTATATGCAGTTGTGCCGTTGGTTGAATGATAACACGCTACCTGGTTATCTGTGCGATAATCACAATAACAGAATAAATTGACGTGCATAGGAATAATTTCGCCGCACAAAACAGTTTTCAGGCTTTCTGTTCCTTCATTCAGTTTCCATGTTGCAATATCATACTCCAACTGGGCTACTCCGGCATCCCGCAATGCAAATGCAAGGGTGACAGAAGTAAATTCCACAGGATAGTTCTCCATTAAAGTCCCAAATCCCGTATCCAGATTGTCCAGATAAAAAACGGTGGGATATGTTATAGCATCCTGTGAAAAGTCTGTCTTTAAGCGAAACTGTCCGGCAGGAAGCAAATTACCCTCGTCATCTTTTAACGTGACGTAATAGAAATCAGTATCGGTAAAACGGTAATCAATCGCCCCTTTATCGATGGTGGGTTGGTTGATCCATTTCGGCGTATTGACTACAGTTTCATACAGCACGGTGTCACGTAATGAATTGGTAACATCAGTCTTTGCTCCTTCCAACAGGGTATCGGTTTCGCTTTTCGTATAAGCATCTGCGATGCCATAGCCGCTTAATGTTGCAGAACTGTCTGCTTTTTTTACAAGTTTTTTATCATATTCCTTCCGAAAAGCATCCATCTGATCCTGAGGAACGGAATTTTCAATTTTTGCTTTTAACTCCGGCTGCAATTTCTGGGGAGAGACTGCTCCATCCTGAAGATTTTTTCTCCCGATCCCCCCTTTTTCGGTACCGTTTAAAAGCTCGGATTGGGGATCAAACATAGCGTGAATATTGTCGATATCATCGGCAATGGCACGGGGACCATATAAACCGGTCGCCACTTTGGTTTCATCTGCAATAAAACGTCGGATGGGAAGATGTTTCTCGGAAGAAAAAGAATCGGTTCTCATAACATTCTCCTTTGTTGTTGATTCCCTCCTTTTACAACATACTGTTACATCTTTTATTTTATCGGTTTCGGATAAAAAGTCAAGAAAAGGATCGGATTCTGCATAAAATCCGACCCTTTTCAGCCATATTCCTAATTCAGCTTCCTTTTTGCCATTGAAACAGTATAACACCCGAAATCATCAAAAACAGTCCTACGTACTTGGTCCAGGTAAAAGGTACCTGCTCGCTTTCAAACCATCCAAAGGCATCAATCAACGCCGCTACCAGAAGCTGAGATACCAGAATCACGGAAATGGCATAGGTTGGACTTAACCCTTTAATAGAAAGCATTACCGTTACCGTAATAACCATCCCTAAAATCCCACCCAGCCAATAGACTTTCGGTGTATTCAACAGTTCACGAAAGTTTCCTTTCCCGAAAATCCACATCACCAAAACACCAATGAGAAATGCAGTTCCCTGTACAAAAACATTGGATTCAAATAAGCCGATTTTTGAAGAAAGACGGGTATTCAACACCCCTTGAACGCTCATTGCTGCACCGGCTATCACACTCATAATAAGCCCTAACATAACAATCACCTCACGGGTTGATTGTTTCCGCTGTGTTTTGGTTTTATTCATCCTTCCAAAGAAAAATACAATCAAAAACGCCGCAATTTCTTTTTTGAAACTGCAGCGTTTTTTTGTCATTCAGTGATACCGAAAATTTGTTTTGCCAACGCCATTTCCTCATCGGTAGGCGTTCTGACATCGGTCAAATGGTAATCATAGCCAAGCTCTTCCCATTTGTATTCTCCCATTTTATGAAACGGAAGCAACTCAACTTTTTCGATACACTTATAGTTTTTCAGGTACTCTGCCAATTGTTCCATCCGTTCTTTCACCAAAGTATAACCCGGCACCAACACATGACGAATCCAAACCGGTTTTCCGATAGACTCACAAAAATCCAACGTATCAAGAACCGTTTGCATATCACCACCGATATAAGACGGGAACAACTCTTTATCCAGAGTTTTCATATCCAGAAGAAGCATGTCCGCTTCCCGGATGATTTCTTCGGAAACAGCCAACGATACAGAACCGGCTGTATCAATAGCAGTATGAAGTCCGTTCGCCTTACATTTTTGAATCAGAGAAAGCAAAAACTTAGGTTGCAACAGCGGTTCGCCGCCCGAAAAGGTGACACCGCCTTTTTTAATGAAATTCTTGTAATCCAAAATATCCCGCACCAGATCGTCAGACGAAATCAATTGACCTTCACAGATTTTCCAGGAATCCGGATTGTGGCAATACAGACAGCGAAGCTTACATCCCTGAAAAAACACTACGTAACGAACCCCCGGTCCATCTACGGCACCAAAGGTTTCGACGGAATGAATCCAGCCTTCCATATTTTCCATAGTCTTCCATTCCCTTCTGTAAAACAAATTTACAAATTAAAAACGAGTATGGAATGTTCTGTTGATAACGTCCATCTGCTGTTCTCTGGTTAACTTGATGAAGTTTACTGCATAACCAGATACACGGATGGTAAGCTGCGGATATTTTTCCGGATGATCCATTGCATCCAACAAAATGTCTTTGTTGATAACATTAACGTTGATGTGATGACCGGTATCACCAAAGTAACCATCCATCAGAGAAACTAAATTGTTTATTTTTTCTTCTTCCGTTTTACCCAATGCAGAGGGAACGATGGAGAAGGTGTAGGAAATACCGTCTTCGGAATATTCATAAGGCAGTTTTGCTACAGATTTCATAGAAGCAATACAACCTTTGGAATCTCTGCCGTGCATGGGGTTTGCACCGGGTGCAAAGGGTTCCCCTGCTTTTCTGCCATCGGGAGTAGAACCGGTCTTTTTACCGTATACTACATTGGAGGTAATGGTCAGAATGGACATAGTGGGTTTGGAATTACGGTAAGTGGTATGCTGAGACAGTTTTTTCATAAAGTTTTCTACGATAGAAACTGCAATTTCGTCTGCTTTGGGGTCATTATTACCGTATTTGGGATAATCGCCTTCGATTTCAAAGTCTACTGCTATGCCATGTTCGTTACGAATGGGTTTCACTTTTGCATACTTGATTGCAGATAAGCTGTCTGCAACAACAGAAAGACCAGCCATACCACAAGCAGAAGTTCTTAAAATTTCTTCATCATGCAACGCCATTTCCAGTTTTTCGTAACAATATTTATCGTGCATGTAGTGGATAATATTTAAGGTATTGATATACAGTTCTGCCAACCAGTCACAGATTTTGTCAAATTTTGCCATTACTTCATCGTAGTCTAAATATTCAGAAGTGATTGCTCCGATTTCCGGTGCTACCTGTTCAAAATATTTTTCATCTTTACCGCCGTTGATTGCGTATAACAGTGCTTTTGCCAGGTTTGCTCTCGCACCAAAGAACTGCATCTGTTTCCCGATTCTCATTGCAGATACACAGCAAGCGATACCATAGTCATCCCCAAACAGATTGCTCATCAATTCGTCATTTTCATACTGAATGGAAGAAGTCTGAATAGAAACTTTTGCACAGTAACGTTTGAAGTTTTCCGGAAGCTTTTCGCTCCATAAAACAGTCATATTCGGTTCGGGTGCAGGACCTAAGTTAGACAGAGTATGCAGGAAACGGTAAGACATTTTGGTAACCAGACTCTTGCCGTCTTTTGCCATGCCGCCAAGTGCTTCGGTAATCCAGGTGGGGTCACCGGAGAACAGTTCGTCGTATGCAGGAGTTCTTAAGAATCTTACAATACGCAGTTTCATAATGAACTGGTCAACAAATTCCTGAATTTCAGATTCGGTATAGATACCATTCTGAAGGTCTCTTTCTGCATAGCAGTCTAAGAAGGTAGAAATTCTACCGATAGACATTGCTGCACCGTTCTGTTCTTTTACAGCTCCCAGATAACCGAAATACAACCACTGGATTGCTTCTTTGGTATCAGTTGCAGGTTTGGAAATATCAAAACCGTAGCTTGCAGCCATTACTTTCAGTTCTTTTAATGCACGAATCTGTTCGGAAATTTCTTCACGCAGGCGGATATGCGGGCTGTCCATAATGGTAGGATTGATTGCTTTTTTCGCTTCTTCTTTTTTCTGAATCAGAAAATCTACGCCGTACAGAGCGATTCTACGGTAGTCACCGATAATTCTTCCTCTGCCGTAAGCATCCGGCAGACCGGTGATAATACCGGTGTGACGAGCTTTCTTCATTTCGTCGGTATATGCATCGAAAACACCGTCGTTATGGGTTTTACGATATTTGAATACATTTGCTACCTCGGGGTCCATCTGCTTTCCGTAAGCTTCCAGAGAGTTATACACCAAACGAATACCGCCAAAAGGCATGATTGCTCTTTTTAAGGGTTCGTCGGTCTGCAAACCTACAATTTTTTCCAGTTCTTTCTGAATGTAGCCGGGGTTGTGAGCAGAAATAGTGGAAATCGTTTTTTCATCGATATCATAAACACCGCCACGTTCTCTTTCCACCTGCATCAATTCGGAAAGACGTTTCCAAAGAGCCAGAGTGCTTTCAGTAGCGGGTGCTAAAAAGCTGTCATCACCGCAATATTCAGTGTAGTTTTGTGAAATAAAATCTCTGACATTGATTTCATTTTGCCAGAGTTCTCCTTTAAATTCCATAGAAAAACCCTCCTATTAATTTCCATACAACATTGTTGCTCTGTTATTTACTACAGTATACACCATTCTCCTTGGAATGTCAACTCAACTTTTCAACAACATTCCGCTTTTTTTCACGCTTTTTTTTGACGTTTTGTACAGTTTTTTTGTTTTTCTTTAGAAAAACATCCCTTCTTTTGAAAAAAAGTTACTCCATTCGGATCAGCATACATCACCAGAACCTCTTTGGGAGAAGATACTTTTTTCGACTTTAAATACTCTGCCACAAACTGCTTGTTTTTTCCGATTCGTTTTAAATTTCCTTCGGAAATTCTTCCGTCAAGAATTACAGCAAAATCCTGAGGATATTCATCCACCCTGATTCCCAGATCCCGACGGGTGATTCCGGCAGATTCATTGGTAGGAATCACGCTTAACTGACCGTTATTTTCAATCATCGCCAGATATACGTCTTTCAAGTTAATGTTTTTAATCCGAAGCTCTTCATTTAGTTCCGCAATGGTCAGACGGGTTTTTCGCAGTGCCTGTTCCGAAATTTTCCCGTTCTCTATGATGACGGTAGGTTTTCCCTGGGTCAGAATCAGGAAAAATGGAAATTTCAGGCTCAGATAAGAATACAAAACTTCCATCCCGACCAATACAAAAACCGCAACAATTCCATTTTTCATCGGAATGGCAGAATCTACAATCGGTGCTGCAGCAACCTCGGAAATGAGCAATGCCACAATGATTTCCGAAGTGGAAAGTTCCCCAACCTGGCGTTTTCCCATACAACGAATGGCGATATTGATGATGATATAAAATAAAACCGTTTTTCCGATTAATGCCAACATAAAATCAGGTTCTCCTTCTACGTTTGGATCATTCTTCTGTTTTAGTATTGACAAAGGAAGAAATTTTTAGTTATCCAAATTTGTTTCTGTTACATCCCCAAAAAAAGTCTCACTTTTTTCAAAATATCAAACTTGAAACCGGAAAACCACAGTATAAAATGATGAAAAAACGGCAACAATCAACGATACAAAAACAAAGAAGACCGTACAATCTGCGGATTCTTTTCATCATGCAACAAAGGAGTTATTTTATTATGCCACGACTGTTCGGTACCGATGGAGTTCGCGGAGTTGCCAACCGTGACCTTACCTGTTCTCTGGCACATCAAATTGGAATGGCAACCGCTATGGTCCTGTCAAAAAAACAACACAAAAAGCCGATGTTTTTAATAGCAAAAGACCCTCGCCTTTCCGGTGATATGCTGACCGGTGCAATCACCTCCGGTTTGTTATGTGCCGGTAGTGATGTGATACTGTTGGGGATACTTCCAACTCCCGCAGTTGCCCATCTGATACGAGTTTATCAAGCCACTGCAGGCATCATGATTTCCGCCTCCCACAATCCTACTGAATATAACGGGATTAAGCTCTTTGACCACGAGGGCTTCAAACTCAGTGACGAAACCGAAGACGAAATCGAAAAACTGGTAAAAAATCCGCATTTGCTACAATCCGCCGACCCCTTGGAAATCGGCACCATTCTACCCCCGAAAAACGGAATAAGAGACTATATCAACCACTTAAAATCCACTGTATCGACAGATTTTTCAGGACTAAAAATAGCCATAGACTGTGCCAACGGAGCAACCTCAAAAATTGCGGAAACAGTCTTCTCGGAATTGGGGGCAGAAGTCTTCCCGATTGCCAATCGGCCGGACGGCAAAAACATCAATAAAAACTGTGGTTCCACCCATCTGAAAACCATTTGCGAACACACCGTAAAATCCGGCTGTGACATAGGGATTTCGTTTGATGGAGACGGAGATCGTGTGTTATGCTCCGATGAAACCGGAACTCCCGTAGACGGAGACCAGATATTGGCAATTTTGGCAAGTCATATGAAAGAAAGCGGAACTCTCAAAAAGAATACCGCAGTCTGTACAGTAATGAGTAACTATGCCCTGACTCTGTTCGGAGAAAACAATGATATCCTGATGAAACAAACCAATGTAGGCGACCGCTATGTGTTGGAAAAAATGCTGAAATCAAGCTATAATTTAGGCGGTGAACAGTCAGGACACATCATTTTATTGGACTATAACACCACCGGTGACGGAATCCTGACTGCTCTGCAGGTTGTACAAATTCTGAAAACGAAACATTGCAAAATGTCCAGGCTTTCAGGAATATTGGAAAAACTACCCCAACACCTGATCAACGTCCGGGTGAAAAATGAGCAAAAAGCATCTGTTTTATTGGATGAAGAAGTATTAGAGCTGATTGAAACCATTACTGTCAAGCTGTTTCGCACAGGCAGAGTTCTGGTACGTGCTTCCGGAACAGAACCTCTGTTCCGGATTATGACAGAAGGCGAAAACACAAAAGAAATTGAAGCATATGCCAACGAAATTGCCACGCTGATTGAAAAGAAATTCCAGTCATAACAAACGAAAAAAAGATGCAAGTTTTGCATTTTTCAGCGTGTCGATAAATTTATCGACACGCTGGGAGACTTTGAAAAGGGAAGTTATATTTTGTCAATTTGAATTCGTCGGCGTACGATGGTACGTTAGAGTTCAAATTGGCAAAAAGCAAGTAACCGCAAGGAAAAATCGATGTTTTCCTTGCGGTTGTATTTATGATAATATCTGCCGAAATATTACGATTGTCTGAAGATAAAAAAATATTACTTGCGGTAGAACGACCTTTTCGACAGTCTGAAAGATGCAAGTTTTGCATCTTTTTTCATTGACTTTTGGTTTTTAACTGTGCTATACTATAAAAAAATGGAAAAGGAGTTTACTCTATGGAAAAAATGATAAAAATCGACGGTATGAGCTGTTCTCATTGCTCTATGCGAGTAGAAAAGGCATTAAATGCTATCGAAGGCGTAAGTGCAAACGTAAATTTGGAAGATCATACTGCCACACTGATTCTTGCAAAAGATGTGTCAGACGATATCATCAAGGAAGCTGTGGAGGATGCAGGCTTCACAATCGTAGGTTAACACTATGGAACTAATCATCACCACCCTGTTCGGACTGGAGTCTCTGGTCTCGAAAGAAGTGAAAAAATTAGGGTATGAGGTAACAGAAGTTTCTGACGGCAGAGTCACCTTTATAGGTGATGAAGCCGCCATTGCCCGTTGCAATCTGTGGGTCAGATGCGGAGAACGTCTCCTGATTAAAATGGGAGAAACTACCGTCACCACCTTTGACGAACTGTTTGATTTCACCAAACAACTCCCCTGGGAAGACTGGATTGAAAAAGATGATGCCTTTCCCGTGAAGGGTTATTCCTTAAAATCTACCTTGTTCAGCGTTCCCGGTTGTCAGTCAGTCATCAAAAAAGCGGTGGTCAGTGCATTGGAAGAAACTTACGCCCAGCAATGGTTCCCAGAAACAGGCGTCTTATATCAGATTGAATTCAGCTTAATCAAAGATAAACTGACTCTGATGATAGATACCTCCGGTCAACCTCTGCACAAAAGAGGTTATCGCAGAAATTCCAATCAGGCACCCTTAAAAGAAACCATTGCCGCATCCATTGTCACCTTAAGCCGTTTCCGATATGACGGCGTGTTTGCTGACCCTTTCTGTGGGTCCGGAACCATCCCCATTGAAGCAGGAATGATTGCAAAAAACATCGCCCCCGGTCTGAACCGTGAATTTTCTGCCATGAAATTTCCTCAGATTTCCAAAAAAATCTGGAACGATGCCAAAGAAGAAGCCAGAAGTCTCATCCGAAATGACTCCAAACTAAAAATACTGGCATCGGATATTGACTCCGGTGCAGTCGCATTAACCAATCACAACGCCAAATTGGCAAATGTTTCAGATTTGATGAAAATTTCTGAAAAGCCGATGCAACAATTCTCTTCAGATGCCAAGGAAGGCACCGTCGTTTGCAATCCCCCCTACGGAGAACGGCTGTTGGACGAAAAAGCTTGTCGAATCCTGTATAAAGAAATGGGACAGCATTTCCGAAAAAATTATCCCGGCTGGTCGGTATTTGTACTGACGCCCGAAGAAAAATTTGAAGATTACTACGGCAAATTCTGCTACAAAAAGCGAAAACTTTATAATGGTATGATAAAATGCAATCTGTTCCAGTATTTTGGCTCCAAATGATAAAAAGCGATGTAAAAACCAATGGCTTTTACATCGCTTTTTTGATGTCACCAGCTTTCGCTTCTTCTAATTCCACCATTAAAAACCGGGCGACAGCAACCAGCGGAACACCGATAATCATTCCCAAAACACCCCAGAGTTCCCCGAAAACCAATACGGCAAACACCACCCAAAAGGGGGTAATTCCAACTGAATGGGAGATGATTTTCGGTTGAATGATATGAGAATCCAGTTGCCCCAAAATAATTTGAAATACCAAAATCCAAAGGGCTTTCACAGGACCTACCGATAAAAAACTGAGAATAAAAATCAGCACTGCCGCAAAAATGGGACCAAAAAACGGAATCAAATTACAAATGCCGATAATGGCACCGAATAAAAAGGCATACGGGACTCCAAAAAAATAGAAAAACGGCACTGAAATCAAACCGATACAAACCGCATCCAAGCCCAATCCCGCAAAATAGGAATAAAAAAGATTCCCCGCTTTGGTAAAATAAGAAATCACCAAATTCTGCCGGGATTCTTTCACAATCAGCCGAATCATACGTTTTAGTACGCTGATTAACCCCTCCCGTTCCAGAAGCATATACACCGAAACCACAATTCCCGTGAAAATACCCACCACAGAACTGGCAAATCCTGAAAGATAACCAAAATATCTGCTCATGGATTCCATAGAAAAGACCGTTTCCAAAGTAGTTTTCAACCGGTGCAACAGTTCACCCTCGGTAACGATATGATATTCTTCCAGCAGTCCGATTGCCCTGGTATAATAATATGGAAGTTCTAAAATCAGCTGTTCGGTATTCTGATAAATAGCCGGCCAGACTACCTTTACACTCAACAGCAGAATCCCAAACAAACCAAGATATACTACCCCGATTCCCAGTCCCCGTGCAAATTTTTGCACAGTAGAATTCTTTTGTGCTTGCAGCTTTTCTTCTAAATAATGAGAGGGTTTATACAAAATAAACGCCAACAATCCACCGACTAAGAAAGGACGTATCAAGCGAATCAACTTCCCGAATACGCCATAGAATCCGCTGAGGTTATCCAGAACTTTATTCAAAATCACCAGCACAATACCAACTGCAAGAATTTTATACCAGACGTTGCCAAAGCGTTTCATGTAATCCCTCCGGACAGATTATGTCTTTTTCTTCTGCACGTGATACAACAACCAAAGCAAGAGTTTTTCCGGCAGAAAACGGGAAAAAAACTTACCCATTTTCATTGTAAACCCCGGAATAATAACGGTTTTTCGCCGAAACATCTGCTTGATTGCATATTCTGCCACAAATTTGCTTTCCAGTCCTTTTAAACTGAAGGTTACGTTTGCCACATTGTCAAATTCAGTTTTCACCGGACCCGGACACAATACACTGACCGATACATTGCTTTTTTGATGTCGCAGTTCTTCATAAATGCCGAGTGTCAGACGGTATACATACGCCTTTGTGGCATAATATGCCGCCAACATAGGAGCGGGATAAAAAGCTGCAGAAGATGCCACATTCAGAAGATATCCCGAATTCTGACGGCACATTTTTTCTAATATCAGCTTGGTCAGAATATGTACCGCTGTCACGTTGGTAGAAAGCATTTGTAATTCTTTCTCGAGCGGTGTTTGCAAAAAATATCCAAACACACCAAAGCCTGCATTATTGACAAATACATCAATCTGCTCATGTTTGATTTCCCCAAAGAAAGCATAAACTTCCTCCGTTTTAGATAAATCATAACAATATAATTTAGTGCTTTTGGGTAGATCGAGTGCCTCTAAGCGTTCTCTGCGACGGGCAACCAAAATCAAATCATAGCCTTTTTGTGACAAAAGATACGCCATATCTCTGCCGATGCCGGAACTTGCACCCGTAATGACTGCCTGCATCCTGACACCTCCTTTGTTCTTTCTGTTTACAGTATGTCTGTTACGTTTTCATTCTATACGCTGTTGTTATGTTTTCATTGCTTTTAAAAACGGACGAAAAGCACCCGGAATGGCGTAGTTTTCCCGGATTTCTTCCGCCGTTTTCCAAAGATAATCCGAATTTTTTTCTTCTACTATGATATGATAGCCCATCATTTCCCATTCAATATGGGTAAAAATATGGCGATAAAAGTCCAGTTTTTTCACAGATTTTGAATTGAAAAACTGCTGTCTGATTTCTTTCACGGACCAATGTCCGTCACAATTAGGAAGCTGCCACATTCCGTAAAGCAGTCCTTTTTCTTCCCGTTTCTGGATGGCATATTCATCCCCACATTGTAACAAAAACACAGTTTTCGGCTGGATTTTCCGTTTTGCTTTTCCTTTTTTTACCGGCAATTCGGATACAGTCCCCAAACAATTTGCACGACACAAAGATTGCAGCGGACATTCCTCACATTTCGGCTGTCCGTTGGGAATACAAATGATTGCTCCCAATTCCATCAAACTTTGGGTCACCTCAGAACAGTTTTGTGCGGGATACACCTGTTTTAGCATATCTGTCATTTTGGTTTTTGTTTTTTGTTCGGTAATATCGTCAAAACTGTTTAACAAACGGCTTACCACCCGAAGTACATTGCCGTCTACTGCAGGATACGGCAACCCGAATGCAATAGAAGATATCGAACCTGCTGTGTAGTCACCGATACCGGGAAGTTTGCGAATTTGTTCCCATCGGGACGGAAATACGCCGTCATATTCTGATACAATCACCTCGGCTGCCTTTTTCAGATTTCTGGCACGGCTGTAATATCCCAAACCCTCCCAAAGCTTTAACACCTGCTCCTCAGTGGCATCGGCCAGACTTCCGATATCCGGAAGTTCTCCTAAAAAACGGGCATAATATTCTTTGACTGCTTCCACACGGGTCTGTTGCAGCATAATTTCCGAAATCCAGATTTTATAAGGATCCGTGGTTTTTCGCCAGGGTAAATCGCGGGCAGATACCAGATACCATGCTAAAAGTTTTTCCAACGCTTCCTTTAATAAACACAAATCATCATCCAAAGCATATTTTTTCTGTGTCATCTGCTGCTCCTCCTTTTTTATTCGAGAAAAAAGATACTGCCGGATTCCTCCGACAGTATCTTTTCTTATACATCATGTATTTACGGTCGTTTCTTATCTCACTCTTCTGGCAGTATAATAATGGTTATTATAATACCCGCTGTTCAGAGTTTCAATTCTGACTGTTTTACCCGGCTTTGGTGCGTGAATGAAGTTACCGTCAGAAACATAAATGCCAACGTGATGAACACTACCGGAAGATGCAAAAAAGACTAAGTCTCCGGGCTGCAAATTCTCTCTGGCAACATAAGTACCTTCATTGACCTGACTGTAAGAGGTTCTGGTCAGATTAACGCCAAAATTACTATAAACATATTTTACGAATCCGGAGCAATCGAAACCGCTCGGACTGCTTCCGCCATAAACATAGGGGGTACCGATAAACTGTTTGGCATAATCAACAACAGACTGACCAAATGTAGTTTCGGGTCTTTTTCCGCTACGGGAGCCTAAATCGACATCCAGCACACGACCAACTGCAAGATATTGTCTTGCAACATAACCCTGATAGCTACCATACTGTACCTTCGCCCAGTCTGCATTAGTGATATCCAGGAGTTCGAGTTCAGTTCCACGAGCCACCTGACCAACCACGGAGCAATCTGTAGAAGGTTGACTTCTGATGTTTAATACACTGGCAGTAACAAATCTGGATTCTGCAAATGCAGTTACAGTGAGAAGCATCATTAATACCGTCGCACCCACAAATGTTTTGAATAATTTACACAAACAAGCATTCCCTCCTTTCCAAAATTTCTTTGCATAAAAAACCCGATCTGAATACCTAAAAACACAGATATTCCGCACAGCTACGGAAAAATCTCACAAACAAATCGCATTCCTTTTTTTTGGAAAACTGATCTGCTCAAAACGAGTCCGGATTTCAAACACAAATCTTACGACCATAGCAATTGTAACACATTTGTAACAAAATGTCAAGCAAAAAAGCAAATTTTCCCCATTGTTCACAAAAAATTCACTTTTCTTACAAGCTAAAACATATCCGTCCACACAAAAGAAACTGCTGTCCGAAAACAGCAGTTTCAAGGGAATTAATTCCAGAGTTTTGCGGGATAAATGCCGCTATCCACCATTTTCTGAATGGCTTCCATAACGGGCTGTTTATCTTCTTTATAAGTAACGCCGTACCATTTTTCCTGACAGGGAACTACACGAACGTCAGCTTTCTTTTCCTGAATCAGTGCATCTACAACGGAAGGCAGGAAATATTCTGCTTTTAAAATGTTGGACTGACTTTCTTCTAAGAATTTGGGGAATCTTGCTTCCAGTTCATCAAAAATGCTTGTTGTAAAGCCCCAGGTATTCATAGAAACAAAGCTTCCTTTGGGAATAGGAGTCCAGATGCCGTTTTCTTCAAATTTGGTAGCATCTTCAAATTTCTGAATTTTGGTACGTTCGGTAATCTGTTTTAAGAAGCCATCGGCAGAAACTTCACAGATACCTCTTGCGACAGAACCGTTATCGGTCAGAGTGTTTTCTAAAATAAAGCCCATCATCGCATACTGATAACGGTCATTATCAGAAACATTTGCTAAAAATTCCTGCAAACCGGTATAGGTAGATTTGCCGTAGAAATCATCTGCATTGATAACAGCAAAGGGGGTTTTCACAAAGGGTTTTGCAGCCAACACAGCGTGTCCGGTACCCCAGGGTTTTTCTCTGCCGTAAATATTTCCGCCGGGAATATCATCCACAGACTGGAAGGCATAATCTACATCCACAATTTTTTCCAGCTTGTTGCCAATTAACTCTCTGAAGATTTCTTCATTTTCTTTTTTAATGATAAATACAACTTTGGAAAAACCTGCTTTCACAGCATCGTATACTGAATAGTCAATAATAATTTCCCCGCTGGGACCAATGGGATCAATCTGTTTTAATCCGCCGTAACGGCTACCCAATCCGGCTGCCATTACTACCAGTGTTGTTTGATTCATAGCTGTACCTCCCGTACAATTGGATGTTATTATTTTCTTATTCTTATAGTATAACTCACTCTTTTTCTTTTGTATTTGTAAATTTGGTCAAAGAATTTGTTTTTTTAGCTTTTTCAAATTCCGGCATTCGTCCGATGCATACTTTTTTTGGTTGTTGGTAATGCTATACCCAAAACTGCTCGGAAACGGCTGCCGTTTTCACACCCCGCAAGCCATTGGATGAAATAAAAAAAGAAAGGTTGTCTGATGAATTATGAAAGGAATTCTTCTGTTAACAAATAATCGGGAAAAGCTCATGCCTGCAAGTTCCCTCTCCTCCCCTCCCATGCTGAATTTTTTTGACAAACCTTTCCTTGATATTTCCATCCGCTTTTGCAAAAAAAACAAAATATCCAAAGTTACGCTGGCAACCGAATCCGTGATGAGTGACCTGAGCGATTATCTGTCCTGCTGCCCCTACGAAAATACGGATGTGCAATGTGTCACAGCGGAAAATCAAAGTGTTTCCTTTGAACTGAATGAAGCCGAAGAACCCGGCGTAATGTTCCCCGGGCTTTTCGTTTCTGATATGGACATTTCGGATGCCATCCAATTTCACCAAAGCCACCGGCATCCGGTAACCATTATCCTTCCAACAACACAAAAAGAACCAGCCAAAGCTACCGAAATCACCGTTGCACAATTTTTGGGGGAATATTCCCCCAAAAATTGCTGCTATTTACTCCGTTCCCCAAACCATTACACACTGACAACCCGGGAAACAGAAGCTTTTCCTATTCTGTTACCGCTGGATACCACCATCGGGATCTGCCATCTGAACGGTTATTTTAAAACAGTGACTTCGTTGGAGGATTATGTGACTGTTTTAAAAGAAAGTCTGGAAAATGAATGGCTGTTCTCTCCCTACCAAACCAATAACGGCGTAATTTTAAACAAAAACACCTTTTTGGAGGTAGGAGCAAAAATCAAACCACCCGTTTACATCGGAGAACACGTTTCCATTAAAAAAAATGCAGAAATTCTGCCTTATTCCATTTTATGCCGCAACTCAGAGGTTGGTGAAAATGTTAAAATTTCCGATTCGGTGATTTTAGAAGACTGTCAGATTATGGAAAACGCATCTCTCTTTGGTACCCTATTGGGAGAGCATTGCACCATAGAAGAAAATGCAATTATTTCGCAAGGTTCCCGCTATGGAGCCTACAGCCGGATTTCAAACGAACCGGTCCAAAACGAACCTCCCTTTTCACCCGCAACACCATCGGATGAGTTTTCTGTAAAAGACGTGCCGATTCCGGTTCCAAAAAAAAATACGCACGATTTTTTTAAAGCATTGGGAACTGCCTGTCAACAAGTGTTTGGAAACGGAACATTGGGTGTGTTCCGGGATGACAGTATCTGCTCTGAACTGTTCTCCCACAGCTTACAGTCAGGATTGCAAGCTTCAGGCATCAGTCTATATCAATTCCCGCGGTGTACGCTTGCCATGGCAAAAAGTGCTTGTCCGTTTTATCATCTGAAAGCAGGATTGTATCTGTATGAAGAAAATCATACGGTTTTTCTTGCCATTTTTGATGAAAAAGGATTTTTTATTTCCGGTGAAATTCAAAAAAAACTGACTGCTGCCATAAAATCCCCCAAAGAAGCAATCCCTGAAAAAATCCATTCCATCACAGCCGTCAAACCGTATCAGTTATATTACTACACCGAAATCACCCGAAGACTGGGTTCCAAATCTCTGGAATGTTATCTGACGTTGGACGCTTCTGCAATGATAGAAGAGTACGTGCGAAAAATTGCCACCTGTCACAGAATTACGCTGCTTTCAGAAGAACGCCCCGGTGTCATACGGTTTCGGACAAACGGTGCCGGAACCGATTTTGCCATATTTGACGAAAACAACCACTCTCTGACCAAACGGCAAATCATGGCACTCATTGCCGAATTGATGATTGCAGACGGTGAAAATGACTTTGCGGTAACTATTATGACACCGGAAATCATCCGTCAGACATTGAATAAACATCGGATCAATCTGTTGGAAACCGAAAACAATCCCCACAGTCTGGATGTGACACTGTCCCACATTGCAAGTCAACAATATCTCACCTATGACCCCATCTACCTGATGATAAAAATTCTTTTTTATCTGTCAGACAGACATCTCACACTGGCACAGTGGACTGCAACACTTCCCAAATCCTTTCTGATTGAAAAAAGCGTAACCTGTACCGAACAGCTGAACGAAACCATTACAAAGCTTCTAAAACTTGCCAAAAACAGTTACACCAAAGAAAACGGACAGTATAAAATCACATCCAAAAAAGGCACTACACGCATTACTCCTGAGAAAAACCGCATTAAAATCACCTCGGAAAGCGAACGGGAAGAATACGCCAAAGAATTGACTGATTTTTTTGTAGCTCAATGCGAAGAAAACCATCCTCTTTGATTTTTTCAGTTTTTTATCAAAATATATGCAACCTTGCCCCGTTCGCTTGCAAAAACAAACGCTGTATGCTATGGTAAAAACAACAAAAACGGCAAAAAAGGAGCATAAAGCATGAAAATTTCGCAAAAAAAAATCTATCTTTGCATTGATTTAAAAAGCTTTTATGCTTCGGTGGAATGTGTGGACCGTGGTCTTGATCCCTTAGATACCCATTTGGTGGTTGCCGATACTTCCCGCACCGAAAAAACCATCTGCCTTGCCGTTACTCCCACGTTAAAAGCAAACGGAATCCCCGGTAGGCCAAGGCTGTTTGAAGTGATACAACAAGTAAAAAACATCAATCAGAGCCGAAAACGAAAAGCACCCGGGAACCAATTTTTGGGAGAATCCGTTTGCCACAGCGAACTTACTTCCAATCCGTCGCTGAAATTATCCTATCTGGCAGCACCTCCCCGTATGGCACGCTATCTGGAATACAGCACCAAAATTTATGAAATTTATCTCCGCTATATTGCACCGGAAGATATTTTAGTATATTCCATCGACGAGGTTTTTTTCGATATCACAGCCTATCTTGCACGCTATCAGATGACTGCAAAAGAACTTGCCGAAGCAATGATAAAAGCTGTATTTTCTGCTACAGGAATTACAGCAACTGCCGGAATCGGAACCAATTTATATCTTGCAAAAATCGCAATGGATATTACCGCAAAAAAAATGAAACCGGACAACAACGGTGTCCGTATTGCTATGTTGGATGAACTTGGCTATCGCACCCGGCTCTGGACTCATAAACCTCTGAGTGATTTTTGGAGAGTAGGAAATGCAACCGCAAAAAAGCTGGAAGCCAATCGGATGTACTGTATGGGTGATGTCGCAAAAGCTTCCCTCTCTCCATACGGAAGAGAAAAACTAAAAAGTCTCTTCGGTATCAATGCAAAAATGCTCATCGACCACGCCTGGGGGTATGAACCCACGACCATCCGGGATGCTAAAGCTTACACCCCAAAAGTAAAAAGCATCAGCTCCGGACAGGTATTAAAAGAACCCTATTCATTTTCGATGGCACGTATCATTGTACGGGAAATGTTGGAACAACTATCTCTTGATTTGGTGCGTCAAAAGCTTGTCACCGACCAGTTAGTACTGACCGTAGGCTATGATACCAAAAATCTGACTGACCGATTTGGTTCCAAAAATTATCAAGGTGCCGTTATCTGCGACCGTTACGGCAGACAGCTTCCCAAAAATGCTCATAAAACAGCAAATTTTCCAACAAAAACCTCTTCTTCCGAAGAAATTGTTGTCAAAGGACTGGCTTTGTATGATGCCATCACCAATCCCGAACTCTTAATCCGGAGAATTACCCTTTGTGCCAACCGCCTGGCAACAGAAACCGATTTTCTCACATTGCAATCGGAACAACTGAGTTTTTTCCCTGAGAATAATTGTCAAAACAAGCGAGACAAAGAACGACGGCTGCAGGAAACCATTCTTTCGTTACAAAAACGATATGGAAAAAACGCCATTGTAAAAGCTACCAGTTTGCAGGAAGGTGCCACCACTATGGAACGAAACCGACAAATTGGCGGACATAACGCCTGAGAAAGGAGTGTTTTTACGTGTATCCCTTTCCATATAATGATATCTTGAATCTTCGCTATCCCAATCGGGAAATCGAAACAGCATTTCCCGATAAAATTCTGAGAGAAGCACAGTTTGCTCCCTTTGCAGCACTGACAGGCTACGAAGAAGCAGTATCGGAAACTGCCCGTGTAACAGAGCAAAAAATGATCCCGGATGAATCACAACTGGAGGCGTTAAACCGAAAATTGCAGTTTTTAAAACAACATCTGTCTCATACCCCGATGGTTCGTGTTACCCACTTTGTAAAAGACCCTAAAAAAGAAGGCGGAACTTACCGAATTCAGATTCTGCCGATAAAAAAAATTTCAGAAACCGAAAAAGCATTGCTGTTTCTGGACGGAAGCAAAATTTATCTTCACAATATTTCTGATTTGCAAAGCGATATTTTTCCGGAATCAGAATAAAAAATGGCTTACAAAAAAACATCAGAAAAGATTTCTTTCTGGTGTTTTTTTAAAAAAATCTTTCCATTTTATGATTTTTTTGTGTTTTTCCTTGCAATTTTTCCCAAAATAAGATAGAATGGTTTTATCAATTATTATTTTTTTATAATAGTAAAATACAAAAGGTAATCACAATGAAAAAAATTGATGCAACTGTTTTAAAAGAAACCCGGTACATCACGGCGGTTACACTGCTTCTCAGCGTGTTACTGCAAGCTGTATTTCTAATCTTAAAAAAATGGGATTTCACTGTTTTATGGGGAAATTTATGGGGTGCTTTCGGTGCTGTTTGTAATTTCCTGCTCATGGGAATCACCGTACAAAACGCAGTCTTAAAAGAAGAAAAAGAAGCCAGAAAACTGATTCAGCTTTCCCAATCGGCAAGAATGTTTTTTCTGATTTTGATTGCAGGAGCGGGATATCTGATTCCGTTTTTTCATACCATAGCGGTAGTGATTCCTCTTTTGTTCCCCAGAATTGCAGTATCTATCCGACCGTTACTTCACAAAGACTGATGCTATACTGAAACTACGAGGTGATTTTGTTTTGACCAAAACCAGTCGCAGCTTCCGGCTGCTTGATATGTTTTATATCGTGATGATGATTGTACCTCTTGCCATCGGAATGGCGATTCAGGTACTCACCAAGCCTGCTACAGAAGGCATCACTCTGACCGGGGCACGTATCTTTTTCACGATCCCGATGCCTCTTATGGACTTTCCTGTCACCGAATCGCAGATAAATTCTCTGCTCGTCACTGTGACTATTTTCTTTTTCTGTTTGTATATGGTTCATGGCATCCATGAACGGGTACATTTAAAACGTCAGCACTTTGCGGAGCTGATTGTAGAGAAGGTAGACGGACTGGTGCACGAAAATATGGGGGAATATTTTATGGGATATTCCCCGTTCATCATTGCTATGCTGGCGCTTTCTGCCCTCTCCAGCTTAAGTTCGTTAATCGGACTGTATCCCCCCACCTCAGACATCAATGTGGTAGGAGGTTGGGCAATTTTAGTGTTTATTTTAATCACTTATTATAAGCTTAAATGCGGTCCTCTTTATTATTTAAAGAGCTTCACCGAACCTGTAGCGTTACTCGCTCCCATCAACTTCTTAAGCGAATTTGCCACTCCCATTTCTATGAGTTTCCGTCATTACGGCAACATCTTATCGGGAACGGTCATTTCTACTCTGCTGGCGGTTGCACTGAGCGGACTTTCCAATCTGGTGCTCGGCTGGCTTCCCGGATTTTTAGGCGAAATTTCCTGGCTTCGTGTCGGAATTCCCGCTGTATTATCCATTTATTTCGATGTGTTTTCCGGATGCTTACAGGCATTTATCTTTGCAATGCTTACCATGATGAACGTATCAGGTGCTTTCCCAAAAGAGGACTATGAAGAAAGAAAACGGAAAAAACTGTTGAAAAAAGATGCAAAAAAACAAATCGCATAAAATAACAAACGGTTAAAAATGAAATTTCTATAAACGGAGGTACTATTTATGGAACTCGCAATTGGTTTAATTTTAGGTGCATGCGCTTTGGGTGCAGGTCTGGCAATGATTGCCGGTATCGGTCCCGGTATCGGGGAAGGTAATGCTGTGGCAAAAGCCTGCGAAGCCATCGGACGTCAACCCGAATCAAAAGGTAGCGTGACCACCACAATGCTGATGGGTTGTGCCATTGCTGAAACCACAGGTCTTTATGCATTGGTTATCGCTATTATTTTAATCTTTGTTGCACCCAATATTCTGGTGGATATTTTAGTCAATACCATGTCTCAGTTACCCAAATAAAACCTAAAAACAGATAGGGAGCATGCAACATGCAAACATTACCAATTATTTCAATTAATCTCTGGGAAATGCTTTATGCCCTCCTCAATCTTTTGATTCTTTATCTGTTGGTAAAAAAGTTTCTGTATCAGCCGGTAAAGAAAATGTTATCGCAACGTCAGGCAACCATTGATAACGAATACAAAGAAGCCGAAGAAGCCAAGCAAAAAGCACTTTCCGACAAACAAACATACGAAGAAAAGCTATCCGGTGCCGAAGCAGAAGCCGATAGCTTAATTCAATCTGCTGTGCAAAATGCCGGACAGAGAGAACTGGAAATCTTAGCTGAAGCCAAAGAAAAAGCAGACGGTATCCGCCGTCAGGCAGAAGCTGATGCCGCGCTCGAACTGAAAAAGGCAGAACAAACCATCCGGGAAGAAATTGTCAATGTGGGAACGTTACTTGCCGGCAAAATGCTGGAACGTGAAATGAATGCAGAAGACCACAAAAAGCTGATTGATGCTTTGATTGACGAAATAGGTGACGAATATGAAGGACATTAGTAAAGCTTACGGGGAAGCCTTGTTTGCCATTGCTATGGAACAAAACAAGGTCACCGGATATGCCGAAAAACTGGAACTTCTCACAAAAATACTCCACGAAAATCCGGAGTATCCTATGTATCTTTCCACACCTGCTCTGCCGTTGTCCGAACGGATTTCGGCAATCCAGGAAGCCTTCGGAAGTGAAATGCCGGAGGATGTGGTTTCCTTTTTAAAACTATTATGCGAACACAATCATATGAATCTGCTTTCAGACATCATCGAAGAGTTTTTCAAATTGGAAATGGCTGTTTCCAATACCGTAACGGTTACAGTGACCTCAAAAATCCCCTTAACAGACGAACAGAAAGAAAAACTTCTCCAAAAACTGGAAGTAAAATACCGCAAGCATATCTGCCCTGTTTATCAGGTAGATGAATCCATCTTAGGCGGTTTCAAAATCACTCTGGAGGACCGGGTGATTGACGGCAGCGTGCAAAAACGCTTGCAACGGATGAAGGAAGTGATGAAATTATGACAAATCCTAAAGACATCAGTCAGATTATAAAGACACAAATCGAAAACTATAAATCCCGTGTGCAAATGGAAGAAACGGGAAAAGTCATCCTGGTAGGTGACGGGATTGCTCAGGTTTACGGACTAAAAAACTGTATGGCAAATGAACTGCTGGAATTTGAAGACGGAAGCTTTGGAATGGCACAGAACTTAGAAGAAGAAACCGTTTCAGTTGCCATTTTATCCAATAAAAACAACATCCGAGAAGGTGCCAACGTATCTCGTACCGGAAAGGTATTATCCGTGCCGGTCGGTCAGAATCTTTTAGGTCGTGTTGTAAACGCTCTGGGGGAACCCATCGACGGAAAGGGTCCCGTCAAATACGATGCTACCCGTCCCATCGAATCGGAAGCACCCGGCATTATAGAACGTGAAAGCGTAAACGTACCGCTTCAGACCGGAATTAAGGCGATTGACAGTATGATTCCCATTGGTCGCGGTCAGCGTGAGTTAATCATCGGAGACCGTCAGACCGGGAAAACAGAAATCGCCATTGATACCATTATCAATCAAAAACACACGGGCGTTATCTGCATTTATGTTGCCATTGGTCAGAAAAGTACTTCTGTGGCAAAACTGGCAAGCGAACTTCAGAGAAACGGTGCAATGGAATATACCATCATCGTTTCTGCAACTGCTGCGGAAAGTGCTCCCTTACAGTACATCGCTCCCTATAGCGGTTGTGCGATGGCAGAACATTTCCGAGAACAAGGCAAGGATGTGCTAATCATTTATGATGATTTAAGTAAGCACGCAGTTGCTTACCGTGCCCTATCCCTACTCATCCGCCGTCCTCCCGGACGTGAAGCTTATCCCGGAGACGTATTCTATCTCCATTCCAGACTGTTGGAACGTGCTGCCTGTGTAGCAAAAGAATACGGCGGTGGTTCGATTACCGCTCTTCCTATCATCGAAACTCAGGCAGGTGACGTATCTGCCTATATTCCCACCAATGTAATCTCCATTACCGATGGTCAGATTTTTTTGGAAACCGAATTATTCCATTCCGGCATTATGCCCGCAATCAACCCGGGTATTTCGGTAAGCCGTGTGGGAGGTTCCGCACAGCTTAAGGGAATGAAAAAAGTTTCCGGTGAACTGAAACTGTTATATTCACAGTACAGAGAACTGCAGTCCTTTGCACAATTCGGAAGCGACCTGGATGCCGACACCAAAGCTCGTCTGGCTCTTGGGGAACGAATTGTGGAAGTGTTAAAACAAGGCAGAAACGCTCCCGTTCGGGTTGGCTGTCAGGTTGCCATTGTGTATGCGGTTATCAAAGGATTTTTAGATTCCGTCGCCGTTTCCGACGTAAAAAAATATGAACAGAAATTGTTTGCAAAACTGGAAAACGAATATGCAAACTGGCTGACTCAAATCGAAAACGGCGAATATGACGAACGTTTAGAAAACGAACTAAAAGACATTCTTGCGAAAGTGCAGGTGTAATTTATGGCAGGTAACACAAAAGAGTTAAGAGTCCGAATCAAAAGCGTTACCTCCACTCTGCAGCTGACCAAAGCCATGGGCTTGGTTGCATCCTCCAAAATCAGACGTGCCAACGAAGCGATGTTAAATGCAAGAGAATACACCGATTCTTTGGAACAGGCGATTGCTTCACTGACCTCATCTTTGGAATGCTTAAAAAGTCCCTTTATGCGAAATGATGGCGGCAACAGAACCCGTCTTATCGTAATTGCAGGGGACAGAGGACTGGCAGGCGGATACAATGCCAATGTATTTAAACTGGCATCACAGTATCCCGATGCCGAAATCATCCCTCTGGGAAAACGTGCCTGTGAACGCTACGGAAAAGAAGTGAAATCGTCGGAAAAATACTATTTTGCCGATGCCTATCCCTTAGCAGAAGAGCTTTGCCGTGATTTTTCGGAAGGCAAATTTGACCGTCTGGGCATTTTATACACCGAATACATTTCAGTGATGGCAAATGAAGCTAAAATCAAGTGGATTCTCCCCTTCCAAAAAAGCGAAAAACAGGATGCTTCTGTGGTGTTTGAACCGGACCATCTGACCGTACTCAACCGGGTGGCAAAGGAATATGTGGCAGGTTTACTCATTGCCGCACTCCGGGAAAGCTTTGCCTCGGAAGTGGCTGCCAGAAGAATGGCGATGGACAGTGCAGGCAAGAACGCAAAACAAATGATTGAAGATTTGAAACTGGAATACAACCGTGCAAGACAGGGTGCTATCACCCAGGAAATCACGGAAATTGTTGCCGGTAGCGGCAATGAGTAAAGAGGTGAATTTTGTGGAACACAAACAAGTGAAAGAAATTAAAAATATCGGAAAAGTACTGCAGGTTATGGGACCTGTAGTCGATATCCGTTTTAAAGAGAATGAGCTTCCCGAAATCTATAATGCCCTTCAGATTCCCATGCAAAACCGTACCTTGACCGTTGAGGTTGCCCAGCATATCGGCTCAAATACTGCAAGATGCATTGCAATGGCATCTACCGACGGTTTACAAAGAGGCGTGGATGCAATCGATACCGGTGCTCCGATCAGCGTGCCGGTAGGGAAAGAAACTTTGGGACGAATTTTCAACGTATTGGGCGATGCTGTTGACAATCTGCCCGATGCAAAAACCGAGGAACGCTGGAATATCCACCGTCCCTCCCCAAAATATGAAGATTTAGCAACATCTGATGAAATGTTTGAAACCGGTATCAAGGTAATTGACTTGATTTGTCCCTACTCCAAAGGCGGTAAAATCGGTTTATTCGGCGGTGCCGGAGTTGGTAAAACCGTTCTCATTATGGAGCTGATCAACAACATTGCCAAAGAACACGGCGGCATCTCTGTATTTTCAGGAGTTGGAGAACGTACCCGTGAAGGAAATGACTTATATAACGAAATGAAGCAGTCCGGCGTTATTTCCAACACCGCATTGGTATACGGACAGATGAACGAACCCCCTGGAGCACGTATGCGTGTTGCTCTGTCAGGTCTGACCATGGCAGAATATTTCCGTGACAAAGAGGGGCAAGATGTACTATTATTCATTGATAATATTTTCCGTTTCACCCAGGCAGGCAGTGAAGTGTCCGCATTATTGGGACGTATGCCCTCAGCAGTAGGTTATCAGCCTACCTTAGCAACCGAAATGGGTGCCCTGCAGGAGCGAATCACATCGACCAAAAAAGGCTCCATCACTTCCATTCAGGCAGTATACGTACCTGCAGACGACTTAACAGACCCGGCTCCTGCAACCACCTTTGCACACTTAGATGCTACCACTGTATTGGCAAGAAATATTGCTTCTCAGGGGATTTACCCGGCAGTTGACCCGTTGGAATCCACCAGCCGTATCTTATCGGCAGAAATCGTGGGGGAAGAACATTATTATGTAGCAAAGGAAGTGCAGAGAATTCTGCAACGCTATAACGAGTTGATGGACATCATCGCCATTATGGGGATGGATGAATTATCAGATGAAGATAAACTGCTGGTAGGACGTGCCAGAAAAATTCAGCGTTTTCTGTCGCAACCCTTTGATGTATCTGAAAAATTCACCGGCATCAAAGGTACCTATGTCCCCGTAAAAGAAACCGTTCGAGGCTTCAAAGAAATCATTGAAGGAAAGCACGATGACTTGCCCGAATCCGCATTTTTATTTGTGGGTACTATTGACGAAGCCATCGAAAAAGCGAAGAAGGTGCAAAAATAATGAATACCTTTCATTTGATTGTTTCCTCTCCTGACGGAAATCTCTTCGAGGGAGATGTTACCAAACTGGATGTACGAGGTACCGAAGGGAATCTTGCCATTATGGCGGGACATATCCCCTTTGTCACTTCTTTAGTGGAAGCTCCCGTGGTGATTTATCTGGAAGATGGTACCAAAAAAGAAGCTACTGCAAAAGGCGGTCTTCTCACCGTGGGAAAAGACCTGGTTACTTTGATTTCCGGCTCTTTTCAATTTGAATAATTCCTTTCAATTCCAAAAGAACCTTTCTTCCCGGAAGGGTTCTTTTTTCGTTGACAGTTTTTTAAAATTATGTTATAATAAACTATGATTTTTTGGAAAGCGAGCTGTTCTTATGGACTACAATTATCACACACATACTAAGTACTGTCACCACGCAAGCGGTGAGATGGAGGACTATGTTCAATACTCAATCGAAAATGGAATCCGCTATTTTGGTTTTTCGGAACATCTCCCCTTTTCTTTTCCCAATGGTGGTGAAGCAAGCTGCTACCGCATCAATTTCGCAGATGTTCCAGCCTATCTGAAAGAAGCAAACCGTCTGCGGGAAGGATACAAAAATCAAATTGATATCAAAATCGGATACGAAATGGAATTCTATCCTCTCTATTTTCCAAAAATGCTAAAAACAGCATTAGACTATGATGCCGAATATTTAATTTTAGGACAACATTACCTGAAAAGTGAATATCCAAACGGATATCCATCAGGAGCCCCCACCACCAAAGACGAAGATTTGGCGGAATACGTAGAATGTGTTCTCCAAGGAATAAAAACCGGAATTTTCAGCTATGTAGCACATCCGGATCTTTTAGACTACAAAGGTGACAACGATGCTCTCTACGAGCAGGAAATGAAGAAAATCTGTGTCGCTTCCGTTGAATATAACATTCCTTTAGAAATCAACTTCAACGGTGCAAGAGATTTGTGTGTATATCCGGGAGATCGATTCTTCGCAATTGCCGGTGCTGTTGGCTCTCCTGTTACCTTTGGGATGGATGCACATACCACAAAAGATACCTTTGACAGAGAAAATCTGATACGAGCGAAAGAAATGGTAAAACGGCACAATTTAAATTATGTCGGCAAACCTAAACTTGTGTTACTGCAAGAGAAAAAGAATGAACTGATCAAAAAGTTTTCACTGGTATAAAATCAAACATTCTCCACAAAATAGATGATAAAGGAGTATCACAAAATGTACAAACAACAAATTCACGAATACATTTGGTCTCACAAGGATGAAATGATTGCCGAACTCTCCCGTTTGGTAGCATTTGAATCGGTACAGCAGAATGTGAGCGAAAAATATCCCTTTGGCAAAGAATGTGCCGAAGTGCTTAACTATGTGAAAAATTTATATGAAGAAAACGGTTTTAAAACCGAAATCTACCACAAAGACGGATACCTGCTTTCCTATCTGGGAGAGGGGGAAAAAAGTCTTGGTCTGTTTGCCCACGCAGATGTAGTGGCAGCAGGCGATGATTGGGTGGTCGGCTCCCCCTTTCACGCTACCCAAAAAGAGGGATTTTTAATCGGTCGGGGTGTGTCTGACGATAAGTGTGCGGTGGTATCTTCCCTTTATATTATGAAAATGATACGGGAGCTTGGCTTGCCTATTCAAAGCAAAATCGTTTCTTTCACCGGTATCAGCGAAGAAACCGGAATGCAGGACATTGAAAATTATGCAAAAGCACATAAAGCACCCGATTTTTCTTTAATCTGCGACTCTGAATTCCCCTTGTACCGTGGCAATAAAGGGATGTTTCAGGCAACTGCAACCTCAAAGATTCCCTTAGATACGATTACCGAGTTTCACGGTGGTGTTTCCTTTAACATCATTTTGGGAAAAGCAACTATGAAACTGCAAAACAAGGACGGTTTATACGACGCTTTAAAAGCAAAAGAAACCGATTCTGTGAAGGTTTCCATGGACAACGGGGAAATTAAACTCTATGCGGAAGGCTTGTCTACCCACGGAGCTTTCCCGGAAGGTTCTTTCAATGCAGGATTTTTAATTGCAGACTTTTTGTCCGATTGCACTTTCCTAACAGAAAACGACAAACAACAACTTGCATTCGCAAAAGACTTACTTGCTACTCCTTACGGAGAAGCATTGGAGATTGAAGATACTGACCCCGATTTTGGAAAACTGACCTGTACCAATGGTATTGTCCGTTTGGAAAATGGTTGTTTGTCTTTGGTGTTTGATATCCGTTACGGTGCTACCACCAACCCCGATGCATTGCAGAAAAAATTAACCGAAAAATTCGGTGAAAAAGAGTGGAACGTTTCTTTCTCTCACGTAATGGCTACTCATGTGCTTTCCGAAAATTTACCCACCGTCCAAGCGTGTCTGGATGTTTATAAAAACTACACAGGTGATACCGAAGCAAAAAGTTTGGTGAATGCAGGCGGTACCTACGGACGCCACCTGCCCTGTGCAGTAGAAATCGGTACCATGGTAAGAAAAGAAATCCCCTTTGAATTACCCAAAGGACACGGTAATCTCCATCAGCCTGACGAACTCTTATCCATCGAAGGCTTCCTGGAAGCCACCGAAATGGCCATGCTGATGTTATTAGAATGTGATAAACTGATATAATTACCAAACAGAAGAAAATCGGCTCAGATTGAGCCGATTTTTCATTTATTTTTATTTTGTTTTAACAACGCTTTGAGATAAGAAAATGTGGCATCTTCCCCATCGTCTTTTAGCATAGTAAGAAGCTTTACTAAAAGCTCATCCACTTCAGAATGAATGATGATTTTGTCACGGTCTTTCACATAATAAGCTAACGGATAGTCGGGAGTATATTTGTCTCCCTGATAATTTTTGGAAGCAGCAAGACGGTCGCAAAACATTTCTGCTACGTATTGCAAGGGAATTTTCATTCCTACAATGCCCTCGTCGGGATTGGGACTGTAGTCCATCCAATATTCAAAATGGTGTTTGTTTCTGCCCTTGTGCCGAAGCCAGGCGGTGGAAACACCGGTTATTTTTCTCTCTTCGGCGTTGGGACTCTCAGTACCGATATAATATTTTACCCCAATCCGAAATTCTTTCGGGTGATATTTTGACATATCGTGTGCCAATCCCTGCCAATAAAGTCCCAAGCGAAAACAATATTCCATCACCATCAGTTTATGTTTTGTAATGGTTTTAAAGTGTCCGAAAAATTTCATAGTTTCTCCTTTTTCGTCCCAAATGGACGTATCAAGAATTCATATCACTGCGATTAGGTATCAACTGTATATAAAGACTGCATAATCCGGATGACAAGCTTTTTAGCTCAATTTTGCAACAAGTTGCAAAGCTAAATTATTCCGCTTCGCTCCATAGCTAAATTGTTTTTTCAAAACAGCTAAATTAAATTCGCTTAATAGCTGACCGCAGGTCAATTTAGCTACGAAGTAATTTAGCGTTCGTCAGCACATTTAGCTCGCCATCAGGCGAATTTAGCTGAATAGATTTAACTTTGTTAAATCTATTCTAACATATTCCCCCAAAAAATTCAAGCAAAAACTACACTTTAAAATCGGCAGAATCGACAATTCCTACTGCATACAAAATCCCGAAATACAGAAAAACCGACAGCAAAATACTGCCCCACAAAGAAAACGGGAGCAAAATTTTTGAAGATATCATAGAAAGTCCGATAACGGTTGCGGGAAAGACAATCCATCGAAAGGGTGAGAGTGTAAAATCCGTATGCTTCATCAGTTTTAAAATGCTTAATGTACCGTTTAAAATTTCGCTCAGAAAAATCGCCATCAGATATCCTTTGATATGAAACACGGGCAGCAGATTCCAAAGCAGAATAATTCCCGTAAAGGAATCAATGATATTGATTCGCACTACGGCTACCTGACAGTTAATTCCTTTTAATACCGCATCCACGATATCGTCCAGATACATAATAACTACAAGAGGAGCCAGAAGTTTCAGATAAAAAGCAATGTCCGCATTATTGTAAAGTGTGAGACACAAATCCTTAGCATATAAAAACAGAATCCCGCCGATAGCTACCGCAAAAATCAGGGTAACTTTAAAGATTCTGGTCAAAATCCCTTTTAAGGATTCCATCTGCCGCAAGGTATATTTTTCAGTGATTTCCGGTACCAAAAGTGCAGAAAATGCCGCTAAGACTACTTGTGGGAACAATAAAACGGGAAAGACCATCCCATTTACAATTCCGTACTGTGCCACCGCATTGGTCACACCGGACCGATTCATCCGGGCAGGAATCATCAGTTGTTTGACGGAAGAAAGTCCGGAACGAAGATAGGAGCTTACAGCAATGGGAGCCGAAAAGCCAAGCAGTTTTTTCCATTGTCCCGCTGGGTGTTTGCCTGCTTTCATCCGGCAAAAATCCAAACGGGAAAGAATCCATAGATACAAAAAAGAAAAAATTTCAGAAACTGTTCCGCCCAGTACCAACGCACACAAGGTTGCAGTCAAGCCTTTTGGTAAAAAAATCCGCAATAAACAAACCGTGACACCGATCTTCAAGATCTGTTCTGCAATTTGTCCCAAAGCTGTTTTATACACCTTCCGTCTGGCAGTAAAATATCCGGATAATGCAGAAGAAACTGACAAAAATGGTAACCCGATTGCCAAGATGTACAAAGGAAGAGGAGAAATGCATCCGCCAAAACAAACGTTCACCAAAACAGGGGCAAACAAAAACAATAAAATGGCAGCTAACAGACTGAAGCAAAGGCAGTAGAGAATCCCTTTTCTGACTAACGCACGGATGTTCC
Organism: Clostridia bacterium; assembly: GCA_017625695.1. Classification (GTDB taxonomy): domain Bacteria; phylum Bacillota; class Clostridia; order UMGS1840; family UMGS1840; genus SIG452. The sequence continues at coordinate 31,856 of JAGAKI010000003.1, read as the reverse complement.
CCTCGTTTCCTAACGCCATCTCTTCAGAAATCAGTTTGGTCATAGTCAGTCCGATACCGGACGTAGCAAGGGTAACCGCAAAAAAATATACCGACAGTACCAGGTGAAAGTTTCCCATTGCTTCTGCCCCGATGGTATTGGAAAGATACACCGAGAACGAAAGCTGAAGACTTCTGAGGAACACCGAGGTTGCTGTCAGTATGATGGCATTTATGATAAATTTTTTTGATTTTCTCATAGATATGGCTCCTTCCCTTTTTCTCTATTTATATGAGAGAAAAAGGGAAAGATATGAAAAAAGGAATCAGGTAATATATTTTCGCATAGAAATGAGCGCATTTTTCTCCAATCGGGAAACCTGTGCCTGAGAAATATGAATTTCTTCCGCAATTTCCGTTTGGGTTTTATCTTCAAAAAAACGCATAGAAAGAATTTTTTGTTCTTTTTCGGATAGTTTCCCCATCGCCTGAGAGACACAGATGCCACCCACCCATTTTTCTTCTTTGTCTTCCCGGTCGGAAAGCTGGTCCATCACTAAAATCACATCTCCTCCGTCATTATAAATGGGATCATACAGGGAAACCGGGTCGCAAATAGCTTCCAGAGCAGTCACCACTTCTTTGGGAGTAACGTTAATTTCCTTTGCAATTTCATAGGGCGTAGGTTCATGTCCCAACGAGGCGGTCAGCTTTTCTTTGGCAGTCAGGGCACGGTAGGCAATATCTTTTAAGGAACGGCTCACCTTAATAGCACCCGAATCTCTGAGATATCGTTTGATTTCTCCTAAAATCATCGGAACAGCATAGGTGGAAAACTTGACTTCGTGAGACAAATCAAAATTGTCGATGGCTTTAATGAGTCCCACACAGCCGATTTGAAACAAATCGTCCAGATTTTCTCCACGGTTGGCAAATTTTTTAATCACACTTAACACCAACCGGAGATTTCCATTGATGAATTCTTCTCTTGCCTGCCGATCTCCCGCTTTGATTTTGCGGAATAATTCCATCTTTTTATCATGGTTTAAATTGGGCAGATTCTGTGTGTTTACCCCGCAGATAACCACTTTATTCATAGTATTCCTCCATAATTCTTTTCCAAAGTATCAAACAGGTTTGTCCCTATTATTTCCGAATTTTTCTTTGGCTATTACAGAGAAAAAAATATCCCGGGAACTTCTGCTGTAATTCCCGGAATACGTTTACCATTATTTGTCTAAATGAACATCCAGCTGAGGATAAGGAATCGAAATTCCCCGTTTGTCGAACGCTACTTTTACCTGTTCGAGCAAGTCAAAGCGGACTGTCCAGTAATCTTCACTTTTACACCAGCAACGAAGCACAAATACCAAAGCACTATCTCCGTGTTCGGAGAGTCTTGCCATGGGAGCTTCGGGATTTTTTATAATTTTGGCATGACTGTCCGCGATTCCCAAAAGAATATCTTTTACTACCTCAATGTCACTGTCATATCCTACAGTAAACTTCAAATCTACTCGTCGGGTTGTCTGATGGGTCACATTCACTAAAGTATTATTGGAGGCTACCGCATTGGGGATCACTACTTTCTGATTATCGGGGGTTTTTAAGTAGGTATAATATAATCCGATTTCAGAAACAGTTCCCTCAACGCCGTCCACCGAAATGTACTCCCCTATACTGAACGGCTTAAACAAAAGCAGAATAATCCCCCCTGCAATATTAGAAAGACTTCCCTGCAAAGAAAGCCCGATTGCAACTGCCATAGAACCTAAAATGGTGATGAAGGACGCCATAGGAATCCCTAAAATTCCCGCAACGGTAATAATCACTACCGCTTTTAAGGCAATGGATAAAAAGCTGTTAAAAAACGAACGGACATTGGGATCGAGCTTGGAAAATGCTCTGCTTTTGGATAACAGTTTCGTCAATAATTTCACCAATTTAAAGCCAAGCACCAATACCAAAACAGAAACCAAAAGTTTTCCCGCTAAGTCAACCACATACGGGGTTATGTTTTGAAATAAAGCTTCGATGGATTCTTTTGTCATATCATGATTCCTCCTAAAAAGTATCTTGAATGTTCAATTGTCACTCAGTTAATTTTAACACAAAATGAAAAATTTGTCAAATAAATGTCTCACAAACATACCGAATCATAAATTAAGTGCTACCAAAATAGAATGAAATGATATTTTTTATAAAAAAATATGAAAAAATATACCATTTTTGCTTGATTCTTTTGAGCGGATATGTTATAATATGAAACAGGAAAGGAGTGTCATATTATGTCACATTCAGCTACTCCTGAGTATCGGGAGTATCATCTGACCATTGGCGATGCTAATTTTTTCTTTATTTCAGATACTAATTTTATCGCAGAAAGTCAACACTTAGGAGTTACTATGCACTCTCACAAGTTCTATGAGCTGTTTTATGTGTTAAATGGTAGCATGATTCTTGTTACAGAGCACGGAAACACACAGCTTAACGAAGGTGATTTTGCCTGTATCTCCCCGGGAGTAACCCATACTACAATCATTCACCCCAACTCCAAACGACTGGAAATGGTATTTTCACTGGAAAGAAGTTCATCAAAAACCAATCACAAATACTATCAGGCATACAAAACAATATTCAAAAAGAAAACATTGCATATCCCCTCTTTTTCAGGGGCTAACGCTTTCAAACGATTGGTGCGTTATTTCACCAGTGAACATCCCGACAAAAACGAACTCATCATTGCGTGTCTGCATGAAATTATGATACTGATGAAAGCCACACAAAATACCGAAGACTCTCCTTTGGAAATGATGAATGTAGAAGATTCCAACAACTACCGTAATTATCTGATTGATGAATATTTCGTAAATAAATTTCAACATGCTTCTCTGAGTAATCTGGCGCACCTGTTGCATTTAAGTCCTCAACAAACCCAAAGAATCATCAAAAATATCTATCATCAGACTTTTACCGAACGTGTGACACAAATGCGAATGGAATATGCAAAAAAACTGTTATCGGAAAGCAGACTTTCGGTATCACAAATTGCAACAGAATGCGGATACACCGGAAGCAACGGATTTTTTGTCGCATTTAAAAAACATTTTGGAACCACTCCCAAAGAAATGCGAAAAAAACTGGAACCTCAAATGGATGAAATGCGTAGCAACTTCCCCGGTTTATAAAAAGCATCTCTGAATACCAACAAACTAAGGATAAAAAGCACCCAAACGGTGGGAAAAGCCACCATAGGGTGCTTTTTCGTATTTTCTGTGACACTTTTTATACAAAAAAAGTCCAGCAGAAAAAACTATTTCATTTTTTGAAAAAATAAAAACATTGTTTTTTCCCACCTTTTTCCTTACATAAAAATTCCTTAGTTGCAAACAATATCTTTGGAAATTAAATTTTGTAGGGGATGATATCCACATCATCCCGCTTACTAAAAGGAGTTTTAATAGAAATGAAAGCAACAGGAATTGTAAGACGTATTGACGATTTAGGCAGAGTGGTTATCCCAAAAGAAATCAGAAGAACCATGCGAATCCGGGAAGGCGATCCATTAGAAATTTTCACTAATAAAGATGGTGAAGTGATTTTCAAAAAGTATTCGGCTGTGGGAGAGCTTGCCAATTTTGCCACACAATATGCCGACGCACTGTATAAAATCAGCGGACATAATACCGCCATTACCGATACCGACAGTATTATCTGTGCAGCAGGTGTTGGCAAAAAGGAACTGATAGAAAAGAATTTTTCCTCTGAAATTGAAACGGTATTAAAAAACAGAGAACCTTATTTCGTACAGACCTTATCAGAATCACGGGTTCATCTTTTAGACCATGATAATAATTATCTCTGCGGTGCTGTGATTCCCATTCTTTCAGAAGGTGATATCATCGGATCTGTCGTTTTATATTCCACCGATGTAAAAACCGTATTGGGAGACACCGAGAAAAAACTGGCAACCACTGCAGCAACCGTATTGGGAAAACTCTTTGAATAAAAAAATCTGTGAGAAAAACCAGTTGATTTTTCTCACAGATTTTTTACTGCATAGGATTTAATTCTACAAAAAATTCCTGTGGTTCTGTCAGCCGTTTGTAAAAAGCAAACCGGGCAGACAGCATATAAATGGATGCCCAAAGCACACCGATAACCGCCATACTTCCTAAAACCATCCATCCTAAGAAACTAAACTCCAACAAAAAAACATACAGTTTATTACTGCGACTTAAACGAAAGCTTTCTTTGATAACAAGAAACGGGCCGTATTCGGGATGTTCCGCCAATATACACGGTGCAAACACCAATGCATACTTCAAATATAAGCCGAGAATCTGCACTATTAGAGAAAGAACTGCCAAAAGCAAATAATACACTTCATAGGGCATCAGGCTGAAAAACAGATAGTCATACAGCCAGTCTACATTCCCATAAGTCAACAGCAGATTAAGACCGGTAGGAAACAAAAGTGTCAGACATACTGTAGGCAAAAGCTTCCAGAAATACCGGAAACCAAATGAATAAACTCCAAAAAAGCCTGTCTTGTCTTTATCCGGTTGCAGTTGGTGATAGATGCCAAGCGTTACAAATTCCCAAATGAAAAGGAACACCAATGTCACAACCTCAGACTGCAACATCATCCCTGCCGTAAGATTCAGAGTTTCAACGTCTCCGCCTGCCATGAACATTCTGACAAATATGGCACAATAAATCAAAAACGGGATAAAAAGAGACAGCACAAACGGATTCCATTTTCCTTTTAACAAACGAAGTCCGTCCTGTTTTAATACCCAGAAGGGATATTTCATTCTGAGTCCCTTCCTTTCCTACAATAACCGCATCCGGTAAGAAAAAATTTTATCTTCTCCGGGCTTTAATGCGGTAATATTGGGCTTTTCTGCAAAAATACCTGTAGTATCTTCTTTATCGGGGATAATGCTCCAGGGTTCAATACATAAAAATGGTGCTTCTTTTTTTATGGGAGTCCAAAGACCGAGGCAGGTAAATCCTTTCACTTCTACTTCTACCCCATAGTCACCTGACTGATGTACCAGTTGAATTTTATCGGAATTCAGTTTGGAGAACATCAAAGCATCCAAATCAAAAATATCGTAGCGAAGCGGAATTACCGAAACATTTTCGTATTCCTTGCGGATGCCTCGTTCGTACAACAAACCGCCCAAATCTTCTACCACACACTGATAAACCGGATGAGTTTCAGTCTTGTTAAAACGAATTTCATAATCGGTAAAGCTGTCCCCTTCTTTCATAGGACAGTTATACGCAGTATGTCCGCCAATGCCAAACAGCATGGTATCCTCTCCCGCATTTTCCACGCGGTAGGTAGTGATAAACCCGTCTTCCGTTAAGGTATGCGTCACAAAAAAGCGGAATGAAAACGGATAACATTCCCGTGTTTCGGCACTGTCTTCCAGTAAAAAGGTAATACTGCTGTCAGTTTTTTCTGCCACTGCAAATTCTTTCCGACGGGCAAAGCCGTGTTTGGGAATCTGATATTCTTTTCCATGAATCACAGTTTTGGAATCTTTCAGACTGCACACGATCGGAAACAGATTGGGATTTCTGCCATTCCAGTAGGTTTCGTCACCTTGCCAGATAATTTCTCTGCCGTTATTTTTCTTTAAAGAAATCAGTTCTGCGCCCATTGTGGTACAGATGGCTTTCATATCGCCATAATGTAATTCGTATTCCATAGGTCACACCTTCTCTTTGATTTAGTTACCATTATTATACTACGTTCTTACAAAAAGTGCAAGTCTTTTTTCCCAAAGCCATCACAGTTTCGGTAAAATGACATATAGTATAACAGAATCCCCTTTGAAAAAATACGGAGGCGTTTACATCCTATGAATCAAGAAATGCCCTTGTGTGAGCTTGGGGTTGGACAATGTGCAACCGTCCGGAGGCTTCTGACCTTTGGCTCTATGCGCCGCAGATTGCAAGATTTGGGAATCATTCCCGGCACAAAAATTGAATGTGTGTTAAAAAATCCGTCCGGAGATCCCATCGCCTACTTTGTTCGCGGCGCAGTCATTGCACTGAGAAACCGGGATTCCAAAGGGATTCTTGTCCAATGCTGCCCCACAAAAAAAGATTAATTTTTGAAAGGGACTGTAAAACTGTCCACCCTCTACAGTCCCTTTTCACAGAGAATCTCAATCAGAAAGGACGGATGTGTGATGGGTCTGACCGTTCAATCCACAGGAACTTCGACAGCCGAAACCGATGTTATCATTCAGAAGAAGCATTCCTCCGATTGCATTCTTGCTCTGGCAGGAAATCCCAACGTGGGAAAAAGTACCGTATTCAATGCGCTAACCGGACTTCGTCAACATACAGGAAACTGGCCGGGAAAAACCGTAACCAACGCTCGTGGCACGTTTTCCTATCATAATAAAGATTACATACTGGTAGACTTGCCGGGAACCTATTCTCTGGTATCTCATTCCAGAGAGGAAGAAGTCGCACGGGATTTTTTATACTCCCGGGTCCCGGACGGAGTTTTGGTGGTCTGTGATGCCACCTGTATGGAACGAAACTTAAATCTGGTGCTTCAAATCTTAGAAATTACCTCAAAAGTGGTTGTCTGTATCAATCTGATGGATGAAGCACGAAAAAAGAAAATTCATATTAACTTAGATGCACTGTCCCAACAACTTGGCGTTCCCGTAGTGGGAATTAGTGCAAAAACGGAGGAAGGATTTCCCGAACTTCTTTCCAAAATGGAAGCCGTTTGTCAACAAACCGATGCTACTCCAAGAATCATCCCCTATCCTGAGCCTCTGGAAACTGCCATTTTGGAACTTGAAATGGAGCTTTGCGTTCATTCGGTAGAAACTCCCCGTTTTTTTGCCATGAAACTCTTAACCGAAGACGTGGAAAATCTGAAGAGTCTTCCTGTGTTTCAAAAGCTGTTGGAAACTCCGAAAATACATACCGCACAAACCGAAATCAAACAAAAATATTTAAACGGTGAACCGCTTCTTTCTGATGTGGTCACCGAAGCTGTCGTAAAACAAGGCGAAGAACTCTATCAGAAAAATGTAACCCTAAACAACAAAAACTATTGGCAAAAAGACCGAAAACTGGATCGTATTTTAACCAATCGGTTTACGGGAATCCCTGTAATGCTCCTTCTTCTGGCAGGAATTTTCTGGCTTACCATTACCGGTGCCAACTATCCGTCGGAGCTTTTGTCATCCGGATTCCGTTATTTGGAAGAACTGTTAGTCTCCCTTTCCGTTCGCATAGGACTTCCCCAATGGCTCTATGAAATGCTCTTTTGCGGTGTCTTTCGTGTGGTTGGATGGATTACCTCGGTGATGCTCCCTCCTATGGCAATTTTCTTTCCCTTATTCACCCTGTTGGAGGATTTGGGATATCTTCCACGGATTGCCTTTAATCTGGACCATATCTTTCAAAAATGCAATGCCTGCGGAAAACAGGCACTTACCATGTGTATGGGATTCGGCTGTAATGCTGCAGGGGTGGTTGGTGCCAGAATCATTGATTCCAAACGGGAACGGCTGATTGCCATTCTGACGAACAGCTTAGTTCCCTGTAACGGAAGATTCCCATTGTTGATTGCTTTGATTACCATGTTTTTTACTGCAATGTCCCCTGCCTCTGCCTATCTGGGAACGCTGTATCTCCTGCTTGTGGTCATTTTGGGAATCCTGATGACTTTTTTGGTATCCTTTCTGTTATCCAAGACGTTACTCAAAGGGCAACCGTCTTCTTTCACCTTAGAACTTCCTCCCTACCGCAAACCGAGAATCGGAAAAATTCTCATCCGGTCTCTTCTGGACCGAACGCTTTTTGTGTTGGGGAGAGCCTTAATGATTGCCGCACCGGCAGGACTTCTGATTTGGTTATGTGCCAATGTGACGGTAGGGAACGCCACGGTGCTTTCTCATCTTTGCAATCTGTTTGACGCTGTGGGAAAAGGATTGGGAATGGATGGTGTGATTCTTATCGGATTTTTGCTGGGACTGCCCGCCAATGAAATCGTCTTACCTATTATTATGATGGCATATTTAGCAACCGGCAGTCTGTCGGAAGCACAGAATCTTACCAATGTCAAAACCCTGTTGATACAAAACGGATGGACCCATGTCACAGCACTTTGCACAGCCGTATTCTGTCTGTTTCACTGGCCCTGTTCCACTACGCTGATGACCATCAAAAAAGAAACAGGAAGCTTCCGATGGACAGCACTTGCCGCTATCATTCCCACGTTGATTGGATGTATTCTTTGTTTCATCATTGCTGCCATTTTCACCTGATAAACAGTAAAAAAGCCATTCTTTCTTCCCGAAAGAATGGCTTTTTTATCGCTTATTATTTATGATACACTGCTTCACAGGTTAAGTTAATTCCCAATTTTTTAAATACGTTTTCATCTACCTGAGACAGCAATACCGTAGAATGTGCTTCGGAACCTTTTACTGCACTGAGTCCATCCAGCATATCCTTGGCAATGGGGTCATTTGCCGCACAGATGGAAAGTGCAATCAAAGTTTCATCGGTATGCAGTCTGGGATTTTTACTTCCAAAATGCTTGGTTTTGAGTCCCTGCAAAGGTTCAATAACATCGGGAGAAATCACATGAATTTCCTCTGAAAGTCCACGTACTGCTTTTAAAGCATTCAACAATGCCGCACTGGATGCCCCCAACAACGCAGATGTTTTTCCTGTAACGATTTTTCCGTTGGGAAGTTCAATGGCACAAGCCGGTGCCTCAGTTTCGTCCGCTTTTTCCTTGGCGGCACGAACCACACTACGGTCTTCCACAGACACCTCTGCCTGCTTCATAATCAGTTCCATTTTACGAACCACATCATCGTCAACTTTGCCATTGGTCTTGTCTTTTAACACCTGATAATAACGACGAATAATCTCATCCTTGGAAGCACGGCAAACTACATCGTCATCCATAATGCAGTTTCCTGCCATATTAACACCCATATCAGTGGGAGATTTATAGGGACTTTCCCCCAAAATCTTTTCAAACATAGCGTTTAATACAGGAAAAACTTCAATGTCGCGGTTATAGTTAACCGTTGTTTCGCCGTATGCTTCCAGATGGAAGGGGTCAATCATATTGACATCGTTTAAATCAACCGTTGCTGCTTCATATGCCAGATTGACATGATGTTTCAGCGGCAGATTCCAAACGGGGAACGTTTCAAATTTAGCATAGCCGGCTTTCACGCCACGCTTGTTTTCATGATACAGCTGAGACAGACACGTTGCCATTTTTCCGCTGCCGGGACCGGGCGCTGTCACCACTACAATCGGACGGGTGGTTTCAACAAATTCATTTTTGCCGAATCCCATATCACTGACAATGTATTCCACATTGGAAGGATAGCCGGGAATGGGATAATGTAAAAATACCCGGATTCCCATATTCTCCAGCCGTTTTTTAAAGATATCCACAGCCGGCTGCCCGCTGTATTGGGTAATTACCACGCTGCCCACCAACAAACCTAAAGTCTGAAAGGCTTTGATTAAGCGGATGGTATCCAAATCGTAAGTAATATTATAGTCACTTCTGACTTTATTTTTCACAATATCAATCGCACTGATGGCAATGACAATTTCCAGTTTATCCGACAAATGCATCAGCATTTTGATTTTGGTGTCCGGTTCAAATCCCGGCAAAACCCGAGAGGCGTGATAATCGTCAAACAGTTTTCCGCCAAGCTCTAAATACAGCTTGTCGCCGAATTCTTTAACACGTTCGCCAATATGCTTAGACTGCATCTCGATATATTTTTCAATGTCAAAACCAATTCGTCTGTTCATAGTAAGCCTCCCTTTTTATGAAATGAAATTCTTTTTACACACAACAGACATATTATACTATACTTCCCGATAAAATGCAAGTGGTTCCAATGACTTTTTTAGAAAAAAACATCAGATATTTTTAGAAAAAAAGAGCAGTTTTAGAAAAAACTGCTCTTTTTAAATTATTTCTGATTTGCTGCCTGCGCTTTTTCATTTAATTTATTCTGACGGCGATTCTTAACTTCGTCAGACATGGGTTTGATATCACCGGCACGGCGAAGAGCTTCTCTGGTCATAACCGGACCAAACACCTCATAAATCAACACCGCAAATAAGGTAATATTTCTCACCAGATTTCCTGCATTCCCAAACACAGGTTCTGCTGCTACAATCGCACACATTCCCAAGGCAACCCCTGCCTGAGGAAACAAGGTAATCCCTAAATATTTCTGAATTTCTAAAGAACAGTTGGTGCCTCTGGCACTAATATAAGCACCATAGTATTTTCCTAAACAACGGAAAACAATATATACCAGACCAATCACTACAATCGCCCAGTCAGTGAACACCCCGAGTTCCAGTTCCGCCCCGCTGATGACAAAGAATAATGCGAATAACGGAGAAGTCCATTTATCAGATTTTTCCATCAGATCGTGAGACAAAGGACAGATGTTACAAAATACAGTCCCCAACATCATACATACTAATAAAGAGGAAAAAGCAATATGTACGGGTCCGATATGGAACTCAATCATAGAAAGTGCTACCGTTAAGAACACAAAAGTGATAGTCATATTCAAACGGTTGGTGTTGGAGTTGAACATTTTTTCCAACTGGGTTAAAACCCAGCCCATCAAAGCACCCAAGCCTAAAGAACAGATGATTTCCAACAAAGGATTAATAATAATGGATACGTAATCTACCGCTCCTACAATGAGACTTTTTGCAATTCCGAAAGAAACCGCAAACACAATCAGACCAACTGCATCATCCAATGCAACAATGGGTAATAACAAATCAGTCAGGGGACCCTTTGCCTTATACTGACGAACAACCATCAAGGTTGCAGCAGGTGCAGTCGCGGTTGCAATCGCTCCCAAAGTGATAACCTGAGAAATGGATAATTTATCGGGCATCAGCAGATGCAAAACATACAATGCGATATCCACAAGCAACGCAGCAAATAAAGCTTGCACAATCCCGATTACCAATGCTTGCTTTCCGGTATGCTTTAATTCTTCCATACGAAACTCGTTCCCGATAGAAAACGCAATAAATCCAAGAGCAACTTTTGAAATCAATCCCAAACTCTCTACTGCTTCGTGACTGGAAAATCCAAAACCTTCAATCCCAAGCTGACCAATACAGTAGGGACCGATTAAAACCCCGGCAATTAAATACGCAGTAACTGACGGTAATTTTAAAGGTTTAAACACCCTGGTCATCAGAAGACCTGCCAAAAGTGCCACAGAAACAGATAACAAAGTACCCATTTTTCAAAACTTCCTTTCATCTTTTTAGAAATTTTACTCATAGGAAGAGCGACTTGCCAAAACAAGTCGCTCTTACGCTGGCAGCGGGAGAAGGATTCGAACCCTCACAAACAGAGTCAGAGTCTGTCGTGCTACCCTTACACAATCCCGCTATATATTCTATTTTTCTCAACCTCAGCTATTATATCACCCTGAATGTAAAATGTCAACCTTTTTTTAAAAATTTTTTGATTTTTTTATATTTTTTTATTTTTACCTTGAAAAAACCGAAAATCCCGTTTCCTAATCTGGGGAAACGGGACTCGTTTTTATCGTTTCATTCTGTTATTCTTCTACACCGCGGATTTCGTCGATGTAATCCATACAATATTCATCATTTCCCAACAAGGCATTGATGGCACGATAGGTTTTTCTCATGGTATCCGGTGCCGGATCCATAATGGCACTGTCCAACCCCTGATACATTGCCATTGCCAAAAAAGAGGTATTTAAAATCATACGTTTGGGAAGTCCAAAGGAAATATTGGAGAACCCGCCGGTGGTTTTCACCTCGGGATACCGTTCTTTCATCAAACGGAGTGTATCCAATGTAATTTTTGCATTGTTGTCCCCTACTGCCAACGCTTCCACCAAAACATCAATGAAAATACGGTCGTTACAGATTCCGTTTTGGGTTAATTTTTCAATCAATTCTCCCGCACAGTTGGCACGTTCTTCTCCGCTTTGAGGAATTCCTGCAGTTCCGATCGGCAGTCCTACCACCAAAAGCTCCGGCTGTTGCTGCAACAGAGGCAACAGTTCATCAATCCGCTCGGTTAAGGTAACCGAATTGATGATAATGTTTCTTCCTTTGGCACACTGCACCGCCTGCTGTATCACCGAAACATTAGGAGAATCTATCATAATTCCCATAGAAGAATGTGCTTTCACCAAACTGATGGCATATTCCATCACTTCGGCTTCGTTGTCTCCCAACAGAGCTGTATTGATATCAATATAGGTTGCTCCCGCCTGCTCCTGCTTTTTTATTAATTCCACCAAAAACGTTTCATTTTTGGTTTGAAAAGCCTCCAAAACAGAAGGAATGGAGCTGTTTAATTTTTCCGATATAATAAGCATCGTTATGCCTCCTCTTGTTCCATCTTACGAATGTTTGCTACAATGTCAGAAACCAGTTCAGTTTTTCTTAAAGGGGTCATAATATAAAAGCCATCTGCGTGGTCATACACCCGGCGGATACGTTCCATACTGTAGGAAACCACGGCATCTCTGACTTCATCCGGTGTCATTACTTGCAGTTTGTCAATCAGTTCCCGTGGAATTTCGATTCCCGAAACCTCATTATTTAAAAACAGTGCGTTTTTCCATCCGGCAATGGGCAGAATCCCTGCCATCAAATAGCAATCCAGTTCTTCTTTTGCTTTTATAAAATTACGAACCGCATTTTCCGAGAAAATCGGTTGCGTAAACAACACGCTCACACCTGACTTGAGTTTCTGTCTGGCACGTTTTATTTCCGTATCAAAATGCAAGGCATTGACATTTAATGCGCCGCAAACAGTATAGGGATTTTCATAAAAAACTTCCCGATTCAGATTGGAAACCAAATTCATCAAAGTATAGGAATTAAACTGAAATACGCCGCCATCACTGCGGGAAATTGGGTCTCCGGTAACAACCAGGACATTGTTGACCCCTTCAATATTTGCCCCTATCAAAAGGCTTCGGATAGCAATGTAATTTTTGTCACGGCAAGACAGATGGGGCAACACATCAATATTGACCTCCCGTTTTACTTTTGCGGCAAGCATCATACTGTCTGCACGGGTTCGTGCCAACGGAGAATCTGCCACCGTTATCAAATCAACACCCGCAGTTTTCATCTGATGGGATGCTTCCATCAGAAATTCCGCATGGGTATCCACAGGCGGGTCAATTTCCACAGCAAGCACTTTTTTTCCTTGTGAAAAAAGCTCCAGCAGTTGATTTTTCTGCACCGAATGTTCTGCTTTTTCTATGATAACATTGGTCTTTCCCTCAATCAGCTGTTGTCCGATGACCGGTGCTAAATGCCCCGGTGTGGTACCGCAACAACCACCCACAATATTTACCCCTAAGGATGCAATCTCCAAAAGCTTTTTCGCATAGTATTCTTTATTGTTGGAATACACGGTTCTGCCATTGATTGCCTGGGGATATCCGGCATTTGGCATAGCAGAAAACTGCTTATATTCCGAAAGATTCAACCTTTCAATGAGAGAATACAAGTGAGACGGACCGCACTGACAGTTCAATCCCACCACATCTGCATACTGATTGGCTTCTTTCAATAAGGTTTCATAATAATAACCTTTTTTGGTATAACCATCCTGAGATACACTGAAGGAAACCAGCACTTTTGCTGTGGGTTCCTTTTCTTTCAGATAGGAAATCACCTGATCCAACGGCGAAAATTCCTGTAAGGTTTCAAACACAAAGTTTTTCCCGCCCAAAGAAAGAAAAACATCTACATTCCGTTGATACTCCGACAGTTGATTCTCCCCGTCGATATAGCCGATGTCACAGAACACCTGCACATTGGTTCCTGCTGTCACCTCCCGGGCAATCCGATAGCCGGCAGTCAGAAGTTCACAACAGAGTGTTTCTTCCTCAATCCAGGAAGAATTCACACCAAAGGTATTGGTTTTAATAGCATCCACACCAACAGCAAGGTATGCCTTATGAATATCGGATACCCGTTCGGGATAACGCAAATTTGCAAGCTCGCAGGGAATATCGTCTCCATACTGCTCGCTGTAATAAGTCCCAAAGGCACCGTCAAAATAAAATGGTCGTTTCAAAAGTTCACCCTCTTTGGAGTTGTTTGTTTACAATCAAATACCCTCGCTCAGTTTCATTTCAAAGTACTGTTCCTGGGTAATCAAAACCTGACGGGGTTTACTGCCCTCAGAAGGACCAACAATGCCCCTCTCTTCCATCTGGTCCACAATTCGTGCCGCACGGGAATATCCCAATTTAAAGCGACGCTGCAGCTTGGAAACAGAAGCTTCCCCCAGTTCCACTACAAATTCAATACAATCCGGAAGCATCGGGTCAGCATCTCCCCCATCGGAAGTATGCGTTGGCCCGTCTTTGGTACCGCTGGATTCAATGTGCGAAATCACATCATCATCATAGGAAACCTGTGTATTCTGTTTTAAGAAATCAACAATTTGTTCCACTTCTTTATCAGTAATGAGTGCACCTTGCACACGGATGGGTTTGGATTCCCCGATGGGGGCATACAGCATGTCCCCTTTTCCCAGGAGTTTTTCCGCACCACCCATATCCAAAATAGTACGGCTGTCAATCTGAGAAGACACAGCAAACGCAATACGAGAGGGCATATTTGCCTTAATTAAGCCGGTGATAACATCGACCGAAGGCCGCTGTGTTGCAATAATCAGGTGCATTCCCGCCGCTCTGGCAAGCTGTGCCAGACGACAGATATATTCTTCCACTTCTTTGGGGGATGCCATCATTAAGTCTGCAAGCTCGTCCACGATAATCACAATCTTGGGCAATGGATTTTCTCCGTTTGCCACCTGATGTTCGTTGTAGCTGTCTAAATCACGGACATTGGCTTTTTCAAACAGATTATAACGGTTGAGCATTTCCATCACTGCCCAGTTCAAAGCACCTGCCGCTTTTCGGGGATCGGTTACTACGGGAATCAGAAGATGGGGAATCCCATTATATACAGAAAGTTCCACCACCTTGGGGTCAATCATAATCATTTTCACTTCTTCGGGACTTGCTTTATACAAAATGGAAGTAATCAGAGAATTGATGCAAACACTCTTCCCGGAACCGGTGGCGCCTGCAATCAGACAGTGGGGCATTTTCGCAATATCCCCCACCACGGTGGTTCCTGCAATGTCTTTCCCAACGGCAAAGGAAATTTTGGATTTATGCTCCATAAATTCACGGGAGGCAATCACGTCTCTGACAAACACAGGCATTACCTTCTGATTGGCAATTTCCACACCGATAACAGTTTTACCGGGAACAGGAGCAATACGAATTCCTTTTGCTGCCATACGAAGTGCAATGTCTTCGCTGAGCCCCATAATTTTAGAAATCTTTACCCCAATCTGAGGACGGATTTCATAACGGGTAACAGATGGTCCTTCCTGAACGCTGACAACCTCAGCTTCTACTCCGAATTCCCGCAAAGTAGACACCAGTTTTATCGCATTCTGATTCAACTCAGCTTCCGACATTCCCTGGGAACGATTACTACCTTTATTTAAAAAATCAATCGAAGGATATACGTATTCCTTGGTTTCCTGCTCTTTGGCTTCGTTTAATTCTTTGGCAACCGAATCAATTTCCTGATTGGTTAATGCCGGCTGCTTTTTAATTTCAGGGGCAGAGACAGACTCCGGAATGATCTGCGGATTCTTTTCCTTATCCGCACCGGTTGCAAATTTTTCAATAATTACGTCGGTGGTTGCCGGCTGTTCCATTTCAATGGGAACATCCAAAGAGTTTTTCTTGATTTCTTTCTGAATCAAATCTTCCGAACGGACCTTGTCCGCTTTCACACCGGGAACACGAAATACCCGGGAGGTTTTTTCCTGACGGACATTGTTTTTCAACCAGTCAGAACCTTTGACAATTAAAAATGCAATCAGTTCATTGAACATAATGAACAAGCAGAACAAAATTGCCAAGGTTACTAAAATAATGGCACCGGTTTCCCCCAAAAGGGTCTGAAACAGCATCCCAAGCCCGGTACCAAAGATACCGCCGTTATATCCACTCTGGGCATCGGTCACAATAATTGCCAGATCTTTTAAGAAATGGTCTGGTACGCTGGGCGCTGGATGAAACAGATAGCTGCCCGTTGCAGAAAACAGCATCAAAAGACCACCGGAAACCATTTTCCCGATGCCGTCTCTTTGTTTCATAAAAAACAGACCGATGATAAACAGATATACGCTCAAAAAGGGTATGTAGAAAATACCGCTTCCGAACATTGCCGCCAGTAACCAACGGAATCCCCTTCCGAATGTACCGGCTTCTCCGTACACACTTAAAAACATATACACCAAGATTGCCAGTCCGCACAGAAGCTTTAAAATCAAGGCAATCATCGGGTCAATCTTTACACTTTTTTGCTTTTGTTTTGTAATTCTTGTCACTCGTTTTGCGGATCTTTTCACCGCTTTTTTTGCCGCCATGAGCCAAGTTCCTTTCTATCCTCTTAACTGTATCACAAATATAATGATGCCCAAAATCAGACAATATACGCCAAACCGTCTGCAAGAATACTTACGAACGGATTTGCGCATCCAGCCGATGGCAAAAACTCCGCTGATAAATGCAGCAATCATTCCCAAAAGATAGGGAAGCCAATTCATACGGATGCCATCTATTAACACCGTAACGGTTTGTATCAGTATCTTTACCACCAACACCGGGATGGCAGATAAAAACGCATATTTTACCGTGAAATCCCGTCGGAACCCGGCTACCAGACCGCCTAAAACAGTCAGACTGCATCGGGAAATACCGGGAATGGAACTGCAAAGCTGGAACAATCCGACCGTCGCCGCCTGCTTTAAGAAAAACCTTGGCTCGGATTCGTCTGCCGGTTCGTCCTCTTCCAGTCCTTCCGTCAGTTCTTCCACGTTATCAGAATCGCAAATTTCCTCTTCCAAAGCCTCTGCTACAGAAACCATAACGGAAACTTCTGCGTGTGCTTCCGCCGTTTCTATGTAATCTGCTTCTGATTCCTCGGTTTTCTCCGCATCGGTCTGTTCGGATTCTGCTTTTGAAACTGCCACATCAGGTACCAGTCCTTCCGTGCCGAAGTTCTGTTCAAAAAAGGCGTTGGTATTTTCTTTGACACCGATTCTGTCAATGAACAGATTGGAAATCCCGCTCACCAAAAGCATCAAAGCAATTACAGTCAAGCCATTCAGATAAACACCGGTATACTCTGTTAAAAACAATGCCGGAATCAAAAACAATGCTGTGACTGCCAGCATATACAGAAGCTTACGGTCAGGGTCCTCGGTACGAAGAGAAAACTCTTTGTTTCTGATATCTTTGATACACGCTGTCAAAGCATTCCATAAACCGCGGATATCAGAATAAAAAACAAATACAATTGCCATCAGGGTTCCAAACCGAAGTAAAATATCAAATGTTAAAGTCGGAGAAAACAATTCTTCTCCGAAGATGGTCTGGTTCACATTCTGAATCAGTGCCAGATGCCCACCGGTGGAAATCGGCAGAAATTCAGTCAATCCCTGAACCAAACCGAAAAACAATGCAACCAAAAGCTCCATGGATTATTCTCCTTCGGTTTTCACCAGATACTTTTTCTGCATTTCGGCACGTTTGCCACAGCTCATGCTCCCCTCAGGACAAGCACCGTGAACACATTTAGGTCCCGCATATCGGAAAATCACAGGAGCTACTTCCCGTACTTTCCATAAAAGTGCATCTGCCAACGCCTGAATTTCCCACTGTGCACGGTTACAGCAACGCACGCTGAAGAAATTCAGTAAGCTTCTGGCATTAAATGTCATAATCAGTTTGGTTTCACAAGCATTGGGAAGGACAAAACGTGCATCTTCAATCGCTTTTTTCTTGGCAGATTTTTCATCCATGGTTGTTACGTGCTTCTGATAAAGTACTTCGGTCAGTTGTTCGTAAGCTTCACCGATTTTTGCCATGGTCTCATCATAAAGTGCCTTGGCATCAGGATTTTGTAAAATTTCGGGAGGTGTGATATATTCATAATTTGCTTCCTCCACATAACGCTGGGATTTTACGCTGTAAGATGCCATTCTGTGGCGGGTCAGCTGTGCCAGCAACGAACGGGACACCCCTTCTACCGCAAAGGTAAAGGTGATGTGTTCTAAGGGACTTTCATGTCCCAACGCAGTCAGATGTTCCAGAAACTTTCTGGTTTTTTCATCATCCAGTTTTTCTAAAATATTTTCTGCACCGCTGTTGGAGTAACACATTTTTGCGGCAGCTGCCACAACCTTTTCGGGATTCGGGGTATGGGAAATCAAAATTACTTTTAACATAACAGACTCCTTTTCTATCATTATCGTTGTTTAGTTTTTCTTAAAATCACACGCCATAAGAATCGGGGTAATGCAAGCATTCGGATAAAACGGGTGGGTTGTTTCAATAAACGGTAGAACCATTCTAAATTCAACTTGATAAAAATGTCGGGAGCACGTTTCACCACACCGGCAAATACGTCCATACTGCCACCGATACCCAAAAAGGTAGTTCCCGAAAACAGATGCTTGTTTTCATAAATCCACTCTTCTTGTTTTCTTGCTCCCAGGCAAACAAACACCACATCCGGATTTGTCTTGGCAATGGTTTCTCCCACCGGTTCTTGAAAATAACCGTTCTGTGTCCCTACAATCCGGATGCCGGGGTATTTTTTTTCTAAATTTTCTTTTGCTAAGTGACATACCTCTTCTTTGGAACCAAACAGATAAAAACCGAAGCCTTCTTTGGCACCAACTTCCAACAGCCTGCAAGCAATATCGTATCCCGCTGCACGGCATTTTAAGGGAGTTCCCAATATTTTGGCACCATATACGACCCCAATCCCGTCTGCCGCCAGCACATCGGCAGAATTCAAAAGAGAAAGCAACTTTTCATCCTTATGGAACTGCTCAATAATCTCTGAGTTGGGAGTATAAACTACCGTATTCTGTTTTTGTTTGATTCTACCTGCTAAAAAGCCGACAATTTCCTCCACCGAAGCGTTGGAAATCTTGGCGCCCAATACATCAACAGTTTGAAACATCCGATCAAACGCCTACCTTTCAAAACATTACACTACACTATTTTATATTATAGCATTTTATTTACAAAATTGCAACATTTATTTCTAAATTTTCCAAAAAGCTCAACTTCTGTCCGATTGGAAGCAATCTTATTGACTTTCCTTCCTTTTTTTCGGATAATTACAGAGGATAGCATAACAAGGTCAGAAAAACAATTTCTAAAAAGAGGTATGATGAAATATGAAACTCTGTATTGATGCAGGTCACAATTATTCAGGTTTTGATACCGGTGCTACAGGTAACGGTTTAAAAGAACAAAACATCACCTTTCCCGTGTGTCAGTTTTTGAAAAACAAACTGGAACAGGCGGGAATCACCGTAGTCATGACACGCGAAACTCTCACGCAGAATCTTGGAACTTCGGTAAATTCAAGTTTAAAGAAACGTGCTGAAATCTCCAATAATGAAAAGTGTGACTATTTTATTTCCATTCATTGTAATGCCGGGGGCGGTACCGGAACCGAGGTGCTGATTTTAAAACGGGGCGGTCAGGCGGAGCAATTAGCCAAACCTGTATTACAGTCGATAGTTTCCCGATTCAATTTACGAAACCGAGGCGTTAAGGAATCCAATTTGTCGGTGTTAAGAAATACCGACTGTCCCGCTATTTTAGTAGAACTGGCATTCATCGACCATCCGTCAGATGCGGTACTGTTAAAAAATCAACAGGAAGCATTTGCAGATGCAGTATTTTTGGGTGTGATGGAATATTTAGGACTTCCCGTTTCCTCCGAATCCGCCAACATCAGAAGCTTTTTAACACAAAAATGGAACCTTTCTCATCCCGATGCGGTGTTCGCTCTGCTTGACAGCCATCCCTACGCATCGGATTTATACCAAAAAATTTACGAAAGCTACAAAAGGAGTTAAAAAATGGAACCCAACGCAATCATCGAACTGGTTATGGGACAAGGCGTATTTGCCGCTTTATTTATCTGGCTGTTTTTTACCTATCAGAAGGAATCCCGAGAACGGGAAGAACGGCTGATGTCCATTGTGGACAGTCAGGCAGAACGGCTGGAAAAAATCTCACAGACCTTAGAAAAAATCGCCGACGACTTTCGCCCGTAATCCATAATTCTCTGTAATCTTGCAGACAAGCATATCTTTTCTTCCAATTCCCAGAAAGAAAGGATATGCTTTTTTATTGACTTTTTTTGGGAATATGGTATAATGTGAATAAGACACCTCTTACTTTAACTTTTTAAAAAATCAAATTTTGGAAAGGTAGGTACTCACTATGAAAAAAAGATTGGTTGCACTAGCCCTCTGCTTTGTTTGTATTCTGCTGTTTAGCGGATGCTCAACCGATGAAATATCTTTGATTTCTGCATTACAAAAGGATGCCAGAATGACCTCTGTTCAGACAACCGAACTTTTGTCCGGAACAATGAACATCACTCTTCCCGAAGAAGTCAGAGAAGATATGGATGTCAATTTGCAGAGCATCTTAAATATGCTTTCCTCCTTCCGCCTGGAAGCTACTACTCAGCAACAAATCAAAGACAATACCATGAAAGCAAAATACAATTATTCCATCCTTTCTGACGATATCAGCTTTGCAGGTGAACTGTATGCAGACTCCGACGAAAGCAATCAGGCGAAACTCATCCTGAAGATTCCTACTCCATTCAAAGCGTTGCTGCCTTATCAATATGAAAATGCCGCTTATTGCACACTGGATACTGCCGACATGGAAGCAATTATGGAAAAACAAGAGGAGTTAAACCGATTAAGTGCAGAATACTTTGGAGAGTTATATGAAACTCCTGTAGCTTCCGAAACAGAAAAGCCAAACATTTCAATTTCCGCTGCAGTTACGCTAAACGATAGCATATTCCAATTTGTGAAAAACTACGCTGGACTGATGACCGACGCTCCCGAGCTGGTTACCAAATCCGGAAACAAGTATTCCTTTGTGATGACCGACAAAGACTTCAAGGATTTCATTCGCTCCATGGTTCTCACCTATTTTGACAAACCCGAGGCAAGAGAAGAAATCTCTGCCCTTTGGGATTCTATCGCAACCTATTGCCGAACCATTTATCCCGATGAAATGATGGAAAGCTTCCCCATTCTGCCCGAACTTCCTCAAGATCCCACCATGGCTCAGAACGCAAGATTGCAGGCACAACTGATGTTGGCACTGTTTGAAAATGTCCGCATTATCGGAGAAGACGGCATCCGCATTACTTATACCGTAAATTCTGCCGGATTTATCACCGAAATGGATTCCGACTTTCATTTGGATTTTGATATCAATGCCATTACCGAAATTCTGACCGGTTCTGCGGATTACGAAGAAGATTTCGCATTCTCAATTCGTCTGCACTACAATCAGAAACGTCAGAACATCAACAATGTTCAAACCATCACATTCCCCGAACTGACGGAAGAAAACACATTCCCCTTATATCGATTGTCTACCGACTCCCTCCAGGAACAGATTGACTACTACAAAACAAAACTGGAAAACGGCGAAACCTTTGACAACGAGCCGAAAGAAATCTGGGAAGATGGCGTAACCCTACCCGCTGCTGACGGAAGCATCACTGTCTTATACGACTACGGCAGCCGAAACGAAGTAATTCCCTTCGGAGAAACCGCTCCCGTTATCAACGAAAACGGAACACTGTATGTTCCGTTAGAATCCTTTATGGACTGGCAAGGAATTAAATACAGCTGGAATGAGGAAACCAAAATGATTTGTTTCCAGGATCCTCTCACATACAAACAACTGCAGTACCATCCCGGTGACAGCATGATGCAAAGCAACGATTACACAATCAATCTTTCCGCTCCCACTCTGGTCAAAGATGGTCAGGACTATCTGCCCCTTCGGGCAATGATTGCTGCCTTTACCAACTATAAAATCAGCTGGAAACAGGAACAAAACGCAGCATATATCAGACCCTGGTACCACGCAGAATAATCAAACCGACCCAAGAAAGGTATAATCTTTTATGTTTTATGATACCATTGCAGCACCGGCAACCAACAGTATGCAGAGTGCTGTTTCCATCATCCGTTTAAGCGGTGACAACGCCGTTTCCATTTCTGACAGTATTTTTTCAAAAAAGCTGTCTCAGGCTGACGACCGTAGTCTGATATATGGAAAAATCAAAGACAGCGACGGCAATATTTTAGATGACTGTCTGGCTGTCAAAATGCTTGCCCCCAAGTCCTATACCGGAGAAGATACCGTGGAATTTTACTGTCACGGTGGAAAAACCGTCACCGAATGTGTGATGAGAGAACTGTTAAAAAAAGGTGCCCGTCTGGCTGAAAAAGGAGAATTTACCAAACGTGCATTTTTAAACGGAAAAATGGACTTAACCCAGGCAGAAGCCGTAATTGACGCTATCAGTGCCCAGACGAAATCCGCATTGTTGATGGCACAGGAAAATTTAGATGGCAAGCTCCGTCAGAAAATCGACAATCTCAGAAGCCGGATTATGACGGTGATTATGAACATCTTAGCAGGCAACGATTTTCCCGATGAAACCGGTGGAAATCACAACGATGAAATCCTTACCGTATTGGAGGGCATCCAAAAGGACACCGATTCACTGCTTGCAAGCTATGATAAAGGCAAACTCATCAAAGACGGGTTCACCTGTGCCATTGCAGGAAAGCCAAACGTAGGAAAATCCTCACTGCTGAATGCTATTTTGCAGGAAGACCGTGCCATCGTTACCGACATTGAAGGAACCACCCGTGATGTCATTACCGAACGGGTTGATATCGGTGGTTATATTATGAATCTTGCTGATACCGCAGGACTCAGAGACAGCGATGACAAAATTGAACAGGTGGGAATCCAAAAATCTTATCAGTACATTGATCAGGTGGATTACATCCTGTATCTTGTGGATGCAACCAAGCCGATTGACCCGGAAGAAGCAGAATTTATCCGTTCTCTGCCGACACACACCGCATTGGTCTACAATAAGACCGACCTTTCCGAAAAGACTCCCGGCGAAGAGTTCGGTAAGAAAACCTATGCCATCAGCGCAAAAAACAATGCAGGAGTCGCCGAACTGCTGGAAGGTATCAAACAAGAGCTGGAAACCAAAATTTCCAATCAGACCTCCGAGGAAACCCTCTTTTCCGAACGGCACTATCAGGCACTTCTTCAGGCAAGTGAATGTTTAAACCGTGCCATCAATACCTTACGGATGCAATTAGAAGCAGACCTTGCCTCCATCGATCTGGAAGACTGTGCCGCCCATATGGGAGAAATCACGGGAACCACCGTCAACGATGAAGTCATCGACAACATCTTTAAAAATTTCTGTATTGGAAAATAACCAAAATAAAAAACATATCACCGGATGTATTCTTCATAGAATGAAATGAAAGGATACTTCCGGTGATTTTTTTATGACTTATGTATTTTCCTTATTTATCATAGTTGCAATCATTTGCTACCTGATTACAGGACGGATTTCCGAACTGATGCAAGTGGTAACAAAAACCGCCTCCGACTGCGGAAGTTTTGTCTTGCAGCTTATGTTTCTCACAGCATTTTTTTCAGGCATTATCAAAATTGGTGAAGATATCGGACTCACCCAATTGCTTTCCAAATGCTTACACCCCTTACTGAAACGGATTTTCCACACAAAATCTCCCGAAACTCTGCAAAAAATTGCCACCAATATTTCCGCCAATATGTTAGGCATCGGAAATGCCGCCACTCCGTCGGGACTGGCTGCTATGCAAAAACTGGAAGAAGAAAATAACGGTTCCCCTGTTCCCAGTGATGATATGTGTCGATTTCTTTTGTTTAATACCTGCTCGGTACAATTGATTCCCACAACGATTTTAGGACTACGGTCGATGGCGGGATCTCAGAATCCGTCTGCCATCATTGTGCCGGTGATTGTCGTCAGTCTTGTCAGCCTGACGGTAGGACTGTTACTCTGCAGGTGGTTGCTTAGGCTGCGAAACTAAAAAAGAGGTGGTTCTATGCTTCAAGCGTTATCAGAATGTGTGTTCCCTTGTCTGGTACTGGGAATTATCACCGCGTCACTCATCTTACAAAACGATACGGTTCGTTCCTTTGTAACCGGGGCAAAAGAAGGATTTTCTGCCATTTTTGCCATCACGCCCAATATTCTTGCCATTATGCTTGCCGCCAATTTATTTCGGGATTCAGGTGCACTTGCACAACTGCTTCATTGGATTGCTCCCATTCTTAACACGGTCGGGATTCCAGAGGGAATTGCAGAATTGATTCTGCTTCGTCCCATTTCAGGAAGCGGTGCCATGGTGCTTTTATCTGATGTGTTTGCCGGATTTGGTCCCGACAGCTACGAAGGGATGCTGGCATCAGTCATCTGTGCCTCAACGGAAACCACGTTATATACCATTATGGTATATTTTGGCGTCACCAAAGTAAAAAACACCCGACTGCCCCTGACATTAGGACTTTTAACCGATGCAGTTGTGGTCTTTCTTGCCACAATTGCAGTGAATTTTCTAATCTTCTGACAGTGCTTAAATTCTCCGGTTTTGCTTGACAAGAAATTGGGGTTATGGTATGATAACTGCAAGAACTAAAAAACGGAGATACAATTATGGATAAAAAAATTGCGTTGGTGACCGGTGCCGGTCGGGGAATCGGAAAAGCCATCGCCATAAAGCTCATCGAGGACGGTTTTTTCGTCATCGCAAATTCCAGACAAACCCCGATGGAAGACTCCCCCTCCTCTTGTTACTATCAGGCAGATATTACCGAAGCTTCCCAGGTGGAAGAAATGGTATCTTTCATCACAAAAACCTACGGTGCGGTAGATGTACTGGTAAATAATGCAGGGATTGCACAGCAAAAGCTGTTTACCGATATCACAGAAGCCGATTGGGACAATATGCTAAATCACAACTTAAAAAGTATGTTTTTGGTGACCAAAGGGGTATTACCCGGAATGATTCACCAAAAATACGGAAAAATTATCAATATTTCATCCATCTGGGGACTATCAGGTGCTTCCTGTGAGGTTCACTATTCTGCGGCAAAGGCAGGCGTTATCGGCTTTACCAAAGCCTTGGCAAAAGAAGTAGGCCCCAGCGGAATTGCTGTCAACTGTGTCGCACCCGGAATCATTAAAACCGATATGTTAAATGAGTTTAGCGAAGAGGATTTATCCGCTCTCAAAGAAGAAACTCCCCTGGAACGGTTGGGAACTCCCGAAGACATCGCCAAGGCGGTCAGCTTTTTTGCATCCTCCCAATCTGATTTTATTACCGGACAAACCTTAAGTCCCAACGGAGGATTTGTAATATGAAGCTTGTAGATTTTTGCAAAGAATATGAACAGGATTTCTATGAGATGTGCCAGGCTTTTTTCTCATCCCCTGCAGTATGTCACTCCATCGACCAAACATCTATGGAAACCACCTTTTCCTCCGCATTAAAAGGTTCTCCTTATCTTCGAGGTATGATTCTCTTAGAAGAAACTGCAGTGATTGGCTATGTACTTCTTTCCTTCACCTATTCCAACGAAGTGGGCGGAGAAGTGGTATGGATTGAAGAACTGTATCTGAAGGAAGCATATCGTGGTCAAGGCTACGGTACAAAAGTCTTACAATGGATTATTGCGGAATACCGAAATCGTGCCAAACGCTTCCGTCTGGAAGTAACTGCCGAAAACACAGGTGCAAAAAAACTGTATGAGCAACTGGGATTTTCTCCTCTGCCCTATGAACAGATGACCATTGACCAATAAAAACCTCTGAAACATAAAAATACAAAAACAAAAAAGCTGCTTCAAAAACTCTTGGTTTTTGAAACAGCTTTTTTTGCATTCCGAATTAGTCCTGAACAGGAGCGCCTACCGGACATACACCTGCGCAAGTACCGCAATCGATACAAGCGTCAGCGTCAATTTCGTATTTGCTGTCACCAGCAGTAATACAGCTTACCGGGCATTCAGCTTCACATGCACCACAGCTGATGCATTCATCAGTAATTTTAAAAGCCATTGGGAAATACACCTCCTATTGATTTCTTTTTATATCTTACTACATTTTTTTTAAAATTTCAATACTTTTTTTCTATTTTTCTCTAAAAATTTACAGATAAACCCACAGGGCAGTGATCACTTCCCATAATTTCAGAATAAATGACACTATCTGCCACCTTCTCTTTCAGAGAATCAGACACAATAAAATAGTCAATTCTCCATCCGATATTCTTGGCTCTTGCAGAAAAACGATAGGACCACCAGCTGTATGCATCCGTCTGATCCGGATACAGCAACCGGAAACTGTCGCAGAATCCCGCTGATAACAGTTCAGTCATTTTTTCTCTTTCTTCATCGGAAAAGCCGGGATTTCCCCGATTGGTTTTCGGATTCTTTAAGTCAATTTCCTGATGAGCAACATTCAAATCCCCGCATAAAATCACCGGTTTATCCAGATTAGAAAGATACGCTCTGAAATCGTCTTCAAATTCCATACGGTAATCCAGACGTTTTAATTCCTGCTGTGCATTCGGAGTATAGCAGTTGACCAGATAAAAATCGTCAAATTCCAGTGTGATAACTCTGCCTTCGTCGGTATGTTTGCCCAAAATCCCATATTGCACCGAAAGAGGCTTTTCCTTGGTAAAAACCGCAGTTCCGCTATAGCCTTTCTTTTGGGCACTATGCCAGAACTGATAGTATCCGTCCAAGATGATATCTGCCTGTCCCTCCTGCATTTTGGTTTCCTGAACACAGAAAATATCCGCATCCTCTTGATGAAAAAAATCTAAAAAGCCTTTACCAAGACACGCTCTTAACCCATTTACGTTCCAGGATATCAACTTCATAATCAAAACACCTCACTTACAAATTATGCTGTTAAAAACAACCACGCACCAATCACATTGATGCCAAGATTCGCCCCCACGTGCAACAGCCATCCGCCGTAAATATTATCACACCGACGGTCCACCTCGCAAAAGAACAGTCCTGCCACCACTAAGCCAACAATGCAAAATGCTACCATTGCCGGAGAGAACCAACTATTAAAAATACTGATATGATAGAATGCAAACAAGATGGAAGAAAACAAATAGGCAAATCGTTTATTTCCCTTTAAAAATGATTGTCGAAATAAAAATCCGCGAAAGAAAAATTCCTCCAAAAAGCTGTTGATTAGTACAATATGTAAAAACACAAAGGGATATTGAACCTTGGTAATCCCCTGTGCTTTTAATCCCGAAAGAATCTGCTGGCTGTCAAAAAAAGAATACAACAGGGTGTATCCCACCCAAATGACCAGACAACATCCCACACCTAACAGAAGCGGAAGTTTCAAACTCTTTTTATCTCCCAAATGAAAAACAGCTCCGAACCGGTCCCCTTTGGTTAACAGATAACCCAAAGGAACTACTCCAAACACCAGAAGCTTCCCTAACGATGTCACCCAATAGGTATTCCAGGGAGAAACCATCAGAAGTGCATAGCATACACACGATATGATTGCGATTCCTGCAGTCACAAATTATCCCTCCGTTACACTGCCGTCAAATTCAGAAACCGGAATGGGGTCACCTAAAAACTCCGGTTCCGGATGCAGAATTTCGCACTGTAAAAATGCTTTTACCCGTGCAAAGACTTCCCGGATTCTTTGCGTTTGTTTCAGACTGTCTCCATAGTCCCCCGCCGAGATTCCAACTGCAGAAAGACCCAAGGCATTTGCCACATACAACGCCCGGTACAAATGCTCTGTCTGAGTAACAATCAACGCTTGTTCCACCTGAAAAATATCCTTGGCACGATACACGGTATCATAAGTAGAAAAACCTGCGTGATCCATAAAAATATGCTTTTGGGGAATCCCTTTTTTCACCAAATAAGTTTTCATGGCATTGACCTCGTTATAATCCTTGGTGCCGTGGTCTCCCGAAACAATAATATTCTCAGCATATCCGTCCTGATATAGACGATATGCTGTATCCAGCCGTTGTGCCAACGCAGGAGAAACCTGAGTTCCGTACACGGAAGCACCGGGTACAATAATGGCATCTGCTTTTTGGGGTTGATCTGTGACCAATGCCTGACCAACCCGAAGAACATACCAGTTGATACCTGCAATTGCCAATATCAATGCCAAAAAAAGAATACTCAGTTGTTTTCCCCATCGTTTGATTCTCTTCATAGATTACGGTTTCCTCTCCGGTTACAATCTTTTTATCAGTATAACATAAAGTTTAAAATTTGTATACTCTTTTCTGAAGAATTTTCAATTTTTTTTAAAAGAAGATACAAAAAAGAACAGTTTCTTACAATTTCAAAAAACTGTTCTTTTTTGATTTGGGAATGCATTGTTTTAGAAAAACAAAGGGTATAAAAACGGATTTGAAGTTATGAAAAGTAGCTTAAAAAGGCACTCTTCCAGTGATAGCAGAAAGAAAAAAACAACTATTTCTTTGCAAAGGATTTACAGTCGGTACACTGGTCCATGGACGGATTTAATTCATGGGTTCCGATGCTGACACAATCCAGAGAACAATAATTTTCTGAATTGCAATGATGCTTACACTGCTGTACAGTACATTTAATGGAATGATTTGCCTGACGATTCATACGAAAAAGCCTCCTTTTTATTTTCTTGGAAAAGAGTAGGTTCTTTTCACAGTTTTATTATGGTGCTTTTTTCTGTTTCTTATACCTTTTCTTTAAAAAAATAATAAAAACGCTATCAGAGCAATCAGAATCCATTCGTCCGAATCCTCATTTAATAAAATCAGTAAAATTCCAATTAAAATCACGTCGTCAATTTCCAGTCTGGAAACCACAGACTCCAAAGATTTTTTCTTTCTAGGCGGTTCTTTGGGACGGGGAATTTTTGGCATTGCACTCTCTTGTTTGGTATACACCGTTTGGGGGAAAGACTGATACATGATGAAAGGCTCCTCACTCTATGTATTTTAAGACGATTTTCCCGATTGCTTCATGGAGTGAAACACTTCATATGCCTGCAATATTTTCAGACAAGAGTCCACTTTTGGCTGTCGGGAGGCACGAAGATAGGGTCTGATTGCAGAAAGAAGCGTTGCTTCCTTGGTATTTTTTGCCTGCTGAAACCGCTCAAATAACCCGGAAACCTGCTGCATCATAGCCGCTGTATCAAACAGTTCATCTGAGGTTTTTCCGGAAGAAACTGCGGGCAATCCTCCGCCTTCCGGTTTCTGTTGCAACAAACTTTCGGCTAACTGCCCGGCTTCTCTGGCTTTTTCTTCCCCAAGCATCCCCTGGAGCATACTAAGCATTGCATTTTTATCAAATTCTGCCATGAGCTTCACCTCCTCCGGAAATTTCTGTTATTTCAAATTGGAAATAATACGGATCAGTTCCTGATTATTACTTTTTAAAAAAGTTTTCATCAGTTTGTTTTTATCCATATCATTAAAATTACGAAGCATTCTGACGATTTCTTCCCGGTCTACACGGGAAAACGCTTCCTGCACCTGTGGGTTTTCCGACAGCAGTTTTGCTCGATTCATTGCTGCCTCCAGGCGTTTTTCGTCATAGCCACGGAATAACTCTGAAAGTTCTGCCACATTACCCTCTCCTTTTTTTCTCTTCCGGGCCATGGCAAACTGCCGTTTCTACTGACAATTCTATGCCACGGCCCCGGTTTTTATGTTTTGCTAATAAAATAATAATAAGAAAATCAAGATAAAAAATAATAAAGAAGAATCGCCTTTCATCACTCTCACCTCTTTCATTAACAATATATGCCAAAGCACATTTTCTGTTATAAAAAACCGAGGGTAAGGCTACAATACTAACAGAAAAACAAAGAAGAAAAAGGAGACGAAAGATATGTTTGACAGAGATTTTTTTTGGAATTTATTTTTCAATACCGGAAGGATTGATGCATATCTTCTGTTAAAACAACAAACACCTCCTGATGAGATTTCCGCAAATGAACCCAAAGAAACAATCAAATAGGAGGACTTTTCTCCCTCCTCTCACACCACCGTATGTACCGTTCGGCATACGGCAGTTCAATTCAAAATGAAATATGTGCTACCTTTTGGTCATAGTCTAAAATACTGATTCAGCCTCGCTTATCAGTATTTTTTTGTATAACAAAAAGAATGAGTCCGGTAGAATACCGAACTCATTCACAAGTAAGTTAATATTAAATTTTGTCTAAGCTTTAGGGTTCACTCAAATGAAACGTGTTTTCTGTCTTCTCACGACAAAACTGCCATCCCACTGCAAAACGTAAGAATTCGCTTTTTAGTATCGGGCATTTAAAATGTCGTAACTTCCAACGAATAAAAATGCGGGAAGTTTTAGATACCCTATCTCAGACCCTTTTAGAACAGAGGTGCTAAGTTTGCATCCAGCAGCATTGCTTTCACAGTACCTGCGGAAGCACTTGGTAAGGATACAGAGTAAGCTTCGGTTGTGCCAACTACCTGTTTGGTAGTGTCAACTACCACCAAGTTTACCTGCACCAGCTTGTTGCCTGCATATTCTGCAATATATAAAGTAATTGCTTCCGGATTGGTATCTGTTGCTTTGGTGTAACTTACAGTTGCAGTATCGCCTTCTAACGCAAAGCCTTTGAAACCATCCACTAAAACAGGAGCATCGCCCACAGTTACCGGAATAACTTTACAGTTGGATAATACCATCTGCGGGTCATCGGAGTAGGAAGAGCTACGGGCAATACGAACGCCGGTAAAGGAACAAGTGGTAGAACCAACGTTGGTAATGGTTACCGCTTCGGTTCCTGATCTCATATAAACGGGGTCCATATCATAGGTATTCACGTCATAGTAATAGTTCCAACCGGATCTATGCTGATTAATCTGTGTGAAGTGACCGGTAGTGGTTTCGCATTCCAGGGAGTTTGTACCGTCTGCAGTAAACTGCACCTGAATATAGTACAAGCCGTCCATTGCGATATTTCCCTGTACGGTAACGGAAGCGCCGGGTGCTAAGGTCACGGTGTCACTGCTTGTGGTAGCATTACCGGTGGTAGCTACAACAAAGGAAGAGATGGTTGCTCCGTCTGCATAATTAGCAGGTCCGAAATAAGTGTTGGAGTTAACAATGGGAGCGGTGCCTGCATTTACATGATTGATGTATGACATACCGTTATTTTGAAGAACAGTAAAGATCAGATTTGCAGCAGAATCTGATTTGGTGATATCATTGTCACCCTTGATTAAGTAGAAATACTGTTCCACATTCGGCTGTAAGGTTGCGGTGTGACCGGTTTCGTTGGTGATGGTAACCGCTCTGTCAGAGCGCACCTTATATACACCTGCATAAGGTGCATTGTTGTAATCAATTGCATTGCCCACAACCAGACCATTGGGACCGGGAGTTACCGCCGGACCTGCAGTAGGTACAGGAGTGTTTCCGCCGGACATAGCTTTTAAGTCGCTCATATCAAAGAAGGTTCCCTCTTCATAGATAGAGTTTGTTCTCTTTATTTCCAGCTGATACAGCGTAAAGTTGGAACCGTAGTTGATTAAGGTTACATTGTTGTCACCTTCATTTAAGTAAATGTAAGCATATTTACCGGAAGCATCTGTGTTTACAAAGGTACTGGGAACGGTAGTCATTTCCTGATAGTAAGCATCGTTTGCTTCCACACGGATTGCGGATGCAGCAGTTGCTTTAATCTGCACATAGTAGATACCTGCCTGGGGTGCAGGAATGGTGAAGGTTGCAGTTT
>JAGAKI010000051.1 GCA_017625695.1 Clostridia bacterium | reverse complement strand
CTTCTAAAATCTTTGGAATCGCCAGACCGGTTTCTTCTACTCTGGATTGATTCAATGCCTCATTCAGGATATCGGATTTTGAAAAATCTTCATTGAAGAGTTTGATAACTACATCTCCGTCGCGGTAAATTGTTTTGTTAGGGCGTGTTGCAATTACTTGTTCTAATTTCATACGAGTATCCTCCGTGTAGTTTATTTATTAAGGCAGTGCGAATCAGAAGTACGCTCTGCTTTGAATTCAAAATCAGTATACCATAATTGTCTGAAAAAAGCTATGGTTTTGTGCAAAATTATAGAAATAATAGTAACAGTTCAGCCTTCCGATAGTCAAAATGGAGAATTTTAAATTTTTTTATGCAACAGTTATCCACAAAAATACGTCGCTTTTTCGTATTAAATGCATTAATTTTTTTGCTTGTGGATAATTGTTGCTTTTCCTTCATTATAATGCTCTGTTTTTAACGTTCTACTCAAGAGGATATCCACACTGCCTTTTCATGTTAAAAAGTTATCCACCGTCATTTTGACGAACCATATTTTCGCTGTATTTGTCTTTTCCTGTCAGTTCTGATAAACTATATTTATCAGAACGACACGGAAGGAGATACCCCATGGGAAGAAAAAGCGATTATAGCAACGGAATGTATAAGCAGCTCCAGGAAATCATGGGGCGTCTGGAAACCGTGGAAAAAGATTCCAAGCAAAAAATTGACACTCTGAACAGACGGATCGATACTCTTGAAAAAGAAAATCACGACTTGAAAGAAGAAAACCGGCTTCTTCGGGATGATAATGCCCGTTTAAAGAGTATCATCAATAATGACAGCTCCAACACTTCGCTTCCCCCATCAACCGATCAAAAAGGCAGCAGACCTGTAAATACTTTTAATGGCAGAGAAAAAACAGAACGTAGTGTAGGCGGACAAAAAGGACATGCCGGAACAACTCTGACCAAATCTTTTGTACAGGAAAAGCTCAGATCCGGCAACTGTAGGCATGAGATTCGGAATGTAGGAGTCGTTTCCGGTCAGAAATATATCACGAAATATATCCTGGACTTAAGTGTTACGCCTCTTATTACGGAAGTGCGCATTTATCCGGATGAACAAGGCCGCATGATCATCCCAAAGGAATACCGTAGCGATGTCACATACGGTGTAAATGTAAAGGCTATGGCGGTTTCTTTATACAGCGAAGGGGTCATGTCCAATGACCGGATTGCAGCATTTCTGAATGCTATCAGTAAGGAAGAACTTTGCCTTTCGGAAGGAAGTATCTATGGATTCTGTAAAAAGTTTGCCGGAAATGCAAAAAATAGTATAATGCAATTGGAAACAGAACTTCTCAACCAGAATGTTGTGGCAACGGATGCAACGCTCACGACTGTGAATGGAGAACAAAATTATATCAGGAATTTCAGCACGGAACAGACGGTGCTCTACTGTGCCATGAAGAGCAAAACAATAGCGGCCATGGAAGGAGTAAATTTCCTGAAGAAATATACGGGGATATTAGTCCATGATCATGAAACAGCACTTTATCATTTCGGAACGAATCACGGAGAATGTAATGTACATCTTCTCCGTTATTTGCGCAAGAATACAGAAGATACCGGTCATAAGTGGTCGAAGGAAATGACAGACTTGCTTTGTGCTATGAATCGGGAACGAAAAGAACTTATTGCTCAGGGAAAAAGTTCCTTCCCGGAAGAAACCATCGTCAGTTATGAGCAAAAATATCACGCTCTTATTGCCAAAGGTCGTGAGGAGAATAAAACAACTGCTCACAAATATGCCAGAGAAGAGGAAATGACGCTGTTGAACAGGATGGAAAAATATAGTCATAACCATCTGCTGTTTTTGCATGATTTTTCAGTTTTCTTTGATGATAACATAAGTGAACGGGATTTGCGAAAAGCTAAGAACCGTCAAAAAATGGCAGGCGGATTCCGAAAGGATAGTGGGCACGAAATGTACTGCTCCATCTTAACCATCATAGAAACTTTAAAGAGAAGAAAAATGGGGCTGCTTGAAAATATAAAAAGACTATTTATGGGTGCACCGGCTATTTTTTAGCCGGTGCTAAAACCAGTTGTTTCTTTGTTAGCCCTGTTCATCACCCCGGGAAGGCTGAACTGTTACAAAAACTTTGAAAAAATGCGACTAAACATAAAAAAATGCCTTTTTACAAACAAAAAGGTCGATAACCCGTGAGTTATCGACCAATCTTTACCATTTGCCAGTTCTTATTCAGCTACGTATGGCATAAGAGCAACGTGACGTGCTCTCTTGATAGCTGTTGTAAGAGCTCTCTGATGCTTTGCACAGTTACCAGTGATTCTTCTTGGAAGGATTTTGCCTCTTTCAGATACGTATCTCTTTAACTTAGTTGTATCCTTGTAATCAATCACATTATCTTTACCACAGAATACACAAACTTTCTTTCTTCTGCGGAT
>JAGAKI010000050.1 GCA_017625695.1 Clostridia bacterium | reverse complement strand
CAATCCGCCGTTGCAGCCAAAAATACAATGCGTCTGCAACAAAATACAACCCGATATCCACCCACGCATACCGCTGACCGATCACTCCGCTATAGGTGTAATACGCCACGGGGATAAACAACAGCGCCAAACTCAACGCCCATACCCGGGAAGCAAAAAACCGAGGCTCTTTTTCGCCCAAAAAACCTTCGACGATCCACCATAGGATCACCGAAAAATACAACAGCTTCAAATGCTCCCAAATACTTTCATTGATCGGGAAAACCAACCCTGCAATCGCCGTTTTTCCTAAAAAATCGTAAGCAAAATGGAACAACGTTCCCAAAACGCCCACGAACAAAAATCCCCAAATCTGCCGCAAAACCTCTTTTTTCATTTTTCGTACCTCCATGTGTAATATCATTATACGAAAAATGACCGTCAAATATTTGTCCCCGCACAAAAAATAAGACAGAGAACGAATCGGTTCTCTGTCTTTCTTTTTAATCAATGGTAATTTCCGTAAGCTCCTTTTGGAACAAAGCCCCGGTAAAATAGCAAGGCTTTCCGCGGTAAGGCTTTTCCATCGTCAGGTGACAATGCCCTGCAAAAAATCCCCGAACCAGCGG
This sequence comes from Clostridia bacterium, assembly GCA_017625695.1. Taxonomy (GTDB): domain Bacteria; phylum Bacillota; class Clostridia; order UMGS1840; family UMGS1840; genus SIG452. The sequence goes on along the minus strand of JAGAKI010000050.1, from coordinate 2,116 downwards.
CTCGTTGACCAAATAATCAGTCACTTCCCGGCTCAACTGAATTTCCTCTTCGGAAAAACCGTACCGCACCATGTGGTCGTGGCAATCTGCCGTAGCATACATATCCAACGCCGCATTTTTCGGCATATGCAGGGGCGTATGGGTAAAGATCAAAATGGGATATCCCTTTGCCACCTCTTCCCGGAACCGCTTGTACTGCACCTCCGACCACGCAAAGGTGGCGTTATCCGCGGTAATCACGTTCACACCGCCGACAATTCGACTGTCAAATCCAATATCTGCGGAGAAAATCGATTGCAACTCGTCCCACATTTCCTTTTTGGAATCCCGATGCTCGTGGGTGCGCACCTCGTGGCGATGCATCTGGATATACTCGTGGCTTCCCAGGGTAAACATGAAATCCCTGCCGGAAAAAATCCGCCGCATCTCGTCGTAATTCGCCTCGGAAACGCAGTCCACCACGTCCCCCGTCACCACGGTACAATCAAATTCCTTGCCGTAATCCATCGCCTCTTCCAGCAATTCAGAGGGCGAACGTCCGGACACTTCAAATAGAGGTGCCCGCTTTGCAGTAAAGCTTTTATGAGCATCACTTTCGTGATCGTACGCCAAAAGAATATGCACGTCGGTCAGATGCAAAATCCGAACCGGCTTTTCTAATCCAAAATGCAACGAAACCTTATTTGCTTTCCACATAACAAATACCTCAATATACGGCAAACACAAACGTCCGCCTGATTTACATCAGTATAACAAATTATCCGCGCCCTGTCAACCGTTCCCCCCGAAACTTTTCTAAAAATTTACATTTGGATAGAAGCGTGGGAAGTTATTCTTTTCTTTTTCCGAAGAAAAAGAAAAGAACCAAAAGAAAAAGCAACCCCCGCCGAATTCTTCGGCGGGAAAATTTTTCAAACGACATCCCTCGACAGATATTGACATATTCTCAATTTCATGATATAATATGGTTGCTGTACAATTACATATCCATGTCCATTTCTGGGAAAATACTAGTTAAAAAGTGTTTTCTCTCTTTTTACTATCCCGGAAATGGAAAAGTAATTGTGCAGCAACAATGAGGGAAATGCACTTTTTGTGCGACCTCATTGAGGCCGCACTTTTTTATTGCAAAGACGAAAGGAGGAAACGAAAAAGCAACAGGTGTGGTCTACTCTTTTCAAAAGACTCAACATAGAAAGGAAACTTAGCCATGGAAAATGAAGTAAAAACAAAAAAGAAGAAAAGCATTTTTAAGAGATGGTGGTTTTGGGTAATTATTGCTGTTGTTGTTATTGGTATCATTGGTGGTTTAGGTGGTAATAATGAAACGCCTATCGATACGGACACAGGTAGCACTCTTACTCAGAATTCAAACGAGTTGTCGCAAGATGATGGTACTGCAAATAAAGAACCTTCAACAAATAAAAATGAATCCTTATCCTTTACTTTAACTGCAGGTAAAGCAGGTCAATATGGAAAAATGATTTCTTACAACAAAGGAACTGAATTCGAAGAAAATTTTTATGCCTATTATATTCCAGCAGGTACATACACTGTTACAAACAAGGGCAAATACATGAGCCAAGTAAATGTTTATAGTAATTCAATTCATATAACATCTGAAGGATGGGAAGAGCCTGCTGAAACATTTGATGTCAAACTGATCGATGTTAATAAATCAGATACGATTACGATAGAAGAAGGACAACATATTGAAATTGCAGAACCTTCTACTTTTGAGTTTAAAAAACAATGATTTACAAAGCATAGCGAGTCCTCATTGAGACACACTTTTTCATAAAAATTAAAAAGAAGAGACGATCATATAAATCGTCTCTTCTTTTTGGGTATGAAAAAAGAGAATGTCGGCATCGCCCTATTTTCCCGGGCCGTCTCCAGCCAAGTATTTTCAGCACCTAAGAGCTTAACTACCGTGTTCGGAATGGGAACGGGTGGAACCTCTTCGTCATAGACACCGACTATTCTCTTCAATGAAGGCTTACACCTTCAAAATTGAATAACACTACTTCACTTCTTTGTGACTTTGAAAACAAACTGAAAAACTCTCTTAATTCAAGTAATTCTTCTATCCACGTGTTGTACACGTTGCGCTACT
>JAGAKI010000049.1 GCA_017625695.1 Clostridia bacterium | reverse complement strand
GTACAAGATACTTTCAACCATACCGGTGACCAGCGGAGAGGCCCCACCCGTTCCCATCCCGAACACGGAAGTTAAGCTCTCATGCATCGAAAATACTTGGCGGGAGACTGCCCGGGAAGATAGATAGTTGCCGGTTTTATGCCTTAATAGCTCAGTCGGTAGAGCATGCGGCTGTTAACCGCAGGGTCGTTGGTTCGAGTCCATCTTAAGGCGCCATCCCGATACGGTCTCCCGTATCGGGAACAATTTGGCCCGTTGGTCAAGCGGTTAAGACACCGCCCTTTCACGGCGGTAACGAGAGTTCGATTCTCTCACGGGTCACCAAAAATCCCTCATACGAAAGTGTGAGGGATTTTTACTTTTTCCCTATGCACTCTTTACTATTTCCTAGAAACACGTGTTTTTTTGAAAAGTAAAAGGTAAAAGTGAAATATGGAGGATTTCGGAAGAAATTTGTTGGTTTTGCTCAGGCAAAACCTTTTTTATTATTTACTGAATTGGCATAACTGAAAGGTTCTTATTTGCACAATTTAATTGACAATATATTTTTGATATGATAGAATTTAGAGGAGAAGATAGGGAACTATTCTATTGTATCCGGTAAAACAGCGATTAACGGATATTAGCAAGGAGATTATTGAAAGCATTTCATAAGACAATAGAATTGTCCCCTTGTATTGTTGATGTTCAAATAGGATATTAAAATTTAGGAGGAAAAATGAGTAGCAATAAGCAAGATTTGGATTTGTTATGCTTATATTTGCATAGTAAATTATTAGATATGCGTTATCATATATCCAAGAAAGAAAATTTAGAGTTTACCTCTTATGCAATTAACCAGTTGCAAGAGTATTTCAATAATAAAAAATATACTTTTACGTATTTTGAATGTAAAGAAGAGTTGAAAAAAAGTTATATTAAAAAACGGTTTATGAGAAAGTCACATATTAATGAAATTTTATTAATTATGATGGTGTCGCTTTCTATTTTAGAAAAATTGTTGAGAAATGAGTTGTTTGATATGGCTTATCAATTAGTTGATATGATTCATTTTTTGCCGGAACTGATATTTACAAATCGAAAATTAAATAATAAAGATTTTTTATCTGCGTATGTTATTCCATTTTCTAAACTGTGATGCGTCAGAGTCCAAGACAAGATGAAAAATGAAAAAAATTTTTAATATTATTATTTTAGTAATAGTTTGCATTATAATTACAGTTGTATCTTATGATTTTTTCTTTTTAAACTTGAAAATTGAAATAGAAGATATCTATATTGATAATCCTTACCTGAATACTCTGTCAAATTATGACATTATGGAGGAATACTCAGATACAATTCATACTACTGATGATGTGAAGGTGGTATATGTTAATTGCCGTATTTATAACACATCTTTTTTAAAAACTTATCAGTTTATCGAACCGCAATTTACCAGTCGTGATGACTTGTATCCGTTTGTCGGAGAGGGATGGGATATAAGGTATAACCCTATTAAGCAATTAGATCCCGGACACTTGTATAGTACGGCGTGCATTACAGCTGTAGTAGATAAAAATGTAAGCGATGATGAGATTATTCGGTTAATATCAGAAAAAAGCATCAATCTTCGTGGTTCGATTCGTTTGTTTGGCATTGGATTATATCGTTCAGACCGAGTTTCTAACAGTATTTTGTTAGAAATTGAGGGACGCTAAGACAAAGGCACGGTTCCGTGTGTCAAGAGGTGTAAATAGGGATGTGCCTGATTTTGAAAGTTTTGCATTGTGCGGAAAATAATTTATACAAAAACAAAACATTTACTTGCATTTTTTTTTGTATTATGATATAATTTATACTGTACGACGAGTACCGATAAATTCACAGCAAATGCGAAAGGAAGAGTTTTTATGCTGAAAGTAACCGACTTTAAAGATATTCATCACTTCACAGACGGTGAAGAAAAGGTGTTTTCCTATCGTTTTGGAAACACGGTTTATGAAGAAGTGGCAGATGGTGGCATCTATCGGTCTGCCGGATGGAATACTGCTGGCTTCACCTTAAATGTGTTGGATGGGATGAATACCAGACTGAATCCGGATTGCTATTTTTCCCCTCAAGCATTTGATATTGAGGTGGACGGAAGAACCCTGACGCATCACTGGGAATTTGAGAAGTTTGAATCCAACATGGAAGTTCTGGAAAATGGGACAGAGGTGCTGCATGGAATTGTTTTTTTAAGCAATACATTACTGGATGTTAGTGCTTGCGTACATACCATTCTGGATGGTACTTCGGTGATGAATCGATATATCACCCTTACCAATCACACGGACAGAGCAATCAATATCAGCCGAGTTTCTCCTATGAGGGGTGCTGTAGACTATGTTGGAGCAATCCATGAGGTGCTGCAATCCAACGACCTTTCCGATTTATATTCCGTGGGATATTTTGAAAGCAGTAACTGGGGGGAAGAGGGGTTATTCAGCTGGCATAAGCTTCCAATTGCACGATACGGATTTTGCGGAAAATTTCAGCAAGAACGCTTCCGCCACCCTGTTTTTATGCTGAAAAACAATGCATACGGAACGTTATATTTTTGTCAGCTTGCCTGGACGGGCGGATATGAAATTACCTTTGATTTAAAACACGTTGCAGGCGTTGCATATCTGGAGTTTAATATTGAAATTGACTCTGAGCATCCTATTGACGTTTTGAATCCGGGAGAAACCTATGTAAGCCCGGAGGTTCATATCACCGCCACCAGCGGTTCTTTTGATGATGCGGTCAATATGATGCATGAACACACCCGAAGAAGTGTGTTTACCCTGCCCGAGCAGGAAACTGCTGCATCTGGTCTGATTACCAGTGGCGTTGGGCCTGAGAGGGCAATGACATTTGAAGCGGCAAAGCATTTTATAGATACTGCAGCTGCGGTTGGGGCAGAAACTTTTGTTCTGGATGCAGGGTGGTATCTGCCGGCCGGAGAGGAAATTGCCGGTTGGAGTGACGGTACCGGAAACTGGTATGCAGACGAAGCAAAATACGGAAAAGATTTTAGCGAAATCCGGGATTATGCTCATTCCAAAGGATTACTTTTCGGATTATGGATGGAACCGGAATCCTTTGGCTCCAAAGCAGAAATTTTAAAGGAGCATCCTGAGTGGAGAGGGGTTACCTTTGACGGTAAGCCAAGCCGTATTGTCAATATGGCAAATCCTGATGCGGTGCAGTGGGTAGAGTCGGAAATTTCCAGAATTATTGAAGAATACCACGTGGAGCTTTTCAGATTGGACTTCAATGTGGAAACCCGTGAATGGTATATTCAGGATGAAAAGAGCGGTGTTGTGCGAAGCGGTGTGCACGAGTATTATAAAAATACCTGCGACATGTATCGCAGATTACGTAAAAAATATCCCAATGTTATTTTTGAAAACTGCGCCTCCGGCGGCAGTAGAACGACACTTGATTTTGTTCGTAACTTTACACATACCTGGGTGACCGATTGGCAGAGAGAACCGAGAAGTATTGCCATTACCAACGGTATGACGATGGTGCTTCCTCCTGAAAAGGTGAACGGACTTACCGGCGGCATGAACAGCCACATCGTTGGAAGTCTGGATTTTCAGGCAAGAAGAACGATTTTCGGGCAACCATCTGTGAACACATTCAATTGTATCGGAAGTCAATATAACCCCAATCAGATTGAATTTATTAAACATACTTTCGACCTTTATAAAGAGGTGGTAAGACCCTATGCGAAGGATGGATTGATTTTCCATCACACACCGGAATGTGGTGGACTGCATCCTAAGGGAGTGACCATCCTGGAACGTTCTGCAAAAAATGCAGAATGTGGTATTTTAGGCGTGTTTGCTCTTTATGATTTGAAGGACGAGTTTGTGATGGTATATCCACGGGGATTGGACCTTGGCGCAAACTATGAAATCACTCTGGATAATTCCGGTGCAAAGACAATTGTATCTGCATTTGAATTGGTAAATTCCGGTATTAAGGTAAACTTAGATACCTCTTTAAGCAGTGAACTGATTATTTATAAAAAAGTATAACAAAAAACCTCCGTTTTCGGAGGTTTTTTGATAGAATTACAGGTTTTTTAAGTAATCTTTTAATGTGTTGTAAAGGATCGCGTGTCCCGCATCGTTGGGATGGAGACCGTCTGGCACATAGTTTTCCTTGTGGCTTGCGATATTGGGGTTGATGTCACAGTCACGGTATAAATCCAGTACAGAAAGGTTATGATATTCTGCCACTTCTTTAATAATGTTTACATAAGTTTCCAAACATCCTGCGGTACGAACGTGGAATCCGTTATAGACCATATGTTCGTTATCACGGTGTAGAGGAGTCATTACCACAATGGTTGCGTTGGGATATTTTTCAAGGATTTTGATGCACAAATCGTGGTATGCGCCGTAGAAGGTGTCCACGGTACGGTCATCCATAGAGCCTAACGCTGCATCGCCGTGACCGTAGTCATTGGTTCCGCCAAAGATGATTACCACATCTGCATCCGCTTCCATTTTGGGGATACGGGTGGCAAAATAGTCATCATCAATTCTGGGGTCAATTCTTAAAGTGGCTTGTGGAGCGATTCCGGTACCGCTGACACCGTAGCCGTAAACCTTACAGCCGTCCTGTTCTAAGCGTCTCCAATAGATATTTTTGTGGTCTGCCACACCGATTCCTTCGGTAATGCTGTCCCCTAAGAAAACAATTTTTTTATTTTGAAGTTCCATCAGATTATTCTCCTTACCAAAAATGTTCATATACTTTATGATTATTATAGAATAACCGTTATGGAAAGTCAAGAGAAATGAAATAATACTTTATTTCCAAAATAATTCTTGAAAAAAAATGGGAAATATGCTATACTGAACCAAATGGATTTTTCATCCATTTTTTGAAGAATATTATCGAGTATATAGAAAGGAAGAATAAAGTTATGTGCCTTATTCCGAATCATCGTATTAGCTTTACATTTACCGCAGAAAATCCCACCGGTGTCCGTAACGGCGGAACCCGTGGTGGTGATTGTGAAAAATTAAATCCCTGTTTTCAATTGCAACCCGGGGAAACCATGACAATTGTGGATACCGACGGGCCAGGTATGATTACTCATATCTGGTTAGGAGGACTGCTCGGTCATGAGTCCATTATCCGTATGTATTGGGATGATGCCGAATTTCCATCGGTAGAAGTGCCTGCTTCTGCCTTTTTCGGATATCCTTACGACGAAGCTTATGCGAGAGTGGACAGAGATCATAAAATTATTACGTTGAATTCTTCCAAGGTGCTTTTGGCACCCACTCGTGGTTACAACTGTTATTGGGAAATGCCCTTTCGGAAACATTGTAAAATTACCATTGAAAACCGTGGCTCCAAAGAGGTTAATTTATTCTATGAAGTGTCAGGTTATTACGGTGAAATTCCGGAAAACTCGGGATATTTTCATGCTGTGTATCGTCATGAACACCCTGTGCAGAAAGGCCGTGCCTACACCGTTTTGGATAACGTGGAGGGGAAAGGTTACTTTGCAGGAATGTTTTTTGCAGTTGGTGTAAACGGAACCAGTTGGTGCTGGTGTGAAGGGGAACCGAAGATGTATATTGACGGGGAAACCTATCCTTCCATCAACTATACAGGTACCGAGGACTATTTCTGCGGTTCCTATGCATTCGGTAATGACACCGTTCCCGAATGGTATCAGACCTATAGCGGTTTGTATGCAGGGTTGTACGCCATTTTGGGGGACAACCGTGAAAAATATAACGTGCAACAGAGATTCTTGTTGTACCGTTGGCATGATAAGGACCCCGTATATTTTGACAAATCTTTCCGTATGACGATTGATGACGGCATTTATGAACCGCCGGTTCATTCTCCCAGATACGATGATTTTACCTCGGTGGCGTTTTATTATCTTACCGAGCCGAAAGCGTTACCGTTTGAACTGCCTTCTCATTTGGAATTATTTATGCGATAGGAAGAAATTTGCGATGGATAACAAAAAGATAGCTGTAGGAGTGGATATCGGCACCACTACTATCAGCGGAATTGTGTTGGATGCCGGTCAAAAACAGGTTTTGCAGATTTACAATGTGCCAAACGATTCCAAAATCACATCAGAGAACTCCTGGGAATTTATGCAGTCACCTGAGCGAATTTGGGAGATTGTAAGAGAACTTTTAGACGATATTTTAGCAAACTATTCTGTTACCTCTATCGGTGTGACAGGGCAAATGCACGGAATTCTTTTGATTTCCCCTGATGGAGAAGCGTTATCTCCCTTATATACCTGGCAGGATATGCAAGCAAGTCTGGGAGAAAATTCTTCCTGCGAACAACTGGAAAACCTGACGAACACCCGTGTGCCTGCAGGATATGGACTTGCTACATTGTACCATTTGATTCAAAAAAACATGGTGCCGAAAAAGCCCTATGTAACCGGCACCATTATGGATTTTATCACCATGAAACTATGCGGATTATCCCGTCCCGTGATGCATATTACCAACGCTGCATCCTGGGGTCTGTTTAGTACTTCTCTAAACGAATTTGATGCAGATTTATTAGAGAAAGCAGGGATTGCCGAAGCGGTTTTGCCGTTGGTAACAGCTCAAAAAAAGGTGATTGGTGACTACCAAAATATTCCCGTTGCGGTTGCCATTGGAGATAATCAAGCAGCATTTATGGGAAGTGTAACGCATCCTGAAATTTCTGTTTTGATTAATGTGGGAACGGGGAGTCAGGTTTCTGTTTTATCCAAAGAGCTTCCCAAAGAAGAAAGCTTATTGGTCGAAGCACGTCCCTTTGACGGAAAACAGCTTCTTTATAGTGGTTCCTGCCTTTGCGGTGGCCGTTCTTATGCTTTGTTGGAACAATTTTTCCGTCGGTTTGCCACAAAATGCGGATTGGAGAACAAACCGTATTTTGATGTGATAAATTCCTTGGCGAAGGAAGGTCTCGCCTCGGGAAATATTGTGAATATTTCCACCACCTTTGCGGGAACCCGTGAAAATCCAAACCTTCGTGGTGTAATTAGCCAGATCGGAGAAGAGAATTTTACTCCCGAAGCCTTTGCTGCAGGTCTTTTGATAGGTATGACAGAAGAACTGTATCAATTGTATCAAAAGATGCCTCACGATGGGATAACAAAACTGGTTGCATCAGGAAACGGTGTGCGGAAAAACCCTGTTTTAAGACAGGTGATAGAAGAAGTTTTCCGGATGGAATTAACCATTCCCGACCACACCGAGGAAGCGGCATTCGGTGCAGCGATGTTTGGTATAGAGGCGAGATAAAGAAAAAAAATTGTAAATTGCCTGGTATTGTATGGAATAAACAGATTGAAAAAACAGGGAAATTTTGTTAAGAAATTGTAATATAAACGTTATGCTTATGTAATTGACGAAATACGCTTTCCGTGGTACTATCTAAGTATAAAAGTGTATGCTTTTACATTGGGTAAGTGACAGGTTTTATCGAAATTTTGCCCAATAACCACAGAAGTACATAGGATTTACAGCTTTTTTGCAGCGAATGAACACCGGCTTTTCCATATTCAGGAAAAATGTGCCGCTTGCTACTACAAAAAAATGCTTTTTTTGGAGTTTTTTTGTAAAAAAAGTTCTGTATATCATTGACAAAAATGTTTTTTTGTGGTATCATTCTTATATGTGTAAAAGTATATACAGTGGCGTATCACGTCGTATTTATACCACGCTTTTGGAAATCAAAAGCCTTGGTGAATGTGATTTTGCCAAAAAAATTATCGTGTGTGGGGTTGCGCGCGGTATTTTTCGCGTTTTCGGACTTTTATATAAGTTTGAAAGAACAGGTGAAATTTTTCACAAAAACACAGGATTCTATATACTATTATATATAGTGTCAGGAATCGAAAATTCGGGAGTTTTAGACGCCATCGTTTACAGAGTTCCCACCAATGACTCAGAAATTAAAATTTAGTTTTTATAAACAAGGAGGTTCTCATTATGAGAATGATTTGTCAAACTAAGTGCAACATTTTTTGAGTTCAAGCTCAAATAAATCTGCTGGTTTTTGATAATTTAAAATTTTTTTGGGCCTGGCGTTAATTAACGCCAGGTTCTTTTTTAGTGTTGTAGGACTAACCCTTGAT
>JAGAKI010000048.1 GCA_017625695.1 Clostridia bacterium | reverse complement strand
TATTGCATTATATATTCCCTTATCATGTTCAAGCCTTTTGCCGAATATGCTCTGAAGTTCACCATAATACAATTTTGAGGAAATAATGCCAACCATAAGATTTCTGTCCGCAATCGCAATTCCCAAATTTGCTGCAATAGATGTTTTTCCACTTCCGGTTGCTCCCCATACAGTTATAATTTTACTGCTCATATCTAATTACCTCGCTTTTCAAATATTGCGTGAAGCTTGCCGGAATATTCTGCCGCTACAAGCTTTTCCGCCTGAATATCATTCACAATGAGTGTTAAGGTCGCAGCAATTTTATCTGTTTCATCTTCCCCTGTATTTGCATCTTCAATATTCTGTGCATCATCATTTTCTATACTGTAAACCTCAAGATTTTTAAGTTCCTCATATATAACAGGAGCATCTCCAACATAGCATATCAAAGAAATAATATCGCCTCTTTGCAGATGATTTCCTACACCCGCCGCAATGGAAGGAAGTGTTACCGTAATTAACTTTTGTCCATTTGCCTTAATTCCATCAAGCTTTTCATTTGCAGCAAAATCGGATATCTTCGATTTCACAATCAAATCATCCGCTGTTATTTCAGCCCTGGCATATTTCCCGATAATATCATCTTTGTTTCTTACCACACTTTCAGGAAGTCCAAAGCTTCCCACTTCTGTTTCGACAAGCATTGTCTCCTCAATCTTTGTTCCGGCAGTAACAGTAGCATTTACTTTTATAATTTTTTCTGTTCCGCCTTTCCCCTTATACATACTTGGAAGAACACCAAAAGCAAAAACGCCTGCAACTACAATGCAGACGGCACCGATTATTATTTTATTCTGAAGAAATTTCATATCTATTCGTCCTCCTTAATAACCTGAAGAATTTCATCTTTATAGTCATCATCCCTGTTCATTATATTAATATCAGGATACTCAGACTTGAGTTTTTTACAGTTTCCTGCCACAAGAAAAATGAATGAATCATCAATAACCTCACGCCATTGTTCGTTGTTCAGGAAAAATCTAATCTTACCTATATTCCATTTATCAGAAAATCCCATGATTATTTTCAGATTACACTTATTAAACTCCCGTATATATTCAGGAGAGTAACCATAGGATATCTTGAAATTATCACCCTTGGGAGTTATATCATAAGGTGTACCAAAATCCATTATCAAAGCATTAGATTCTCTCTTGAAATAATCAAGTTCCCTTGGGCCAATTCCTATTTTAACATCCTTTATTTCAACCAAAGATAATGCATCTGTGCCTGACATATCAACAACTTTTGTAATATAACCATGCAGAGAAAAATATTTTGCAAGGTTTATACATGCAGTTGTTGCACCAGCACCATGCGTAACATTAAATATACCGATAATATATTTACCTGTTGGCTGCGAAAAGGATTCTTTCACATTTTTTCTTTCTAACTTGGAAGGTTTCTTCTTTTCCGGAACAGATTCTTCACTTGCTTCTCCAGAACCTTCTTCTGTCGTTTCTTCCAACATTTCCGTTTCAACCGCATCTTTATTCGGTGGTTTTAGAACATCTTCCTTTGTTATCGCCTTTCTGCCTATTACAGAAAATTTTGAAACAGGCTTAACTTCCATTGCCGAAGTATCCTTCTTTGTTTCCTTATGCCGATGTTTTGAAAGTTTCCCCTGTTTTACAAGATCCACTATGTCCTGCGTATCAAAGCCGTCATCATCATAAATTACATCTATTCGCTTTTCGTCATACTCCAAAAGCTGGCTTTCAAGATACTGTTCTTGATTTCCATTAAGAATAAGAACAATTCTCATTCGGTTTTCAAGGTCCCTGATTTCTGATACCATATCCGAAAAAGATTCCATATTTATGGCAGCTGCGGCAATGATGACGACATCACTTTCTCGATAATGCTCATTAACTCTGTCCATAAGCTGCACACCTGTATTACAGTTTTCGGATATAAAAATAAGATCGTTTTGCATAAATACCTTTTTTAGTACCGGTTGCAAATCGATCTCTCCAAATAAAGTTAATACGCCTACCAATTCACAGTCACCTCCTCAAGATAATCAAATGGACTCTGCGATTCCCTGTCAAGCTTCTCAATAAGTTTCAGAGCATATTCCAGGGCTTGTTCCGTATCTCTTTTATCCTTTTTTACAAAAGCATGCAGAAGAATGATGTTTTTATCCGTTTCATAATATATAATGCGAACCATCGTTCCCGCTGCTTTTAATCTGAGTTCGTAAAGCCTTTTATATTTCTCTATTGAAAAATGCTTCACATACGGTTCTTTTAACTGATTGTTCTCATCGGCAATAAGGCGAAGTATAAACTCAAACTTCTTTTTTATTTTAGGATTTGAATGTTTAATAAAATCTGAAATTTGGTTCTTACCTTCACCGCCGTTATACATATATATCTTTCTCACAAAATATGTTCACCTAACCTTTCTTAAATATAAAAAAAGAAGCTGAATCAATTTATCTGATTTAGCTTCTCGCTTCGACGATATACAATTTTGATGATACCATTATAACATGTTCTCAGTATACTTTCAATACCCCTCACTTGGGAATTTGTTGGGAAAAACCTGGGAATTTGTTGGGAATTTATTGGGAAACTAAAAAAGGACGGGGATTTTTCTCGAAAAGAGAATCAATTCCCGTCCTGAAACTACATTTATAAAGCACTCAGCAGCAACTTCCGTGCCACTGCAAAGTACGCGGTATCCACCCACGGGATATCCCAATAACAAAAGTCTGTCATATAACAATCCTCGGGGTTAAAACTTGCGTCCTGATTTTGCAGAATACGAATATATGCTTGCTTTCTTGCGTCCTCATAACTACCACCATTTCGTACATATTCAATTAAGTCGCGGATAAGAGGTGCTACTTTTTCCTCCGCAGCCCTGTAAAAATCCGGTCTTAAATACATATCTCTGTATTGCCACACTGCATTTTGAGCAATTGGTCCAAGTATTCCATAACCGAATCCACTGCTTTCGCCTGCAAGTATGAGCTTGCGAATTCTCAAATTTGCCTTTGGCATCGCTACACCATATCCTAATCCATTCTGAACCTCCGAAAGAATATCACCTATAACTCTTTCCACAATTACTACGCTCTCTTCAGTAGCATTTTCCGGGATAGACTCTCTCGGTATGTCGCTGGCATATGCTGTACAGCCAATCGACATCACTAAAATAATAGATAGCACTGTTAATATTCTTTTAAATTTCATAAAGATTCCTCCTTTCGTGCTTCTATAAAGCTTATACGAATTAAACTTTCTAAACGCAACATTTCATCCGATGAACTCTTTAAGAATAGGCAAACATTCCTTTGATGTAAATCCCCAAAGTATTGTACTTAATGCTTCTATGGCTTTTTCTTTTCTTTTGAAATATGTTTTCCGAGACATTCCGCTTGTTTTTTGACAAACTAAATTGATAATTGCTTCCGTACTTTTGCACGGCTTTTCAGATAGATATGTATAATATAGCACCCAATAACATTCCTCGCCATCAGTATGTCTTTTCCTCAAAACATCAATGGCTGATTCAATTATTTTAAGCATTTTTTTATTTCTTTCTAATGTTCGCATCTGCTCCTGAATCTGTGTTCCGGATAAATCAACACCGGCAGCGTATGACATTTCCAGAAATTCCTCCAGTTTACAATCCATTTCAAGCTCAAAACTAATCTGGGCCTGTATAGTAGAAACCTCTATGCTCCATACGACATCACGATATTTTTTGAGCAGCATTTCTGTATTGTGATATAAATATTCTTCTCTTGGCACTTTCTTGCCATCAGTTTTTTTATCATTCATTTCTAAATCTCCCTTCATATATTCCCATACATATCATGATTTACTTCTGCTGTATAAAAATGATCCATAGTCGAATACGAGTTATACAAGGCTGTTAGCAAATAGCTTTTAATATTTCGTACTTTTGTAGTATTGTTCTTCAAACAATCAAGAACATATTCCACATGGCTGTAATCCAGTTTCAGCATTCTACTTTTGACTGCTGCTTGAGGAATCTCATCACAGCTAACTACCAGATAATCTCTTTTGCTGCAGACGGCATCAACCATTATATCAACTATACCATCGGCAGCATCCTTGCTATAATTTTGTACCAGTGCAGGGTATTCAATATTTAAACAAATTAGTTCTTTATAGCGTTCACGCTCTCGCATCTCATCAATCACATCTGAATTCCTTGGGGCTGTACTTCCGGGATAAGATTTGATAGGATAAGTATCGCTAAAATAATTATAATTATTTTTATTATTATTTATTTTATTTTCATTAGAGTCTGCGTCACCGACTTCTTGAAGTAGGTCATCCGAACTTTCTGAAGTCGGTAATTCCGACCTCACAGAAGTCTGTTTTTCCGACCTCTTGAAGTCTGTACTATCCAGACCACCAGAAGTCTGTTTTACCGACCTCTGAAAACTATCCATTTCTCCCTCGTCATTTTGAGTTTCTTCTTCATATGTACCGGAATTGAAATTCATGACATATATAATCGACGGCTTACCAAGTCCCTGTCGCTTTCTGAAAATCAATCCACATCCCTTCTCACTATCCAATTCAGCAAACAGCTTTATACATTTTTCCTTACATATATCCATACACTCCATTGCATCGCTGACTTTAAAATAGATATATACTCGATTCTCTTCATCAACCCATCCATTCTTAACTGATAAAGACATCCTATCAAGCAGCAACCCATACAAAACCTTTGCCTCTATGGATACCTTTGAAAACCTGCTATCTGTAAAAAGTAATTTTGGTATTCTGAAAAATGTAAATTGATCTGCCTCTTTTCCGTAGAAATAATCCAACTTGTAATTCATGAAAATAATCCCTCCTATACTGGCACAAAGGTAAAAAAAGAGCAGACTATAGAAATCTATAGTCTGCCAAAAAACATACTTGTTTTTAATTTTTAGTAAGCATATGAGACCTCATCGCTTACATACAATATTTACGATAAATACCTACCACCTTTCGAAATTCGAGTTGTTTTTTTGCTTTTTTTTAAAGCAAAAAAGTGAACCGCAACTCCGCAAACCCGCATAAATACTGGGGTTTCGTTAGTAGGTCCTAATGTCCAGTGTTCAGGAGAAAAATCTATTTAAAATCTTCAATTCTATATCCTTTACCGATTCGGTACAATCTGAAAAACCAGCACCAATCGTCTGACGACCAAACTGCGAAGTCATACGCTTCCTTCGTGCTGTCTTGTTTTTTATAGTAGGCAACAGTGCCGAATCGTTCTACTTCATCATAACCTCTCGATTGAAAGAACCAATTATAATCACCACGGCTTTTCCCAATAAACACAGTTGTTTCACTCTCAGGAATATCATAAATAGTATAGCCATCACTAAATCCCAGGCATACAGCCAATGCTTTGGGCAAGGCGTATATGGTGTAGCCATATTCTTTTAAGTAGTAGTATGTACCTCCCGCAACAACTCCCATCATCAATAACACAGTTACCAGAAAACAAATACCTACTCTTTTGAAAGCTTTCATATCATCCCTTCTTTTTTCAAAGCAAGGCTTTTTTGAAATTATTGTGCCCCTTTTTTTAATAATTATAGCAAAGAAAGACGAAAAAAGCAATACTAAAACCAGGAAATGTTGCCCGATTATAAAACACAAAAAAATTTTCCTGAATAATATACAATTTATAATAAATATATTTTACAAAATATATTGACAAAATCCGAGCTTTAATGGTACAATTATTTTGTTATGGGATATATGTCCGAAATGACTTACAACCATGAACGTGACTCTGTTAACAGTCGGTCATCTTCGTCCCGTAATAAATATAAAAAAGGAAGGTGTATTATCATGTTAACAGACATCGAAATTGCACAGAAAGCCACAATGAAACCTATTACCGAAATTGCAAAGCAAATCGGAATTCCAGAAGAAGCGCTGGAATGTTACGGAAAATACAAAGCAAAGATTTCCTTTGATTATATTGAAAAACAAAAAACAAACAAAGATGGTAAGCTGATTTTGGTGACTGCCATCAACCCTACTCCTGCCGGTGAAGGAAAAACCACTACAACTGTCGGTGTGGGACAAGCATTTCAGAAATTAGGAAAGAATGCTATCATTGCTCTGAGGGAACCCTCTTTAGGTCCTGTATTCGGTGTAAAAGGCGGTGCTGCAGGGGGCGGATATTCTCAGGTAGTGCCTATGGAGGATATCAATCTTCATTTCACCGGAGATTTTCATGCCATTGGTGCTGCAAACAACTTACTCTGTGCCGCTGTTGATAATCACTTACATCAGGGCAATGCACTGGGAATTCATCCCAAACGTATTTTAATCAAACGTGTGGTTGATATGAACGACCGTGCACTACGTAATACTGTGATCGGATTAGGCGGCGAAGTAGACGGAGTCCCCAGAGAAGACGGCTTTTCCATTACGGTTGCCAGCGAGATTATGGCAATCTTCTGCTTGGCAGAAGACATTACTGATTTAAAAAATAAACTGTCTGAAATTGTCATCGGCTATAATTATCAGAATCAACCGGTCAAAGTTAAAGATTTACATGTAGAAGGTGCATTGACTGCTCTGTTAAAGGATGCAATCAAACCCAACCTGGTGCAAACCCTGGAAAATTCCCCCTGTTTGATTCACGGCGGACCGTTTGCTAACATCGCACACGGTTGTAACAGTTTGATTGCCACCAAACTGGCGTTAAAAACGGCTGATTACACCATTACTGAAGCAGGGTTCGGAGCAGACTTGGGTGCCGAAAAATTCTTGGATATCAAATGCAGAAAAGCAGGATTGAAACCGGATTGTGTGGTAATCGTTGCTACCGTAAGAGCGTTAAAATATAACGGCGGCGTGAAAAAAGAAGATTTAAAAGCCGAAAATGTTGCCGCTGTTGAAAAAGGCGTTGTGAATCTGGAACGACACATTGCCAACATGAAAAAATTCGGTTTAAAAACCATTGTTGCCATCAACTCTTTTGATACTGATACCGATGCAGAATTCTCGGTGATTGAAGAATGCTGCCAAAAATATAATACCAAATGTATCCGCAGCGAAGTCTTTGCAAAAGGTGGCGACGGCGGTATTGATTTAGCAAACGCCATCATTGAAACCTGTGAAGGTGAATCACAATTCCACCCCATTTATGATTTGGATTTATCAGTAGAAGATAAAATCAGAACCGTGGCAAAAGAAATTTACGGTGCAAAGGATATCATCATTACCAAACAAGCAGAAAAAGCCATTGCAGCACTTAAAGCAACCGGATATGGTGATCTCCCTGTTTGTATGGCGAAAACCCAATACTCTTTCTCTGATGACCCCACACAGCTGGGTGCTCCCTCTGATTTTGATTTAACCGTTTCCGAAGTTCGTCTCTCTGCAGGCGCAGGATTCATCGTTGTACTGACCGGTAAAATTATGACGATGCCCGGTCTCCCCAAAGCACCTGCCTATGAAAAAATTGATGTGGATGAAAACGGAAATATCACCGGATTGTTTTAATGATTCCAATAAGAAGAGGAAATGTTCGACATGAAATACCAGTATCTTCCCGAAGAAACCAACGATTTCATATTCTTCTTTTTATCAGATAAAAATCCGGTTTTATCCGTTGTATTACCAATTCTGATACTGTTGGCAGCAATTGGATTCATTATGTTTTGCCTTATCAGAAAAAACAAAAAAAGATAGGCAGACAATACCAAAGGAGGTGCCAATTCCAATGGAATTTATATCCCGTTCTTACGAAGAAACAACCCGCTTTGCAAAAGAATTCGCAACAACGCTGAAAGGAAATGAACTGATTTTATTGGAAGGCGATTTGGGTGCCGGAAAGACTTGTTTTGTGAATGGAATTCTATCCGGTCTTGGGTTCCCCTCGGGGGGGTGCAGCCCCACCTTTACGCTGGTAAATGAATACCCTACCACACCTCCTATCAATCATTTTGATTTGTACCGCATCGGTTCGGAAGACGAACTGTATGATATGGGATTTACAGAATATCTGGAATCCGGAAAAATAAACTTAATTGAATGGCCTCAGATTGCATACGCCATTTTGGAATCCTATCCTCTGATACGGATTCAGATTCAGCATACCGAAACAGAAAACGAGAGGATTATCACCATTGAAAACCTATAAACTTCTGGCAGCAGATACCTCTGCCAAAACCGCAACCGTTGCTTTATTTGAAAACGAAACATTGATTGCGGAATATACTCAGAATATCGGATTAACACATTCAGAAGGATTTTTACCTTTATTGGAAACCTTACTCAATATGACAGGCAGAGATATTTCCGAAATTGATTATTTTGCAGTAACCAACGGTCCCGGTTCTTTTACCGGCCTTCGGATTGGTGTTGCTACCGTAAAAGGTCTGGCACACGCACACAACAAACCATTGGTTGAAATCTCTACATTGGATGCATTGGCAGAAAACATTCCAGACTTTTCCGGCTATGTTTGTCCGATGCTGGATGCCAGACGTCAGGAAGTTTACACAACGGTATATCATAACGGAGTAAAAATTTTAGAAGATACCCCTCTTAGCTTAACAGAATTATTTGAATTTCTGAAAAGCAAGCGGGGAAAAGTGATGTTTTTAGGAGATGGAGCCGAAAATTATCGGGATATCATCCGAAAAGCACTCCCTAAAAAAGCTGTATTTGCTCCCCCGCACCTGATGCTTCAGAAAGCATCCTCCGTGGGCGTTTCCGCTATGAAACAAATTACTTTAGGAAACACTATTCCCTATACCGAAGTTTGTATTCGCTATTTAAAAGCCTCTCAACCGGAACAACAAATGCTTGCCAAACTAAAAAAACAATAACTCCGAAACCACCGTTCTTTCAGTCGAAGTGCAACGGTGGTTTTCAGTTTTTTTCTATCGTTATGCAAGACATTCAAAAAAATTTCAAAAAAATTCAAATTTTTCAAAAAAACGCTTGACAATTTCCTTGTCCTTTGCTATAATATCATCCGTTGGCGATAGAAAAGCCAATTCCACTTTGTGGCGGTATAGCTCAGTTGGCTAGAGCATGCGGTTCATACCCGCAGTGTCGATGGTTCAAGTCCGTCTACCGCTACCATACGGGAGCATAGCTCAGCTGGGAGAGCATCTGCCTTACAAGCAGAGGGTCATAGGTTCGAGCCCTATTGTTCCCACCAGAAAAAAGCACTTGCGAAAGCAGGTGCTTTTTTCAATGGTATTGACTTTTTCAATGATGTTCGCGCCACAGTTGAAAACCATCATATGATAATATATTTTTTAAAACAACAAAAACTAAAAATGATGTTGTTCAATTTGATACCACATTTGTTTATACTGAAAGTATAAATCGAACAGGAGGATTCAAAAATGAACACAGACAAAATTTTAGCAGAGGCAATCGCAAAAGACTATGCGCCAAAGAACAACTCAAAAATAGTTGCCTTAAAAAAGCTGGACAAAAAAGCAAAACTGCCGGCAACGATATTTACTTACACCTTCGGTATTATATCATCCCTGATAGTAGGTACAGGTATGAGTCTGGCCATACAGGTGATTGGCAGCGGAATTGTTGCAATGGTTACAGGAATTATTGTAGGAATTATAGGATTTATTCTTTGCGGAATTAACTATCCGATTTATAAAAGGATGCTTAAAAGAGACAAAGCTAAATATGCTTTTGACATTGTTGAACTTGCCCGTGAAATCAGTGAAGAAAAATAAATAACAAGGAGGGATTGCGTTGAATAAATCAGAAAGCAAATATTTTAATACTGCTAAAAAGATGGACAAAGCACTGATATCCCTCCTTGAAGAAAAATCTTTTGAATATATAACCGTTAGTGAAATATGTAAGAAAGCAGGTGTCAATCGATCTACATTCTATCTGCATTATGAAAACACAATCAATTTGCTGGATGAAACCGTAAGATTCTTGCTTGATGATTTCAGCTCATATTTTAGTGTTGACGCGAAAAGTATAACTAATAAATTTCAGGATAGTTCCCTCGATGAGTTGAATTTTATATCCAATGAATATTTGCTACCGTATTTAACCTATATTAAGGAGAATAAAAGAGTTTTTTCTACCGTTTTATTACATTCTGTTTCCTTTGGTTTTGATGAAATATTTCAAAGACTTTATCAAAATATATTCAATCCGATTTTAGAGAGATACAATTATCCCATTGCTGACAGGCAATATGCTATGCTGTTTTATCTTAACGGAATCACTGCTATTGTAAAAGAATGGTTAAAAGATGACTGTCAAAAGACAATTGAAGAAGTATCTCAAATCATTTATGAATGTATATTTGGCTATGAAAGCAATGGCTGTTAAAGCATTCCGTTTTTCCAAAAAGAGTCCTTTCATACGTGAGTTCACTGATACAAGTGAAACTACTATATATCATTTATGGTTACAGCCTGCGATTCCGTTATACGGGCAACTTTTGTATTCGTCAAATCGCTACACACAAAAAGGCAACAGAAGCTTATATTAAAGCATCAAACTTCCAAAAAATACTTATTCGGCGGAATCTTCTTTTTCACAAAAAAACTTGAATTTTTTCATAAAAAACTCTTTACAAATGGAAATATATATGTTATAATAGCTAGGCTGTTATCTGAGTTTTCGGGAAAACGCCAAGAAATTTGGCACATCCTTGGCCCATTGCTCGGGAACAAGTAAATAAAAAATGCCACAAAGCTGGCTAAGAAAAGGAGATTTCACCATGTTAAAAGAAGTGAAACAAAATTTAATCAGCACTTACAAAAACCACGAAACCGACACCGGTTCTCCGGAAGTTCAGATTGCTCTTCTGACTGAAAGAATCAATCACTTGAACGAACACTTAAAATTAAACCACAAAGACCATCATTCCAGACGCGGTCTTTTAAAAATGGTTGGTAAAAGAAAAGGCTTGCTTGCATACCTGATGAAAAAAGACATCAACCGTTACAGAGCAATCATCGAAAAATTAGGTTTAAGAAAGTAATTTTCTCGGTAATGTTCAACTTGCCGGAATTACTTTTAAAGTCATTCTAAAAAACAAGCGGCAAGCTGATAAATTTTGTCAGCTTGCCGTTTTTCATTCAGAAAAACAAAAGAATTATTATAAAACAAGAGAGGACAAGCTGAGGTTATAGCAATTGAAAAGGTTTTGTTTGAGAAACATATACAAAAAAACTGTAGAATTCCGAGAATTTAAACAAACTCTTTTCAAGTGCTAAAGCCATGGCTACCCTTTCTTATAACAAAAAAGAAAAGGAGATTTTTCATTATGTTCAGAACTTTTGAAACTACTTTCGCTGGCAGACCTTTAGTGGTTGAAACCGGTAAAATGGCTCAATTAGCAAACGGATCTTGTCTGGTTCGTTGGGGTGAAACCGTTGTTATGGTTAACATCACCGCTTCCAAACAGCCCAGAGAAGGGATTGACTTTTTCCCTCTGTCTGTTGACTATGAAGAAAAACTGTACTCTGTAGGTAAAATTCCCGGCGGATTCTTAAAAAGAGAAGGAAAACCTACTGAAAAAGCAATCTTAGCATCCCGTGCTATCGACAGACCTATCCGTCCTTTATTCCCCAAAGATTTAAGAAACGACGTTGTTGTTGTAGCAACTGTATTATCCGTAGAACAGGATAACCAGCCTGAAATTGCAGCGTTCTTGGGTACTGCTATTTCTCTGGCAATTTCCGATATTCCCTTTAACGGTCCTATTGCATCTGTTGGCGTTGGTCTGGTTGACGGTGAACTGATTGTTTGTCCTAACTCCGAACAGAGAGCAGCATCCGACTTAGATTTAACCGTAGCAGGCTCCTTGGAAAAAATCGTTATGATTGAAGCAGGCGCTAACCAGGTTGATGAAAAAACCATGCTGGATGCCATCAAATTAGGTCACGTTGAAATCAAAAAAATGTGCGAATTCATCAACGAAATCGCAAAAGAAATCGGTAAAGAAAAATTCGCTTATCAGTCTTTTGAATTAGATAAAGACATTTTTGAAACTGTTCGAGCATATGCGGAAGACAAAATCAAAGAAGCTATCATTTCCGACCAGAAAGAAGTCAGAGAAGGTGGCGTTGACGCAGTATGCAAAGAAGTTACCGAACACTTCCAGGAGGAAATCGATCCCGCAGTATTGGGCGAATGCTTATACAAACTGCAAAAACAGATCGTTCGTAACTGGTTAGTAGAAGGCAAACGTGTTGACGGAAGAAGAATGGATGAAATTCGTCCCTTATCTGCAGAAGTTGGCTTACTGCCCAGAGTACATGGTTCCGGTCTGTTCACCAGAGGTCAGACTCAGGTTATGACCATTGCAACTTTAGGTGCGGTAAACGAAGCTCAGTTCTTAGACGGTATCGACGAAGAAGACACCAAACGTTATATGCATCAATATAACTTCCCCTCCTACTCGGTTGGTGACGCTCGTCCCTCCAGAGGTCCCGGACGTCGTGAAATCGGTCACGGTGCATTGGCTGAGAGAGCATTGGCTCCCGTAATCCCCTCCGTGGAAGAATTCCCCTACTCTTTCCGTCTGGTTTCTGAAGTATTAAGCTCCAACGGTTCTACCTCTCAGGGAAGTATCTGTGGTTCTACCCTGGCATTAATGGATGCCGGTGTTCCGATTAAAGCACCCGTTGCCGGTATTTCTACCGGTTTGGTAACCTACGAAGGCGGTCGCAAAGTATTTTTGGATATCCAGGGTATTGAAGACTTCTTCGGCGACATGGACTTTAAAGTTGGCGGTACTCATAAAGGTATCACCGCAATCCAGGTTGACATCAAAGTGGACGGTTTAACTTACGACATCATTGAAGAAGCATTTGAAATGACCAGAAAAGCAAGAATCCACATCTTAGATAACGTAATGTTAAAAGCAATTCCCGCTCCCAGAGAAGAAGTTGCGAAATATGCTCCCAAAATGTTCTCCACCAAAGTTCCTGTGGATAAAATCCGTGAGGTTATTGGTGCTGGCGGTAAAGTAATTCAGAAAATCGTTGCAGATACCGGAGCAAAAATCGATATTGAAGATGACGGTTCCGTATTCATCTGTGCTATCGATGCAGATGCTGCAAAAAAAGCTCTGGCAATTGTGGAAGGTATTGTAGCAGAACCCGAAGTGGGTGCTGTATACCAGGGTAAAGTTACCAAACTGATGGCATTCGGTGCATTTGTAGAATATCTGCCCGGTAAAGAAGGTCTGGTTCACATTTCTCAGTTGGATACCAAACGTGTAGAAAAGGTAGAAGACGTTGTTACCGAAGGCGATGAAATTATGGTTAAAATCATCGAAATTGACAGACAGGGTCGTGTAAACCTTTCCAGAAAAGAAGCACTCTTAGGCTAATTTTTGAAACAATTTCATACTTTGAATAAAAAAGGATGTGTTTTGACAACACATCCTTTTTTCTACCCTTATGTCACGTTTGTCACTTATTCAATTCGACTGCAAAACACCATATTTCTCATATTCTTCTCTACTACATTCTCTGACAACGCCATCAATTGGAGCATAAAATTTACAATCAGCAGATTCCTGTTCATACCAAAACAAAGCAGCAGATGCAGGTTTCTCCTCTGCATTATTTCCCGGCAAATTATCTGCAAAAATGATTACCATTATCGTAAGAACAGACATCATTATCATAGGAAGAACTTTTATTCCGAAATCAATCACTAATTTGTGATTCTCGAATGTAATTCGCTTCCGTTTCGGTTTAGATTCATCCGTAGGCTTATGATCCGATGATAAAAGTCGATTCCGACGCCAAACCGAAAGAATCAATCCAACAAGAAACACGTTGATCAAATACATACTACCACCGTAGGAAATAAAAGGTAATGTAACTTTTATAATCGGAAAATATCCCAAATTCATCAAAATACTGCAAATAAATTGCACGCTAAGTAAGATACAGCACCCCAAAGATAACGTTTTACCAAACGAATATTTCACACGAAAACTCACAACAAACATCCGAAAAATTAGTGTAGCTGCAATCAGAATTACAACAACACCATATGCCCAACCATAATTTCCAATAATATTTAACAACGCAAAATCTTCCGTTAAATCAGGCATAATCCATCCGATATCTCCTTCCGGGATGGGAAGTGCGTGACCAATCCATCGGGAAGTTGAAAGAATCTTATTGGAAACAGCATATAGCCAGCCGCTATTTAGGGCATCTGAAGCACCTTTATCAAGAAATAGCAATAATCTCTGCATACGATGCGGGGATACCATAAATGAAACTACTACGGCGAGAATTCCAAATATAATAAAGCCAATGAGTAAAAGATAAAAATTCTTTTTCCCGTTAACAGAATAATACCCGGTATAAACTGTTTTCAATAACACAATCACATAAGCAATTCCCAGGAAAAATGCGTAGCTAAGACACGGGAATGTTAAAAATCCTAATAACGAAACAAACGAAAGTCCGATCAGTTTACAAATTCCCCATACTCCCTGATTACGAAATCGTTCTGTAAAACCGCAGAAAGAAATCATAAATATCACTGTTAATAATCCCGGCACATACACACTCAGTCGCCCAAGCATCAAGTAACTTTTGATTCCATTAACCGATTTTCCGATTACGCTACAGGCAACTACCAACAAAATTCCGGTAAAATAAAAGAACCAAGGATATTTTTTCAGTTTTGTATAATCGTAAAAATAAGTAGCAAACAGCACCGGAACACTCAGTGCCATAAAAAATAACATATGTTCTATTGTGCCACCCTGTCGTCCGGGATACTGAGGAATACACATCAATAAAATTCCAAATACCGAAGCTGCAATCATCAGAAGCAGGATTCCCCATCCCAGTTGTGGCTTATGCTGTTTATTTAAATTTTTCCCAAGCTCCTGGGCATTTCCCATAGCAAGAACTGCCCTTGAAATTGCTTCCTGCTTAGAATATCCCTGACATAGATATTCGTCCGTTAAATCGTCGATATGAAGTTTCAGCTCTTCACGGATTTCCGGATGAATTTTTTTATAACGAATTTCCTGACATACTGATTGCAAAAATACTTCTACCTTTTTATTCATAGCAGACACCTCCAATCACCGTATTGACTGCACGGGAATATGTTTGCCATTCTGCCTTTTTTTCTTTTAACAGCTGAGTTCCATATTGGGTAATATGATAATATTTTCGTTTTTTTCCGTTATCAGCATCTTTCCAATAGGACTCAATGGCATTCTCATTTTCCAGACCGTGTAATAAAGGGTATAGTGTCCCCTCTTTCATTTCAAATACTCCATCAGTTTCTTTTTTTAATACCTGTGTTATCTGATACCCATACATATCTTCTCCGGATAACAAAGACAACACTAAAATTGATGTGCTTCCTTTCAACAATTCTTTGTTGATACTCATACAATCACCTCATACATTGTTAATCTATATACATAGGTTTCCTATGTATATAGATTAACATATAACCAATCGTTTGTCAATATAAAAACAAAAAAAAGTTGTTATTTTTCATAACAACTTTTCACAGACAAAGATAACAGAAACAAGGAGTCAAGCAAGTTGCCAAATAAACCAACAATCTCCCGAGACGCAATGCTGACTGTTGCAAAAACCAAAGATGTCTGTGACTGTAAAGTCTCCTGGGCAAACGTCCGAAACGGGCTTGCAATCAAACTCCTTAAAAACATCCTACCATATTTTTTCTTTCTTGTCAAGAGAAAATGAAAAAACCTGTTCCCTATCGTTGATATGAAACAGGTTTTTGATATGTTAGAGCAAATGGAATTTCTTTAAGATTCTTTCAATTTTTTCACCTTTTGGTAATAAGAGAATGTCGTCTCTTTCCAACCCTTTTACAAAGAACAAACAAAGGAAGTAGAACAAACCTCCGGATACGATAGAAACCGCTACCCCAACTACCACGCTGGAAACATACTGAGAAATCAGTTGATAGCACAAAATAGCACCTGCAGCTGTAGCAAGAGCAGAAATTACCGGTTTTATCACAAAACTCATAATTTCAAATTTCATACCGGTGATTCGTTTCAAATCGTAAATATTTAAAGACATTACGGTAAAATAGCACAGTAAGGTACCAATGGGTGCACCGTTAATGTTCCATTCCGGTCGGGATACCAGAAGCAGATTGACAACGATTTTCACAATGCCGCCAATCAGCATATTTTTAACCGGCAACCAAACGTGTCCACACGCTTGCAGAATCGCATTACATACCTGTACCATAGTTACAAAAACCACGGCAATTCCCATTACGTTTAACAAAAAAGAATAGTTTCCGTCGTGATATAACAGCTGTAAAATCGGTTTTGCCAATGCAGAAATGCCTGCCGCACAGGGAACTGCAAATAAAATGGTAATCCGAAGTGCAGATTTTGCGTTACGGATGGCAGTATTATTATTGTTTAAAGCCAACGCTGCTGCAATGGTCGGTACAATAGAAACCGCAATCGCAGCAATAATGGTAGGCGGCAAATTAAACAGTGCAATGGCACGGTTTAAGTAGCCAAACATAGAAAGACGTTGCGCTTCTTCATAACCTAAGCCTTCCAGCTGATTCATAACCATGGCTGTATCAATGACAGAAGTTAACGTAAAAACTGATACACCGATGGTAACCGGAATGGCGATTTTAATCAGACGAATCAGAACAGTTCTGCCGCGGGGCAGCGTTTTCTCAAAATTACCTTTCGGAAATTTACGGATATTCACTGCATTATAGCCAAATAAATATAAAAAGCTTAAAACAGTACCAATGGTAACACCGGTAATCGCACCGGCAGACGCAATATGTACTTTACCATAGAATTGCATTGCAAAATAGGCAAGACTTAACCCTAAAATCAACTTAGAAGATGCTTCAATCACCTCAGAAATAGCTGTGGGAAGCATATTCTGCTGTCCCTGATAAAAGCCTCGGTAACTGCTGGATAACGACACAAACAATAAGCTGGGCGCCATGCATCGCATCGTAAGATAGGAACTGGGGGCGCTGATCACATAAGAAAACTGATGTGCAAGGAAGAACATCAGTCCTGCAGCAACCAATCCTACGAAAAATAAAAGCCACTGAGAAATTCTGAAAATTTTTCTTGCTTCGTCGTAGTTCCCTTTCGCACGTGACTCCGCAACCATTTTGGAAATAGCAACAGGAAGTCCGGCAGTAGACACCACAAACAACCAGTTATAAATGGTATAAGAAGAATTATAAATCCCCATTCCTTCAGTTTTTAAAATAAAAGTATCCAAAGGAATTTTATAAAGTGCTCCAATCACCTTCACCAAAATATGAGAAACAGCAATAATGAATGCGCCGATGACAAAGTTTTTATTTTTTTCGGTCAAATCGGACCCTTCCTTTCTGATGTTCGGGAAATCTTTTTCATAGTTGATAATATAATTATTATACAATATTATATTGTCATCGGTCAAGCTAAAATGCGAATTTTATGAAAATTTCTTTTTTGCGAACTTCTTTACATTTGCTTCGTCCAACAAATTGTGACAGATTGAATCCGATTTTTCTTATTTCAAAAAAAATAATAAAATTTTTCAAAAAAGTATTGACAATTACAAAAAAATATGTTATCTTATTAATAACAATTCCTAATAAGAGAAAATGAGGTGATGAATATGGCAACTACTCCCCGTCGAATGACCAAACAAAAAGCTGCCATTTTAGATTATCTGAAGCACTCCACCCATCACCCCGATGCGGAATGTGTCTATCAGGAATTAAAAAAACAGCAACCTGATTTAAGCCGCAGCACCGTATACCGGAATCTTGCACAGCTATCAGAGGATCAGGTGATTGAAAAAATGGGACTTCAGACAGAATCCGATCACTATGACGGTAACTGTTCCCCTCACAATCATTTTATCTGTAAGAAATGCGGCAGAATCTTTGATTGCGGTAAGGAAGAAATCGACACACAACAAGTGGAACCAATTGGGTCCATTGAAACCTTCACTGTCTATTTTTACGGTGTCTGTCACGATTGTGAAAAGGAAGCGTAACACTCTCCCATTCTTTTAGAAAATGTAAAAAAAAGAAGTGCAAACCGCACGAATCTAAAATATCAGAAAAATGCCAATGAGGCTTATAGGAGGAAAAAAATTATGAAAAAATTTGTATGTTCTGTTTGTGGTTATGTTCACGAAGGCGAAACCGCACCCGCTAACTGCCCCGTATGTAAAGTTCCCGCTGAAAAATTCAATATTATGGAAGCAGACGCTCCTTTGGCAGCTGAACACGAATACGGCGTATATGCGAAAACCGTTAAAAACAATCCTGACATTTCCGAAGAAGACAAAAAATATATCTTTGAACAGCTGATGGCAAACTTCAACGGTGAATGTGCTGAAGTTGGTATGTATCTGTGTATGGCAAGAATCGCTCACAGAGAAGGCTATCCTGAAATCGGTCTGTATTGGGAAAAAGCAGCTTATGAAGAAGCAGAACACGCTGCAAAATTTGCAGAACTCTTAGGAGAAGACTTAGAACCCAATATGAAAGCTACCACCAAAGATAACTTAAAATGGAGAGTTGACTGTGAATACGGTGCAACCAAAGGTAAATTTGACTTAGCAAGCTGTGCTAAGAAAAACGGTCTGGATGCAATCCATGATACCGTTCACGAAATGGCAAGAGACGAAGCTCGGCACGGAAAGGGCTTTGAAGGCTTACTCAAAAGATACTTCGGTTAATGCTTAAAACCGCATAAAATAAGGCTTTTTGTGAAAAAATTAGTATTATAAGAATTTTGAAAAGGACACCTTTCGGGGTGTTCTTTTTGTTTGAGTATTGTGTATAATACTGTGTAGAAAATATATCAAAATTTTGTGTTTTAAATAATGCTGTGTATAAATACTGTGTAAAATATAAAAGAGCCCATATTTCTATGAACTCTTTACGAATATTGAAATTATTAAAATGATAATTATTTTATTATCGTATTTTATAGTTA